>JANOAU010000210.1:0-25284 GCA_031411275.1 Saprospiraceae bacterium | reverse complement strand
CGCAAAAACCTTTAAAAAGAGCTTCGCTCCGAAAGAAACACTTTAAAGCACGCTTTTCGAGCGCAGCGAGAAACAGTCAGTAACAAGTTTTAAAACAGTTTCTTAGTATTTAAGTAATTGATTTACAATATTTTATTTCTGAATTAAATGCTAAGATTATTTAAAGTTTTGCTTGATTTTGATTCCAAGTTGCGAAAAAGATGAAAGGTTGTAACAAGCATTGATAAAAACTTTGATGTTATCTAAAAAAAAGCTCATGAAAGATGTATGTATCCGTCTTCTGATTGTTGTTTTTGCTTTTTGTAACTGTCATAGTACAAAAACGACCTCGAAACAACCCGTAAACCTTACTTTACGCATTCTTTTCGTTGGTAATAGCCTTACGTATACCAATGATTTGCCTTTTTTATTGAAAGAATTGGCAGAACAGGACTTGGTTGATATTACCTATACTGCGTTTTTATTGCCCAACTATGCCTTAGAAGACCATCTGAATAAAGGTATCATTCAGAGGGAAATTGAGACGGGCAATTATGATGTGGTGGTTGCACAACAAGGGCCGTCTGCTTTACCTGAATCGCAGGTTTTGTTAATGCGTGATGCTAAAATTTTAGCGGATTTATGCAAAAAGAGTGGCCATACCCGATTGGCTTTATACATGGTTTGGCCTTCTATCAGTCGCTCTTTTGATTTGGATAATGTTATATATTCCTATACCCAAGCGGCGCAACAAACTGAATCGCTGCTCTGCCCCGCGGGTTTGGCTTGGAAATATGCGCCCGACTTACCTTTATATTCGCCTGACAATTTTCATCCGAGTTTAGCAGGAAGTGTGTTGGCTGCTTTCACTATTTATGGTGCTTTAAAGGATAAAAAGGATTTTTCTTTTGTCCAATACAATCATATATCGTGGAAATCAGCGATTTCAGAAGCCCAATTTGAAAAAATGAAAGAGGCTGCGCTCAAAGCCTTGAAAAAATGACTCCCTACTCATCTTAATGGATAATGGATAGTTGATAATGGATAATTCAAAGATTTTAAAATCAGTTTGTTACTACAATACTTTTAGGTAAACCATTTCCAATTGATTATACGTTTGTCCAATAGATCTCCTACCTGCGAAATGGGGATAATACTGAGGGGGTCTGCAAAAGCTGTATTATCTTTGCGAATGGGTGTAATTCCCTATTTTCAACGTTTATCGAAGTATCATACAATGAAAAATATCTTAAACAATTGGTCAACCGTTTTACTTTTGTGTTTGACAATTGGATTAGCGCCTTTTGTTCCCGAACCGCATGTGTGGGGCAAACTCAAATGGGTCGCAGGTGGGGCGGTGGGTATGCAACCGATGGATTGGTTCGATTTGTTGATGCACGGTTTTCCTTATGTCTTATTGTTAAGACTCCTATTCATTAAAATTATAAAAAAAAAGACAATCAATGAAAAAATTACTTTTCAGTTTCATGCTGGGCATGACCTTTTTGACAAGCTCGGTGTTAAGTCAAAATGCGACACAAAATACTGCGCAAACGACACCCGACTTAAGTGCCACTGATTTTCAAAAGAAGTTAGCTATGGACAATACGGCGATTGTTTTAGATGTCAGAACACCACAGGAGTACGCCAAGGGTCATTTGCCAAATGCGACAACTATCAACTTTTTTGATACTGATTTCAAGGAAAAAGTCAATAAATTGGACAAAACAAAGCCTGTTTATGTCTATTGTGCTGTTGGTGGACGCAGCGCAAAAGCGACTAAAATCCTTCAAGAATCGGGTTTTAAAAAAGTGTATAACCTCTTGGGTGGGTTCAATGGCTGGTCAGCGGCGGGTTTACCTTCGGTTAAATAATTGCTTCATTTTTGAAAAAATCAATCACTATAAAACAAAATACTCATTATGAAAAAAATCTTTCTTCTTGTCGTTCTTGGTTTCATCGTTTCGACCCCCTCAGTATTTGCTCAAAAAGTGGTCAGTACAAAGGCACATAAAGCCGTTTTTCAATTGACGAACAATGATACGTTGGTGCATAAAGCCATGCTTAAACAAATAAATAACGCATTGACCGCTGGACCAAATACTAAAATTGAAGTCGTCTGCCACAACAACGGCATCGAAATGCTGATGATAGCCAAAACCAAACAGGCAAATGCCATCACTGAATTGAAAGCCAAAGGCGTTGTTTTTGCAGCTTGTGAAAACACGATGCGCGAGCGTAAAATTGACAAATCGGAAATTTTGCCCGAAGCTATTTATGTGCCGTCGGGCGTATTTGAGGTGATATTGAAACAAGAACAAAAATATAGTTATATCAAAGCGGGGTTTTGAAATATGTAAAGTTGAGACAAAAATAGGCTCATGGGTTTTAGTGGTTGGAATTAGCACATTTTTACGATATTTGTGCTAATTTTTATAACCAATTCTGATATTATCAAACATCCAAGACCCACAATGCACGACAAACTGCTGCCTTTTCACGTTGCTAATCTCATTTTAGATGAGTACAACCGCTATCACAATCGTTTCAGAGGCATCAACAAATTAGCCAAACTGCGGTTTGAAAGCCGCGATTGGCATGGCTTGCAAGGCGACCAAACGGAGCGTTTAACCTTGTATCGTCAGGCAGTCAGTGACACGCGCAATCGCTTGTCGGAAATGCTCACAGATCGATTTAAAGACAGAGATACCTGGCGCGCAGCGAAGGCAATGTATGAGGAATTAGTCCTAAACCTCTATTATAAAGACATCGCCGAGACGTTTTTCAATTCAGTTTATCGCCATATTCACAAAGGTTTGAGTGTTGACCGTGAACTGATGTTTGTGTTGCCGCCACATGATAAAATGAGTTTTAGGTCTGCACGACCCATTTATCATACCTATAGAGGCTTTCCGACAACTAAAACATTTGTCACCCAACTGTTACAAGATTTCAGATTTGATGCACCCTATGAAGATTTTGAACGGGATATTGAATTGGTCTCCAATTCGATTCGCCAAAATTTGTTTTCACAATACAAACCTGATGTAGATACGCGGATGGAGGTTTTGCGCTCTGTTTTTTATCGAAACACAGGCGCCTATCTGGTTGGAAGGGCTTTTTTAGGCGGAAAAATTCATCCGTTTATCATTCCATTTTTGCATGAAGGCCGTGGGGTTTATGCCGATGCTTTATTATATGAATACAATCATGTCGCTTCTATTTTCACGTATTATCGCTCACATTTTTTAGTAGAAGTTGATATACCGAGCGAGATGGTTGAGTTTCTGAAATCCATCTTGCCGCACAAACCTTTGAGTGAGTTATACACGACTTTGGGCTTTGAGAAACATGGTAAAACCGAGATGTACCGCAACTTTTTACAACAATTAGAACAAAAACCAGAAGAAAAATTTGACTTCGCCCCAGGTATTAAAGGAATGGTGATGTCTGTTTTCACATTGCCCTCTTTCAATATGGTTTTTAAGGTCATTAAAGACAATTTTGCACCGCCAAAAAACACGTCTGAAAAAATTGTCAAACAAAAATACAACCTCGTTACCCAACATGACCGTGTCGGACGGTTAGCAGACACCCATCTTTTTGAGAATTTTGTCGTCGAAAAAGAGCGTTTTACGCCCGAATTACTGACAGAATTGAAAAAAATTGCCAAATCGAAGGTTAAACTGAAGGGTGATAAAGTAGAAATTAAACACCTTTATGTCGAGAAAAAAATGGTGCCGCTTAATCTATATCTCGAAAACGCCTCGCCCGAAGATATGCGTCATGTACTCAATGATTATGGCAAAGCCTTGAAACAATTGGCAGCAGCCAATATTTTCCCGGGTGATTTATTGATGAAAAATTTTGGTGTCACCCGCCTTAAGAGGGTCGTTTTTTACGATTATGATGAAATCGAGTGGATAACCGATTGCCATTTTCGAGACATTCCGCAATCACGGAGTCACGACGACGAAATGTCCAGCGAGGCATGGTATTATGTAGGTGAAAAAGATATTTTTCCAGAAGAATTCCCCCCTTTTCTGTTTACAAACATCGAACAAAGGTCTTTTTTCCTTCAAAAACATCCCGAGCTTTTTACAGCCCGCTATTGGAATGAAGTAAAAGAACGGCTCAAAAAAGGTGATATTATAGACGTTTTTCCATATCCAGAATCATTGCGGTTTGGGTCTGAAGGGTGGAAAAGTGTTTAATCCCCCTCAAATTCATAATGAAAAGCCTTTTTGTTAAACATCAAGACGGCTTTTTCTCTTATATTCATTGTACAAAGTTGGGAAGGTTTATTTCTCGACTATATAAATAATTTAAAACCCATGCTATACGACAACCACGGCAGAATCATCAATTACGTCCGCTTGGCTGTAACAGACCGTTGCAACTTGCGGTGTTTTTATTGTATGCCCGAAGAAGGTATAGACTTCGTACCGCGTCAAGTTTTGATGAGTTATGAAGAAATGCTGCGTATGATGCGAGCCTTAGCAAAAGTAGGCATCGAAAAAGTGCGTATCACCGGCGGCGAGCCGTTTGTACGCAAAGATTTGATGCTTTTACTGAGGGGTCTAGCAGAAACAGAAGGTATCAAGACCATCAATTTAACCACAAATGGCACATTAACTGCCCCTTTTGTACCCGAATTGAAAGCATTGGGCATAAAATCCGTCAATTTAAGTCTCGATACACTCGACCCGAAACGGTTTTATGAAGTCACGCGCCGCGATGAATTTGCGAAGGTTTGGAAGACGTTTGAATTGCTTTTGAAACACGACATTCATGTTAAAATTAACTCCGTCGTCATGGAAGGAAAAAACGATGTGGACTTGATACCGATGGTCGAATTGACCCGTCAATATCCTGTTTCAGTCCGCTTCATTGAGGAAATGCCCTTCAACGGCGGTGAGGCACATTACGACAAATTGCACTGGCATTGGCAACGCATTTTGGATAAAATCAAGGAATTTTACCCAGAAACTTATAAAATTGAAGACGAACCGCACTCCACTTCTTACAATTACGGCATCCCAGGACATCAAGGCACAGTCGGCATCATCGCCGCATACAGCCGTACATTTTGCGGTACGTGCAACCGTATACGCATCACACCACAAGGGGTATTGAAAACCTGTTTATACGATTCGGGCGTTATGAATTTGAAAGACTTGATGCGTGAAGGTGCGACCGATGAACAACTGCAAGTGGCTTTGCAAGATGCCTTACACAATCGTGCAAAAGACGGTTTTGAAGCAGAAGCACGACGTTTTATGGGTATGGGTGCGATGGAAAGTATGACGACGATTGGGGGATAGTTTGGCATTTTCAGTTGAACCTAAATTGGGTTCAACTTCCTTTATTTTAATCACAAAAAAATAACACATTTTACTGAAGGACATTATATGAGCGCAATGATAGTTGTCGTATTCATTTCGACAACATCAGAATGTGTAAGTTCACGAACAATTATATGAATATTTTGAGAAAAAAGTGCTAAAAGTTGGCTGTTTCGGATATTACCAACAGTCAAGAAGATTAGCTTATGGGGTTCTTTTTTAGCATGAAAAGTATTAAAGAAGTCTGACTCTTTACTGATAACAATTCGTTCCTGTTGCATTGAGATTTCATTGATATAAGAATCTCCTGTTGCATTTTTCAAAGGAAAGTCTAAGGTATGTATCGCATCATGCCCTAATGAAACAAGAAGACGAGCCAAAGACTTTGGTAATTGAGCATCAACAATGAATTTCATGCCGCTAACAGTTGTGTGATGTTTTTAACTTGTGTTAGTCGGGCAGCAAATTGCAAGCAAGCCAAAAGGTCTTCCTCTTCTAAATCTTCGTAATCATCAAGTATCTCTGAATGAGTCATACCCGAAGCCAATAATTCAAGTATATTTTGGATGGGATAGCGCAGTCCACGTACAACGGGTTTACCATGACAAATATCAGGGTGTGAAGTGATTCGAGCTAAAAGGTCATTTTGTAGCATCTTTTAATTTTTTTTCAAAATTACTGTTTTTCTTTCAAAATGATAAAAATTCGCTTAAATATTGGTCATTTTCATTCACTATTTCAAGAAACGTTTGATAAAAGCGAAACCTTGTTGTTCGTCCCCATAAACCCCAAAACCTCCTCAACCGTCAATTCCGTATAGTCATTTATGAATTTTACCACATTCGGCAGATGAGCAAATTCCTCTTGTTTATGCGTTGTCAACACAACAATAACAGGACAACCTGCATTAAAAGCCGTTGTCGCGCCTATTGGTGAATCCTCAAAAATAAGGCAATGACTGAGGGGTATGCCTATCCCTGCCGCAGCTTTTTCAAACACTTCTGGATTGGGTTTTCCAAGGGAAACATCGTCAGAATTGACAACTTTTTTGAAAAAAGAGTGCAAATTGAGGTTGTCCATTACAAAATTAACATTGCCAGGAGGCGCAGCCGTACCTATACTGAGGGGTATGTTTTTGGATAAACAATCGTTCAAAAAATCTTCTAAACCGTCTATGAGTTTCAGTTCTGGTAAAAAAACTTGACGATAACATTCCTCTTTCTCCCCTGCAATTTGCCGTCGTTGTTCAGGCGAAAATCGAGTACCAAAAAGCCGTTCAATGATTTCTTCGTTTTTGCCGTGAATGGTGCGATGCACTTCTTCAAGGGGCATATCCAAACCTAATTCACCTAATTTAATTTGCCAAGCGCAGTGGTGTGTCATCATATTGTCCACCATCGTACCGTCCATATCGAAAATAAAACCGTTTTGCATAAAATTCAAATTTTAAGAAAGTTCATTGGGTTTATTATCTGCTGTCAAGCCTAATACCGTTTTTGGCTTCAAATTTCAGTCCGTAACAATTTGATACGAACTCATTTCCGCTTTCCGCCAACAAGCGTTTTTTTAAATTACGCCAATACGCTTTTGGATCTTTACTTTCTGTTAAAATGCCAATAATGTCAGATACATTAAAAAATCATTGTTCTTCAAACCAAATTTTTCTAATTTCTTTACCTTCAAAGGGAGTCAATTCCTTGTTATTCATTGATTTATGATTTAAATTATAAATTATAATGTTTGAATTTTATGAATAAAACAATACTTAAAAGTTGTTCATACAAAAATGATGCGTTTTACTGAGGGGGGGGGGAAATTGTAAAAAAATCAAAGATTTAAACCCGCCGCTTCAAATAAGTCATATAATTCGGCAGCCGCACCTCATATTCTTCGTGCATCAATGGCGAAGTCATCAAAAAATCGGCTGTGGCTCGGTCACAAGCGAAAGGGATATTCCATACTACACCCAAGCGCAATAAGGCTTTAATATCGGGGTCATGCGGCTGCGCTTCCATTGGGTCCCAAAAGAAAATCATCACATCTATACGGTTTTCGGCAACCATTGAGCCGATTTGTTGGTCACCACCTAAGGGACCACTCAGTAACCGAATGACAGGTTGCTCCAAAGCCTCTTCAATCAGTCGCCCAGTCGTGCCTGTGCCATACAGTTCATGATTTGCTAAAATTGTTTTGTTATATATTGCCCACTCGATGAGTTCAGGCTTTTTGTTGTCATGTGCAATGAGGGCGATGCGTTTGCGGGCAGCGAGTTTACGGGTTTCAGGTATTGTTAAATTACTCATTATTTTATTTTTTAAAACTCCACTTTATAAGCCAAATTGGGTATCAAACCCAATTGAAATTGAGTCACTGTCTGCCCTTGGCGGCGGTCAAAATAACGCCACCCTTCATTTTCTTGATTGGTGACATTCTGCAAATCCAACTGAAGGGTAGAAGAATAACGGGCATGACTGCGTTTCCAATAGACGCTCAAATCCGTTCTGAAATAGTCTTTCAAGTTTGTATTTGAGTAAGCATCCAAATAGCCACCCCTCAGTATGGTATGCACATTAACACCCAGAAAACGATTTTTCAGTGTCCCTTTAACCCATTCTTTTCCAATCAGTGCATTTGCAATATAATGTCCATTAAATTGAGTATCAGACCATTGCGAACCTTTTTTGTATTTTGCGTCATAAAGTGACACATTGGCACGCCAATAAAAACCTTTGTTAAGTTGTTGTTGTACATCCACTTCAATACCTGCATTGCGCCCTTCTGTTTGATAAGTTAAGCTACCTGCAACAATTTCATAATTATTAAGCGTCAAATTAGAACCTTCAAAAATGGATTGATAATACGTCTCAATATTTGCTAAAATATTATTTGAAATCTTAAAACGATAACCTAAATTGACGTTGTGCGACCTCGTAAGGTTCTCAATATTAAAAGGAATAAACTCTTGTAAAGCTGATAAGTAAGGAGAAGTCCAAAACTGCGGCGATACCATTTGGCTTTGTAAACTATAACCAAATGCTAAATTTGAGTTGTCTGCGAACAAATATTGAATATTAGCAGTAGGCTCAACACTGGTTTCATTGTTTTTCGTATTAGTCAAATTATTCCATTGAACTAAGCGCACGCCCAATTGTGTAGTCCAATTATTTGTCCATTTGGCTTGCCATTCTGCTGAAGGTTGCAACCACCAACTGGATTGACTGGCTGGTAAAACGGTCGTGTTTCCACCTGATTTGAGCGTTTGAATATATTGAAAATCGTCATTTCGAGCCATAAAACCCATTTTTAAGTTTTGTTTAGCATTAAGCGTATAATTGTAAACAGATTTTAAAAACAATTTTGACGGTTTATTATCAACACTGCGCACAAGCACAGGCACATTATTCAAAGAAAAACTCACGGCAGAACGCTCATTTTCCAAAGCGGAATACGCCACTATGGTTGACAATCGTCCACGTTGGCCCATGTTCAATTCGTGCCGCACACCCATTGCACCCATTTTATTGGTGAATGTGATGTCTTGGCTGTCTTTATCCACTTTCCATTCAGTCCGAATAGGCAGATGCGTAAACAGGTTTTCAGATGTACCATAAATGCCGAAGACGTTGAAATTACCCGCATTTTTAGTAGGGAAGCTTAAATTAACGCTTAAATCTTGAAATTGTATCTCTTCATCGCCCAAGGGAACACCCATTTTTGCCAATAACCCAATTGTTGAATAGCGATAATGCACCAAATAAGAAGCCTTTGAGTTTTTAGAAAACGCCCCCTCAGTACCCAACTCTGTACCAATGAGTCCGAGGCTTATTTGCGTTTCACGGTGTTCATTATTGCCTTTTCGCATACCAATATCTATAATGGAAGTCAATGCGCCGCCCAAATCTGACGACATCGCCCCTTTATAAAGTTGTGTTCCCGACATTACATTAAAGCCTGGAATTAGTACGCCCCCGCCATTCACCGTTGCTTGGTCGCTGCGTGTGCCTGCATTTGACAAGTGGTTTGGATTGACGACCTCGGCGCCTTCTAAATACCATTGAACCATATTGGGCGATGAACCCCGTATGCTGATATTATTGCCTTGGTCGTTGGTTGTCGCCGCACCCGGTAGGTAAGTAATGAGCCTTGCAGGGTCATTAAAAGTAGCAGGATAACGAATCAACTTTTCGTTGCGAATGCCATTGATGGGGTCGAAATATCGCTCACGTTGCGCCGTCACCACGAGCGTGTCAGTATTGATAGCCAATGATTTAAGTGCCAAATCAAGCACTATCTCTTTTCCTGATTCTAACAAAATATCAGGTACAACGAGGGTTTCAAAACCAACAAAGCTGACGCGCAAAACATGCCGGCCAACGGATATTTTTTCCAAACGAAACACCCCCTCAGTATTCGTTGTGGTTTTTAGACTTTCGTTATCCAAAACGACTGCCGCATCAACAAGGGGCTTTTGTGTTTCTGAATCAAACACGCGTCCGCGAATGATTTGCGTGATTTGAGCAAAAGCAGAATGTGTCCCGAAGGAAAAGATAAAAAGGATAGAAAAGAGCCGAAATAGCTTCATAACACGTATTTTTTAATAATAAATTTAAACAAAAAATATTTTTATCAACATTTTGTTAATCAAACAATGCTTTTTAAATTTGTGTTGTAAACAAAACAACGAAACTTATGGCAAACTATATTGACCGTATCATAAAAGAAAATATCAATGGCCTTTTTTCATTTTTTTCAAGCCGACAAGGTATTGACATTAAAGAATCGGAAGATATTAAAGACAAACTTCAAATTACACTTGAACGGGAATCTGATTTTTTAAAACGGATTCAGCATGAAGACCCCGATAAGAATTTCATCTTACATTTTGAGTTTCAAGTAGCAGACGAGATACTCATCATGATTCGTCGTTTTCTACTTTATAGAGGCATTCTATTTCATAAAACAGGTCTGCGTGTCAAGCAATTTGTGATTTATTTAGGCAATAATCCGTCGAAAATGGTTTCTGTCTTAGAACAAGAAGACCTTTCGTTTAGGTTTACCATTATCAATTTATGTGATATACCGTTTGAGGAATTTCTTGATAGTGACAAACCTGAAACTATTATTATGGCAATTTTAGCCAATTTCAAACGAGAATCTCCCGATAAAGTGATTGAGAAAGTATTGGCAAAATTAGCTGAAAGTGTTGAAAGCCGTTTATTATTGTCCAAATATGTTATCCAGTTGCAGGTTTTATCAAACTTGCGTAATTTGCAGTCAGAAGTAAATCAAAATATTCAAAATATGGCAATCACAGCAGATATAGATTTAAGTAAAGACCCATTTTTCAAAGATGCTATTGAAAAAGGTTTAGAAAAAGGTTTAAAAAAAGGTTTAGAAAGAAGTGTTGTTCGACTTCTTCAATCAAAAACATTAACGCATCAGCAAATCTCTGATATTCTTGATATACCTTTAAACAGAGTTTATGAGCTTGAAAAACAATTAGATAAACCGCAGAAAAAGAGCAAAAAGAGATAAAACCTCTTTTTACTGAGGGGTCTCCTAAAACAACAACCGCCGAAAAATTTTAGATTTTTCGGCGGTTGTTAACTTTTATATCCCTAAAATTTTTCGATTCACTTTTTCATCAGGTGCTGCACCTGCAAAATCATCAAAGGCTTTTTCAGTAACATTAATAATATGATTTTTGATGAAAGGCGCACCCTCTGCCGCGCCTTGTTCGGGCGATTTGATGCAACATTCCCATTCCAAAACAGCCCAACTATCGTAATTGTATTGCGATAATTTTGAGAAAATGGACTTAAAATCTACTTGCCCATCGCCCAAACTACGGAAACGTCCTGCGCGATTTGTCCAATCTTGATATCCCCCATACACGCCTACACGACCCGTTGGATTAAATTCAGCGTCTTTAACATGGAACATTTTGATGCGTTCATGATACAAATCAATGTATTCAAGGTAGTTCAATTGCTGTAAAACGAAGTGACTTGGGTCGAAAAGCAAGTTTGCCCGTTTATGGTTTTTTACTTTATCAAGGAACATTTCGAAAGTAATACCATCATGGAGGTCTTCGCCTGGATGAATTTCATAGCATACATCCACGCCACTTTCATCAAATTTGTCCAAAATGGGTTTCCAGCGTTTTGCTAATTCCGTAAATGCCGTATCTACTAAACCTTGTGGACGTTGGGGCCACGGATAAACAGTATGCCACATCAAAGCACCGCTAAATGTGGCATGAGCAGACAGTCCTAAGTTTTCACTCGCTTTGGCAGCCCATAGGAGTTGCTGAACTGCCCATTTTTGACGTTCCAGAGGTTTACCTTTCACTTCATCGGGGGCAAAATTGTCGAACATCGTATCATAAGCAGGATTGACAGCAACGAGTTGTCCTTGCAAATGCGTCGAAAGTTCCGTGATTTGTAAGCCATAACTTTGAATTTTGCCTTTCAATTCATCACAATACGTTTTAGATTCGGCAGCTTGTTGCAAGTCAATCAAACGGCTGTCCCAAGTCGGGATTTGAACACCGATATAACCTAAATGGGCTGCCCATTGGCAAACGCCTTCGAGTGTGTTAAATGGTGCGGTATCGCCCATAAATTGAGCGAGGAAAATGGCTGGGCCTTGAATGGTTTTCATAAAATAAAGATTGGATTTTAGTTATTGTTTTTACCCCCTCAGTATAATGAGGTGATTTTAAGGTAAAAGTAAAAAAAACGACTCATTCTTTACTTGGTATGACTCATTTTTTATTTGTCATTATTCTGCAATCCATATTTCGGTAGGTATACTTTTCAAAAGATACGAGAACAAAAAATCATATTAATCCATCCTTTTCTCCTATTATAAATCTTATCTTTGCTGAATAAAATCCATAAAATATGTTTACAATCCATCAAATCAAGGAAGCACACGCTAAAGTTCAGAGTGGTGCTGATTTTCCAAAATACGTCCAAGAGCTTATTCAATTAGGACTCACCTGTTATGATAATTTTGTAAGCGATGGTCATAGTATTTATTTTGGCAAAAATAGTTTTAGCATCTTTTCAGAAGCAAAATACGTCCCTTTAAATGTCGCTGAATCAAGCGATACCGAAAAATTTAAGCACCGCTTAAAGAGTCATCAGCAAGGACAAACCGATTATCCCACTTTTTGCAGCGATGCCGCCGAGTCAGGTGTTGAGAAATGGACGGTGGATATGAGAGATATGACCTGCACTTATTATGATAAAGCGGGCAATAAAATGATTGTTGAAAATATTCCTGTGCCTTGAATATCCCCTCAGTATTTTGCCTTTTATGACTCATAAAAATGTAAAAATGAATAAACCTTTAGGTCTACATATCATTTTAGAAAACCCACCTGAAGGGGTTCTTTTTGGCTTACAAAAAGGCAAAGGTTCACACTATGATATCATTCAAAAACAAACATCTATTGGACAGGATTTACATTTTAACTTGACGGCAGAGGTAAAAGCAGACGTGGATGGCGCACCCGATTTTTTTGGCGAAAGTATTCATGGCGTGCGGAAGGGTCGTTTTATTTATATCAATATCGGCACTTCTGCAGGACAACTAAATTCGGTTTGGAGTCGGCGTTTAAAAATTCCGTTAAGTGGTATTACGGGGGCAATGCTGGATAAAATAGCAGAAAATGCGGCTTTTATCCTTGAAACAAAGGTCAATGGACGCGGCAAAGATGGTAGTCCGAATTGTGCGACTGTAAAACCTTTTGGGGGTTGGTCAATAAACATGAGTGTTATTTAAGTACATTTTCAAATAAACAAGCAAAGTATATATAGTATTATTGGCATGTTGATCATCGCTTTATTAGCAAAATAGTCTTATAGAATGATGTATATTTCCAAAAACGACTTTTGACCGTGTGTCAAAATTTGATGTGGCAGCCATGACAAAATCATATGAAACTATTGCAAAGTGACCCCCTCAGTATTTTGACACTTAAAAAGCAATATTCCCTACCTTGTGACTTTTAATAATCACTAAAAAGTTGAAAATGAAATTGAAAGTCGTTTTAATTCTCTCCTTTTTTTTCACTTCTATCTTAAACAGTCATGCTCAAAGCACGCTTGTAACTATTTCAGGCATTGTTAAACATAAAACAACTGTGCTGCCTTATGCCATCGTGGTTTTAAAAACAGAAAAGGAAGGCACATTTGTTATCGGAACAGTGACAAATGAAGAAGGGCAATTCACAATTGCCAATATCAAGCCTGGGAATTATGTTTTACAAATTACTCTTATCGGCTTTGAAACCAAAAATCAACCGCTTTATGTCGGTAGTTTAACCAATTTTTTGGATTTAACGACCATTGAAATGACCGAAAATGTGAAAACATTGAATGAATTGGTCGTATCTGCAAAGCAAGACGAAGTAGGCGGCAAGATGGATAAAAAGACGTTTTCCGTAGCCGATAATATCAGTCAAAGTGGCGGCTCAGTGTTGCAAGCGATGCAGAATTTGCCAGGTGTAACGGTTCAAGACGGTAAGATTCAATTACGCGGTAACGATAAAGTAGCTGTATTGATGGATGGCAAACAAACGGCTTTAACAGGCTTTGGGAATCAAACAGGTTTAGACAATATTCCAGCGTCATCTATTGACAGAATAGAGATTATAAATAATCCTTCTGCTAAATATGATGCCAATGGCAACGCAGGTATCATCAATATCATTTACAAAAAAAACAAAGACGAAGGGTTAAATGGTAAAGTCGGTTTCGCAACAGGTTTGGGCGCATTGTGGATTAAAAAAGAAAATTTGCCAACCATTAGACCTCAGTATAAAAATACACCAAAAGTCAATCCCTCAGTATCCTTGAATTATAGAAAGAACAAAATCAATACATTTTTTCAAGGCGATTACCTGTATACAGAGACTTTGAACAAAAATGAATTTGTTGAACGTGTTTACACCGACGGAACGATCATCAATCAACAAACCAAACGCAATAGAAATACAGGTTTTACGACCTTAAAAGCGGGTATTGATTGGTCAATGGATAATCAAAACATGTTGACTATTTCAGGTTTGTACGGCAGAGAAAAAATCATTGACAATGGTGACGAACCGTTTTTTAATAAAGACTTTACACAACGCACCCATTTGTGGCAGTTTTTGGAAGATGAATTGAAAACAACCGTTGTGGCTTCCGCAGCCTATCAACACAAGTACAAACAGCCTGGTCATTTACTGAATTTGGGTTTTAATTATACTTTTCATCGAGAAGATGAAAAATACTTTTTTGACAATATTCGACCGACTTTTACGGGCAAAGATGCCTTCAAATTGCTTTCTGATGAACACGTTTCGGACTTCAATGCAGATTATGTACGTCCTTTGAAATACGGACGTTTTGAAGGTGGTTTTAAGCTGCGCATTAGAAATATCCCTACGAATATGCAGTTTTCCCCTGGCATCAATTCGCCAATTGATATTAATGCTGGCGGCGAGGCTACATATAAAGAAACCATTCCCGCGCTTTATGGCAACTATGTTTTTGAGAATAAAAAGTATGAAGCAGAGATAGGTTTACGCGGTGAATACGTGGGTTTGCGTTACGATGTGAATCCCAATCACAATACTTACAAAAGTGATGGCTACAACTATACACAAGCCTTTCCAACGGTTCGTTTAGCGTATAAAATGGGTGAACACAACAAATTATCGCTCTTTTACAACCGCCGTGTGGACAGACCTAACGAAGTAGATATTCGTATTTTTCCTAAATATGACGATGTTGAAATCATAAAAGTCGGCAATCCTGCTTTACGCCCGCAATTTACTAATGCGTTTGAGTTGGGTTTCAAGACGAGTTGGGATAATGGCTACTATTATTCGGCTTTTTTTCATCGTGTTACTGAGGGGGTCATTACACGTATTTCAGTGACCGTTCCGAACAGCACTTTGATTTATGCGATTTTTCAAAATGCGGATAAAAGTTACAATACAGGTCTTGAAATGGTGTTGTCGCAAAAGGTTTCAAAGTTGTTTTCCTTCAATTTGAACTTTACGGCTTATAAAAATCAGATTAATGCCTTTACGGTTCAAAATAAATATCCTGTCCCAAATACCTTTTCGGCTGATGCACAAGACATTGTTTCAGGCAATGCCAAATTCAACGGCATTTTTCACTTCAACAAAGGTTTGGATGGACAAATTTCTGCTGTTTACTTAGCTCGGGACATCATTCCGCAAGGAAAAATCGGCGCACGATTCTCCTTAGACGTGGGTTTGAAAAAAAGCATTCAAAAAGGTAAAGGAGAATGGTTTATCAACGCCACCGATTTGTTGAATACGATGGTGATTCATAAGGAAATACAAGGACAAGGCTTTTATTATGTCAGTAATGACTATTACGAAACGCAGGTTGTTCGGGTGGGGTATAGTTATAAGTTTTGAGGGTTAAACGCAAAGGTTTATTTAAAAACAAATAGCCACATAGTACACATAGTTTATTAAAAGATAAAAACTATGTGTACTATATGGCTATTTGTTTCATAACACTGCCCAAATAACCATTTTCTATCGTGTTAACCGATATATCAACAACGCCGACCGCTTTATCAACTTCGGATATTCATACAAATTGATGGTTTCGCCTGGTGCATGTGCGCCTTTGCCCGATGCACCTAAGCCATCTATACAATCCAGATATTCCGCAACATAAGAAATATCACCTGCGCCACGTGAACCCGGATTTCCAGCTTTCACTTCACCATAATTTAATGACAAACTCGCTTTATTCACTACATCTACTAAGGCTTCATTTCCAGCAGTGGGCGGCATGGACGGAATACCGTCTATAAATGTTATCGTCGCTTTCGTTCCAGGCAGATTTTTAGCAACAATTTGACTCATGGCATAGCGCGCAGCCTCTTTTTGTTGCTCCGATAGAAACCGCAAATCACCGATGACCACTGTTTTGGGCGAAATAATATTTGTTTTGCCAGAAGCATCTCCCTTTTGATTGGCAATATCATAATTGACTTCAGAACCACCGATGAAAAGTCCAGGATTGAATGTCAAATATTGTTCGTTACTTAATTTTTCTCTGAATTCATTGACAATTCGAGCCGCTTCATATATAGTTCCATAACCCGCATTGCCAAAAACACCCGACGAATGAGCTTGTTTGGCTTCAACTTCCAATCGCCAATCACTCGCTCCTCGTCTTGCAGTTGCCACAATACCCATATTTGAAGCCGTTTCATATCCCAAAGCAATATCATGCTGTTTGGCACGACTAATAAAGTCGCCACGACTGATTTCTCGTGGATGTCCGCCGTTTTCCTCATCACCTGTCATGTAAACGGTGATGGATACATCGTCTAAAAGTCCTTGTTTATGCAATGCTTTCAAAGCCGCAATCATCATCACATCCCCCCCTTTCATATCATTCACCCCTTGACCTGTTGCGGTACTGTCATTGAGCATCGTAAACGGATTAGGCGGCATGTCAGGCTCAAAAACAGTGTCTAAATGTCCAATAAGAAAGAGTTTCTTTCCTTTTTTACCTTTTTTATATGCCACTAAATGCCCCGCACGCTTCAAAGAATCGGGTAGACTTATCCATTCTATGGTAAAACCCAAGGCAGCGAGTTCTTTGCCGTACATATCGCCTACTTTTTTGATGCCTTTGATGTTAAAAGTACCGCTGTTGACATTAACCGACTCTTTTAGCAACTGAATTGTTGCCGACATATGGGCATCCACTGCACTTATTATTTGTTCTTCTACTTTGGTGAGCGATTGAGCCGTACTTTTTGAAAGACATAGTACAAGCACAGCAAAGAGTAGTTGTTTTTTCATCATTTTTAGTTTTTTTTGACATTTAGAAGTAGTGTTGGTAAAGGCGTAGGTGAGGCATCGGGTGCTTAAAAGCATTAAAAAAGTGCTGCATTGCATTGATTCAATGGAAAAGTATATTGATTCAGTGCTTAAAACATCAAATAAGAGCTTACAATCATCAAATAAGAGCCTAAATCATCAAAAAAGAGCTTACAATCATCAAAAAAGAGCTTAAAATCATCAAAAAAGAGCTTACAATCATCAAATAAGAGCTTAAAATCATCAAATAAGAGCTTAGAACCATCAAATTAGAGCTTAAAACCATCAAATTAGAGCTTAAAACATCAAATAAGAGCTTAAAAGCCTTCAATCAATGTTTGAAATATTACACAACCATTGTATCTTGTATGACACCTGCTTCAATTGCCTACATCTTTAGATGGAGATATAAATTAGGAGCAAAATCCTTTTCTTTCCATCTAAAAAGTGGGCAATTGAAGCAAATGAAACACAAAGAATTAGTTGAAGGCGTTTTAAAAATACGTTTAAACTAATGACAGAACTCAAAAAGGGTTCCCTCAGTATTTCACGTATATTTTCTTACCATTTTGAGCAATGGACTTGTAAATAGCTTCCACAATTTTCATGTCTTTCAATCCTTCATAACCATCTACTTTTGGGTCAGGTGTATTATTTAAAATACAATCTGCAATACCATCCATTTGATAGGTTTGATGTGTGACAACAGGTTGTGTCATCGCGCCCTTATTTGTCCGTCCGCCCAAAGGACCATAGCCGTAACAAGGACTAAGTTCTGCCCATCCTTTGTCGCCAGAAGCACGCAGCGATTCAGGGCCGTTGAAATTATAAGTTGTTGCACAATTGGCAATCACGCCGCTTGGAAAACCCATTTGCCAGATAATCGTTTCATCAACTTCTTTAAATTTCACTAAATCCGTCTTGCTTTCACTCCCCATCACCCAAGTTGGGTCTTCGCCAGTCGCATAACGTGCGCCATTAATGCAATAAACCCCTACATCCATCATCGCACCGCCGCCTGCGAGGGCGTGTTTCAATCGCCATTGTGTCGGGTCGCCTATTTTAAAACCATTAGCTGTATTCACAAACATAATTTTCCCCAATTCTCCCGATTCCCGAATGCGTATTAACTCTTTTGTATAAGGCTCAAAATGTAGGCGATAACCCACATACAGCTTTACATTAGCTTTTTTGCAAGCCGCAATCATCTCTTCTGCTTCTTTGACAGACACAGACATCGGTTTTTCTGTCAATACATGTTTCTTCGCTTTGGCAGCACGCAAAGTAAAAGGATGATGCATCGAATTGGGTAAAGTCAAATACACCAAATCTATATTTGGATTGCTGACTATCTTATCAAAATCCGTGTATGAATAGCAATTTGCTTTGTCAATGCCATATTCTGCTTGCCATTTGTCCAATTTAGACGGCGTACCAGAGACCGCACCGACCAAAACGGCTTTTTCACACGTTTTCATAGCATTGGCTACTCGGGTGGCATAACTGCCCAAGCCGACAAGCGCCACACGCAGCTTTTTCCCTTCATAAGGTTGTTTGTTTAATAGATTAGTTTCAGAAATCAACGGCAAAACCATTGAGGCTGCAGTCATTTTTTTTAGAAAATCGCGGCGAGTGTTCATAATTGTTTGATTGTTTAGTTTGAAATGATAATTGAAAGGCAGTACGAAATAGTACTAAGGCGAAAAATTAAGTAAAATATGCAACGCCCCGTATGGATTAGGTGAATAAATTCGACGATAGAGAAATTTGGCTTGTTTAAAAGGATGTGGTTGATATATCTTTAAACTAATTGAATGGGCTTATTCAATGTCCAAATATGGGTCAAGGCAAGTTAAGCCCGTTATGTTCTTAAAATCTGCTTTATTACGTGAGACAATTTTAAGCTCATGCACCAAAGCCGTTGCTGCAATAATGGCATCAGGTAATTTAATTTTCTTGATTTTTTTAAGCGCAATGGTTTCATCAACAATGGCATCGGTCAAAGATAAGACTATACCCATTTTGATAAGATTAATCAAGTTTTGATGTGTTTCTGGGGAAGTTTCGAAACCTAATAATTCAATTTTATTGATAACAGATATAATTGAATTACCAGATAGGGCAAGGTTATCTACCCAAATTGCGGCATTTTGGGGAAGTCTTCCTTCAAAGAGGTCTATATATACGTTGGTATCTATCAAATACGTTCCCATTCGTTTCTCATTTCCTTTAATTGTTTCCGTAAATCGTCCGCTTCTTCATGTGAAATGATGCCAATGAAGCTTTTAGGTTTAACGACCTCCTTTTCATCCAGAGGTTCTTTTTTTTCTACACGAATGAGCTGCATTTCCTCTAAATACAGTAGGAGCTTAATCGCTTTTTCGTTTAATATTTCAATGGAATAACTCATATTTTACTAAATTTTAAACAAAACTATACTTTTTTATCGAATAACTTAAACAAACAACATCTTTTAAATCAATCAGAAAATATAAAAAACCAAACATCACTAAAATTGATTTAATTTACAACTTTATAAATCAAATTCAAACGACGATGACGATAAAACTAACACACCTATTCCTCCTTTTGAGTACATTAACTATGGCTCAAAACAAAGCCATAACGAAATATCCCCCCCCTCAGTAGTTTTTGTCATATGGTCAACGGAACGAATATGGTTTATGTAGACACCGAATATGATTTGGTCATGGTGGTTCGTTGGATAGACAATAAATCCTTAGACAGCATGGTTATACTCATTTGAAAATGATTTGCCTAAGAAAATAGAATCAAATTATTCATAACCCATGTTTTATATTTTTCACTTTTCGTTTTTCACTTTTCATTTAGTATAAAAGGGTTTTGGAAACAATTGGCAAGTGATTATTTCAATCTTAATTTCAATCCACCAAAGAAATAACGCAACGCTGCTGGCTCAAAATAGCGATTGCTTTGTGCATTGATTTGCACATTGGCGATATAATCCGTATTCGTCAAGTTGTTAATGCCTAAAAATGGTTCAATTTCACACGTTTTTATCGAAAAAGTATACCCAACACGGATATTCAACACAGCATAAGCATCTGCGGCAGCCGTATTGGCATCATTGGCTTGCACTTTGCCGACATAACGTCCTTGAATAATCGCAAAAAAACCAGTCGTGGGCGAATAACGCAATTCTAATTGGCCATGTGTTTTAGGAATGCCAGGTAATACCTTTCCATCAAAAGAAGTGGTGTTGACGGAATATGTATCGTATTTAAAGTTGGAAAACGTTTGGGTGTAATAAGCCGTCAACCCCTCAGTAATTTGGTAATTTATGCCCATTTCCAAGCCTGTTCTCAACGTTTTTCCAGCATTTCTATAAAAAGTCTTACCTGTTTGTCCTGTGATTTGATAGGGTACAAGGTCGTTTTGTGTTTCAATACGGAACACAGCCAAGTCAAAATGTCCCCCCTCCCTAAAATTGCCTTTTGTACCGATTTCTAACGATTGCGCTTGTTGTGGTTTAAGTGTTGGGTTAAAGCCGCCTGTGTTGTCTGGATTATTGGATAACTCATTGAGCGTTGGACTTTCGTAAGTGGAAGAATAATTGGCATAAACCGAAGCCTTTGTCGCAAACGCATAACTGACACCTGCCATCGGATTAACTTTTGTAAAATGCCGACTGCCCGATTGGTCGCCATTAGATAAAAAATAATCGGTGGCATTCAAATTCAAATCATCGTAACGGATGCCAAACGACACTAACAGTTTGTCTGTGGGTTGCAAATCTTGTAGTATATAAATGCCTGTGCTTTGAAACGATTCTAATTGGTCGAGTGCCAATTTGTCTTGTTTGTATTTTGTAACACCATCCAATATGGTCTTCACATAAGCATACCGTTGTCTTCTATCTGCTTGATTCTCAATGTCAATGCCGACTTTTAAACGATAAACAATATCGCCAATTTTTTCATCTAATTGATAACTCACGCTGCCACCGTAATAGTTGCGTTTCAAATCACCATAACCATTGGCGGCAATGGCTAAACGATTGAGCAACCGCCGTGATGTATAGAATGTACGGGCAGAAATACTGTGTTTTTGCTTGATTTTTGTATCGAAAGTCGCTCCTACCCTACTCTGTGTCACCGCTTCACCTGTTTCAAAAAGCAGATTTGTGGAATCTGCTTGTCGTGGATTGGCTTTCACTTTTTCTATGGTCAATGCACCTGGGTCATTGGCTGTTGGGCTATTGCCGTAATTTGCCAATAGCGTTAGTTTAGTTGTTTCATTAAAATTATAAGTGGCTTTGCCATTAAGAATGGTATTTTGCATCTGACTCAATGTACGATACCCCTCAGTAATATTGAGTGAACCATTGACAAAATATAGAAATTTGCCTAATTTCTGACCTGTTTTGAGTTGATACCTTTGAAAACCAAAAGAACCAAAGCTGGTTTGGGCTTCTAAAAGGGGTTTGCGCATTGTAGGATTTTCAGTCAACATATAAATCACACCTCCCGCCGCATTGCCGTAGAGACAAGACGCAGCGCCTCGCAACACTTCCATCTGACGTATGATACCCATGTCCAAATTATCTACATCAGCTTGTCCATCAGGCGTTCCTTCGGGCAGCCCATCCGTAAAAAGCCTTATGCCTCGAATACCGAATGCTGACCTTGCACCAAAACCCCGTATCGAAATTCGCAAATCCTGTGAAAAGTTGTCTGGATTCATCGCAAAAACACCTGGAATCGAGCTTAATACCTCGTAAGGCGATAATTGTTGCGTGGCCGTTTGCAGCCGCTTTTTGTCCAACACCGTTACCGCCAAAGGTGCTTTGTTTTCGGTCAATGTCAAACGTGTGGCAGCAATTTCTACTGTTTCCAAAGCCGTTGGAATTGTATCGGTTGCCTTATTTTGGCTGAATATAATTGTTGGTAAAGCTAAAAGCAGGAAGTGTAGATATTTCATCATTGATTGAACAGTTTATCCTGCAATATTAGACAACATTACTGGATTTTACAGAGTCATAAGATTTGTAAATCAGTAATTTTAGTCAAAATTCACTATTGTAGAATGAAACTTGGGAAATGCTGAAAAAGGCAATAAAGATTAAGCTATTTTCTCCTTTTTCAATTGCTGTATTTCCTTTTCCAACACTTCAACTTGATCCTTATACTTTTTTAGAACTTTATTTATTTGATTGATTTTAGCAAAAATGGTATCGTCTTGAACGGCTTTATAGCTCGGAATACCTTTTTGAAGGCTATATTTTGCTTTTGCGCCACACGTCGGGCAGGATTTTAGAATGGGCATGTTGTTGTTTATTTGAAATGGTTTTGTTTTTTTATTTCTGTGCAGCGTAAATGTATTATTTATTATTGTCAATTCAAGTTTATGTCGATTTTTCTTACATTTAACTCTATACTATCAATAATAATAAATACAATCTTCTCTTATCTCGTACTGCCAAGACGATGCTTGATCCGTTTGAACTGTATGGGCAACAAATTCAATAATGTCGGCTCTGTTACTGAGGGGGGTGTTTGTAGCCGCTGCCCACGCTTTTTGAGAGGGTATGTCGATATAGAATTTGCACTGTCCACCACCCATCTCATGGCTGAATTTTATACGTTTATCTCCTTGTACGTAGATAACATAGCCCGACCTAAAACTGCCCTCATAAGTAATATGCCTTGTAAACTGTCCTGTTAACTGTTTGGTTAATTGTTCTGTCAAAATAAGGTCTTCATTGGGGACGGCTTTGCCAAAACCATCACGATATGTTTGGGATACTGAGGGGGTGTCTTGTGGTGGTGGGACTGGCAACAACTTTTCTTTTTTGCGTCCTCTCGTTTTTGCATATTTTCTAAAATGTAAAATGTGTTTTCCACCTTTTGGATGTTCAATTTCAAGGGTATAATTGCTGGGAGGGAGGTCTAAGGTATCCCAAAGGATTTGGACGCTGCCATTGAGTCGGTCTGCAACAGGTTTATCATCAACAATGGTTTTTATGTTGTTATTAATCAGACGTATATTGCCGTAGCCTTGTCGACCATATTGTGGTAGCCAAATCGTGAGTTGTTGACAATCGGGATAATGAACAAATTGGGCTGTGATGAGGTCTATTTCCATAGCCATTTCGCAGATATTTTCAATTTTTCCAAGTTCGATGATACCGTAGTGCTGCTTCATTCTGGTTGTTTTTTATAAATGGTGTAGTTAAAGAATTCATTAGTAAGAATACTGAGGCGGACAAAGGAGGCACAAAAATAATAAAAATCATTTGTATTTTATATTCATGTAAAAATGGTTTGCCTTAAACTTAGCTAAGAAAATTGCAACCCTATACAAGGCATTTTTTACACAGGCATATAAAAACGCCTTTTGAGTAGTTTCACTCAAAAGGCGTTTTTATGTAAAATACTGAGGGGGCATTCAGTATTATTTATCTCTTATGAAAACTTCAATTTTTGACAAACTTAGTCATATATGTTTCATTATTTAAAGTAGCAGAAACAAAGTAAACGCCATTTAAGAAGTTTGAAACATCAATATCAGAAGTGTAACCCGCCTTCTGTTGGGCATAGATAAGTTGACCATTGATATGATAAATTTTTACATTATCAATAGTTCCATTATCTGCTTGCAGAATCAATCTGTCTTTAACAGGATTCGGATAGACTGCCAAGCCTTGTTTTTGGAGATTATTAATCGTTATAGTTTTAGAATAATCCGCCTTGCCATTTAAGCTTATTTGTTTGAGTCTATAATAATTCACGCTTTTAGAGGGTTGATTGTGTACAAATTGATACAATTTCTCTGTATTACTGTTTTTTTCAGGACTTTTAACCGTACCTAAAGAGATAAATTCTCCGGAATTGGTTCGATATTCAACTTCAAAATAATCATTATTTAACTCTGTGGCAGTTACCCATTGCAGCACATTTTTGTCTTTTTCATTCGTTCCCGTAAAAGAAATAGATTGAATAGGGAGGACAGCAGAAGAGGTACTTATACTAAACGCCAAATCAACATTTGCATCTACAAGGGGAATAGGTACAGTTGGCAGCACCAAGGCTGGTGTGACGACAGCAGTACAGGTTGTCAACAAAAAATTCAGCAAACCCTCATGAGCCTGAAGTTGTAAGTCAGTATTGGCATCTAATATGAAAAAATACTTAATGGGTCCACCAATAAGTGCAGGTATAATGGTCGGTTTATTTGTCACCAAGTCAATGATTGTGGGAACAGCCGACCCATTGACCTTACCTTTAACGATTACGTTGTTTTGCGTAAATATTTCAGTATTGCCTGATAATTCTTGTTTGATAATCCTCAATGTGACATTGTTGATATCAACCGAAGAATTAGACGTGACTGAAATTTGGTCAATTGTTACGAGACAATCGGGAATGAATGATTGCCCTACATAGGTCGCTGAAATTTCTAAGTTTGACGGATTTTGTTCCGCTAACGGAGTAATACACTGACCAGTGAGATTTTGAGCAAAAAGAATGCTTGCAAGTGTCAAGGAGCCTACTGTCAAGAGTTTCATATTATTTGTTTTTAGAAGTGAAAAATAAAGTTTAATAAGTCATATATGTGTGGGTGTCACAGAAAAGGATGATTGCAAAAGGACTACTTTAAAACAGGCGTTATTTGCATGAGCAAATAAATAAATTCTATAAAATAGTTTTTATAATTTATTGATTATCAATACAAAAAAATCATACCTATAATATATTAAATTTATTTGTAGAACACGTTTCTCACAATGTGAAAAAGTGTATATATTTTTCTACATTTATAATAAACTCACTTACACATGCTTAAAATACCCTTAGTAGGGACATGCAAAAAGCCTAAGAGCGATACAACTCAAAGGCTTGTTTAGACAAATACTGAGGGGGGTTTTAATCTAATATTTTGCTTTAAAAGAAAGACTGAATTTAAATTTACGTGAGTTCGGAGATTGAAAATAAAAAAAGAGGCATAGCGCAAGACATTGTACCTTGGTTTTGCGAAACTAAAAACAAAATCAAGAGCTATGCTGGACGAAATATATTACGAAATCGATGAATTTAGCAAGCA
>JANOAU010000209.1:0-17230 GCA_031411275.1 Saprospiraceae bacterium | reverse complement strand
AGGTAAAATAATCTTTATACCTTCCCACTGGGAATCAGTCAATTTTTTGAATTGAGTTTGCATCTTTTTTATGTTTTAAGCAACACAAAATTATGCTCTGATTGCCTCTTTTTTAACACAATTAATTTTTAGACAAACTCTAAAGCATTATGTTCTAAAGTAAAGTGGCTACTATAATTATATTGTGATTTTAAAGCAATCATAGTTTTAACCGTCATATAATTATACAATCTTTGTTCATAAATACGATTATGAATTTTTAACTGTCCATTATCTTTAAAAATGCCATACAATCGTCCTAAATTAGTAACAGGCTCATCTGGATTAAAAGGAATAACTTCACTTTCAATCAATACGCGATATACCAAATCATACAATTCGCTATTGTTTTCTAAATTTTTAATTAAACTATCAAAATTAGTATTGTTTTCTTTTAATAATAATAAAACAGAATTTTCAATATCTTGTAAAGTCCAAATTTTATCGTCTTTATTTGGTAAAATATCTTCTGCAATTGTTTTACATAATTTACTAACTAAGAAAGGATAGCCAGAAGTATAATAATAAAGTTTATCAGCCATCACAGGAATCTCCATTTCGACCCCCTTAGTATGGCTGTATTCAACTAACATCGTCGCTATTTCTTTTGGATTAAAATACATGGGAACTTTAAAATCGGCAGCGATATTCCAAGGACTGTTAAATTGTACTTCATTGGGATTTCGTAATTTAAATTTTAATGCTTTTATATCGTGTACTCCTGCTAATACAAGACTGTGAAAGGTTTCATTACCTGGTCTGTAACGTTCTAAATATTTGTTTCTCAGCATAGACAAAAACTTTAAAAAAGCAACATAATTACTACTGGCATCTACTTCATCAATTAATAAAACAATTTCCTTTTCGGCTTTATGCGCCATGTGAGATATAGCCTCAGAAAGGGTATTTGAATCGGTGACGGTCGGAACTAAATCGTCCCAGACAACTTTTAAAAGGGCATGTGTATTTGATAACTCTTTTCCTAAACGAATAGCAAACATTTGAGCGAACAATTCATCTGATTGTTGCCATTTCTCATCAACATCTTCAAAACTCAATTTTAAACAAATATAATCTTTTGTTGCTTCTAATCTTTCTTGCAACAAATGTAAAGTCGTTGTCTTTCCGTACTGACGGGGACGGTTGATGGTAAAATAATCACCCAATTCAACCATTTCCATAACGGCATCCAGTTTAGCGCGATTGTCCATCATGTAGTGTAATCTTGGAATGCACACGCCTGTTATGTTGAATCTCTTTTTCATTTTACTTAATTTTTCACAAATATAAACTCAAATGATAGAATCACTTGACATTTAGGATTATCTCTTTTTCTTTCAATTAAAAATCATGTTATTGGGGCAAAAATAGTTACTTTCTAAAATTGTTGTATCCGTAACAACTTTTATGGGTGTATGAGACGAAGTAATCTACACTCCAAAAGACATATTATCATCCCTAATATTAGCTTTACAGGTTCAAAAATGGATTATTATCAATTTTTGAACTTGTCTTTTTTGGACAATATAGAAGGATTTTAGTGATGGAACTTTTTTTTAAGGCTCAAACTTAGGTTGCTTCACTATAGAAGTCTATTTTTGGACGGATATGAAGAAATGATGAATTATAAATGATAAATAATGAATTTGTAAAACTTTGATTTTTAACTATTTGTCAATAAGGTAAAATGCTATATTTTTACCTTTTTGGAAGGGTTGTTTATAAAAATATTTTTTTAAGACTTTATAAATTATTGAAAATGAAACATTTGTTTTTTATGGCTCTTAGCTTTTTAACCTTAGTTGCCTGTGCGGATAAATCAAAAACGACAACAGAAAAAACATCCCCCTCAGTATCAAGCGATTCTACGGAAATCGCAGCGACGATTCATAGCTTTTTCACATGGTACGACGCGTTTCAAAGAGATACGGCTCACACTTTTGACATAACGGAAATAAGTGGTAAACAGCTGAAAATCAATGAAAAAGCGTTGAAAACCTATCTTGGTAAGATTCAAAAAAGTGGATTTGTGAGCGAATCTTTTATCGCTGGTGAGTTTGATTTTTATAAAAAATGTGAAAAATTGTGGCAAAATGAAGAGATAGATGATGTTCATTCGGGTATGGATGCCGACAAAATGTTGTGCGCACAGGATTGGGATATCAATTTATGGACAAAATCGCCTGTTCGTGTTGTCAAAATAAACGATGCCCAAGCCAAAGCAACCCTTTACGCCTCCAATGCCAATGGAGATTTTGAACGACATTTTGAACTCACAAAAGAGAAAGGCAAATGGCTTTTATCAAAAATAGAATGTGATATGGGGATTAAATAGGTAAAGATGAATTATAAATGATGAATGATGAATTTTTCAAGCATTGATTTACAATGCTTTACGATTATGTTAGGAGAACTTTTAAAGTTCCTCGAACATGGTTGTCCCTCAGTATTTTATCAGGTTTTGCCCCATTTCATTTATATTTCATACATTTTGCTTAATGGATAAAATGCTATTAGAAGAAAGTAAAATTTTTTGGCGGGAAGCCCGAACGAAAACGATGCAACAGCATTTTTTTCTGCCTGAATTGCCCCCCTCAGTAAGGTTGGTGTTTGAGCCTTTGACTTATGAAAATGGGATGCAATTATTTGAGATTTTTGAAAACGATACGCATCCTTATGTTGATGAAAGGTTTAAATCGCAAGCTGAAGTAGCGGATTATGTGGCATGTATGATGGAATATGCACGATATTCTAATACACATGCTGCTTTTGATTGGTTGATAAAATTAAAGGCAACAGGCGCATATGTGGGCGTTATTCACTTACATGATTTATCAAATCAAATGTTTGGCAGTGCCAACCGAAAAGCGACAATGGGGTATGCCATAGGTGAGCAATTTCGACGACAAGGTTTTGTGAAAGAATCCATTACGCATTTTTCAAATTTTTTATTTGAAAACTCAAATAAGATAAAACTGTTGGTTTATACCGATAAAGAAAATACAGCTTCTGTGGCTTTGATGCAAAGCCTCAACTGGCAACAAACGGATGATAAATATGTGTATTCGGATACTTATACTTATTTTGAATTGTGGAAAAAAGGATACGATAGCTTTGTAGCACAAGAAACTAAAAAAAGAAATGATGAATGATAATTGATGAATGATGAATTTGCAAAACGTTGATTTGCAATGGGTTTTGTAAAATAGAGTTTGACGATTTATCTTTTCATTGGTCCTAATGTAAATATTTTTCAACTTTACAACAAAAATCAAAATATGGAAAAATCTACTTTACGCAGCCAAAACTGGTTTGGCAAAACGGGAAAAGACGGTTTCATTTACCGCGCTTGGATGAAAAATCAAGGCATTCCGAAAGACTTTTTTGAAGGAAAGCCTGTCATTGGCATTTGCAATACATGGTCGGAGTTGACACCTTGTAATGCCCATTTCCGAGATTTAGCGGAAGCCGTAAAAAAAGGGGTTTTGGAAGCAGGGGGTTTTCCAGTCGAGTTTCCCGTCATGTCTTT
The DNA here is from genome assembly GCA_031411275.1 of Saprospiraceae bacterium. GTDB lineage: Bacteria > Bacteroidota > Bacteroidia > Chitinophagales > Saprospiraceae > JAAFJT01. The sequence goes on along the minus strand of JANOAU010000209.1, from coordinate 13,662 downwards.
GGGCGAAACTTTGATAAAACCAACAGCCATGTTGTACCGCAATTTGGCAAGTATGGATGTTGAGGAATCTATTCGTGCCAACCCGATTGACGGTGTTGTCTTGTTGTGCGGTTGCGATAAAACAACGCCCTCTTTGGTGATGGGTGCATGTAGTGTGGACATTCCAACAATCGTCATTTCAGGTGGTCCAATGCTCAAAGGGCATTGGAAAGGTAAGGATATTGGTACTTCTGATGTCTGGCGATTTGATGTGGCGCATAAATTAGGTGAAATCACTCAAGCTGAATTTGTAGAAGCAGAGGCATGTATGGCGCGCACCCAAGGGCATTGTGCGGTCATGGGAACGGCTTCGACGATGGCGACGATGGTAGAAGCCTTGGGTTTGTCTTTACCGAACAATGCTTCGATTCCTGCGGCTGATGCACGGCGCAAAGTTATTTCTCAATTGTCAGGTCGGCGCATTGTGGATATGGTCAAAGAGGATTTAAAACTCTCAAAAGTATTGACCCGCGAGGCTTTTGAAAATGCCATCATGGTCAATGCCGCCATTGGTGGTTCTACCAATTTTGTCATTCATCTGTTGGCCATAGCAGGACGTATTGGCGTGGATTTGACGATTGACGATTTTGATAAATGGTCTCAAAATATTCCGCTTTTAGCCAATATTCAGCCTTCTGGTGCTCATTTTATGGAGGATTTGTACTATGCGGGTGGTTTGCCAGCCGTCATAAAAGAGATGAAAGGGATTATTCACAATGACGTGATAACGGTAACAGGAAAAACGATGGGTTCAGTTTGTGCGGATGCAGAAGCCTATAACGACGATGTTATCGCCACAATGGAAACGCCTTTCAAACCTGAATCGGGTATTGTTGTCGTGCGGGGCAATCTCGCACCGAATGGTGCGGTGTTGAAACCTTCGGCGGCAAGTCCTGAATTGTTAACGTATCGTGGACAAGCAGTTGTGTTTGAAACAATTGAGGATTATCATGAACGGATTGAAGACCCTAATTTAGAGATTGACGAAAAAAGTATCATGGTTTTGAAAAACGTCGGACCAAAAGGTTATCCAGGTATGGCAGAGGTCGGGAATATGGCTTTGCCTAAAAAGCTTTTGCTCAAAGGCGTAACAGATTTGGTGCGTATTTCAGATGGACGTATGAGTGGAACAGGTTTCGGTACAGTTGTTTTGCATGTGTCGCCCGAAGCGGCAGATGGCGGCAACTTGGCATTAGTAAAAAATGGCGATTGGATTAAACTTGATGTGCCTAATCGGAGTTTAACCTTGGAAGTTTCTGATGAAGAATTGGCTGAACGCCGCAAAGATTGGCAACCTTATGACTTAAAACTGAATCGGGGATATGCCAATCTTTATGTTACGAATGTAGAACAAGCGCATTTAGGCGCTGATTTTGGTTTCTTGCGTGGCGGGTCCGGTAGTATTGTTACACGAGATTCTCATTGAAAAATCCTTAATAATCAATGAAATACTGAGGGGTGTAATTTCCTTCAACTCTATCTTTTATAAAATTGAAAATATCATTTTTAACATAAAAAACAATCAAAATCATGCAAATTAAAAGAAAAGCGACTGCCGTGTGGAACGGTTCGGGCAAAGAAGGTAAAGGACAATTAACAACTCAAAGTGGTGTTTTGAAAGACACTCAATACGGTTTTAATTCTCGTTTTGCCGATGGCATAGGTACTAATCCAGAAGAGTTGATTGGGGCGGCACATTCAGGCTGTTTTTCCATGAAGTTAGCTTTCAATCTGCAAGAGGCAGGTTTAACGGCTGATGAAATCGAAACATCAGCGGTTGTCATTTTCGAAAACGGTGGTATCAATCAAATTGATTTGACAACATCGGTGAAAGCAGAGGGTTTGACAGCAGAAAAGTTGGAAGAATTAGCGACACATGCTAAAGAAAATTGTCCAATTTCTAAACTCTTGAATGCGAATATCTCTTTGACTACCCATTTGTTATAAAATTGGATGTGGTATATTGGCGGAGTGATGGCACATCACTCCGTCAATTTAGTTTAAATCCTCCCCTCAGTATTTTAGGCTTATTTAAGTAAAATATATTTCTTATCTTTTGACAAAAATGTGTCTTGACAAAATATTATCCATTGCAAATCCCATGCATACACCTATTATATAACACACCAAATCAGTCCATAAAAACCCTGACCCTAACACGAGTGCGCCTATGGTCGTTGCTCTGACAGTATTTATCCAATCGCTTTGATAAAGTTGAGAAAATTCTATAATAAAACACCATGTTATACTTATTAATGCATTGATTAAATCTGTTTTACGGATAAATAAAAATCGATAAATGAAGTAAAACAAGGTTGCCCATAACACATCTCCTAAGTAAAGAAAAACCCATGACGTCGGTTCTGAAAACTTTCGGGAAGCCAATCCTAAAATCATGATTATAGGAATAAGAAGAAGGTATGTTTTTCGTTTTGTCATCCTTATTTTTTAACTATTAAAATGAAATATCAGTATGTGTGTTTTGATAGAAAGGTTGAAATTATATGAATTGTCATTTATTTTCAATATAATCCATGCACATCGTTTTATATTTAATATAAGGTTACTTTTAGAACGGGTTGCGTCTTATTAAAAATGTTACGAAACGAAATAGGCTCAAAATGAATGATGGATTTCCCAAATAGTTTTAATTTAGCCGCTTGATTATCAATAATTTAGAATTTACGTAATCGAACCCATTCATTTTAACGAATAATAAAAAATTAAGTGGCATATAAGTTATGAAATATGATTCGATGCAAGACTCGGAATTAATTGAAAAGATTAATGCTTCGGGTGATTCTTTTTGGTTTGGCGTTTTGTACGATAGACATGAAAAAATTGTCTATAATAAATGTTTGAGTATGTTACAAAATCAAACAGATGCTGAGGACGTAACGCATGATATTTTTATTAAAGTCTTTTTCAGCCTTAAACAGTTTAAAGGTGAGTCGCAATTTAAAACATGGCTTTTTTCAATCACTTATAATTTTTGTATTTCTTTTCTACGCAAGAAAAAAACGATTCCTGTTGTTGCCGAGGAAACCTTGCTCGATGTTGCCGATGAAGGGGATATAGAGGATAAAGAATTTTTAGATATTAAATTAGATCAACTAAAATGGGCATTAGAAGAAATTAAACCTGATGAAAAAGCCATCTTATTTATGAAATATCAAGACGATATGAGTTTAAAAGACATACATGAAGCCTTGGATATCACGGAAAGTGCAGTGAAAATGCGGCTCAAAAGAGCGAAAGAAAAAGTCATTATATTATGTAAAAATAATAAAATTCAATAATCATGAAAGAAACAATCAACCATTTTAAGACAATGGAATCCAACGAACAAGCCCCGCAAGAACTGAGGGAAAAGGTGATGAGGGATGTAAATCATTTGCAATCTGTTGCCGATGTGGGGGATTTATTTTTTATGAAATATGCTGAAACAGTCGAGACTTTGTTTCCTACAGACACAGTTAAAGAAGAGGGGAAAGTGCTTGAATAAGTTAAAAAAGCCAAAAAAAAGCCAGAATGAAGCGTCTCCATTCTGGCTTTTGGATTTAAAAAACAAAAATTAGTTCTTAACAAACTTTGCCACTTCGGTTTTTAAACCATTAGTCAAGCGCACAAAATACAAGCCTCTTGCCCAATTAGCAACAGGGATTTTTAGGCATTCCATACCTTTTTCGCTTTGATTTTTGTACAAAATACGTCCTTGTATATCAATAATTTCTATATTTAAGCTATTTTCTACTTTTTCAGAAAATTCAATTGTTAAATCAGTTTGCGTAGAAATTGGGTTTGGATATATTTTTAAATGACTGTTTTTTCCATCTTTTTGAAGAGAAACAAGGACGGAATAGACGGATTTACCATCAAAATCCTTCTGATTGAGGCGATAATAAGCTGTTTCTGTAAAGTTTTTATCAATAAATGAATATATATTTTGGTTAAACGAATTGCCATTGCCTTTTACAAAACCGATATTTGAAAAATGTAAGCCATCTGTACTTTTTTGTATATCAAAGCCAGCATTGTTAAATTCAGTCGCTGTTTCCCAAGTCAAATAAGCATCCCCGTTTTTTGCTTTTGCATTAAAATAAGTTAAAGTAACAGGTACTACAGACGGTGCGAATACAGAGAAGGTTGAGAATGAATGCACTTCTTCGGCTAACTTTGTAAAATAAGTACCCCAAGAAGTTGTCGGACCTGTTGATGGGGACATGGGTTCCCAAATCGAACCATTATAATGATACAATTTGCACAGGTTTCTATTAGGTGTAAAATTATTGGCTTCATCTGTATTATTCCATTGCACTAAAATATCTGCATTAAACGCACCAGATACACGAGAAATATCCCATTCTAAATTCACTTTTGAAAATTGAGAAGGTACAGTTATAGTTGATGGATGTGTCGAAACACTGAAATCACCACCCAATGCTGAAATAAAAACAGGTGCATAACTTTGTTCTGTACCGACGGGGAAAATGGTGTTCGTGGTTACGTTTTTTATTTTCAAAGTGCCTACTTCTTGGTATAAATCGTGAGTAACAATATAAGACGTGCTTTTTGTTGTGAAAGGCGAACGTTGTAATGTTAAGGTTTTATTATTCAAATCGAATTTACCATTAGATAATATTAAATCGCCCAAAATTTCAAGATCTAATTTTATTTTTACTCGTGCATTATTATTGGCTATAATATCCCCATTGATGATAGCGGAAGCAATTGGAACGCCGTTTTCTGTGTTCGGATTAATATTTTGTTGCGTGAGACCGTTCAACTCCATTCTTCCTTCAATTTTACCACTGCTTCCGATATTAATGTCTTTGCCAATGCGTAATGTTTTGGTTAGGTCAGGGTTATACAAACAACCATTATTGATATTAACCGCCCCTTTAATGTCAATATCCGTCATTTGTAACTTGACGGTGTTAGACACATAGTTTAATTCGATGGTTTGAAAAGAGGGTGCCGTAGCAGCATCAACAAAATAATTATTGTTAGTGACAGGTGTAATATAAGCACCAAACGAGACAGAAATATTATCTGAAAAGTTTTTTTGTCCTTTTATACACGTTGTTGTAGCATTTATATGTGGATTTGTAATAAACAAAGTGCCACCAGTTGCGACAAATGAAGAAGCATTAGTAAAATCAATCAATGGTGTTCCCGCAGCGACACTACTGAGGGGGATGCCTGTGTTACCGTTGACGTGCATGAATCCAGAAGTCATATTGAATACTGAACCACTATTAAACTTCAAATTGCCATTGAGATAGAAGGAGTTAGAATAACTCCCTGCAATTGTTAATGTACCATTGACATTAAGTTCTGAATTGCCGCCTGAACTCGGAACGCCAAATGGATCGGGTGAACCAATGACTAAACGGTTGCTGGTGTAGGTCAACGAGCCATTGATAGTCAACGACTTACACACTGCAACATAACTGCCTCCATTCGTTGAAAGGGTGACAGTGGTACCCGATTCAATAATGACAATATCGTTGATACTGGGTACTAAGCCACCTTGCCACGTGGCATTATTGTTCCATTCACCAGACTGGAACGACAAAATAGTTGCACTAAAACAAGGTTGTGAAAGGACAATTATAGAGATGAAAAAAGGGAGTAAATTCTTATGCATGGGTAATACGCTTTAATTGTTAGTGAAATATCAGGAAATAATATTCGATTTTATTACAAAGGTATATTAAGTATATCAAAATAAAAAGAGTTGAATATGTAAAAATGATATTTTTTCATACAAGGATAGAGTTTACCTTATACGCTTAAAATTTACTGAGGGGTGGCTTTTTCATTTTTTCTTTTGAAATAACTGTTCACTTTGTTTATCTTTGCACGTTTTTTAAAAGAATTAAATTAATTAAGTTACTGAAAATCAATCGTTTATAACTATGTTCACAAGCCTAAGCGACCGTCTCGACTCCGCCTTTAAAGTACTTTCAGGGAATAATAAAATCACAGAACTCAATATTGCTACGGCTATCAAGGATATTCGTCGCGCCCTCGTCGAGGCGGATGTCAACTATAAAATTGCCAAAGAATTTACAGATAAAATCAAGGATCGTGCGCTTGGCACTGAAAATGTCCTAAAAAACGTCAATCCAGGGCAGTTAATGATTAAAATCGTTAACGACGAATTGACCGATTTGATGGGCGGGCAAATCTCTGGTCTTAATCTGGGTGGTAAGCCCACGGTTATACTTATTGCAGGTTTGCAAGGTTCAGGTAAAACAACTTTTACAGGTAAATTGGCTTTGTGGCTCAAAACCAAGAAGGCTAAACGCCCGATGGTCGTCGCTTGTGATGTGTATCGCCCTGCGGCTATTGAGCAGTTGACGGTTTTAGCGGAAACGGTCAAAGTGCCGATTTATAAAGAAATTGAGAACAAAAACCCTGTGCAAATCGCTTTGAACGCCATTGTTGAAGCCAAAAAACAAGGTTGCGATGTGGTCATCGTGGATACAGCAGGTCGACTGGCTGTTGATGAAGAGATGATGGCTGAAATCTCCAAAGTTAAAGACGCTATTTCACCCAATGAAACGCTATTCGTTGTGGACTCTATGACGGGTCAAGACGCTGTTAATACGGCTAAAGCCTTTAATGATAGACTCAATTTTGATGGTGTGGTATTGACAAAACTCGATGGTGATACACGTGGTGGTGCCGCCTTGTCTATCAAATACACCGTTGGTAAGCCCATAAAATTTGCTTCGGAAGGCGAAAAGATGGATGCCCTTTCAGAGTTTTATCCTGACCGTATGGCGAGTCGGATTCTCGGCATGGGTGATATTGTTTCGATGGTCGAAAAAGCGCAAGAGCAATTTGACGAAGTTGAAGCCAAGCGGATTGAAGCCAAAATCAAGAAAAACAAGTTTGATTTCAATGACTTTATCGCTCAAATGGAACAAATCAAAAAAATGGGTGATTTGAAATCATTGATGAATATGATTCCTGGTATGTCAAAAGTCATGAAAGATGTGGATATTGACGACAACGCTTTCAAAAAAGTAGAGTGTATCATTCATTCGATGACACCGACTGAACGCGCGAATCCTGAACTCGTTTTAAGTACCAAAAAACGTAAGGAACGCATAGCTAAGGGAAGTGGTAAAACATTTGAAGAAATCAATGCTTTTTGCAAGCAATTTGACCAAATGAAGACGATGATGCACCAGTTTTCAACAGGAAAATTCCCGATGCAACCGCAGAAGGGCGGTTTTAGACGCTAAAATACTGAGGGGGTAAAAATAAAAACACAAGCCTTGTGGCTGAAAAAACGCAATAAAAAATGTCCAATTTTAAAGACTTCGACGATTTACCGATTAACTGGCAAGACCATGAAGATATAGCTATCAAACTCTATGAACGTTTTGGTGAAAACTTTACGGAATCTAACATCTATCGTATTCGCTTCACAGAATTGCTTCAATGGATTCTCGAAATTCCAACTTTTGAAGGCACTAAAGAAGGTTCAACAGAAGCACATCTTGAGCAAATTCAAGCAAAATGGGTTTATGAATGGCGCGACAACAATAAATAACATGACATGGAAAAATATAATATAGCGTTTGACCTCCGAAATGCGGCGACTATTCATAACCCACTTGGCTATTTTCGTGAAATCAATACCTTTATTTTTGATGTGGATGGTGTATTAACAGATGGAAAACTTCTTGTTACTGAGGGGGGCGAATTTTTACGCTCTTACAATTCAAAAGATGGCTATGCTATACGGCGGGCTGTTGAAGAAGGTTATAATGTTTGCATCATTACAGGAGGTCGTGGCGGTAGCGTAGAGCATAGGATGAAAAAACTGGGCATTCGTCATGTGTTTATAGGCGCAGACCCTAAGCTGCCAGTTTTTCAGCGTTATTGTGAAACACATGATATAAATCCCTTGAAAACTTTATACTTAGGTGACGACCTCAATGATTTTGAAGTCATGCAAAAAACGGGTTTACCTTGTTGTCCAGCTGATGCTTGTCCTGAAATCATCAGCATCAGCAATTATGTATCCCCTTTAAAAGGCGGCGAGGGTTGCGTCCGCGATGTCATTGAAAAAGTGATGAAATTGCATGGAAAATGGCTCAATCATCTGACTGTAAGTGAATAGATGTTAAAAAAATAAAATAACAAACCTAATTCTTTTGGGCTTCTAATTTTGGTATTAATTTTGTGTCTTAAGGACATAATTTTCATATCTAAATAGAATAAATTTGAAACCATCACTTATTTTTGCACTCTTATTGTGTGCATGGGGATTAGATGCCCAAGATTCCACACCAAAACAAGTCGATCGTCATCAGTATCTTTCCATTCAATGGTTTGGCATTACCTATCACCCAGGCGGTGGCAGCGTTTTTATGATCGATAATTATCCACTTAAACTTGATAAAAATGCCAATTTGGTAATCAATGTCGGTGCAGCTGTCAGCTATGACAGAGATTTATCTAAACGGTTTTTCATTCGCGCTCAAGCAGGTGCATTCATGGATTGCGCTTGGCAAAAGTCCGCTTATGTACATGTGGGTTTGCATTTCACACCTTTAACGCTGGGTAGAAGTAGTCTCAATGTAGGTTTAGGCCCTATGTTTCTCGTGCGTGAAGACTGGGGTAAATTTGAACGTTATCGGCGGGGCGATGACTTTTTTGGCGACCGTGTTAAAGGCGGGTGGCAATATCGCTTTTTTCCTATTGGCGGCGAAATTGAGTATTTATACCGAATCAATAATAAAGTTCAATTCCAATACTCGGTTATTCCCGCTTATCCTGCGGTTATTACTTCAAAAATTGGGCTGCGCATTAAGCTTTAATTTATTTTTAGATGTAGAGTAGCTGATTGGAGAATAAAACATTATTCTCCAATCAACTAATCACGCGCGCACATTATGAAATCACAATATTATACTCTTTGCATTATCTTCTTTTGCTACCTTTCTATTTAAGCCCAAGAACAAGGTACGGATTTGATATTCGACCTACCAACTCTGTGGAGTATCCCATACGAATTAGAGTGTTGAAGAATTAAAGTAATTCGTAAACAATCGATTATAAATGGCTAATTTTATTTCACACGCACCTCTTTTTCTACAAAATCGCCCGTGGTGGCTGTCCTTGCTTATGCTACTCATCACGCTGCATGGCATTTTGATATTAAAATGGAATTTACAACCCATCGTTTTTCTCTTTTGGTGGGAAGTCATTTTGCTCGTCAGTGCCTCCTTGATTCGGATGTTGTTTGCTATGAATAGTGAACCCTTTAGGAAGACTTTATTATCCAAAATAGGGCTGTTAATAGGGGGCGTTTTTCTGGGAGGTACATTTATTATATTTTCAGTTATTTTCACTTTCACAGTCTTTAAAGACGGAGGTGACTATAAAAGTTTAAGCAATATAAGTGTTCAAAAAAACATGATGACATTGAGTTATATTATTGGTTTAGTTGTTCCTTATTTTGCCAATGGCAACTACAAAAAAGCTAATCCAATAGTTGAAATCATTCTGCCTTTTCTACATTTATTGGTACTTTTAGCTTTCTTACAAGTTCTCACGATGCACATAATTCCAAAATATCCCCAGCTTGAGCAAGCGATGTGGATAGGTGTGTCATTGGTCGTTGTAAAATTTATTGTAGAAATGATTTTTGCGCGAATCAAGCAACCGTTTAAGAGGGTTTTTGGCATAAAAAACGGGAATGCCTAATAATACAATACCCAATCCAACCCAACTGGGCTTGACAGATATACCGAATAATGAAATAGGCGTTTCAAAAATCAATAAATTAAAACAAATCGTTGTAGCAATAATTATGTATAGTGCAGGTATAATTGGATAACCAAAGGAACGATACGGGCGTTCTGCATGAGGCATTTTTTTTCTCAATATAAAAATCCCACCAATTGTTAAAACATAAAACAATAAGGTGGCAAAAGTTACATACTTCAATAAATCGGAATACTTGCCAGATACACAGAGCAGGCTTGCCCACATACATTGCATAATAAGCGCGTAAGCTGGGACACCTCGACTGTTCAAATCAGATGCTTTTTTGAAAAATAAACCGTCTTTTGCCATGGCATAATAAATGCGCGAACCCGACAAAACAATGCCATTATTGCAGCCAAATGTAGAAATCATAATGAAAATAGCCATAATAACCGCACCCATAGTACCGAATATCATTTCTGCTGCTGCTGTACCGACTCGTTCATTGACTGCAAATGCGATACCTCGTGAGAAAGCGTCTATGCCGTCAGGTGTACCAGAAGCAGGTAAAAGCATCAAATAACTGAGGTTTGCTAACCAGTATAAAACGCTCACAAGCAGTGTGCCGAGAAACAGACTCAAAGGAATATTGCGTTGTGGATTTTTGATTTCTCCTGCTGTATATGTGATGGTATTCCAAGCTGATGAACTGAAAATAGGGCCAATCATCGCCAAACCCAAAGCAGATAAAATAAGTGGTAAATTACTGAGGGGGGTATTTGAAACCAAATTGTTTGAAGTGACGACCTTGAAAGGTTGGCTTACTGTGGCTAAATTTATTTTCCAAGCCTCGCTGCCATATCCGACGGTTATGCCAAGAAAAATGAGACCCAATAAAGCCCCAATTTTAGTGACCGTAAAGATATTTTGTACCCATTTACCCAATTTTATGCCTTGAATATTGATAAAAGTGAGTAAAATGATGATACAGAGTGCCAATACTTGGGTCATTGTAAACGTATATTCACCTATTTTAAGCAGCACATTTTGCTCATTGAATATCGGAAAAAGGACGGCTGCAAATTTGGCAAAAGCTATCGCCACCGCCGCAATTAAGCCTGTTTCGATGACTAAAAAGGTTGTCCAACCAAATAGAAAGCCAACCAATGACCCATAAGCCTCACGGAGATACACGTATTGCCCGCCCGCTCGGGGCATCATGCCCGCTAATTCGCCATAGCTTAAAGCAGCAATAATGGTCAAAATACCTGTAAATATCCAAGTTAATAGGATAAATGTAGGTGAGCCGACTTGTTTGGCGACACTGGCAGTGACGATGAAAATGCCACTGCCAATCATGGAACCCATGACTATCATGGTAGAATCGAAAAGGGTGAGACTGCGTTTAAGTTCAGACATTGGTTGTTCGTTATTTGTTTAGTTTTTTTAATTCGTGCTAAAAGTATAATTTTCGGACTAAATTTGCACTTTTAATGGCTATGAATTTGTAGCCTACTAAATTTAGAAATATGAAAATTGTCTTCATGGGTACGCCTGATTTTGCGGTGGCTTCCTTGGATATTTTAATAAAAAATGGGTTTGATGTCGTTGCCGTTATTACAGCGACCGATAAACTCGGTGGGCGAGGAGGGAAGCAAGTTTTGCAATCTTCTGTAAAACAATACGCTGTTGCCCATAATCTGCTTGTTTTGCAACCTGAAAAGCTGAAAAACCCTGAATTTATAGACATACTGAGGGGTCTTCAAGCCGACCTTTTTGTGGTTGTGGCGTTCCGTATGTTGCCAGAAATCGTTTGGACGATGCCGCCTTTGGGTACGATAAATGTGCATGGCTCTTTATTACCAAAATATAGAGGTGCTGCACCGATTCATTGGGCAGTCATAAATGGGGAAAAAGAAACTGGTGTAACGACGTTTTTTTTAAAACATGAAATTGATACAGGGGATGTTATTTTCAGAGAAAAAATGCCGATTGGTGAGGATGAAACCGTGGGTGAGGTACATGACAAAATGATGCTGCTGGGTGCGGAAACATTATTAAAAACGGTACAAGCTATTGATAATCAGAATGTTGTCACTCATCCACAACCGAATGAAGCAGCGACACATGCGCCTAAAATATTTCATGAAACTTGTCAAATTGATTTCTCTAAGACAACCACTGAAGTGCATAATTTTGTACGCGGCTTGTCACCTTATCCAACGGCGTGGACGATTTTAGATGGTTTAAAATTAAAGATTTTTAGAACATCGAAAGAAATTTGCTCACCCAATACTGAGGAGGGTAAATTGGTTTCTGATGGTAAAAGTTATCTAAAAATTGCTTGTTCTGACGGTTTTGTTCATTTTCTCGATCTTCAGTTAGAGGGACGAAAACGCCTCTTGATTCGTGATTTTTTGAATGGGTATCCAATAAAAATGCCATATATTGCGCCTTTAACGAGTGAATAGAAACAGAATGACTTGCGTTTCTACAAATTAATCGCTTCTTTTGCAGCAGCAATGACTTTTGCAGTATTGCCAACAAATATTTCATTACCGACAATAATGATAGGGCGTTTCAAAAACGTGTATTCTTCTAATATCAAACGACGATAATCTTGTTCTGTAAGTGTTTGTTCGTGCAAACCCATGGCGCGAAATTTTAAGGCACGCCGACTGAATAACGCCTCATAACTACCTACTTTTGCAGCCCAAGCATCTAAATCATCAGCAGAGATTTGTTGGATTTTAATATCTTGAAACGCACATGCGGCAGCAACGGCACCTGTTTCTTTAATGATGCGTTGACATGTATCGCAATTAGATAAATGAAAAACTTTTTTCATAAATAGTTGACAATTAAATATTTAACTACAAATATGCTTTATTCTGAATCAGAACTCATTTTACATCCCGACGGTAGTATTTATCATTTGAACTTATTACCAGAACATGTTGCGCCTATTATTTTTACGGTGGGTGACCCTGAAAGAGTGGGCGAAGTTAGTAAGCATTTTGACAAAATTGATATTCAAAGGCAGCACCGCGAATTTGTAACACATATCGGCAGGTTAAGAGGACAACGAGTTATGGTGGTTTCGACGGGCATCGGAACGGACAATATTGATATCGTAATGACGGAACTCGATGCTTTGGTAAATATTGATTTTTCAACACGGAAAACAAAAAATGCCTTGACACCCCTCAGTATTATTCGGTTGGGTACTTCGGGCAGCATACAAGAATCAATAGACGTTGATTCGATGATTGTGTCTGAAATGGCGGTCGGGCTTGATAATCTAATGCACTTTTATGATGCACCACAACAGGCAAAAGAATTTGAGTTGGCAGACCAATTGGCAGACTATTTGGAATCTAAAAGTGAAGACTTGGTATTAATGCCTTATGTTTTTTCGGCAGACAATAAATTATTACAATTATTTAATAAAGAACAATTTGCAAGAGGAATTACCGTTACTTCGCCTGGATTTTATGCGCCACAAGGCAGAATACTGAGGGGGGGCGGATTGGAGCCAAACCTTGTAAAACTACTGAATGGTTTCAAAATGAAAAATAATGCATTGACAAATTTTGAGATGGAAACGGCAGGTATCTACGGAATGGCACGACTTTTAGGGCATCAAGCTGTTTCTATTTCCGCTATTTTAGCAAACAGAATGACGGGACGTTTTAGTGAAAAACCGCAACAAGCAGTTGAGAAAATGATTGAACAAGTGTTGAATATCGTCATTCCATAATTTATTTTTAGAAAAATTTAAGGTTGAAAATATTTTTTTTGTAAATATTGAATTTAGTAAAAGATTAATAATCAATATTATACGATTTAAATAATAAGTTTCGGTAAGTTTTTTAATAAAAAATAAAA
>JANOAU010000208.1:0-4907 GCA_031411275.1 Saprospiraceae bacterium | reverse complement strand
CTTGAAATATTTTCAATTTTGCCCAATTTAGGGAGGTATTTACCTAAAACATTGGTCGAATTGCCATTAGAATCAATAAAACCGATGAATTTATAGCCTAAGCTTTTAGTCCTGCCTGTTATATCTTCATAGAGTTCGAGGGCATTCTGATTGCCTCCAATGATTAATGTATTGAAAAAAACACGACCTGTTTTTATGCGCCGATTTGCCCTCGTGAGCAAAATCATGCGGGCTGTAACCGTTATAAAAAAATGTAGAGAAAAGAGGACGAGAAATGATTTGTAGTACGTAGTATAATCCGTTACAAAATCATCTAATATTAAAGTGAAAAATAGAAAAAAGACGCCTAAAAATGTGAGAAAAAATGTCCGTGTAAAAGTATCGACGCGGGCTAACCGATAAATATCACGATATTTATCAAAAATGGAATAAAACAAAACCCAACCGACAGGTATGATAAAAACGCCTAAGGTAAATTTAGGATCGTCGAGTATAGAAAAATCATGCGAACGCCCTTCAACTGACCATTTTCTATAGAGAAAAAAACATGACCACGCTACCATTGCCGAAAAGAAATCGGCAATGGTATAAATGATTATAGCGAGTCGGCGTTGTTGGTTCATAGTTAGTTTTGTTTTTTCACCCCCTCAGTATATTATGGGTAATAGGTAATTTGTAATGAGTAATATTACCCATTGCCCATTACCATATTAGACAATACAAGGGAGACAATATTCCTTCCAATGCTTTCATAATGAAAACCACGACCTTTCATTTCATTAATATCATAAAGGTTGCGTCCATCAAAAATGGCTCTGGAGTTCAAAGATTGAAGTTTTTCAAAATCAGGTGTTCTGAATAAAGCCCACTCGGTAGCAATAATGAGCGAATCCGCTCCCTTGAGTACCTCATATTCATCATCCATATAATCCAATTTATCTGCATAAATGCGTTTCACATTGCTCATCGCTTCGGGATCAAAAACCTGAATTTTGGCACCCGCTTCAAGCAATTCATCTATAATGTACAAAGCAGGTGCTTCTCTGATGTCGTCTGTATTGGGTTTGAAAGCCAAACCCCAGATGGCAAAAGTTTTCCCTGCTACGTCATTATTAAAAAATTTCATTATTTTTTTAACTAAAACCGTTTTTTGGATAGTGTTGACATCCATCACAGAGTTCAAAATTTTGAAATCATAATTATATTCCTCCGCTGTTTTTGCCAAAGCCTGTACATCTTTAGGAAAACAAGAACCACCATAACCGATACCCGGGAAAAGGAAACGCTTACCAATACGATTGTCGCTACCCATACCGATGCGCACGGAATCCACATTAGCCCCCACTTGCTCGCACAAGTTAGCAATTTCATTCATGAAAGAAATACGCATAGCCAAATAAGAATTGGCTGCATATTTTGTCATCTCTGCCGAGCGTTCGTCCATGAAATAAATAGGATTGCCTTGACGAACGAAAGGCTCATACAATTGCCGCATGAGTTTTTGAGCACGTTCTGAAGTAGTGCCAATAACAACACGGTCAGGTTTCATAAAGTCATCAACCGCCACGCCTTCTCTTAAAAACTCCGGATTGGAAACCACATCGAAAAGATTTTCATCCAAATTTTTAGCCAGAGCCGCATGTACGCGTTCTGCAGTACCTACCGGCACCGTACTTTTATCAACAATAACTTTATATTCTGTAATAATTTTAGACAAATCTTTGGAAACACCTAAGATGTAAGATAAATCTGCCGATCCATCTTCGCCCGGAGGCGTCGGGAGCGCGAGGAATATGATTTGCGCTTTATCAATGGCTTCTTTAAGATTCGTCGTAAAATGAAGACGCCCTTGTTTGGTATTGCGTTCAAACAAAATGTCAAGACCGGGTTCATAAATAGGCACCTCCCCGTTGCGCATGCGTTCAATTTTTTTTGCATCAATGTCAACGCAAATAACGTGATTTCCTGTTTCGGCGAAGCAAGTACCGGTTACCAAACCGACGTACCCTGTTCCAACAACTGCAATGTTCATACTTTTTTTAAATTTAATTTGAGTTATAAATCGTAGTTTATTATCAAAAATTATAAACAGCTCCTTTAAACAAAAACCCTCGCTCGGTATTTCGACCAAAATGAGGGTGTTTGTTTTATTAAGATATATTAGAAATAATATCTTAGAAAAATTTAGAGCGGTTATCAACTAAGTCTGCTTTTTTACGCAACGATCTCAAGATTGTTCCCCTAATTTGTCCTTTTATTGGAGAAGCCATTTGTTGGCGTAAAACATTTTTATCTACAGGACTATTCTCAATATTTGTTTTACTCGTCACTTTCAAAACATAGACACCGTTATCTCCTGCAATTGGCTTGCTCACTTGACCCGCTTCAGTTGTGAAGGCAGAACCAATGACGCGTGCCTCTGCACCTAAATTCGGAATAAACGTAGCATTGAACGTCACGCCTTTAGCTGTATCTATTTTTGAATTGAATTGAGCAGCAATAGCATTCAAATCGGAAGAAGTAATTTTCGATTTCAAAAACTCACCTTTTTTACGATTCTTCACATAAGGTGTTAACTGTTCTTTTAGGTCTTTTACTGAGGGGAAGCCTTTTGGAATAACACTTTTCAAAGCGGCTACTATATATTTGCTGTTGTAAGCTTCACCTTTTTCCCGCAAACCAAATGTCGTTTTGCAACGCTCGCCTACGCCTGCCTCATAAGCCCAACGAATGACTTGACGGATACCTTCTGCTTGACCTAAGGCTCCCAATGCAGGATCGTTGGTGCGGAAAGGCGTTGAAGGCATGACGCCGAGGTTTTTAGCCGCCGCATTTTTCTTCAATTCTTCAAGATTTTTACTAGTCAAAAGCAATTCATCAGCAGCAGCTGAGGCTTTCCTATCTGTTGCTTGGCTCGGGATTAAACCCTCACGAACATAAGCGACCTTCGCGTAAGTTTCGTTTTTTCCTGTTTTAATACCGGTCACTTGCACTATATGCACGCCGAATTGTGTCGCAACTGTATAGAATTTGCCTTGCTGTGCTTTGTAAAAAATTAAATTATCGAATTCAGGCACCATCTTACCATGTGGTTGATATTCAAGGTCGCCGCCTCTCATCTTGGCTACTTGGTCAGAACTGAATTTAACATTCAACGAATCCCACAAAGAGGCATTCACTTCCAATAAAGCTTTCAAACTATCAGCCGTTTTCTGAGCATCAGGTGTTTGAATCAAAATATGGCGTGATTTAACCGAGTCAGGTGCTGTCCGACGCTCAAGCAATTTTGCTAAATAATAATTTTTATTATCCAAATATGGTCCGATTACCGTACCCACAGGAGCATTGAAAAGAGAATCTTGCACTGCTTGGGCAAGAGCATCTTTCAACAAATACTGAGGGGTCACAAGACCACCGTTGGCTACTGCGAAAGCCGAATCTTTATCAGTTGTACGAAAAGCATCTTTTAACGAAGCCACTTTTGCAGATATTTTCATCGAATCTTCTGCCGAAGGAATAACATCAAACGATACATATTCTATTGTACGTGACTCTTCCTCATTTTCATAACGACCTCTATTTTCTTTCAAATACGCTTCATAATCAGCGTCTGTGATAGCCGCTTCTTTTTCGTCTACGCGATCAAAAGGGACTTTAACAAACTCAAAATCAACAGGTTGTGTCAATTCTTTATACCCTTCATCTACCAACCAAGTAGGTGTATAGATGGCTTTTGTCGCCAAATTATTCAATTTTGCTTGTAAGCGTTCTTTCACAATTTGGTGTTCGATTTCAGCCCAATAGACTTTACCTTGTGGTTGTAAAGTATTGGTTTCAATCAATTTTTTGATTTGACCCAACTGCTCAGGGTTTTGCATCAATGCCTGATTGCTTGTAATCACTTGGCTTGGATTAGGTCCAAATTCAAGGTCAAGCAACTCATCTCTGCTAACACCCAAACCTAAAGCCGCTGCTTCCTTACTCACTAACGCATTTTCAACGAAAAAGCCGAAAATACCATTGCGAACGTTCAAATCGCCAGCTTGATTGCCATACATAGCCTCCGCTGTTTTATCCAAATCTTGGATACTCAACTCTTTGCCCGCCACTTTACCAACGGTATTCGTGTCGCGGAATCTACTCAAGCCTCCGTTGCCATCCGGATTACTATCATTCATAATCAACATAGCGATAAATGAAATAATCGCTAAAACCATTAAAGTTAACACCAACGCCGATTTGCTGCGTATTTTTTGAATCAGAGCCATTTCTCGGTTTCTCTTTTTATTTATTATAAAAAATTAAAATTATTTTTAAAAATATGCCTCAAAACAAAGGGCGATTTTACTCAACCGCTTTCTTTTTTTCAAAGGACGTGCAAAATAATAGCATTGCACCCGAATATCAAAACTTTCACATTATTTGCTTCATAAAAACTTAATTTTTAACGGTATTAGGGTAAGATTGTTACCATTTTATAAAATGTTCCTTATCTTTTCATTTTTAATTGTATTCTTAAATTTTTATAAGAAAAAAATATTCATCTTTTAAAACCACTTTTCCACCACACCTATTATATAATTAGTATGATGAAAATAATAACATTATTTCTAAGTTGCCTATTCGCCACTTCCATTTTCTCTCAAGTCAACATCACTAAAAGCGATGTGGCTGTTGCTGAAAAATTTCTGGATGTCACCTTCAACGATGCTGAGCGCGATTCGATGCTCAATGAACTATTGGACAACATGACAGCCATAAAAGCAGTGCACAGTCAACACCTCGATAATTGGGTAACGCCCGCTTTGTATTTTGACCCCATGCCCGCCGGGATGGTTTTGCCTAAAATACAAAAACCGATTAAATGGGCAACTGCCAAAGCAGAAATGCCTAAAAACAAAGCAGAT
>JANOAU010000207.1:0-2506 GCA_031411275.1 Saprospiraceae bacterium | reverse complement strand
ATCTGCTTTTACTTTGCCATACCCCTCAGTCAAAAGGATAATTGTGTAATAATTATGCCGTTGCAAATGGTCGAAAGGCGTATTATCTTCAAAAGTCTGAATTCTAAAAGCTAAATCGCCATTTTGCGGATTGACTAATGTGTTGGTATGCTTAATCATCTTGACAATAGTTTTAGGTTAATAACTCTACGAGGGTTAAAAAAAACCCTCGTAGAGTTTAACCCATCGCTTTATTTACGCATTAACCATGCTACTGGATTTTGCAGCCAATACGTCTACAAATTCGATAACGGGGTCTTTTGCCAAGAGGTCGGGCGCATTTTTCATCAATGCCTCTGCTACTCTACCTGCAAGATGCGCTTTGCGACCTTCTTCATGCGGGAAAGTGTCGAAAATACCATACTTAGAAGCACCCAGCTTAATGGCATACCACGTAGTCGTATCCGGTTCATCTTGAACAATGGCTAAACCGCTGCGGAGGAAATTCTCAACGTCTTTTTCTTTGCCGGGCTTAGCTTCCAGCGTAACTAATAATGCAAATTTAATCATGATTTTATTTTTTAAAGCGTGATGACTAATGCGTCATAATGGTTAATAACCCTGCAAAATTAGGGGGTTTATTCTGTCCTTAACATGGATGATTGCCTCTGTCGAATGGACGATTTTCTTCTTTATTAATCTTAATTTTACAACACAAGCAGCGTTTTGTCGTTTAAAAACATTGCTATTTCACACCTAAACAACAACCCTATGCTTTTGAATAAAAAATTGACTCTTCTCCTTACCGGATTTTTATTGACTGCTTGCTTATTCGCTCAGGAAAAACAAGAAAAAGAAGATAAACCAAAGACTTTTAAACATGAATTGGGCTTAAATGTCACCAATCTTTTGACCGATTTACTCGGCAACAATAACCGAACAGATGCTGGAGATTACCTCATTTCCTACAAAAAAGTCAATGGCAACAAGGCATTTAGAATGGGCGTGACGGTTAATTTTTCCATTAAAAAAGAAGATGTTTTTAATAGCAATAATACACTGACCAATCAGAATTTTCAATTGCGTTTGGGTAAAGAATGGCGGCATAATCTATCGTCTAAATTGCAATATTATTTTGGTGTAGATGGCATAACCGGTTTCAAATCTGAGCAAAGCAGTGCTACAATAACAAGCACCACTATTATACAAACGGATAAGGCTTTTTCATTGGGTGGAGGTCCTGTTTTAGGGTTTCAATTTGCCTTGCTGGATAGGTTATTGTTGGGAACAGAGGGCGCATTATATGCCGCTTTTAATAAAAATGATGTTAATTTTAGTGGATTTGGAATAAATCCTTCTCAATTTCCAGCAAAAAATTCGCAAGGCATCAACCTACAAACGCATTTACCTAAATTCCTTTTTTTGATTATTAAATTTTAGTGATATGAACAAGCTGAGTCTTTTTTTCCTCTTACTGCTCTCCTGTCTATCGCTCAAAATGGCAGCGCAAGATAAAGATTGGGTCAAAGATCCCACTTATACTGACGGGGTCAAACACAAAGAATATATTGTCAACGTAACGCCTTTAATAGCGCAATTCGTCCCCTTTAATGCCAGTAATCTCTCAAAACTTAACTTATTCGATTATCAATTTCGAAAAATGAAAAATGGCAAAGGCATTCGTTGGGGTTTGGGCGTGAATGTTGACCCTTCGTTCAATAGTACTGATTTACAGTTTATTTACTTGCGTTTTGGTTGGGTTAGAAAAAATCAGATTAATGGTCATTTTCATTTAAGCCGATCTTATGATATTAATGCGATGGGAGAAGATTCTGAAATACCCAATAATGTACCTCGGAAATTAGGTTTTTCAGGCTTAGGTTTTTCATATTCAGTTGGGATTGAATATAGTTTCAACAAACATATTGCTATCTCTACTGAGGGGTCTTTATTCTTAGGCTTACTCAATATTGATGAAGAAGGTCCAAAAGTGCGCTTTATTCCACCGGTTGGCTTGTTTTTTCATGTTAAACTTTGACTTTATACTGTTTTATATTTGCAAAACACTTTTAAAACATGATAAATTGCAATTCTATAAATCTTCATTTATTAATTCTCTAAACCATTGATTCCAATGAAAAGAACGTATTTACCTATCGCTTTAATAGCGGTCTCCGTTTTTTCACTACAACGCTGTACGCCCGACAACACATTAGTCACTGCCGAAACCAAGAAATTAGTCCTACCTGAAACTGCCTATGATTATAAAGCAGATGTTGATGCTTTTATCAAAGACATGCCTTTGATTTCTACAAAAAAGAGAATTACTGATACGTCTTTCAGAAATGTTGTAATAAATAATTCAGGTAGTTTTAGTATTGCTCCAGAAGGCTTATCTTTCAATACAAAAGAAATAAAAAATGACGTGGCAACTTTAGGGCGCGTATTATTTTATGATACCCAGTTGTCTATCAATAATACCATCGCTTGCGGAAGTTGTCATTTGCAATCGAAAGCTTTTTCGGAT
>JANOAU010000206.1:0-2893 GCA_031411275.1 Saprospiraceae bacterium | reverse complement strand
TGACACAATGGAAAGGCATGTACACTTTGGAAGACAACAAAAAGAACATTATTTACGAAGGTATGTAAACAAAATAGTGAAAAGTGAAAAACGAGAAGTGAAAAGTGAAAAAGCGACCCCTCAGTATAAAAGGTCGCTTTTTCACTTTTCACTTATCGTTTTTCACTTATCGTTTTTCACTTATCACTTCTCCCGAATAACAATCATCAAATGTATCGAAATAAGCAGATTTTAATATCTTAAAATCTGTGTCCACAACCACCAAATTGAAGCCGCGTTGCGCTGGACTGTAATCTTTACCGTTGATAAGAATTTTACCAAAATTGCCAGCCAAAGCACCCGCAGAATGTAATTCAAGGTCAGTTTTAAAGGTAAAACCATTGATATCAGTACCTTTTTTGAATTTTTGAACAATGCCTTCTGTTTCAGGTGTCATTTTTTCGAATACTAATTTGTTGTTTTGAATTATAGCCACCATGCCGCCACGCAGGGTGAATTTCGAAATATCAGAACCCATTTTGCGTAATTGCTCTTTGGCTTCTTCGCAAAGTTTCCAAGCACCATCGTCTTTGATAACTGCTAAAATCGTCTCTTTTGCATTGTCTTCAAGGAACTCGGCTAACCCCTCAGTATGCATGTTCGGAAGGGTACAATTGGGTAATTCTGAAAGGAATTTAATCGTTTTTTCAAACTTTAATGGCACACCTACAATATAGTCTTCATACATAAATGCTTTGACTTGACCACTTTCCACCACCTTTTTTAGTTTTCGTAGAGAATGTTTTGTGGCAATAAAGATAGCATTTGTTTCGTCGCCCAATTCCCCTTTTGCGAGTGCCGCATAAGTCTTTTTTTCATAAACTAAATGCGCCTCCCAATCGGGCCGTGCCAGATAACCCGTTGTGATACTTTGATGATTTAAAGCAGCGATACGGGCAAAATGGATATAATCGTTGTCTGATTTATAATGCCAAGTGTAAGGGGGCAACATAACCAAACGTTCAGCTTCCTGCGTGATGCGTTGCCATGTTTTTGAAGTCATTACTGAGGGGTCGTATCCATCAAAATCGTAATACTTTTGTTCTCGAGTCACCATAGGCGCAACATCTATTATTTGAATCAAAGCCAAAATGAATAGTGCGCTGATGAGTAATGTTTTACGAAAGTTTAATTGTAAAAAGCCTATAATTAGAACCGTCATCAACAAATAATGCGGCACCCAAATAAAGCGACCTGATGAACGAAAGGCTTGAGATAAGAAATGAAAATAACGGTTTTCTAATAGGAATTTCGCTTCAAACAATGTCTTATGACCAAAAGTGAAAATGTGGCTAAAAGCAAACAAAGCGAATAAAAAAGCGACAAAACCAAGGGGAAATAACGATTTTTTGAAGTTTTCTCTATTTTTTTTTGTAAACAAATAACTCAAAACAACAACCAAACCCATGAGTAGTAAGCCGCCGCCGAGATAGCCTTGTCCTTCGTATTGACCATCATTAACGGCAAAGGTCGGCATCAAAAACTGTTCGCCTTGCCCATTAAAAAAGGTGTTGAGATTAGCCGAAAATTTGCCAAATCCAATCTGTGTCATCGTCGTTGTTGCCATTTTAAAATTGCCAACGACATACCATAAAACCATTGCCATCACCAAACCAGCTGCGTTCATCAAACCTTTTATTATCCATGAAATCACAGCAAAACGATCTATTTTTTTCGATTTCCAATACGTCGCAAATGCCAAACCGAAAACCATTAACAGCAAATATTGATGAATCAAGGCCGTTATGGCGATGATTTTTAAGAAACTAAAAAACTTTTGTTGTACCTTTTTAGGTTCAAAATAGATACAAAAAGACCATAAAATGAGCCATTGAGCGCACAAATTCATATGACCTGTGCGGGTCAAAAGGGCAGGAGATAGGATGAAAAAAGTCGCCCCTAAAACCAATTCAAGAGATGATAATTTTAAATCATAACGCTTAGATAGACCCCTCAGTAAACGGACAGAAAAAACAGCTTGTAAGACATAACAAGCCAAAAACCAAAAGCCAAAATATTGAAAATCAACAGGTAATAAAGGTGATAAAATTTTAAAAGGTATTGCCAACAATGGAATCGCACCTGTCAAACCGATGCCTGTTTCAGTTGGATAATCGTAGCCGACGAGTGTACCAATGACAGGGAAATGCCAAGGCGTTGTGCGATAAAACTGCCAAGACACGTATTCCGTTGGACAATCGGCATAACTCATTAACCAATCGTAGTTTGTTGGATTGAGCACATGTGGCGTGAATTTCAAGAGAAAAACAACGATAGCCACAGCAATAGCTACGGCGTAAGTACCCCCCTCAGTATTTGTCTTAAAAAAACGCATTTTTCAATTTTTCACTTTTACACCCATTATTCAATGGTCACATTTCGCGTGGTCTATATATGGTTTTCATTTTTTGGTTTTGACATCAAGCGCACCGTCTTGATAGGTTTGATTATCGAGCGACCAAAATCGTTTAATCACTTTGTTATCAACACTCAAAATGCAGTCATTCATCCGCTTGCGGTATTCGTTAAATTCTGTAACTGCTGACATGTTTTTTTAGATTTTACTTATAATCTTAATTATACTTATTTGAAAATGGTTTGCCTAAAATAATAGAATCAAATTATTCATAACTAATGTTTTATATTTTTCACTTTTCGTTTTTCACTTTTCATTTAGAGTTTGTCTAAAAATTAATTGTGTTAAAAAAGAGGTAATCAGAGCATAATTTTGTGTTGCTTAAAACATAAAAAAGATGCAAACTCAATTCAAAAAATTGACTGATTCCCAGTGGGAAGGTATAAAGATTATTTTACCTGTCCAAAGAAAACGAAAACACGATTTACGCGAGATAGT
>JANOAU010000205.1:0-53313 GCA_031411275.1 Saprospiraceae bacterium | reverse complement strand
GGTAGTTGGATAGACCTGCTTCTTCATACGCATTTATATACCGATTAACTGTCGTTTGGTCTATCCCAAGACTTGCTTCAATTTTAGGGATACTAAAATGACAGTCAAACATCAATAAAACAGTGATACGGATATAGAGTTGATTGTTCTTCTCTTCCCGTTGTCGCTTCCGTAAGTCTTTTCGTTCTATGTCTGTTAAATGTATCATCGGGCAAATTTAAAAATTTATGCTCTTTTAGGCAATCCTTTTTCATTCAAGTATAAATCTTCCAATGCCCTTTATGAATCTGTATAAACTTTTAAGAAGTATTACCAAGTAAGTGAGACTTTTGTGATGCTAAATCATAAAATACCACCTAATGGGAATACTAAGCAAAGATACAACAATAGAGAAGTGGATTGTGCCACATTTATCTATTGGAAGGATTGATGCTTTTAAAGCATTATTAATAAGGTTTGAATTCTTTGGCAGAAATTGGAAAGCTTTACATTATATGGCTTTTACAGTCATTTTTATAAGAAAAATTGGCAAAAAATTAAAAGTTTAAACAGCTTCATCGTATCAGTCAATAATTTACTATTTTTACAAGAAAATTCCTTTTTGAAATTAGCTATCAAAAAATGAAAATCATTCAAAAGTACTATCTCTTTATTCTATTTGCGACTGCTATCAATGTTTTGGGTATTGTCTTGTACCACCACTTTTTTGCACCTAAGCTCGCAGTGGTGCGCTCTGCGCTTGTCATTGAACGATATAGAGGCTTTGATGACGTCAATAAATTTTTGACGCAAAAGAAACAAGGGATACAGACTGAATTAGATTCTTTGCAAAAGGCGAAGAACACTAAAGAACAGACTGCCCTACTCTATCAAAAAGCGGCTAATTACGAGAGCTCGTTTAAAGAAGAAAGTGAAAAACTGACACAAACCGTGTTGGAAAAAATCAATAAATTCACTGCGGAATACGCCAAGCGGAAAGGCTATGATATTGTGTTGGGAACGACTTTATCTGGTAATGTACTTCATGCAGAGCCAAATTACGATATTACCGAAGATTTAATCATTGAACTGAATAAGGCTTATGATAAAGGGCAATAATTGGGTGATATTCTTTGCTTTGGTGTTTTTTGCATGCGGGGGACGACCTGGTGTAAAAGATGAAAAAGCCTATATGAAGTGGTTGGATGACCCTAAGAATGGGCATGTCAAAAAAGAAGAAGGAGAAGATTTGACATTTATAGTAAAACGCATACCCAATGAATTATTGGCGCACCAAGAGGCTAAAAATACCCCCCATCAGTACAATGCTATAAAAGACAGTCTTTTGAAACGTTTTGATAGAGATATTACTTTTTTGCTGACGATTGCCCCCAAAGATGCCAGTAAAAATGTGATGTTTCGGGATATTACCACTTTGCCTGATTTTAAAAAACGGGTGAATGACCTTAATTTTAATTTTGGACAATACCTAAAACTACAAGCCGATAGCCTTGAAATAGCTCCTGTTTTGGTGAGTTTTGAAAATATGTATGAAATAAGTGGACAACGCAGTGTGCTTATCCGCTTTTTAGATGAAACAGATGATAAACACTTCATCAACGCCTCACATCTTACGCTTGTTTGGGTTGATGAAGTGTTTTGGACGGGAGGGCATAGGTTTATATATATTAATTGAAGGAGCTATTGATTATCAATAATTTATTACTTTATAACTTGGACGTAGTGTAAAGTGCATAACAATATTTCTATAATTGGCAGTATGAATGAGATTAAGTTAATACAGGCATTGTTGATATAACTAAAGTCTTTCCAAATACTTAATCACAACTATCGGTTATATCTTGATAATATAGATAAGTTAGATTATTTAATCGTTAAAACCTTTCCTAAAGTGGACAAGATGGAAAGACGCAAAAAAAATCACATCCTGCACATACTGGCTGGCTTTATTAAATTTCTCATACAATCCTACAATTTAAATATCAATTTCTTTAATACAAAAAAGCATTTTATTAAAAAAATGCTCCAAAAAAATCCGTTTAAAAAAAGCATTATTAAAAAATAGTTTTCTGAAAGGTTTTTGAATAGACCAAAAGGATACTCTATAAATAATTTCAATAACCTTTCATATAAAGGAGGTTTAGCACCAAAACTAAAACTCAAAAAAGGTGTAATAATTAAACTAGTAATTACATAAATTAATACCCCTAATAATATTAAATACAAATTCTTCATGCTATTTAGTTTTTAATGCCTTCTTTTTTAATCTGTTCAACAGATTGTTGGATTTTTTTATCAGCTTCTTGCCCTGGTCTTGCTAAATCAAAGTGGGGTCCACTGTCATTTTTATTTTGCCATCCCCCTTTAATAAATTCCATTAGTGATTTAGGGTTACTCAACTTGTCATTTGGAATATCTATTCTAATAATATTTCTGATGTTTTTATTCCCACTTAATTCTTTGTAAAGCTCTGAATCATTCGAAATAGGACTACCTACTAATACAAGGTTATCTACCACAACATCTTCATTTGCAAGTTTCAAAGCTGCTTGTGCTTGTAATACACTTCCGTAAGAATATCCTATCATATTAAATTGTTCTCCTTCTTTTAATGGATTATCTTTTAGCTTTTGTTTATACTGCTCAACGGTACTGTTTATCATAGTATTATTGACAGGTACTTTTATAGCTGTACTTCCTTGAAAATCAGGCCCCATTGGACCATTTGATACGATAGGTACATATTCAGCACCTGAATTGCGATATTTATTAGTAAACAATACATCTCCAAATTTACCATGACTTGCATCAATTCGAACAAAATCATTAATACCTGCATTAGCGAAAGCATTTTTCCATCTATTTATATAATTCCAACCATCTCTATCATTATTCGCACCACCTACAAAGTAAACCCTTCTACCGTCTGGATCTATTGCATTTATAGGATTATCAAGAACAAAAACATAAGGACTTATACTTGGATACTCATGGGTTAACGGTTCAACATTTAAAAATCTTCCTAATCGCGGGTCATATGCTCTAAACAGGAAACAATAACTATTGCCTTCGCCTTTTATCTCGTTATCTTTTTCTAAGCTTTCGAAACCATATTTGTAATATATCACCTTTTTACTTCGCTCTTTGTTCTGTACACCAAAAGGATAGTAACTATAAATGGATATCTGCTCTAAACTATCAAAATAATGTCTATCATTAAATACAGTACGAACATTACTCAAATGATCTTTTAATTCATACAGCTTGCTGAAATATCTTTGATATTGAGTATTTTGGCTAAATGGTTTAATAATGTATGAAATATCAGCAAAATTATTACTATTAAAAGGCTGCTGATAAATGACGGCATCGGCTTTATATTCTCCTAATCGGTCAGAACCATATAAGGTAACAGCATCTAAAGACCATTTCGCATTGTAGCCTCCAGTTGCAACCCTATTAGTCGTGCGTTCATAAATAGCCATTTGTTGCCCTTGTGGTGAAAGAGCATAATAGGTCGTTTTAGTGCTATCGGGTAGTAATTGTAAAGTCGAGCCAATATAAGGGTTGTAAAACACCTCTTTTTTTACCCGATTGCCAAGCGGGTCATACGCAAAGCGAAGATACGGTTTTTGTTTATTGGCATTTCGGTCTGGTATGACTTCTGCAAGTTTACCTTGTAAATTCCATTTGTAAGTCAACCCTTCTTGAACATCTCGGATCAGATTACCAAGTGCATCGTATTTATAGTTATTAGTGTTTTGGTCATCAATATCGTCTTCATATCGTGCATTAGGTACGGCATCTTTGACTTGTGCTAACTGGTTTTTTTGATTGATATAGTTATAGGTAAGCCTATCCATAGGTTCATCATTGCCAGCTTTACCTCCATTCCTATTGAGTGATGTAATATTGCCTACACGGTCATAAGTATAAGCTGTGGCATATTTGGTGCTTGCCGTATTGAATCCCGAACCTACTTTATACTCACTGCTGCGGATGCGATTCAAATAATCATAAGTATAAACTTCTGCTGTTGTTTGCTTATTGAAAGGGTCTTGTGGGTTGTCAATACTGCCATGACTTACCCAATGCGCAATATTGCCATTGTATAGTTGCTTATATTGCGTTTGCGAAGGCAAAACAGGACTATTAAGGGAATTGAAAGGCGAATTCGTCCGAGTAAAATCTCCAGCATAATAGCCCAATGCCATACCAAAAAGGTCTTTGCCAAACTTCTTACCAATACCCCCCCCCTCAGTATCTGACTCTCTTGCATCGGGTGTATTGATACCTTTTAGCCAGCCATGAATGGTATAGGTATAATCCACTTTTTGCAGATTGTCATGCCCAATAATCATATTCTTTAACGGACCATGTACATAATAATTATAGCTGGCATCGCGCTCCCATACCACACTGTCACGTGAGGTTTTTACACTTGTCAAACGGTTGTCTTCATCATATTCGTACCGATGAAAAAACCTATCCGCAAAGCCTTCATTGTATTTGACTTGGGTGACTTTATTACTGATTAGGTCGTAATTATAACCGATGTAGTTGGTTGTAAATCCAGGTATTTTCTGTGCCACCCATTCTACATTTCCGTGCGGGTCATAGCTGTAATACGTGACTGCCGTGTCACTATTAAGGTTTATTGTCCAGTTATAGCTGATGCGATTATCTAAAAAACGCTGTGGTTTTCCGAAATAATTGACCTTCGTTTCAGGATTATTAAATACTGTAAAAGTTTGTTCGCTATTATTGGTGGCCGGATAATTCGGTTGATTCTGTAAGAAAGCAACATCATTAAGCGTTGCAAAACCCTGATTGACTTCCAATCTGCTTTCGCCAGATTCAATAGTTCTTCCTAAATTATCGTATTTGGTATAACTATACCGTTGTGGTGATTCCGCAATCTGTCGTGCATTTTGAGAAAAACGCAGTTGACCCAAATCATTATATAAATAATTGGACGTACCACCATCTGGCGATGATTGTTTAACCATTTGCCCAAGACTATTGTAATCATAAGTCGAGACAAAAGTATGTTGTAAAGGTCGAGATGCGCGGTCGGGAATATCCGACCGCGCACCATTAGGCGCGACAGTTCTAACAAGATTTCCTGCCCTATCGTAATAATACAAAGTATATTGATAGGCTTGAATGTCATATTGTAAAGTTATTTTATCATCAATGGATTCAGGATTATCACAAAATTTATCCGTATCTACTATCAATTCTGCTTTTCGGGCATTGATACAATCTTCGGTTTGATTGTCAATAGCATTTTTGATATTGGTTGCCAAGGTTTTGATAGCTCTATAAGTTGTGTCTTTGCTGGGTACAACTTGCAGTTCTGGTTCCATTTTGGGGGTGCGCCAGCGAATGCACAGATTATAAGTACGCGCAAAATCGGCTTGTTTAAACTCAATTGGGTCAGACTTAGCATGACAACCATTCCCATCTATTACTTCCACAACATAAGTACCTGGCTTTGGCTTCTTTATAGGAACAGATGAAACGCCTGTTGCCGTCCATGTATTAACGACATCATAGTACCATGCCTCATTTTTAGTAATGGGAACTTTCCTAACCACGGTTCTGATAACTTCTCCTTCAGTATTGGTAATATTTTGTGTTGTTAACAAGGTATCTTGATAAGACCTTGTCCATTTGAAAGTATAAGGTTTGGCATCTACGCTGTGTCTTACAAATACTCTTAGGTAACAATCGGATTCTCTTTTATCAAATTCAGGTTTTGGAACTGGTGGGATTTCCTTTATTTTGAATACATGAGTAGGGTGATTTTTATTGATACATTCAGGTCGTTCTGAACCGTCTGGTTTTTCATATACAATTACACCGTAATCAATATTCGGCTCTAATTTTTCAATGGTTGACCTTGTTGATAAGATTACTGAAGGGGTAGCCATTTTAAACCATTCATAGTATATATTTGCTCCGTTTGTGACATAAACAGTTGCTTTGCCACCTCTTTGTTGTTCGGAGTTACGACAATAAATATCTTCTGTGACGAGTTTTGTTTCGACGTTATATTCTGCTGGAAGATAAATAGGTTGTTGAGCAACACAATTGAAGCCATTAATATCATAAGTAAGCTTAACCATATAGCTGGATTTAGCCAACGCATTTACTTGCACACTTTGAGAAGAAGTAGCCGTCCAATTTAGTTCAGGAATTTCAAATTTAAAATTTGGAGGCGTTGATTTTGAACACTCGGAATTATAGATAAAAACACCGCCTGTTAGTTTTACATCAACAGGTTGATTTGGGAAACATTTTCTTTCTAAAAGTTCCCTACTCATTCCGATTACGGGTTTCAATGATTTCAACTGTCCCTTTTCAACTGGACAGTTATTCCATTCTGATAATCCATTACGTTCGTCAATTACAACAATTTTATAAAGATGGTCTCCAATAACTCTGTTGACAAGGACTGTTTGCACAATACCAAACTGCCCCAAACCATTCTGTAGTGCTTTTTGTCCCGTCGTTTCGTCAACTATATCAAAATGATAGCTCCCCTGTGCCTGTGGTAGTTCTCGTGTAACTTTGAATATAAAGTTTCCTTGAACACCCGAACCCGTACATGCACCAGAAGGAACACAGGTCACTTGTATTTGTGGACTTTTATCGAGTAATGTAAATATTGTTTCTTTAATACAGCCTTTACTATCTTTTATATAGGCTTTATGTTGCCCAACTGTAAGGTTGGAAAAAATGCTATTAGCTGCAAAAATTTGATTATCAAGGCTATATGTAATTGGCAAAAAACTACCTGCAGCCGTAATAGTAACTTGTCCATCGGGTTTAGCCATGCAAGAAATATCCTTCGTAACTAAGCTTGCTGATAAGTTGTATTGAGGGACATTAATTGTTTTGGTAATTGATTTTGAGCAAGTTTTATTACTTATGATATATTCAACAGTATAAACTCCATCAGAAGGAAACGAATAATTAAAATTCAAAACACTGGAACTATTATAGACAACATTTCCATTAATTTTTAAGATATATTTCCAGTTGGGTAAAGAGTTTCCAACGCCAGTGAAAGTAATATCACGGAAACAACTGAAGGTGTAGTTGAAGTCGGCAACTGGAAAAAGTTGTTGCCCTTCAAAAACTTTATAGGCTAATTCCGATGTATTAGCATTCCCATCTGTCGCAGTCGCTGCAAGAACTAAAGTTTCGCAAATAATCGAGTTTCCGTCAGAAAGTGATTGAATCGGTATAGTAGCGCGCCAATTCCTTCCTTGATCAGTAACTGCAGTTAAGAGATATTTTTTTACATTTTTCAAAGTATTATCGCTTTGAAAAATTTCAATTGAGTCTTTTGGCTCACTTGTCCCCATAACATCTATATTGCCAGACGAATTGTAAGTAATCGATGTAATCTTAGGAGCAGCTTTTTTTATGTTACAAGGTTGATTTGATGTACTAATGTCAATAGGTTTATGACTTTGTGATGTTAATTGGGTAAAAATATTTTTAGAAAATCTATTACTATTACAAAGATAAGGTGGCTCTATGGGAGATGTAACTGTAATACCTAATGAGTTGTAACTCATTTCATTGCGTTCAATAAAATTATACTGCCCCGAAGCAAAAACACATCCGCCATTTTTATCTGTGAGTATTATTCTATTATCTGTAATAAAATTGAATGATAAACCTTTTCCTAAAACAATACCTGTACTAACAGCTTGAATACTACTATTTTCAATTCTGAAAAGACTACCCGCAGAAATCGCATTCGCTCTAATACCTTCTGAATTTACACCATTATTACCTTCTATTATATTTTTCGATAGGACTATTACATCTTCTAAGTTGACAGGTTCAGTCATTCTATTAATAGAAATATTACTGCTAAATCCATGAAATTCATTATGATGAATAGAACAACTTTTTTTAAATCTAATATCAATCGCTTTTCCTCTAGAATTAATACTGCTTTTTTGATTAAATTTATTGCGTGCAATAACGTATTCATTCCCTGCATCTAACCACAATATCGTTTCAGCATAATCAGCAGTTGCCTCAAACTGGTTATCAATTAAGTTTAAGTTATTAATTGAATAGATAAAAGTAATTTTTGGATTGACAAATTTTAACCCTTTAATAGTTGTATTTCGTCGACAATAAAATACGCCATAAGTACTAGAAGCTCGATTAATATTATAGGCATTAATGACAATTTTAGGGTCATTTTGTTGATAACCAGGCTGTGTAGTGCCATCTATTTCAATGTCTCTATTAATAACAATTTTTTCTCTTAAAGATATAAATTGAGGTCCATTACCTGGAATGTTAAAAATAATTTTTGGAATAGGGCATCCGCTTATGGCATTTCTAATTGCCCACCGTAAAGTCCCAATATACGCATTAGGGTTTGCTTGTAGTTCAGCTTCTGTTGGATCGTCAGTTTTGGTAACAATATAGGCACACGCAATAAAGTTTCCATGCTTATTAAGAGGAATATTAATAAGAGTATCCCTCATGTCAGATACCACGTCTGGGAAATCATATATTTTATTAATATAATCTCTTTTCGAAAACAATATTTTTCCACGTCCTGATTTAAAATATTGTCCATTCTCTTCAGATAGAGTTCCTATATTAGTTCCTGGTAGAGTAAGTTTGGCTTTAATTAATGGGATATTTGTTATGCTGTCTTGTATGGTTCCATAGTATTTAGGAGCATTAGCATAACCTCCATAACCTATAACAACAATTTCTGATAAATACCCTTCTGAAAGTTGAACATTAAGATTAACTATCGAATTTTGCGTGTTTACCTGTGGAATACCAACTATTTTTGTATTATAACCAACAAATGAATATACCATTAGTAAGCAAGCATCGGGTACTTTAATTTCATACTTACCATCTATATCAGTTAATGTTCCTGATGCCGTTCCGTTAATTACTACACTTGCTCCAACTAATGGCTCATTAAGGTTATTTGTCACACGCCCCCTCAGTACTACTGGAATAGAATTGCAAAATTTCCTTTGTAATTCTATTTTTAGGGCATTGTAAGTGTTCAAGGTTAATGTTACATTCCTATCAATATATTGTTCTAAATTAAAAGTAAGATTTGCTATGGATTGAGGTTTGGCTAATATTTTAAAAGAATATTCCCCATAACCATTAGTTTTGATAGATGCTGTTAAAGTTTGATTACTGTAAATGGAACTATAAGTAATACTTACATAAACATTTTCTAAAGGTTTCTTCGATGCACTATCTGTTACAGTACCTGTAATAAATGTTGAGTCTGGAGCTTTTTGCAAGTAAACATCATTTTTTATAATTGAATCACTTGACGGAGGTATATTATATTTTTTTATCAAATAATTTTGACTGCTATAAATTAATTGATTTAGGTTTTTGGGCGTGATAATATTATACTGTCCATTTTGGTCAGTCTTAACTCTAAATAAACTCCTACTATAGCGGCTATTACTCAAAATGCTCACATAAGCATTACTCAACACTTGCTTTGTAACACTATCTCGAATGATACCAGAAACGTAGTAAGGTGTAACGGACAAATCATGGCCTAATACTATTGTATCCCTCTTATTGATATTGATGGATTTTACAAATAACTCCTTAATAATATATCCTAAATTTGAAAAAATTAAAATACTTTCTTTACTCGTCACACTTATTGTAAACCTACCTCTATCATCACTTTTAGTGATATTATTCGTTCCTTTCTCTTTTATTTCAACATTTTCAAGCCATAGATTCAGCGTAGTATCAAGTAAAATACCATTAACTGTTAAAATTCCATTTGCATTTCTACTTAAACTTATGGTCATTTCAGAAGCTTGTATTTGAACAACCTTGGTATTATAGTTCTGAAAGAATATTGTTAAAGTCACTGCATTAGCAGGAACGTTCAAGCTAAACTTACCATCAATATCTGTAACTGTACCAGCAGTAGTACCTGTAACTAAAATGGAAGCCCCCACAAGCGGCTCTTTTGTCAAAGAGTCTATCACAACCCCTTTAACAGATTTTTGGCTTATAGCCAAAAATGATGTACCTAATAATATTATTATAATTAAGCCTCTTAAAAAACGATAGTTCTTCATCTTCGAGCATGATTTTAAGACATCATTTATTTTTGATTTCAACTTTTATTGGCACAGCAGGAGAAATAATTTCATTGCTCTGCTCTGGTTTTGCATAAGGGCTGTAAATTGTGGTACTTGGATTTTGAAATGTTTCTCTCGCCACGCAAGTATGTATTGCATTATTGATGCAAGTGAAATTTTGCTGACCATTATGACCGCTGCATTTAGACGGCAAGTCAATTTCTAATTGCCAAGTACGTGCTTGTTTATGCTCTTGTAGGTCGCAATAAGATAAATTAGTAGCGGCACAAGAATAAATCCGATTACTACCACTTATTGAGGTACACGTATCAGAAGCTTTGCCACCTACACCCAGTCGGATAGTCGTATATTTTTGGGCAACAGTTGGCTGATTATCAGGATAGCCAATTATTGTCTTATCTGCTTTGATATAACGACACTGTTGATTAACGTCACATTTATAAGTAGTCACTTCACTTTGTTTTTTACATTGCTCAATGATAGCCTCTACCATAGCATCAAAGTCTTTATCTGGGATAATAAAATCATCATCAGGCTTATTAGAGCGGCATTCACCAATGACATAACATTTCTTTATAAGGGTATCTCTTAATATTCTTCTGAAATCGGAACGACGCATTTCACAAGCCTTTATTCCTTCCTTAGTAAGCGCATTAAGCGTATTTTCAATGCGTGTTTTACCATTACTTTCCATGTTAAGGTAATCCGAGCAGGTTATTTTTGCTGGCTCTTCTTCTGGCTCATTCGGATTTTCATAATTTTCTATCGCTTGATAAAATGAAAACCTTTGCCCACAAGACCATGTTTTGTAGGTACTTTCACACTTTATTTTGCCATAACCACAGAATGTACAGAGATGATCTGGTTCATCGGGGCAGCAGTAAATCGGCTTTTTATTGGCATCATAACCGCAGATATTTGGGTCTTCGAAACAATTCGTAAACTCTAAAACAGGAAATTTACCTTTTTCATAATAAAAATATTTGAAAGCATAAACGGGGTCTTTAATGTTGGGAAACAGTTCTTTTTTGTTTTTATCCCCAATAATTGGTGTACCACCAGACCAACTATCAGGTTTATATTTACGCATCAATGGATTGCTTGACACAGTTTCAGAATCAGGTAATGGATCCGCTTGTGTAATTATTTGAGCAAACCGATAACCTGTACATTCAAGAAACTGTTTTGCTAAGTGTCGCCTGGGCAATAAATCATCTCTATTTCCGCCTGCTATAGAGCGGTCTTTTTGTGCGTCCCTTATTTTTCCAGGTACATCCAAAAACCACCAAACCAGATCCTCAAACCAACTCGTTTTTTTGTTCTCATCAAAATGATTATCATGTGTTTCTCCTGTTCCTTCTTCTTCCTCTTGATGCTTATCTACCTCATTTGAGATATTAACAGATTTATCTTCAGTGTATTTTTTACAATAGGTTTCAACCACTTGGTCTAACAATCCTTTCCAGCAAGTAAAGAGGTCTGCACAGGTGTATTGGGTACAGTTTTTATTGTTTGTATCGCAATAATACTGATTACCACCTATCCCACCTTGATTTTCACAATCATTGGCACTACCAGTATTAGTAGTTTGAGAAGGAGTGCTCGAAGGGTTTTCTTTATATAAATTGCCATTACAATCATATTTATCTGCCAGCATGTGGTAAACCATCCAGTTAAAATCACCTGGGTTATAACCTTGTAGCAATCCGTATTTTATATTAAAGGATGGTATATCTATATCAATTGGAGAATATAAAAACGTTTTGATAGCGTCATTGTCCCCGCCAAAACAAGCTTTACTTTTTAAATAATCATAAGCAAATCCCTCAAAATCAACAGGAAATTCAGACAATTCAGGGTGGTTAAAGTAATCAAAATTTACGTCAATTTGTCCATTCCCATTTTTATCAACTATTGTCAAATCATTAGGACATTTAAAAGGTGGAATAAAGACCACTGAAACATCTATTATACAACATGAACTCTGAACAATGACATTTATGGGTCTATGCGAAACGGCATCCCTCACCACTTGTACTTTATGATTTGCATCTTTTATAAAAGAGGTTGGTAGTCCATATTTAGACCTAAATACGTCAGCAGTTAAGTTTTGCACATCACTTTCTAAAGTATAAAGTTTTTGATAAAACTCTTCTAATTGTTTTTCACAAACAACAGATTCTATCCATCCTTTTATCAATTCTGCAAGGGGTTTGATTTGATTGGCAACCCTTTCCGCTGCTTGAGAGGCACTTGATGTTGTTTTACTCCCTTTTATCAATTCTTTCGTAATAATGTAGGTGCCTGGAGGCATAGCAATAAAATTTGTATCAAGCACAGTTGGTTGTTGATTATTTGCACACACTCCTGTTAAATCCTTAACGATAAAAACTTTTTTAAATGAAGGGTCATCAATATTTATCAATGATATATATAAGTCAAAAGCACAATCAATGCGATAGTCCGTACATTTATCCATCAAAACTTTACAGTTGAATTGGTATGTCAAATGAAAATTCGTTTTCCGTTGAATAACAAATCGTTTAGAACTGATTATTCCTGAATCTCCCTTATGATTCTCTCTTATGGTATCAGTTACCCTGAAGCTATTACTATTATCGTGGTTTAGGCTCGTCAAGTTGGTATTAGTTGTATCAGCAATTGAAATAGCTGTTGCTATGACCTTACCATTCATATTTGTATATTGTATTTGAGAGATATTATTCTGGTCGATAGTGCTTGTTTTTATAATACCCGAAGGTCTTGGTGCTTCATCGCCAAAGATACGTACCAACTCCCCCTCAGTAGGAATACCATATTGGGTTCTAACTGTTCTTGCCATACCATTAGCTTGACCATTACTAATCATGTGCGTTTTACCAATACCCGATTGTTCTTTCACTCGCAGGTCAGGCTCATTGTAGTATATTGTTCTTGCATAAGGGTATCCTTGAGCATCTGGAATTGTATTGTCAATATTTTTATCAGAATAATATTGAAAAGCAGAATCTTGTGATACTTGGTCTGGGTTGTAAATTTTGGTTTCAACATCAAAATTTCTTGCATTGTACATTGTACTCGGCAGACTATTAGAAGTAACAAATTTGCTTTTATAAACTAACCCCTCAGTATTTGGTATGGGTACAGGTATTGTTGAGAATGCTGATCTACCTGAAAAATCATCTATCTTTTGAATAATTAGAACGGTATCTTTTGACGGCAGATAGGTCTGTTGCTGCTTTATATTGAGCAGCTCATCGGCATAAATAATGCTTTCATTTATTTTATTTTCCTCGCTAAATGTTCTGCTATAAATCCAATTTTTTGATGAATCAGGGTCTTCAAAAAAGAAATAAGGAATAGAAATGTTGCTTCTATTCAGCATTTTAATTGATGGGATTTGAACATCATTCCATCTGCCATAATTTAAAGGGTTGGTTATAGCACCATCATAATAATTTCCTATTGGACGGACACGCCAAACATAGAATCCACTACCTTCTGCAACAGTTAGTTTTAGAGAATCCGAACTTGATTCAGTCCAAATATCAAGAGCTTTAGACCAATCTAAATTTTCTATACCAATGGATTGCCACTCATCTGTAATGATAGGGTTATTATTAAATAGCCTTAGCAATTGAAATTCATAAGAAGGGAACTTATTGGTGCCACTATTCCACTTAAATTTTGCTTTTTTCCCTTTAATATCAACGGTAAGTGGCACAACAGGAGGCAAGACTTTAGGATTTACCCCTACTTCAATTTCATACGACACTTCAACAATCAGTTTATTTATAAACTCATCCCAACCGTTGGGTTGAGTTTGAATAGTTGTTGTTGGAGGTGAAATAATATTGAGTTTGATGTTGGGTAATGATACTGGTATATCTAGGATGCTAACACATTGGGGATGGTTATTATCAATCTTTAGAGCCATTGGTGGTTGGCTTGCATTATCATAAGAGTACCCGATACTGACGGGTAAATTGAAAAAAACATTTTCATCAAAAGCCAGATTAGATTTAGAATAAAACTTGAAAATTAATTTGGCTTTGTTAATTTTTTGGAATGTAGATGCTTGTATGTTTGGCAACTCCAAAGATACAGGTTGAGCTTGATTTAAGCTCAATTCTATCTTATTAGAATAAATACCATTTTGATAAATCACTTGACCTTTCAGAAAAGAGGGAAGTGTAATAATCAAGAAAAATAAGGCTAATTTTTTCATTTTACCGATTTTTAGTACGGTTATCAATAAGTTTATATCCTTTATAAGCTGACAAAAGCTTATCATTTTTAATTATTATGTCTTGTATTTTTTGAGGTCTATATCCTTTATAGTTGAAATCAATACTATGATATATTATTTTTTGTTGGGAGACAGAATAATCATTTGAGAAAAAAATAATGACTTCTTTTACATACTCTCCTCTTTCATCAAACTCATAGCTTACATTATCTATATGCTTTTCCGCAGTTATCTTTGGATTCAATTTCAGTCGTATAAGCATATTTTTTTTAGCATCTTTCTGCCTGCAATCTAAAACGATTGCCCCCTCAAGCATCTGCTCTTGAAATTTTGAGAGATTTGACTTGTTTATCTTTTCCAATTCTTGAGCTTCTCGTATAGATGACCGAACGATTTGCTTTGGTATATCTGTGATAACAATCATCTCATTTAAGTCATATAATATTTTTAAATTTTCTGTTTCATAAGAGTAATATTTTTTAGCACTTGTAATCCGTATTCGAGCATTTTTTTGCGTCCCCACACTTTTGAATTTTGGATTCATTGTCACCTTATACTCCATATCCATAAAATAGCTCACATCTTGCTTTTGTGGACTTTCAAACGATTCCATTTTTTTGATATACTTTTTCAGTATCGTCAAACACTCACCATCGGTTCTAATAAAAGAGTTAGAATGGAAACCAAAACTAAAAAACAGGATTGCTAAGAATTCTTTCATTTTTTGCTGACTTTTGGACTGTTATATTGCGTTTCCGTTATAGTTTTTAACCCTTTCTCTGTCTCAATCATTTTACGGACTAATTTTCCTTCATCATTATATTGATAGTAAAGCCCAAAGTGGGAGTCATCAAATTGTGTCAACAACTTGAAAGACTTAGTATCATATACATAACAAATTACTTTAGAGTCGTAAGGTTGGAAACGAATATCATCAACATAAATATCAGATTGATTAGACTTTACTGAAAGGGAATTACTATTGGGGGCAATTTGATTGCCTTCAATTTTCACTCTATACAATGCCCATTCGCCTGTACGACCAACATATTCAATATTGTTAATCGCTGCACCATTCAAATTGATATTTAAGAGTTGATTCGCATCCGTTTGCCCATTAGGTGCTTTTAGCCAAAATTTAAGCCATGCCCCTTTTTCCATTAGTTGGTCGTTTTGTTGAATATTTTTAAAAATAGTCATCTCATTTCCGCTTAAATGGATAGATTTTAAACCCGAATGAGAAATACCCGAAACCGCAGATGGAGATTGGTTATTTTCAAAATCATCAAAGAAAACTGAAGTGTATTGTGCATTTTCAGCACGCATTATCGGCAAAAAATTGTTATATCCATACTTAGCGGAATTGTAATAACCTAACACATTTTTTTCCTCTAATGGGTTTCCATTAGGAGAGTATTTTGTAACAGTATTAGTTCTAATCCAATTATTGTTTGCGCTTGGATTATCCCAATTAAAAACAGTAATAAAAGGGATAATACCAGTATTATACACTTTTGCATTTGCATCATTGGATGAGGATATATTTGATTTGTAAACATAATTCTCGTAAGGTCGCCAAATTTTAGCCAGTTTCGAACGCACAGCCAAAGAGTTATATTCCGACTCGATTTGGCTATCGAACCAATTCGTAATAGAACCAGATGTAGCAAATGTCTGAACACTTGCACTAAGTACGTTTTGACTTACATTCCATCTATTTTCTGGTTTAAGAGGGTTACCTTGTTCACCGTAAGTAATATAAATAGATGAAGACGTATTCAATAAATTAAAATATTCTGGATGAAGTTGCGATTTTGGTCCCATCTTTGGATAATTAAAATACGCTGGTATTTCGGTTTTATACACAGAACCATCTTGTACTTTATTATTTCCTACGGATACTTTATCGAACTCGTCTTTAGTTTTTGTTATTAAAGGCTTACCATTATAAGGATTAAATGCTATGTTTTCTTTATAAGAAGAAGCTCCATCTTTAAAATTGTCAACCCGTTTTAGAATGGTTGGGTAGCTTGTAACCTTAGAAATAACATGCGTACTGATAGATTGATTGCCTAATTGCAGTGCAATGGGTAAAGTAACAAATACAGGAGGAGGAGTACAAACACCAAGGCTGACATCTAATTTTATAATCATGTCATTAGTAACTGTAGCTATATTTTTTATTTCCATAGCTACTTCCATTTCTTTACCTAAATTTTCATTAGTATATGTGCCGTCTGGTTTTAAGGTGGTTATTTTTTCTCCTGGCTCATAATATGTAAATTCTTCTGAAGATACAAGATAGGAGATCTCATTTGTATCTAAGCCATAAGTAGCATTTCTTTTAGGTTGCCCATGTCTATCAACCAAAATAAATCTGAACCCTTGAGCTGCCCAAACTCTCTCTTCAGAAATATTGATTATTCCTAAAGGCAGAAAGAAAAATTTATTAACTGTATTTTGGGCTAAATCAGAGTAATCAAAGGCTTTGCCTTTTGCTATATCATTATTAGTACCACCAGGATAGATTTTATCAAAAGGATAATCTTTAGCTGTAAAGTATTCATTAACGGTATAGCCTGTATTCGTTTTACCAGAGTGAATATTTGAAACTTTGACTCGGGAATACCCGACAAATGCAGAAGGCAAAAGACTTTCACCTATTGGTCCTTCTGTTTGTTCTAAATCCTCTCCTGCTGTTATTTTATCAAACCATCCTTGCCCTTTTCGTGGTAAAAAAGTAACCAAAGCATTCTCTTCTCGCATATCAGACGGTTCATTTGTAGCAACACCACTACTTTTTCCATCTGAAGTTTTATAGTCAAACGTTGAGCCATAGAAAGATTCATCTCCATTTTCCAAACCTTTATTGTAGGTCATCAAATATTTTACGCGAATCCCTCCTCCTTTTTTGGCATGGAGTAATGGTATTTTTAGATAAGAGAGATTAGGGTTAATTGTACTACAAATACCTATTTGTTGAAAATCAGAAACACTTTGACTTACATCAAGGTTTCTTTCAGCAAGAGTTTTTACTAAGTCCACTAATGCTTTTATTTTAGTACCCGCAGATCCTTCAGGTGATGACAGTTGATTAATTTGTTCTTCTTCTGGTAAAATACAAGAATTCCCCTGTTTACCATTAAAATTTGCAAAATAGAAATCGTAACATGCTGCAGTAGGGGTATATTTTTTACCCCCATCGCCGTCATCGTCCCCTTTTAAGCGAATCACCACATTTTGACTGCCATCTAAAAACACATTATCTAAAATTGAATACCCTGTTATATATTCCGAGTGACAGTCATCTATGGCTGGACTACCATCCTTTAAGTTGAATAAATACTTAAAAAACAACTTTTCTTTATCGCTTTGATTACCAAAATAATTTTTAATTTTTTCAATAATTTGCATTTTTTCTTCCTTTGTAGTGATTCCAATATCATCAAGGTTCAATGCAAATTCGTTTTTACCTAAGTCAGAGACATTCAAAAGACTCACCAAGCCCATGGCTTCTCTATCTTGCACATAAGCATAATCTTTTTGCTCATACCCAATATGAATTTCGCCCCCAGAGGGAAGTTTTATCCATTTTAGATTCCAAGCAGCGGGGTCAAAAAATGTGCCCTCGGTTGTTTTGCCTTGATAAAGCCATTTTTGAAGATTATTAAATCTATTCAAACCATCAAACTGTATATTACCCCAAGCATCTAACAATTGTGGGGTGTAGTTTGGATTTTGGGCCTGCTCAGAATACTTGCTATTGAGCATAAAATCATTTAGAGGTAGATTCTGTTCCGAAAACAGTGGGGCTATTGCCTTAAAATCATTATCATCTCTGTATTTATAGTTAAACTCATAAGGGCTTATTCTTGTATTATATTTCCCTTCGTATTCAAAATATACTTTTTTCAAAGTTAATTTGCCACTGCTATCAACTTGACCCATTGAATTGGGCAATCCTTTGCCTAATTCATAAGAATATTCAAAATTTGTGATTTTCAAGGGCTGCTCTAACCTTAACTTTGAAACCAAAACTATCTTTTCAAGATATTCTAACTGTTGAGTTGAGTCCTTAGAATTAGCATCATTACTCGCTCTATCTTCATTATTCTGAATTTTAGATGCACCAAGTCCATCTAATCTTGCATTCCCGCTTCCTGTTAGATACCTTATTAGGGTCTGTGGAATATTAATACCAAGATCGTTAAACCTATTTATATCAGTTTTATTGGTGACAAAAAAAGCAATATGTGTTTTTGTCTCTATAGCTTTCAAATAGTAAACATCTTTATCGCCATACGACATACCAGCTAAATCGTCTCTTGTATCAGAAATTGTATTTTTTTGATATGATAATCCGTTATAAGGTGTACGCCAATGATAAGGATTACTTGAATAGTTGTATTTTTGTACATAATGGAATTTTGTCCATCCACCAAAATCACTATTATCTGCACCATTATTACCGCTGTCAATATAATCAGGCGTTGTGATTTGAGTCAAAAGATTAGTACCTACGTAAGGCTGTTGCTTAAAATCACCGATTACACTTTCTCGCTCACTACCCGTACTCGGTTGACTACCATTATATTGTATTGGTTGATAAATTAAATAATTTGAGCTTTTATTTTTAACATCAAACTGTAAATTTGCTTCATTGGCATTAAAAACAGGTAGACCATATGTATATTCATTCCCATCTTCATTGGTTATCACAAAGTCATGCAAGGTATTGCCCATCCAATTATCTTTTATATATGATGTGGTTGAATGATTTTCATTGCTATTAAAATCAGCATTAGGAAAGACTAAAGAAGGCGTCTCAGGGCTAATTGGAAGATTTGTGGTAGATTTGACTTTTGCTTTTGATATTCCCGTGTTGTTTGAGTATGAGATATTACCTCCCATATCACCTGAAAATCTAAAGTGTCCAGATTGATTACTAGAATACTGAGGGATATTGTTCCCATTAAGTCCCTCCCACTCATTAATATCGAGCATTTGGCTTCCGATGCCAAAATTAAGCCCTATCCCAATGTTGGCACCAGCAGCGAATTCTAATCCTCCATTAAATGATGATATACTTGATTGCTCTTTACCAGGGTTAAAGTGTCCGATTTCGTCTGGAACATATTTAAAAGAACCTTGTAATCCCTCTCCAGAGAGCGCAAAGATATCTGGCGTACCAAAAGGGACACCCATAAATAAGTCTCTGATACTAAAATCATTACTTTTTTCAGTATGATAGTCAGAAATAGTATTAGCTAAGTTATTCGTGGGCTTATTAAAAATATACCCTTGCGCTTTCTTTGTTTGAACGGTATCATTGTTTTGAATGTTAAAACTGGAAATGAATCCTGCGTCTAAACCTATAGGAACTTGGGAAGGGTTCACTCTCAATTCAAGAGAAATATTTAATGCAAAACCACTATATTTAGAAAAGCTATTAGGCATAGATACATCTTGAAAGGATTTGATACCGTACTCACTTCCATGAGCAACCAATGAACCTGTAATATTATTAATATAGCTCTCTTTCATCTTAGCATTAGAAATTTTTTTGTATTCTTCATCGCTTATTTTGGTTTTTCTTGTTTCAGATGAATTTTCTCGGTCGTTTTCTGGTTTTTTACTCGAAAACATTTTAAAAGGATTAACAGACGCTGAAAGAGTAGCCCCGTTTTGGTTTTTTTGCATATTTATAGATAAACCTTTTACATCCAACCCTAAACCATATGTATGTGATAAGCCCTTATAACTATTAATTCTTACTGTCCTGCTTGCACTTAGGCTTGCATCGTTACCAAAAAATTCTATACCTCCTTTTTGAGTAGTTGCAAATGTCCAGTTCGGTCTTCTTTTATTATAATGTTGAATATCTACATTGTTATA
Source organism: Saprospiraceae bacterium (assembly GCA_031411275.1). Lineage (GTDB taxonomy): Bacteria > Bacteroidota > Bacteroidia > Chitinophagales > Saprospiraceae > JAAFJT01. Next base: position 33,015 of record JANOAU010000205.1, on the reverse strand, counting down.
GTCATCTGGTAAACCGCGTACAGTTCTGTTGATAGCACCAGGATTTAGTGTGAATCCATAGCCCACCCACGAAGCTTCTTGTTCAGGAGACACACCACTGTGGTATGATAATGAAAGCGCATAACCTCCGCCGTCTGGTCCAGGTATATCCAATACAGGTAAATTATAATTCAAATCACCTGTAAATAAGTTGACCATATTAGTTGTCGCCACAGGTTCAAAAGAAGAGAACTCTGGAGATTTTGGTCCAGAAGTAAGTGCAGAAGCAACAACAGGGAAAAGTAGTTGAAAAGAAATAGTCAACAACCATGTTATTGAAAAGAGACGAAATAATTTAAATTTTCGAGTTATCATTTTATTGATTTATTTTTCGTTTTAAATTGAAAATCTAGTTTTAATCATTGTTCAGTTTTTGGAGCGTGCTTTCTTCCTAATTTGAATAAAAAAAGAAATCATTTGCTAAAAATGAGAAGCTATAGGTAAAAAAAGCATGTTTGCAATTGTATTAAAAACACAATTGCGCTTAAGGTTGCTGTACCAAACAGAATTGTTAGTTCATAAATTTGGTAATTATTTTTTGTTAGCTATCACAATTTCTTACCTTTTCACTTCAAATTGATACCGATATCTGCCATACCAATCATTCAAATCAATAGAAAGATTTTGATATCCTTATTCAATTATCTCTCTTACAATAGCATCCAATTTTACAATTTGACTACACACGCTTTTACTTTATCTCTTAGAAGCTGTTTGAATTAAAGTTTTCAATTAAAAAATAATCGTATTTAAATTGTTGAAAGAAATTTTAATACTATATCGATAGTTATCGTCTGAAATAAACTTACCAAGTTCATTAAAAACATTATAACTACAATCAATTTTATACTAAAAATTTAATTCAAACAGCTTCTTAGTGATTTATCGAAGGAGTTGTTCTAAAATTTCTAATTATTGGGCATGATACGTCATTTCAAGACCACATGGACTTGTCAAAAAGGATGAATCCGAATGGCACTTCACCTATATTTTTAATATTGAAAGTGTTTATGAATGGCTTACTCTCCAGTAATCAATTGATCAATCTTCTTTCTTACTATCATTGAAGTATTAATGCTTTGCCGCAACCCTCGCTTAAGTTGTGGTTTATTCTTTCCAGCATAAAAGAAAATCATAATAAATATGACAATTACTCTTTTTGGCATACCTGAACCAGATAAGATATGAGAAAAATAGGCTTCATCATATCTTGTAAAAGTTTAAATAAATGCCAATACGACAAAAAAATGTATTATCCATACTGCGACATGACAGCATTTGGTTTCTTTTAAAAAAATTAATATGGATACCTTTAAGACTAAGTTGCGACAGGAATCAGAGAGAGAAGCCAAGACACAAAGCCATGTCCACCGCTATAAGTAGTTTTTTGAGGTAACGCAAGAACTATAAATTTTCTCTTGAAGTAGATTTATGCAACAAAATTACGCACGTTTTTTATTTAACAAAATATTTATTCGTTTTTTTTTGTATTTTACTAACAAAAGTTATTTCGTGTACCGATTACCCAAATCATAGATGTGTCTTTTCCTAAAATTGGTTGTCAAAAATCCGATACTTCTCAAATGGTTGTTTGTTATAGGCATATTCACGCTGTCCAACCAAACGCTCGTTTGATTGGACAATATCACGACAAAAATAACTTGACATTAACTGCTGGATAATAGGCTTAAATGATTACTTTTGTTTGATTAAAAGTATACTAAATTTGTATACTTATCAAAGTATAAAAGTCAAATATTTCAACCCAATAAGTCTATACAGTATGAAAATCGGTTACGCACGCATTTCGACCCAAGACCAAACTCTCGAATGACAAATTGATGCACTCAAAAAAGCAGGGTATCATTCAGAAGTCTTCTTGAAGCAAATACTATCAAACGAGCGTTTGTTTGAACCACGTGGATATGTCGCCTTCTCACCGCATTTGAAAAATATCGGATTTTTGACAACCTATTTCAGAGCAATACATTCTGAATCGCTGATATTAGAATTGTTTATTTTTTAAGCAATAAGAGCCCAACATTTACACATTAAACATAAAATTATATTATTGTGAATATTTTAAAAAAGCATCTAATTGAGGTATTTTAGATGTGTAAAAAAAAGTTTTACTTTGTATTATATATAACAGGTTGCAAGTCGCCTAGTTGGACAGTTTTCCTTAGTTGTTGACGATATTACAAGAGTACATATTCACTTTTGAGTAATCTATTTTCCAAATGATAGACATCGCTGTAATTAAAATAGCCGAAATGGTTGGTAATTATTTGGGGTTGCGCCACGGAACGGCTTCTGATGGAGAGAAATGGGTAACTACTATATCACTTGTGAAAGCGGATGGAAATGGTACAAATACTAAAGATATTGGACGAGTTAATCTGCAATTAGTGAGTATAGAGGAAGATCGTTTATCACGTACAGTGGATCATTATGATCGAACGGCAACCGTTCCGAAAAAGTTTTTTCCAGAAGTCAAAGTGAATTTGTTTTTACTATTTAGTTCTGACCCGAAAGATACAGAGATGAGTTACTGTAATGCTATGTCTTATATTTCATCCGTTATCGCTTTTTTTCAATCGCATCCGCAACTTGACCCAACCAATACGCCCTCGTTGCCAGAAGAAATACGTCAATTGGCTTTTGAAATGCAGACCCTTTCATTTGAACAGCAGAGCTATATGTGGGGTATGATTGGGGCAAAATATCGCCCATCTGTTCTTTATCGAATGCGTGTTTTGATAATTCAAGATCGCCTACCGATGTCAGAAGGACCTGCTATCACAACAATAGAGATTAGAGATTAAATTATACTACTCTGTTTTAATTCAAAAAAAAATTCGTATTAAGTACTGTATGCCAAATGCTAAAATCAAATGATAAGTATAGAATATGCCATATTATTTCGCATTGTCGTTTGTCATGACTATTATCAGACAGGGAAATCTCAAGATTTTACAGTCGAGTTAACACCTGCAACCCATAGTTTGATAGCTGATTTTGGTTTACTGGCACGCGTGGCAGATGATGGTGGTTGGGCAATTTTTGCTGAAGTGATAAGAAAGATAGACGACATTACCGGCATTCAGTCAGTAGAATTAGCACGTGCTATTGACCAAGATGCACTAGATGCACTCATCTTTCGATTTTTTATTCAACTTAGAAATCCTTATTTCTATAACTTTACTGACCTTGATGCTTACAAAACTTTTCAAGCAGGGCACAATATTTTTTATTTAAACAACTGTCAATTTTACAAGCGCTTGAATGGACTGTACTTAGGCTTTAAAGATGCAGATGTACCAACGCTGCCATTAGACAAACTTGGCGTATCAAACCTTTTTCGTTCTCCAGTAGCTTTGATAACTAACCAACAGTATAACTTTATTTTACGCGATGCGTCAGACCAAAAAATAACAGCACAAACCCTTGACATTATCTTTGAAAATTTCAATGGAGTGGAAAACCCGAATGTTGTGCACTTTGACTCACTTGATGCTACGCATAGTTTTTTAGTGGATTTAACAAAAGTAAATGCACTTAATGAAGGTTTTTATAAAGTTTCTTGCTCGATACCCAACACTAAGACATATGACATTTTGTATGTCCCAGAGGCGACGACACGTTTGCCATTTGCTTTAGCCGAAATTAGAAATGATGCCACAGTTAAAACCGAGCAGAAATTTATGGACTCTAATGGAAAATTATTTGTAAATAATGGACAAATCGTAGAAACTGTTTATCGCCTTCAGTTTATCAGCCGTAAAATTCAACGTCGCTACATCATAGAGAATAGGACAAAACGTTCTTACGATTTTTTGGACAGCTCTGGCAATTTAAAAGAGGATTATCAATTGGTAACAGTCGAGAACACGAGCCAAAAGGTTCTCAAAAAAGCGCAGTCAGTGGACAACAAAACGACAATTGTAGAGACAGAGCCAGAAGATTTTCGTCAAGATGCTTCTGCTCATGAATTTGCGAAAATAGAAACAGTTAATAATAGTTTGACTTCTACGGTAGTGGAACTACAACCCATTTTACCAAAGCCCTCAATCAGTGCCTTAGTGCGACAGGAACTTGGGGGTACATTTGTGGAAATACCTGTTTTTATATAATAAATAACATCTTTCAAGTATTGACTTAAAATTCTTGACTTGAAAGTGAATTAATACGATATTTTATCCACCTATTTTTCAAAAAAATCAAATACAGGACGACATGGCAACATATAAAACGCCAGGCGTTTACGCGCAAGAAATCTCAAATTTTCCCCCCTCAGTAGCGGAGGTCGAAACGGCTATTCCTGCCTTTATCGGTTATACCGAACGAGCAGATAAAAAGGGGGTATCGCTGTTGAATGTACCAACACGCATCAAGTCTATGCTTGAGTTTCGGACTTGGTTCGGCGAAGCACCGCTGGCTAAATCAGGCTCGATTCAAGTCAGCCTAAATGGTTTGAACGTGCCAATAAGCGTCAACATCTCGCAACCTTACATTCTTTTCAACAGTATGCGGTTGTTTTTTGACAATGGTGGCGGGGATTGTTATATCATATCTGTCGGCGACTATGAAGCAAACATTGCCAAACCAAATTTTTTAGCAGGTATTGACGCGCTCAAAAAATACGATGAGCCGACTATGATTGTTCTCCCTGAAGCCATCAAACTCTCTGCTGCTGACTTGTACAGTGTGCAACAACAAGCCCTTATGCAATGCCAAACCCTTGGCGACCGTGTGGCTATATTTGACCTCCTTGAGTCGAATGCGACCAATCCTAATTTCGATATGTATACAGGGGTACAGGATTTTCGCAACAGTATTGGCATCAACGCTCTTAAATACGGGGCGGCTTATGTCCCGCACCTACAGTCGTCGCTTGACATCGCTTTTGGCTATGCTTCTATACAATTGATTAAAAGCGGTCTTGCTGTTAAATTAGTAGATTTGATGGGTGGCGTGCCCGCTGCTGCTGGGCAAGTAGCTCAACTCAAAGAGGATAGGAAAACGACTGTGGCTTTGTCAACAGCGGCTTTCGACACTACCTTGACAGCTTTAGAGGCAACAAAGAATAAAATTAATTTGATAAATGCTATAGAAGCCGCTCTGGTTTTTGTCAAAGATATACATGCCTCAATGACCAATGCGGAACTAAAAAACGAGTTTGCCCTAAGTAGCATTAATAGTAGTCTTGAACAAGCTGTAAAGACATTGCGGCAGCTTGACCTTGATTATTACAAAGAACAAGCTGGTCCGCCTCCTTTTGTAGATGATCCGCTCCTTATCACAGAATTTACCACAGTGCCTACAAATATTTATGATGTGACGACTGTAGTTAAAACATCAACTCATGCACTGACTGTTTACAGCAGTGCTGGCATAGAAGGGGCTGACGAGGCGGCTCGTTTGACAAATGCAAAACCAACTTATGATGCTGCTTTTGCTACCATTTTGAATAGTTTGCCTCCTATAAGTAACAGTATCATAGATAACCTCATTGCTAAAAACGACAATCTCACGCCACCAGTCGTCAAATTGGATGCTATTTATGCCAAAGACAAAAATAGCATTGATGCGCTTGTTCAAGCGGCAGCGACAGCTACGACAGAGTACAACGGTTTAGCGACTACAGGAGAGGATTTGATTATGGATCGAATGAAGAAGATAAAGACCATTTTTGACGAAATTATCAAATTGAACGACCGAGCCGCCGTCCCTCCGTTGCTCGATGATATGGGTCTGATAAACGATGTGGCGTTGATTGTCAATCCAGGTGGGCGATTTTCTGATGTATTAACCATTGCAGCCCAATATGACCTTGATTACCACGATAATACGTCTGCTTCTACACCTTTGAATCTGATAATACCTACTAATTTTAGCGGTTATACATTGCCCACAGGCATTACTACACCTAATGCCTCTGTTTATTCAAGTGTAGGAGTTGTCGGTTCGACTGAAAACATTCGTGCATCAAACTCTGCCGCAGTTTTCTTTGCTTTACTTGAGCAGGCGAATAAAATTGTCTCCGAGATTAAAGCCCTGCTTGATAAAAGAGTAATTGACCTCGAACGCGATTTATTGACAACGAGTTCAATCTATGCCAATGTCGCAGAAGCCATCCGCAGAGAAGGCTCGGTTTTGCCACCAAGTCCAGCCATTGCGGGCATTTATACCTCTGTTGACAATGTACGCGGCGTGTGGAAATCGCCCGCTAATGTGAGCCTCAATTCGGTAATCGGTGGGACAACTATGATTGACGATTTCGACCAAGAAGACTTAAATGTGGACACCACAGCAGGGAAATCCATCAATGCCATTCGCAGTTTCACAGGCAGAGGTACGCTTGTGTGGGGCGCACGGACACTTTCTGGCAATGACAATGAATGGCGCTATATCAGCGTTCGGCGGTTTTTCAATATGGTAGAAGAGTCATTGAAAAAATCAACCCAATGGGCAGTTTTTGAACCCAATGATGCACGTACATGGAGTAAAGTCAAAAGTATGATTGAGAATTATCTCTACCAAAAATGGTCAGAAGGTGCTCTGATGGGTGTAAAAGAAGAACATGCCTATTACGTCAAAATCGGTTTAGGCGAAACCATGCGCCCCGAAGATGTGCTTGAAGGGCGTATGATTGTCGAAATAGGGATGTCAGTGGTTAGACCCGCAGAATTCATAATTTTGAAATTCTCACACATGCTACCACAGAGTTAAGTAGTTAGGCGTAAATAGTCGGGAGCCATGTGTTCTGTAAATCATTGACTAAAAGTATTGTAGCAACAAACTGATTTTCAATACTTTGAATTATCCATTATCAAATAACCATTTTCCATTAAGTATAATTTAATCATCAATAAAAAATAGATAATACATGCCTTATTACCCATTACCCAGTTTTCGCTTCGTCGTCACAGGTGTTGGCAATGAAGATTTAGGTTTTTCAGAAGTCACAGGACTTAATTTTGAAATTCCAATCATCGAATATCGCTCAGGTAATAGCCCTGATTTTGGAACGGTCAAAAGTGGTGGTATCCGAAAATACGCTAATGTGACACTCAAACGAGGCACATTCGCTGGTCAAAACGATTTTTTTGAGTGGTTCAAAAATATGGATATGCACATACCCGAACGCCGCACTATTATCATAGAACTACGGGGACCTGATAATACTTTTCGAGTAAAGTGGACACTTCGAAATGCTTGGCCCTTTAAAATTACCAGCTCTGACCTCAAAGCCAATGCCAATGAAACGGCAATCGAAAGCATCGAATTGGCACATGAAGGTTTGAGAATCGAATATGGTGGTAGTTTGGCAGAAGCATCAGTTTAATTGATTATTAAGCAGATAAGTATTGAGGCATTCTAAGCTTAAAAAATAGAAAATTATGTACACTTTACCTGTTAGTTTTTACTTCCAAGTCTCGATTGGCGGTGGCAATGAAGACGATGCTGCTTTTCAAGAAATCAGTGGTTTGTCTTCAGAGGTGACCATTGAAGAATACCGAGAGGGTGGCTGGAATAATAATGCACATCGGTTGCCAACAGCCTTGCGGTTTGGCAATTTGGTGCTAAAACGCGCTTTTTATGCAGGTTCTGGCTTGGTGTCGTGGTGTAAAGGGGCTTTAGAGGACTTTCAATTTGAAACACGTAATGTGGATGTAATGCTTCTTAATGCCAATAAAAGCGAATTAATTAAGTGGAAATTTCGCAATGCATTTCCTGTCAAGTGGGTTGTTTCTGACTTGAAAGCACAGGACAGCACATTCTTAATCGAAACTTTGGAATTAGCTTACGCTTCGTTCACGCGCGAAGTGACACCCCCGTAAATAGCACTTAACCTTCATATTCAATTAAAAAAAATTCAAAAAAATGCCTATAGAAGTCAGAGAACTACTTTTTCGAGGAATTGTCGAGCAAGAAAAATCAGGAAATCAGAATACTGCGTCTATGCCTAAAAATGGCAATGCTGATGCCGACTCAAAATCACCTAAGGCACAGGCAGATATAATTGAGTTGTGTTTAGATGAAGTATTCAAAGCGCTCAAAAGAAAAAAAGAACGTTAAAAATGGCAATACCAACAGGCGAATTAACGAAAATGACGATTGAATCTTATGGAACATTGGAGGACGCAGAAAGTGGAAATAAAAAACTGGGTCAATTCCAAGTCTTTTTCAATCCAACGACTTACAACATGAAGTTTGAAGTCGAGTTTGACCCAAAAGGCGGTGCGGGTGCGACGGCTGTACAGCAACGGTTCAAACGCATCAAGCCCCGTGATTTCAGCTTCGAGTTTTTGTTTGATGGCACGGGTGCTACCCTCCCGCCGAATACTGAAAAGCCTATTGTGGCGAATCAAATACAGGATTTTATGACCTTGACAGGCTTTTTGAGCGAAACACACATGACGAGCATACTCAAAATCGTTTGGGGCAAGCTCAGTGTGAATTGCGTTTTAAAAGTTGCCGATATTGCCTATACACTATTTGATAAAGACGGTTCGCCACTACGTGCAAAAATTAGAGCTGATTTTACAGAATCTGTTAGGGAAGAGAAAAGGAACAAAAAAGAAAAAAAACAATCACCCGATATGACGCATAGCCGCCTTGCGCATGTCGGAGATAAACTGCCACTTTTATGTTATGACATTTATGGCGATGCTATCTATTATTTACATGTGGCAAATTTCAATAATTTGAAAAATTACCGACATCTCGTAGAAGGACAAGAAATACTGTTTCCACCTCTGCAAATTTTGAATCAAAATAGTATCTGAAAGTATAAACCCTTATCAATAAATGGCTAACGATGGTAGAACTATACCAACAAATAAGGATCAAGATCTCCCAACATTCAAAATTATGAGTAACGGAGAGCAAGTGACGAATGAATACCAAGTCGCCAGCATTCTTGTAGAGAAGGCAGTCAATAGGTTGTCATCGGCTCAAATTATATTATTTGATGGCGATGCAGCAGCTGAAACATTCCATATTAGCAATGCCCTGGATTTTGAACCTGGAAGAGAAATTGAGATTCACGTTGGTTATCATGGTGACGATTCAGTCATTTTCAAAGGCATCATTGTCGGACAGCATGTAAAGGTACATCAATCTCATCCGTCAGTATTGACCGTTGATTGCCGAGATGCAGCCTTTAGGATGAATTTGAGTCGGCGCACAAATTATTTTTATGACTCTACGGATAGTGATATTATTGAAGACATAGCACGCAAGAACAATCTCTCGGTTGATGTGTCTTCTATGCGTGTCACGCACAGGCAAATGGTTCAACACTATGCTTCTGATTGGGATTTTATCGTCAGTCGTGCCGAAGCCAATGGGCGATATATCACCACAGAAGATGGCAGATTGGTCGTAAAAGCACCCGATTTTGGGCAAGACCCTATCTTGAAATTGCAAAATGGGGGCAATGTTTTAGATTTTGAACTTGAAATGGACGCTCGGTTACAGCCCGAAAACCTCACAGCTATTGGTTGGAATACCCAAGACCTTAACCTATCAGAAGTCGAAGCCAATGATGCCCGTCCGCGTGTTCCTGGCAATATCAGCCCCACCAACCTCGCCAAGTCCATAGGTCTGAAACAAATGGATATTCGACATGGTGGACGAATGGACGACAGTGAATTGCAGGAATGGGCAAATGCTCATTTGTTGCGACGGCGCATGGCAAAAGTTTGCGGACGCATTCACACACAGGGATTCCCCGATATAAAACCTGCTCAATTGGTTGAATTGAGTGGGATGGGCGACAGATTCAACGGTGTTACTTATGTCTCCGCAGTCAGACATGAGTTGAGTGTGAGTAACTACGAGACGCATATCATTATCGGCGTACCCCCTCAGTATCATGCCGAAGAATATAAAGATATAGCCCCACCAGCAGCGCATGGTTTATTGCCTGCTGTGTGTGGCTTACAATTTGGTTTGGTAACAAGACTTGAAAACGACCCAGATGGGGAGCATCGGGTACAAGTGAGAGTACCTTTGGTTGACCAAAAGGGAGAAGGCGTTTGGGCACGCGTTGCCACATTGGATGCAGGTGCTGAACGGGGCACTTTTTTTCGCCCAGAGATTGGCGATGAAGTTATTCTGGGCTTTGTGGATGATGACCCACGCCAAGCGGTTATTTTAGGTATGCTACACAGCAGCAAAAAAGCGGCGCCTGCCACCGCCAAAGACGATAATCATCAGAAGGGCTATGTCTCGCGCAGTAAAATGAAGTTTTGGTTTGACGACGAAAAAGGCGAAATAACCCTCTCGACACCAGACGAACAACAATCCATTACAATGAGCAGAGACGCTAAAAAAATGGCTTTTGTTGATAAAGCTAATGGCAACAAAATTGAAATGTCATCATCGGGTATTCTCATTGAAAGTCAAAAAGACATTAAAATCAAAGCAAACATGGAGATTTCTGCCGAAGCGCAAACCAATTTGGCTTTGAAAGCGCAAACGCAACTAACTGCAAAAGGTGGCTCAAGTGCAGAGATTTCCTCAAACGGCGTAACAACCGTTAAAGGCTCTTCAGCAACAATGGTGGGTTAATCAGTCATTTTTAATAATATTTTATTTAACAAACAATCAAAATAGATAATTCATGCCCGCATTAGCCCGTATTACAGACCCAGCATTACACGCAAGCAATGTGCTTGGTGTAGGCGTGCCAACCGTTATCGTGGGTGGAATGCCCGCAGCAGTGGCATTACAAGACCTAAATGCTTGTACGATATTACATCCGCCGAATCCCTTTCCAATGGGTAGTTTGACTGTCATGATAAACAATAAACCTGCGCTTCGTATGGGTGATATGAGTGGCTGTGGCGGTGCAATACTGATGGGGGCAATGACGGTCATTGTCAATTAAATAATTGGTTTTCTAATCGAAACAATGTCAATATCATGGCAAGACTGACTCTCGAACCCAGTTTTTTAGGCACGGGCTGGCAATTTCCGCCAACGTTTATCCAAGAAACGGGTAACGTCGAAATGGTGCGTGGCTCCGAAGACATCCATCAAAGCCTACAAATATTGATGACCACAATCATTGGTGAACGGGTTATGCAGCCTTTGTTTGGTTGCAATATGGAGCGGCTGCTTTTTGAACCGATGACGACAACCCTCGAAACTTATATGGCTGACCTCGTTGAGAACGCCATTCTTTTGTTTGAGCCGCGTATTAAACTCAACCGAGTGACACTTTTCGCCGCCTCCTTTGAAGGGCGCGTGGATATTTCGGTTGATTACACCGTTATCACAACCAATAATCGCAGCAATTTTGTCTTTCCTTTTTATAAAAAAGAAGGTATTGAAATTGCTTAGTAAAATACATAAATAATTGACTATCAATTGATCATAATTGACGCACATGAGTTGCAATCATTTGAATCCAATTTCTCGAGATGGCACCAGCCAAATGCAAAGGTTGCTCACCGCCTTATCGCCCAACCGTACTGTTCAAGTGGATGAACGGCATACGGCGGATTGGCTCAATTATGCCCAAGAACTCGCATCTCATTTGCGTTATTACAATGCTGACAATCAACCATTAGGCGATTGGCGTGCTTTTTTTGCCAATGATATCAGTGCCATTATTGCCCGTATAGCGATAACCGACGTAGAATTTTTCAGACAGCGTTTTCAAAATATCTATAACACTATTCATGAAAACCCAACAGGGCTTTCTGATATTGCTTGGAATGCTGCCCAAAAAAACGCTTGGTCACTCCTGTTTTTAGCCACCTTGACACCTCTTAGAACGATTGATGATTGGCAACGCATCCCTGCTGATGGTCAAGCTTTGCAAGGCGGTTTGTTCCGCATTACACATACCATTTTGATTGATGCGGTTGACCAATTACAAAAATTCGCGCTACGAACAAGTGCTGTTGGTTTAGCCACCCCACATTTGGGAACGGTTACGTTGACTTTTGTAGGTGAACTCGACCCCAGCCCAATCGCTGACACGACTCTTTTTGTAGATGTCAATAACCCCTCCGTATACAGTACCAATACACAGGCTTTTCAAGTGGCAGCCGAGCGTGTCAAAGCGATTTTTGATAAAGTTTTTGAAGGGTTACTTTTTTTAGTGAACCAAGCACCTGCCTATCTTGAGGATACTTTACAACGGTATCCGCATCACAGACCACCCATTGCATTGTATATTACTTTTATCAAATTGCTCGAAAACGCCCAGACCCAACTGAATGGGACAATGGCGCGGCATCTTGATTTTTATTACCAAGATGTACTGCATATTGCCCGCCGTGCGGAAGTACCTGACCATGTTCACCTCATTTTTGAATTGGCACGAGGGTTTGTGGACTATGCGATTGCGGCAAAAACAGATACGAAGGCGGGAAAAGATAATATCGGTAAAGACTTATTCTATGCAACTGATAAAGACTTAATAGCCAATAATATAAGCCTAGATGAAGAGGGTTTGAAAACAATTTTTATTGAAAAAATTGGCACAAACGTAGCCAATATTTTCGCCGCTCCTAAAGCCAATACTGCCGATGGCATTGCCGAAAAATTAAACCCTATTGATGGTAAATGGGCAACATTCGGTTCATCAGGTATGCTATTTGCAGAAGTCGGTTTTGCCATCGCTTCGCCACAATTGTTTTTAGCGGAAGGCACGCGTAATATTGACTTGACGCTTACACTCAATAACTTGGGCAGCCTTGATGAACATGATTTAGCAGAATTGCAAGCCAATATCCTGTTTTCAATCAGTGGAAAAAAAGGTTGGATACCTGTCGAACAAAAAGGAATACCAACTCTACCGAGTAATGCATCGAGTAATGCATCGAGTAAAGTATTGACTTTCAAACTGCTCTTAAAAACAGGTGAACCTGCCGCCGTAGCTTTCGACCCCTCAGTATGTTCGGGTAATTTCGATACCCGTTTCCCTGTTTTGCGCGCTGTTTTTGATAATTATGGTCTTACTTACAAAATAGATAAGTTTAATAACCAAAAAAGCTACACCATTGGCGAGCAAGTGCAGTTTGAACATAAAGTTTATCAATTAAAGACACTCTTAAGAACAAGGGCTACACCAACAGGCATGCCACAAGCTTGGGATGTTGTCAACTTAAACAATAAAGGAACAGCTTTTGACCCTATGAAAACCTATACCACAATAGGCGAGCGTATCCAATTTGAGAAAAAAGTATATCAGCTAAACACACCCCTCAGTACCGCAGGCTTTACACCAACGGCTGCACCACAAGTCTGGGACGCTGTGCCGATGTCCTATCCGTATCGTTTTTTTGAAAATACTGAATTGATATCCTGTTCCATTACAGTTGACGTGAAAGATATGAAAACGCTTATACTCGAAAGCGATTTTGGTGAATTAAACCCTGCCAAACCGTTTTTACCTTTCGGTCCTGTACCGCGTGTCGGTGGCTTGTTTACGATTGGGTCTTGGGAGGTTTTTCAGAAAAAATTGGATAACTTGTCTTTGAAAATTGAGTGGGCGGGTTTGCCAGCCAAAATAGGTACAGAGCCAGATATTTTTATATCACATTATGCTAAATATACTGATTTAGGAGACATTAATAAAAGTTATTTCAAGGCTAATGTTGAAAAATTAGAGAACGGGAAATGGTCAAATGTTTCGAATCCTTCTGAACAAATTGTCAATGTGGATAACGGAGGTGTGATTAAAACGATTTCGCCAAATGGCATTTTGGCACTGCGACAAGCAGATTTGCCGCCGTTCACGAATTTCGATACACAGATACTGAGGGGGGGGCTAAGGCTGCGTTTGGTGACTGATTTTTTGCACAGCCTTTATCCTGCATACATTCAAAGTGGTGCGAAGCCACCCTACACGCCACAAATCACGCAGTTGTTACTCGATTATACATCTACTCAACAGCTTGATTTTAATATTGACCAATTTTTTCAAATTACGCCTTTTGGTCATGTCGAAACGTACCCGACTGACGGATTGCCACCGCGACAAGGTTTGAGTAAAACGCGGCGAGTTGTTCCTTCTTTTGCAGGAAAGGCTAATGGGATAGCCGCCGAGGGTGCACTTTATATAGGTTTGCACGATGTGCAACAACGCAATCCGAATCTTAATCAAGTGGTGAGTATTCTTTTTCAAGTTGCAGAAGGCAGTGAAAATCCTGAAACTGAACGACAACCCATTTTTTGGTCGTATTTGGTTGGCAACGATTGGCGCGATTTTGCGGCGGCTGACATTCTTTCCGACAGCACAAACGGCTTACTAACATCGGGCATCGTCGAATTGAATTTGCCTGGGAGCATGGATGACAAACATACGTGGATACTGAGGGGGCAAACTTTTTGGGTTCGGGCAGCCGTTTCGGCGCAAGCAGACGCGGTTTGTCAAACCGTTGCCGTTTTTCCTCAATCTGTGCGCGCAACGTATCGAAACGTCGGCAACGACCCGATGCACCCACGATTGGGTTTAGCGGGAAGCACTATCAGCAAACTATACGAGCGGGTTGCCGCCGTAAAAACGGTTCAACAACCTTTTGCTTCCTTCGGCGGACGGACAATAGAAGAAAGCGAAGCATATTATCGCCGCGTCAGTGAACGCTTACGGCACAAGCAACGCGTCGCAACAATTTGGGATTACGAACATTTGGTCTTGGAACAGTTTGCCGACATATACAAAGCAAAATGCATAAATCATGCTCAAGTGGATACATCGCCTAACCGCCTTCGTATTTTGAAATCAGAATTTGCAGCAGGCTATGTCACGGTGATTGTTGTTCCAAATTTGAAAAATAAAAATGCTTATGACCCCCTCCAACCCCGAGTCAGTAAAAACCGACTTGCGGAAATAGAGGCTTATGTCAGAGCGCATGCTGACGATTTTGCAACTATCAGTGTGGTAAATCCACAATACGAGCCAATCAAGATAGATTGCCATGTTCGTTTTGGGAAGAACCGCGATGAAGGGTTTTTTCTCCAAAAACTCCGTGAAGACATTGTACGATTCCTCTCGCCGTGGCTTTACGAAGACGGAAAAGACTTGGCTTTTGGCGGCGCTATTCATCGGTCGAAGATTTTGCAATTCGTCGAAGAACGCAATTATGTGGACTTTGTGACCAATTTCAAACTTTTTCACAAAGCCAACCCAAAAGCGATTGATTGGGGTAGCCCTGTCGAAGAAGCGAATGCCTCGACATCCGCTTCGATACTTATTTCAGCAAAACCTGAAACGTATAATATCCGCATTGCCAATAGCATCGCTTGTGAAGCCACTTAAACCCATTGGAAAATATGTTGAAAACAGACCATACTATTGTCAAAAATGCCACACTACTACCCGCACAAGATTTTAAGCGGCTGAGAAAGGAAGGCTTTACATGGATTGAGCAACTCGCTCAAAACCATTGGACAGACTATAATATCCATGACCCTGGGATTACGCTGCTTGAGCTTTTGTGTTACGGAATAACCGACCTCGGTTATCGCACGGATTACAATATGAAAGATTTGCTGACAACAGAAGAAAACGGCGTACCTGTCAATAGCAGTAACTTCCATACAGCAAGGCAGATTCTGACTACTTATCCATTGACATTCAATGATTTACGCAAAGTGTTGATTGATTTGAAAGGCGTTAAAAATGCTTGGATTGAAAAAAATACCAACGTCAAATATAAGCTCAATCGTGCGCTCAAACACTTGGAGGACTGTACAAACCCTGCAGTGCAAGACAATTGCTTTTCGCTCAATGGTTTATTAAATGTTTATATCGAATTTGAAGAGGGGATATTGACAGAACGTGGGACAACGACCGTTGCAGCCATTAAACCAATTAAAACAGTTTATGAGAAACCTGATCCATTGGCAAAAGTCACCATAGATGCTCAAGCCGATTTGATATTGACAGGATTGACCGTTTACGCAAAAACAGCTGGTAAAGTCCGCCTCATACTGAAGGGGGAAGGACGCGACATTTTTGATAAAGTCATACCTGTTAAAAAGGGTCAAAATGCTTTGCACGAATCAATGCCTGAAAAACCGCGATTACCTAAGGCTTGTGGCTATACCCTCATCATAACTGGTGAAACGGCTGATACCTTACTGAAACCCGTGACTAAAATGCGTGATATGTTGCCATATAATGACATTCCTCATGTTGTATCTTTTGGTTTTCAACCCACGAAGGACAATCATCAGCCCTTCTTTTTCAACCTCAGTTTCGATTATGAAAAAAGTAAAACAGACGTATTAGAAGCTGTGAGAAATCGGTTGCATATTTACCGTAATTTATGTGAAGACTTTATCCATGTCTGCCCCTTAAAACCTGAATACATTGGTATTTGTGCAGATGTGGATATTGCTCCTGCTGCAGATGTGGACGAAGTGCAAGCAGAAATACTCCATCGCATCCGAAAATTTGTCGCCCCCGCAGTAAATTTTTATACCCTATCTGAAATGCAAGAACGCGGGAAAACTATGGATACTATATTTGAAGGACCCGCTTTGGAACATGGCTTTATTGATGACGAAGAGTTTCGACAACTAACGCGGCGTTGCGCCATTCGGATTTCCGATATTATCCGCATCATGATGAGCGTACCAGATGTCTTGGCGGTGCGGCAGCTGACCCTTGTGAGTTATATTGAAGATGCGACAACAGGGCAACTTGTGCAACGGGCGACAGCAAGCGATGAGTTTATCAGTGAAACGGAGGCAGAATGGATTTTGAATTTGCATCCGAGCCGTTTGTACACACCTCTTGTTGCAGCAGGTAGCGATAAAGCTTCTGACAAACACAAGTTGTTTTTTTACAAAAACGACTTACCTTATTTGGCAAAACGATCGGAGGTCGTCCGATTGTTGCAACAAAAACGAGCGCAAGATATACATGCTTCTAAACTTAAACTGAAAGGGAAAGATTTAGACCTACCGATTCCCGTTGGTTCATTCAAAGATTTGGCGAATTACTACCCGATTCAACACGATTTGCCCATGAATTATCGCGTGGGCAACTTGCGTGTTCCTGCTTCGGCGACACCATTACGGAAAGCCCAAGCACGGCAGTTGAAAGCCTATTTATTGTTTTTTGAACAGATTTTTGCCAATTATATGGCGCAATTGGCGCATCTGCAAAGCCTGTTTAGTTGGGAAACATCGCCTGAAATCCAGACCTATTTCACACAAGCGGTGACGGACATCTCAGACATACGTGACTTGTATCTTGATTTCGACAACTTGGATAAAAACCTAAAAACGATTATCGAAACAGCACAACAAGCCCAAGACCGTAAGAATCGGTTTCTCGATCACCTAATGGCGCGATTCGGCGAAGACATGACAGAATATGCACGGCTGCACCTGAGTATCGACCGTAACGATTGGGCGCGTTTAATATCTGATAAACAACTTTTATTGGAACACTATCCCGAAGCCAGTGCGCAACGGCTCAAAGCCTTTGATTATCGCTCGCCTGAACTCCGTGAAGCTTGGATTCCCCCCCTTAGTATCAACGCCGCCTATACCCAAACGAATCTCACAGGTTGGCAACGACGGGTGTATCGCTTGTTAGGTCTGCGACAGTTGGAGCGTGTAGAGTTGTCGGGGCATCGTTTTTTTATCTTGCCTAATGGTGTGAATTGGTATTTTGCATTTAAAGATTCAGCCAGTGCCTCCCTGTTTGAAAGCAGGCATTGCCCTAATCGAACAGATATTGAAAACCTTTTAGACGATTCATTGATATGGGGTAGCGATACGAAAAATTGGGAAAAACAAGCATTGGGTGTGTATCAGCTCAGTTTTATTTGCAATGGTGTGAAAGAGCCTATCGGCGAAACAAAACTTTCTTTGACGAAGACACCCGAAGAAGTGCGTGATGAAGTAATATCGTATTTCAACAAATACTACACTATCGAAGGTTTTCATGCCATCGAGCACATTTTGTTGCGTAAACGAACGGACGACCCAACAAGGCTCGACGATGGCTTTATGCCCGTTCAAATCAATGATGATGGTGACTGTACGTGTATAGAAGTGACTGACCCGTATTCGTTCCGCATGAGTATTTATTTGCCTTCATGGTCGCGGCGTTTCCGAGCGATTCGGTTTCGGCAATTTGTCGAACGCACTCTTCTATTGGAATGCCCTGCTCATATCATTCCGAAAATCTGTTGGCTTAGTTTGGAAGATATGAAACGTCTTGAAGAGAAAATGGAACCTTGGCTCATCTTACACGCTCAACTGTCTATCGGTGGTTGTTGTTTGGAAGTGCCGACGAAAGATGATTGTTGTTATTCTCACTACCGAAGTGGTGTGATACCCTTGCCAGATACAACAATAAATGATAAAGCATATACCAAAGCATTAGCAGAGTTGATAGAAGTCATGCACAGCGTTCACAATATTTTTCCCTTGGCACGTTTGCACGATTGCGATAATGAAGATACCGACGAAAATCCAGAAATCACATTGAATAATACAGTCTTAGGGAGTCTTTGAGTATTGATAATCAAGATATTAGAAAACATTCGGCAAAACTATTTTTTCACCGAAATCAAATCATCCACCATGTGCGAGCAACCCATTGAAGCGACTCAGTATCCGCAATTCGTTCCGAATCAAGTCTTGACAGCGAATCTGTTAAACGATCTGCGCGATTACCTCGACGTGAGCAATCGTCAAGGTATTCTGAAAACCACTGGACGCGGTATTGTCTGCGGCTTGGAATGGAAAGCAGAATACGACGTTCCCGCAACAAAATTATGGACTATCACGATAAGCGACGGCTATGGCATCAGTTCTGAAGGCTATTTATTGCCCTTTAAGGGTGGTGAATTTACCCACGCCCAAACTTATAATGACCCCTCTGTCATGGATGAAAATGGTGTCATAAAACCAAAATATAAGACTTGGCGTCAGGCTGACGGTTTGCAAATTTCACTTTTGGAGCTATTGCCCAGCAGTGCCCTTATTGATGGAAAGCTCAATACGCACGAATTGACTAATGCCGATGTCAAAAATAAAGTGATCGTTTTGTACCTCGAAATCAAGGAGAGGCCGCTCAACTCATGTATTGCGACCGACTGTAATAACAAAGGAGTTGAGACTCTATTGACGGTGCGCCCGTTGCTCGTACCCAAATCTGCGATGGTTCCAGTCTCTCTTTGTCCTACAGAAAAATATCCAACACCCCGCATTAAACTTCGCGTGCCACGCCTTCATTCGATTATTGCAGGGGGGATAACCTCTGTCTCTGATTCAGCAATATTGATGAAAGGCTTTGGTACAATCGTAAAATATATGACCCCTATTTTAGATACAGAAATCGAAAAAGCATACAACAAGTACCACACAGGGAGCTACTTGGTTGGCTATCATGTGGAGACACCACCTAAAATCGCTGAAAGGATTAATCCTTGGAATCAGAATAATAAAACGTCTACTGATTTGGTACAACAGTATTTGTACGATTTTATCCGCGACCTCACGGATGCTTATAATGAATTTATGGCACATGCCTGTGGTTTAGTCATTGATTGTTGTACTGAGGGGGCATTCCCTCGCCATTTAATGTTGGGTTCATTTTTTTCGGTAAAACCTAATGACTTGGTTGACCCAGATATATACAACCAATCTTATTATCGCAATAATTTCGAGCCTTCGCCAGTTAAAAATGTGCTGTTTGATGACCTTGAATTGAGTCGTCGCCTATTCTGTCGCCTTGTCGAACTCATCAAAAACTTTAACTATAAAGGAATTTTTAGCAGCGACAGAATTATTCACATAGACCCTTCCATTAGCATTACACCGAGCCAAACCGAAATGTACCCGTTGGGTCAGCGAGCAGTGCCTTATTATTATGGTTTGCCTACTGCGATAAAACGCTGTTGGCAATTGTCAGATGACTGTTGTGTCGCAGAACCACTTCATTCCTATCATAAAGAATTGATTTTGGAGGAAACAATTACACCCAAAACGTGGCTTGACCACAATTTTGACCTCGATTATGTACAGGAAACATTTTTTCGTATCGAAGGACAAATACGCCACGAAGGCAATGCTGCTATGCAAAAAATTCAAGACAAACGACAAGAACATAACCTCGAATTTGATCTGTTAAAATTGCCTTTAAATCCTTTTCCCAACCAGAATAAAGCTAATACGGAATTCACAGAAACCATGGAAGACAAATTTGATAACATTCAAAAACATATAGAAACAGCCGCTTTTGAGAGATGGTTGACTGTATTCAAGACCAAAATAACGACCGCAGATTTTACGAAAGATTATACGAATAATGTCGCTATACCATTGGATACACTTATAAAAAAGCTTGATGACACTTACACAGCATGGCAAAAAACAACTTGCAATGAATCATTTACATGTCCAGTAGCTCATTTAGAGGAGGATTATCTGTTACTACGTGCCGAGTGGAAAGCACAAAATAGGAGTCAATTCATTGTTTTTCAAGAATTGTTGGAGATATACACAATAGTCACCAAAAACCCCGATACGTCGTTGGCATCCAAAAAAATAATCTATGGTTTATTTATTGAAAGTTTTTATGCTCATTTGTATATCCCTTTGGTGGCTGAACTTTTCTTACCCAAAAATTTACACTGCTTTCACTATCTTTACTTTGCGCGTCTGATTAAGCTGGTTGCTTTTCATATTGCACAAATACGAGCATATATCGAAACGTCTCTTAGTCTATCTGCTTCTGAAGGACGATTACTGGCAAATTTTATAGCTAAATTAGCCCCCCTCAGTAACAAAGCCTATTTTATTGATCATTATGGTCGGTTTTTGGGACAGTTTTCAATACTTTACGATTCGCTTGAGGCTATGCGTCAGCAGCATACAGGTTCGTTTGCCCAATTTGCCGCAAAAAACCCGGGTATGGAACACCGCTCAGGTGTCGCTAAAGGTGGTACATTTATATTAGTAACGGAATTCGATAAAAGCGGTGTGAAGGAAACCGTAGTTACTGACTTTGCCCTCGATGGGCAAGTCCATTGTGGTTGCGATTGTTCCCTCGATGATGTTTGTTTTGCGCCCGTTGCGCTGCCTAATATAGCCATAACAAAAGCGTCTGATGCCGTGGGTGCTATAATAGTCAATTTGAGTGAAGATGATTTAACCTTCAATTTCCCTAACTGTCCTTGCAAAGATGTCGCATCACAAAGCCTTAATTTTAAGTTGATTTCTGATGATAGCCGTTTTAGTGGCAGTTTAGAATTAACAAATAATAAGGTCAAATACATTCCCAAAATTCGAAATCATATATTTGTTGATAGTTTTGAATACGAAATTGATGATGCGACGTGCAAAAGCAATCGTACTGACCGTGCTCGTGTATATATCGTTGTGAAAGACTACCAAATTCATAAAAAAGGATGACGCATCTGATACACCGACAAATTGTAGAGCTACATCTACCCAACGCCGCAACTGCCACACAGCAACAGGCGGCATGGCATCGGCTTTGGAATGAGCATTTGGGCACAGCATTAGACCGAGTATTAACGGACTTATCGCCAGCGGATGGTTCAACACTTCGGCTCGACAATTTGACGGTTGAATTGGGTATAATAGCCGCAGATATATTCCATCAACCCGAAAATTTTAGTGTCTATGTGCAAGGATGCTTACGCGAAGCCTTGACAAAAGCCCTTGATACTGAGGGGGGTAGGCAACGACGGCAGCAAGATGATTTGACCTCTTTTGTGCATTTTATTCGCACTGGGAGGGCAGCTTGGTGGTTCAGAAATGCCTCCGATTTTGACCCAAAAATTCTTTTCAGAAAAGTAGTAAGTACTCAAGCTGAACAACTATATCACGCTTTGGCAGCCATTTATACTGAGAGGTCGGTAGCGACACGATTGGCGATACAATTGTCTATTGAAGATATTCAGACATTTGCACAAAAGTTGAACAGAGAGGATACTGAGGGGTGGCATTTTTTGAAAAATTGGTATGAACATGCTTTCAATAATACTCTAACAGCATTATCGCAAAAAAACTATTGGCTTGATATAATTTTGCAACCGGACAAGTCGTTCGCTTGGTTTGTATTTTTTGAAGAACATATCAAACCCCAATCCTTAGACATTCCTCAAAGTTTACGTAATTTTTTAGATAAAACCCAACCACAATGGACAAGTGAAATTCAACAGAGGGTGAAGACATGGATAGAAAAAACAGATTTCAGTACAGTTACTGGCAGGGGGCGAAGAGTAGAGAACACAGTGTCGAATTATTCAAATCAGGGATATAGTGGCACACCAATATTGGTTGAGGATTTGTCCATCTATATCGAGAACGCAGGCTTAGTACTCCTTGCACCATTTCTACCGTTGCTTTTCGATACGCTAAAATGGACTGAAAATGAAAGATTTAGTACAATAGAGCATCAAAAGCGCGCTGTTTTATTGACTTCCTATTTGACGGACTCAAATATCTCTGGTACTGTAAAAGAACACTCATTAATGCTTAACAAAATTCTGTGTGGTTATTCGATAGAAGACCCCTTACCAGACCAATATGAACCAACAGATATGGAAAAACAGGAAATTGCCGAGCTCATGGACTCGGTCATAGTATATTGGTCGGCGGTATTAGTCGGGGCAACGCCGGAAATTTTACAACAGAGTTTTTTGATGCGAAAAGGCAAATTGACTGAAACGGATCATGGGTGGACGATGTTAGTTGAACGCACAGGTTTAGACATTTTAATGGATATATCGCCGCCACCGTGGAGCTTTAGCTTTATTTTTCATAATTGGATGCCTAAGCCCCTCTACGTAGAGTGGTAAATACAAATACAGTAATTCTAAGATGGTAAAAACGTTAGCGACACGCAAAAATATAAATGCCGAAGCCCTCGAAATTGCTTTCGATTGGTTAGGGTCTGTATTGGAAACACGTTTAGCACTCCATTTCGGTTGGGATACACCTTTTTTGCATCTTTCAGAACTTGAACCGCCCGAACTGCCGCCCGACACACTGCTTGGGACTATGCTACAGCATTATGAGATGAATCAAAGCGAATTTATTGCTTTCCTTATAGCTCTTGCGCCACAAGTATTGCCTTCTGTTCTTGATACACTACTACTGACAAATGAAGAAACAGGGCGTGGCTATACCGAATTTGGCGGTATAAGAGGTAAATGGCATGGTGGATTTTTACCAACAGGCGAAACCGTGTTCTTTGTTTTGGCTGGCTGTAATATTGGTGAAAGGCTTGAAATTCAAGAACTTTTCGAGCGCGACCATTTCTTTTCTGCCCACGACTTGGTGCGTATAGAAGCTGCCCCTTCAGGAGAACCCCGTTGGTGTGGGCAATGGCGTATCTCAGAGACGATTGTTGATTTGTTGACATCAGGGTCATTGCGAAAACCCAATTTTAGCGAAAACTTCCCAGCACAATTGCTGAAATCAGCACTTGATTGGTCGGATTTGGTTTTAGCAAACGAAACACAAGACCAGATGACGGAGCTATTAGCTTGGGCTGAATGTGGGGAAATTTTGATGCAAACATGGGATATGGAGCGATTGCTCAAACCAGGGTATCGAAGTTTATTTCATGGTCCTCCCGGAACGGGTAAAACGATTACGGCTACCCTGTTAGGTAAACGCGTGAATCGAGATGTCTATCGGATTGACCTTTCTTCGGTGGTGTCTAAGTATATCGGTGAAACAGAGAAAAATCTGGAAAAAGTGTTTAATCATCTGGAAAAATACGATGCTATTTTATTTTTTGATGAAGCCGATGCCTTGTTTGGCAAGCGGACAAATGTCAACGATTCGCACGACCGCTATGCAAATCAAGAAGTATCCTACCTACTACAACGCATAGAAGATTATCCAGGGCTTGTGATTTTAGCCAGTAATTTTAAAGTCAATATTGACGATGCTTTTTTGCGTCGTTTGCAATCAGTTATTTATTTTCCGTTGCCGAATGTGGCTGCGCGACTGAAGTTGTGGCAAAATGCTTTTTCTGAAAAAGCCCAATTAGACCCCGAACTCAATTTAAGCGATATCGCACGTCGGTTTGAAATGTCGGGTGGTGCTATTAATAATATTGTGCGCTATGCTTCTTTGATGACTATTCGGCGCGGAGAGCTAATCATTCGACAAGCAGATGTATCAGATGGTATCCGACGGGAAATGATTAAAGAAGGTAAAATGACTTAAATAGTTTTTATAGTGCCTAAGCAGTGTTATATCTTAGAATATCATTTTCTAAAGTCAAGTTAGACGTATGTATTCTGGAGCAAATGCTAACAAAATAAGTGGTAAGCCCGCTGACTTTCACCAAGCTGCCGCCGAGAAGGTGCAAACAAAGTTGAAAGTAAACACGCCCGATGATGTATTCGAGCGCGAAGCTGACCGCATGGCTGAACGAGTTGTTACAACACCTGAAAACACGGTACATACTGAGGGGGTCCCCTTTTCCCCTTTGAGCCAACGCGCGCTCCTTATTACCCGCAAACTCGAAGCAAAGAACCCTCTTTCCCTTGATAAAAAAAGCAACCCTGCCCTTCTACAACGCAAAGAAAGTCGAGAGATTCGGCGGCATGCCCAGTTAGCTGATGAAAAACTCATGCGAAAAAAAGAAGCTGCTAATGCCCAGTTACCGCTTTCTAAAGAACCGTTCGTGTTTGATGCTGCCCGTTTTGAGGCAAAGTTGACACAAACGAAAGGCAAAGGCAAAGCCTTACCACGTGCTGTTTGTCAAGAGATGGAAGCCCATTTTGGTGCTGATTTTAGGAATATTCGCATCCATACAGATAGTGCTGCTGTTTTGCTTTGCCAACATATTGCTGCACAGGCTTTTACGCACGGTAACGATATTTACTTTGCTAATGGCAAATTCAACGTAGCTACTAAAACAGGTAAATATTTATTGGCACATGAACTCACTCATACGATTCAGCAAGGTGCTGCGCGGCAAGTCCAAACAGCCAGCCCCCAGTATGAATCCGATTTTTTGAGAAAAAATCCTGTAGGTGTAGCCGATAAAATAGAACTGCCACAGCCCAATACCACTAATGCTGAAAAAAGGCTCCACCCACGCCCGCATGATGTAGCGGCATTGGCGGGTGTCATTTTGCGAATGGCAGAAAAAAGTGTACCCACACTTCTCCAAAGTGGCGAGCGTGACCTTCTGCAATGTATGTCAGATACGCCTATACCTACTTTGTTGCAAACAGGCGAGCAACCCAATCTGACGGCTCCTGTGCCCAATTTGGCGGCTCGGTCAGGTAAAAATATTTTGCAGCGCAGTGCTAAACAAGGAGCAGCCGGTTTGGCGCGTGGTGAAATCAGCAAAGGCGTGGAATCCAAAAAAGTATTAGATGGCAATCGGAAAGGTTATGAACGTTTGACCGAATACTTTGAAAAAGCCCTTGGCGCGGGTATGACAGCAGCTATGCGGGCGGCTATCAAACAGCCTGCCCCTCCGTTGTTGCGCGATACGATGCCGAGTTGGTGTGGTATTTTTGTTTGGTGGTCCTTACGTACTGCAGGTGTTCCTTTGTTTGATTGGGCATTGGGCGAACGGAATTTTCAAGAGTTTGATACCACTCGTGAACCGCAAGTTGGAGATGTTGCCCATAAATCAAAAAATGCTCATTTTGCCCTTGTTTCAGGAATTGAAGGCTCAAATATTCGGACAGTCAATGGTAATACATCGGGTGAAGATAATCTAGGTGGTCAGATTGAAGAGAAAAGTGAACCCCTCAGTAATTGGCTACTTTTTTTCAAAATGCCCGATGTCAGTGGTGAGAAATTGCCACCTGTGCCCAAAAAACCATTGCAACCACCGCGTGGTGCAAAAGAACCACCCAAATTGCCGACTCCGCCTAAGAAAAAATCAAGTGCCAAAACCAAAAAGGCAGAAAAAGGGAGAACACTTAAACATACTGAGGGAGAAGCTAAGATAGTTGATATAGCCGAACCCTCAGGTGGCAGCCCCATTATGAATACTTTGCGAAAAGCGAGTGCCGCGATGTTTAAAAAAAGCAAATCTGGAGTTGCCCGTTTAGCTCGAAATGAAAAGAAAAAAGAAGCGGCTAATGTCAAAGTAGCAACCGCTGAAAGTGCTGTTGTGCCACCTGTTCGGGAGACAGAATCACAAGCCAATTCAGGACAAGTAGAAAAAGTGGACAGCATCGTTGCCAACAAACCTGAACCAAAAGATGAAACCGCTAAAAAGAAAGTCCAAGAATCACTCACAGCAAATTTGCCTAAAAGTTTAGAAGAATCTGATAATTTTCAAGAAAATGGTAAAGGTACTGCTGTTGGTGAAGACGTAAAAAACGTTGTCAACGCCGAAGCTGGAGAGGTGAAAACAACTTATAGTGACATTGAAAACGCTCCTCCTCCTGCCCCTACGCCAACGCCCGAAGCAACACCTGAAATGGAGCAGCCCAATCCGACATCTTCCCTCAGTACAGGCGAAAATGTGGTGGGCGAAACAACCGCCGAACAAAAAGACATGAGCAAGTTTGAGAAAGACAACGATTCGGTGATGCAAAAAGAAGGCATCACTGATGAGCAAATGAGCCAAGTGGATGAAGGAGAACTTGCCGATGCTAAAAAAGACAGAGCCAACCTCAAAGCGCAAGTGAAAGCTGCACCGCACGAAGTGAAAGCCGCAGAAGAAACGGAGAAAAAAGCTGTCAAGGAGGACATGCATAAAGAAGAGAAAGCAACAAAAAACACGATGCGGCAGAATCGGCAAAAACAACTCAAAGGCGCAAATGACGACCAGAAGAAAACCAAATCGAAAATTGAATTTCAACGTGAAGCTGTTACTGCCAAAATAAATGGTAAGTATGAGACCGCAAACAGCATTGTTAAAGCTAAGTTATTGGCACTCGAAACCCAGTCACTTAAGGCTTTCGACGATGGTCAGCGTTTGGCGACCCAAAAATTTGAGATTAAAGTTAAAAAGCGCATTGAAGATTTTAAAGATGACCGTTACAGTGGTATTCGTGGACCTTTCCGTTGGGTACGTGATAAATGGAAAGGCATGGACGACCTACCCCAAGTAAAGCGCATATTTGATGAAGAACGGGCGGCCTTTGAGCGCGATATAGAGGCAACAATTAAAAAAATTACTGACGACTCCAAAAGGGTTGTTAAAGAATGTAAAGAAGTTATTGCAAAAACCCGTTTAGACATCTCAGAATATGTCAAGACATTAAAGGGGGATTTAACAAAGACAGGTAAGCAGGCGCTACAAGATGTATCCAAAAAATTGGACGCACTCGATAACCAAGTCAATGAAAAACAAAAAGAACTCAACAAAAAACTTACTGAACGACGTGAAAAAGCCATGAAAGCGATTGATGACAAAATCGCTAAGATGAAGGAAGGCATGAAAGGTTTGGCAAATAAATTAATGGGTTTCTTGCTTGATGCCTTAGTCAAGCTGTTGATGTGGGCAATGAAAAAAATCGGTGCAGATGTGCCAACCATCAAAGAAAAAATTGGCAAAACTCAAGAAGCGATGCGAACGATTGCCAAAAGCCCGGGTAAATTTTTTGACAATTTGGGCGCAGCGATTAAAAAGGGAGCGAATCAATTTGATACCAATTTCAATACACATTTCGTAGGGGGTGTTTTGGATTGGCTGACGGGCGCGATGCGTGGCGTTCCGATAAAACTCCCTGCCAAGTTCGATGGATGGGGTATTGCCTCTTTGTTGCTTCAAATATTTGGTTTAACAAAAGAAAACCTCCGTTTTAAATTTGTCGAACGTCTCGGCGAGGAGCGTGTTCGGTTAGTTGAAAAAGCTGCCGATTTGGGTGAAAAAGGATTTGAATTTATCCAAAAAATTCGAAAAGGCGGTTTAGAAGGTATCAAAGAAATGGCTTTGGAACACGCCGAGGAAATGAAAAGTAAAGCAATAGATGCTCTGTTGGGTTGGCTAACGATAGAATTAGTGAAAGCGGCTGTCAAAAAACTCTTGTTAATGCTTAATCCTGCGGGTGCATTGTTGCAAATAGCTATGGCGATTTACAACGTTGTCATGTTTTTTGTTGAGAACATTCAGCGCATTATTGATTTTGTCATGTCTGTTTTCAGCAGTATCGCCGACGTTGCTATGGGCAAAATTGCTTCAGCCGCTAATTTCATCGAGAAAGCTTTGGCAAAAACCATCCCGATTATCATTGCCTTTTTCGCTCGTATGATAGGTTTAGGCAATATCGGGCAAGCTGTCAAGGCTGTATTGAAAAAAATACAAGCCCCTGTTGATAAAGTACTGAATAAAGTCGTGGATAAAGTCGCTGTTCTGGCAAAAAAGGTGATTGATAAAGGCAAGGCTTTGGTGGACAAAGGCAAACAAAAGGTGGCTGCTGTGACTAAAAAAGTGAAGGATAAATTGGTGAGTTGGTGGAAATTGAAAAAAGGGTTTCAAGGAGCGGATAAGAAAAATCATACGCTTTTTTTTAAAGGCGAGGGGAAAAATGCCGAACTTAAAGTAGCCAGTAATGAGCAAACTATTGAGATTTTTTTAAAAGAGAAATCTAAGGTTATTAAGGACTATAAAGGAAAAGATAAAGTTCAACTTGAAGGCGCTCTCAAAAAAGCGCAAGGCAGATATAAAATAATTAAGAAAAAAGAAGATGACATAGTAAAAGTTCCACCAACAAATATAAAGCTGCAAGGAGATTTACAGAAAGAACTCAAAGAGTTGCTATCTCAGATTTCTGAAGATATTAAACCACTCTTTGCATTAAACGAACAAGGCGACCCTCCGCCTACAATTTTACCTTTATTTTCTAACAATGTAAAATCACAGTCTATTGATGTAAGTTATATATCGCATAAAACACCACATGGTGAAAATACAGATGCTTATGAAAATAATGATAATGTAACTCTTTTAGGATGGAAAGAACTGTATGGACCTGGTACAAACATTAGAGTTAGAGATAATTTTGTTAAAATGCATATTTTACATCACAAGTTAGGCGGTAAAGCTACTGATTCTAATTTTACACCTGCAAAGGGTGGCATTAATAGTGCTTTCTATCACACTATCGAAAAACATGCAGTAGAAAGTAAAAATAGCAATGTTATTTGGTACAAAACAGACCTCACTTATCATTCAACTCCGAATGATAAGTATATCAGAAAAATAGAAGTCAGTTATGGTTTTCATGGTAGTAAAGCGGAATCATTTGCTCGTAAAAAAGCAGAAAAGAGATGGTCTCAGTCTGTTGCACCTCCTAATTTTGACCCTGTTCGTATTTATCGCATTAACGAAGACGGAAAATCTATGTTAGGTCGATTTAAAGATAAAACTACTGGTATGTCTTTGAACAAGAGTTTTATAAGTCTTTTAATAGATGAAAGAAATGAATCAGCTTCATTTGACCCATTACCACGAAAAAGAAGAAATTATGAAACAATGCAAGACATCGAAACACGCTTTAAAATAAGGATAGATAAAGACAATCTAAATGCCGCCACTTATCACATAAGCGATTCTTTAACAAGAATCGGAGAAAATTCGGAAGATATAAAACTTTGATTTTAAATATGGAACATTACTTATTGATACTCAACAAACTAAAAACTTCACTTGAAGTTTTTAGTAGTATATCTTTAAAAGAGTTTTCAGTTGAATCGTACGAAAATACAGAATCAGCTGATTTCTTTTTTTCACTGATGGATAAAAATATAGGTTTTCAATTTGAAAAAGGCATTGAATTTTTTTTTAAAGATGTAAAAAAACTCTCAATAGCATGGGGCAGTCATGCTATTGGGAACACATCCCTATTAGGCGGTGAAGCATATTTTAACTCGCTACCCTATGCTATTACTACGGATTGGAGAAATATTATTGTCGGTGAAAAACGCAAAAAATCAAACGCCCCCTACTTCGACTTCTGTCAAAAAATCAAATTGTTTGACAGAAAAGACTATTCACATACGCCCAGTTATGGTGCTTTTCAAATAGAACCCAATGACCCCAATCCGCGCATTTGGTATTGGCTTGATGACGACAATAAGTATCCATTGACGCTGAAATTTGAAGCATATATCGAAGAAATGATACGCTGCAAAGGTGCTTACAATTGGCAGTATTTCTTTATTGACTTAGAGGCGATTGACCTCAACGATGCTTTTTTTACCCAATGGATCTATGGTATACCAAGAGAAACTTTAAAACCGATGGAAGAGTTTTTAACGGTTATGCCTAAGATTTTTTTAGATTTTGATATAACACCTTACAAGGTGCGCTATGAAAGAATAAAAGATTTTGTGCAGAAAAATAGTAAATGAAAAGTCTCATTAATAAATATTCTTGTATAAATGAGGTGTGCTAATTTGGTATCCCTTCGAGCAAGTGCCCTCACAACTTGTACTTGTCCCAGATATGGGGTAAAAGTTGTGAGGGCACTTGCTCGAAGGGATACTTTGCTTGGGACGTTCGAAGTCAACAGGTGGACAAATAATGGGACTACAATCTTATTTATTCTCGGAAGTTCATCTTTTTTTCTATTTATTTGATTATCAATGCTTTATTTACACCCTCAGTATTTTTGAGTTTTTGATGCTAATATTCCTCATATTCGTATTCCATAGGAAAGTATTTTTTGGGGTCATACTTTCCATTTTGCCCACAATAGTTCTTAGGGATATTCTTAATCAGTTCGTAATCTGTTATCAATTTTTTATCAATCCAATTTTTACCAAATCTTGATGAGATATTTAGATAGAAAACATAAAGTTCAGGGTTTGATAATTGTGCTCTAAAAATTTTGATTAACTTCTTTTTCTCTGTCTCGGATAATGATTTATCATCATCAACAAATTTAATAGCACTATACATATTTCGGAAATAACTGCTTAGACTTGTTTCATTGGTTCTACTTATATTTATTTGTTCTGTGGTTTTTAACTTCTTATGCTCAATCAACTTATCAACTATTGAAACAGAATTATTATATCTTGATAATTTTTCAACCAAGGAATCTTTCCATTGTTCGTCAATTCCGTAAAAAAAAGCAATGTAAGCAATATCTATAATTTCTTTTTCTCCCAAAGACAAACTCAATTCGATATTAATTTTTTCTACGACATCTAATAACTCCTTCAATTGCATTCTAAATACTACAAATGCTCTTTTTCCTTCGCTTCTTTCGTCGTCATTTTTTTTTATCCTCTTTACATTTAAAGAACTAACGATAGCATTATGATAGTCAAGCATTTTGAAAAAATGGTTCTCACATTGTGTTTTCTTTGCTTCTTCTTTTTGGATTAAGAACATTAATATAATTAATAATGTGCTTGTAGTAGTAAAAATTGTCCCTAAAAATCCACCAAAAAATTGACCAAAATCTGTCGCTAACTTTACATCAATAGAGTTAGAAAACTTCAAAACATTAAAGGCTGGATTTAAAAAGATTATGAAAAATGAAAACAATCCAAATACACCAAAAACACCAAAAACTATCCAAAGTACCTTAATTAACGGTTTCATTTAACGTGATTATTTAATAGATTTATCAATTTTTGTTCAGTCTAACTTTCGATTTATTAACAAATTTTTGCCTTGGTTTTAGTCAAAAAATAAAGGCAAAAAAGGGTTTTGGCAGAGGTTGATAAAACGAGCGTTTGTTTGGACGGCGTTGATACTTCCGTTCCTCAATGAAATTGAACCTCATTTTATCAATTTCATTCGCTCTTTCATCAGGTTTTTATAATAAAAATACATGAGGAGGTATAACGCTGAACCTGCTGTAAAAAACATAATTGTTCTTTCAGAATCATATGGACTGTTCGTAATTTTAAAAAACTGATTAAGATTCAAATATGATTTTATAAGGAATACCAGATATGCAATCAATAAACCGCACTCAAAAATTAAAATCATAAAACCAATTTTCGGATAATTATTGCCATTCATTATATCCCCAATAAATGTTATCAAAAGCAACACATATAGGAAAAACGCCATTTTGGAGTTTTGGTCATAGGAGGTGTACAATTCTTTTGCATAATTGTAAGTTTTATTCTCAAAATTTCCCGTCAATTCAAGAATGGTTTTATCAATGCCCCTTTCCTCTAAGATTTTTATAGCCGCCATTCTCAATTCATTGTCAAAACCGTATTGCCTATAGTTTTTAACTATATCAATCAATTTATTATCCTCCATATTTTTTAACCGCTCAATATTGTCCATTTTTTGAGTTGTTTTGCATTGAGTTAAAAAACCTCTGTATGAACGCTACGTTACAAGTAAATAACACCGCCTGCACACGTATTATTAATGGCGGCGGCTAAGGTATTGTTTGACCCTACTGCCAATTCAGTCCAATAACAACTGCTTCCACTGCTTATGTCGGTCGGTGGTATTGCCAAAGCTTCCAAGTTGCGCAGATAACTGTCAGACGGTTCGAATAATGGCTTTCATCTAATTGTAAGGTTAGGAGAGCTTGCTCGATGTCTATTGACAACCAACGAATAACACAGGCACAACAGCCAATAATTTGATAAAGGTTTTGATTTTCATGATTCGGAATTTTAAATAGTTTTTAAATAGTTTTTTGATTCTTTAGTGGATGATAGGAGTGAAATACATTGGGTATTGGTCTTTTGCGGTTAATTAACCTTAATACTTTAGGATAATGCTAAATTAGATGAACAACTAGTGGTTCAATTTACAAATAACTGCACAGTTTAAGTTTTAAGGGGCTGTCCTTTAAAAGTCCACTTAAAAGGCTTCGCCATCGTTTCATTATAATAAAGTATAAACTTTTCAATTTGTTCTTTGAGGTCTTGTTTTGATTTAAAGTTGCCTCTTTTAAGTAGTTTTTTATCGAAAATACCAAACCACATTTCTATTTGGTTAAGCCAAGAGCAATGTTTTGGCGTATAGATAAAATGTATTGGGTGCGTCAAATCTGTTAAAAATTGGGTTCTTGATTTCATGCTTTTAAGAAT
>JANOAU010000204.1:0-11533 GCA_031411275.1 Saprospiraceae bacterium | reverse complement strand
GTCGTCAAGCCCTATTGCGCCGATGGTACTGCACCCCTGAGTGTGGGAGAGTAGGTCGCTGCCAACTCCATACAATTCAAGCCTTTCCGAGTTAACTCGGGAGGGCTTCTTTGTGTTCCCAAAAAACCATCTATTTAACTTTGCCTAAATGACATACATAATTGAGAGCTTTTATTAAGAAAGGATGAAGGGAAATCACGCTGTCTCATCCAAATAGCAATTACAATTATAAAAAACTAAATATATTAAACAAATAAAGTTACTTTTATTAGAAGCGGTGCAATTATCCCAAATTTTATAGCAACCGATATTGTACAAAGAATTATAAAGGTCATTGCGCTCATTCAAGCACCAACGCCAATTAGTAGAATGGGCTGCCTCAGGAAGTGGCAAAGCTTATCTTTTCGTAGTATTTCACGAAGCCAATTTTTGGTAGATGGCTGTATGATTGCATGGCATAATTAGCGAGCATAAAATGGCAATAATAAAAAGGCAGAAAGCATAACAAATGCTTCCTGCCCTTACTCTAATTTATTGTTTTGACTAACCAAATCAAATTCATTTTGGCTTGTAAAAATTATCTTTTTACATCGAGGGTTCCATAATAATTGTTTCATCATGTTGGCTTATATCCAAACCTTCTGCTTCCTCTTCTTCATCAACACGTAAAGGTGTAATCAAAGCTGTGAGTTTAAACATTACATAAGAACCGCCAAAAGCGAAAGGAACAACAATTGCCAAGGCAATCATGTGTTGAATAAATAAATTCCACTCTCCAGTAATAATGCCTTTACCCCCCTCAGTAGCGAAAACCGCAGTAAGTATCATACCGCTGATGCCCCCAATACCGTGGCAAGGGAAAACGTCTAAAGTATCGTCAATAGTCGTTTTCTTAAAAACAACAACGGCATAGTTGCTAATGAGTGCAGCTGCAAAACCGATAAAAAGACTTGGTCCATAACTGACGTAACCCGCAGCAGGTGTAATAGCAACCAAACCAACGACTGCACCAATACAAGCTCCCAATGCAGATGGTTTTTTCCCTCTCACTGTATCCATCATAATCCAACTAATAGCTGCAACTGCTGAAGCTAAATTTGTATTAACAAATGCTTTAACAGCTAAACCATTGGCTGCTAATGCAGAACCAGCATTGAAACCAAACCAGCCGAACCAAAGCAAACCTGTACCAAGGATAACATAAGGAATATTAACAGGTAAAGATTCTCCGGAATTTTTGCGAGGTCCTAAAAACATGGCACCTGCCAAAGCTGCTAAACCTGCTGAAATATGTACAACTGTACCACCTGCAAAGTCTAATACACCTTTTTTGAACAATAACCCTTCTGGATGCCATGCCATGTGTGCTAATGGACAATAGATAAGGATGACAAATAAATTAATGAAGACGATATAACCCCAAAAACGAACACGTTCAGCAAACGAACCTGTTATCAAAGCGGGTGTAATAATCGCAAATTTCAATTGAAAGGCTGCAAACAGTACCAAAGGCAAACCGCCACCGAGTGAGGGATGCGGAGCAGTGCCAACGTTATTAAACATAAAAAAAGTTCTTGGATCTCCAACAAAACCTAAACCGTACATGTCATCGCCAAACGCTAAGCTAAAACCTACGACGTACCATAATAAACTCACTACACCCAATGCAATAAAGCTTTGTAACATGGTAGAGATAATATTGCGTCCTGATACCATGCCACCATAAAAGAACGCCAAACCTGGCGTCATCAAAAGTACCAAACTCGAAGCCACAAGCATCCAGGCTATATTTCCTGTCATAACGCCGTCAAAGGCTTCTGTAGCAATAGGATTAGACGCAGGATAAACAGCTGCAACGCAGCAAATGATTAAAAGGGCGGCAAACGAAACTAACGCCATGCCTCTGTTGTTCAACAATGCTTTCATGAATGAATCTTTTTTAAATGTTTAAATAATTAATTGGCTTTTAGTTTTAAAAAACTGAGTGATAATTAATTGGTAGAAAAAATTTAATTTCTTTTAATATTGTTAATGCAAAGGTAGGAAGAAGGGCGTTCGCCACAAAGTCATCCCCTTATCTCAAAGGACTTCAAAATTTAATAGAACTGATATTTTAGTTTACTTTCGATTATTTTGATAATTAAAAATTAATTGAAATTAAATTCTGATACAGGCTAAATAGATATTTTGTCTTTTAAACTAAGTCCAGTAGCACGATTGTATTTTTTCTAAAAATGTTGTTTCTATATCTGTATTTTAAATCAGATCGAGGTATTGCAGGTTCTTAATGGAGCTATTAACAAACGTTTGAATTTCATTAACACATTAAAACTTTATTCTTCGCCAAGCAATCGTACTTTTGCATGAACAATTATAAGGAGACAAATAAAAGTAGTTTGTCTATGAACTTACGATAGTAAGTTTCCCAAATTCGGCACTTCTTCATAAGATTTGCAATAAAGGTTTAAAAGCGTATTTGCTGCCGGATACTGAGGGGTGTGATAGTCAAAACTTGATGTGCATGTGAACAATGAACTATTTTCCAAAAACCTGAAAATTTTTTCGCATGTACTTGAGGGCTGTAAAAACCCCCAGTACATCGGTTGCAAACCAAAAACCGATTCAATTTTATTTATTTTCAACCTTTTTTAAAACAGAAGCCTCCAATTTCAATTCGTTGAGATTGGAGGCTTTTTTTGAAACCTGTATTTTAAAAATTATATACTACCCATCAATTACCACCCATTCCGGGTTTTTACACCTATTATGTGTGCCGTATGATGCCGTCCGTGCCACGAGTACATACTTGCCAAAGCACCCAAACGGACAGATTGACCCAAACCAGGATGATAAAAAGTACGGTTAAAATCAGCCTCAGACATACCCCTCAGTATTTGGACAAATCGGAGGTGCAGATTTTCAATGAGCAAAAGCGAAATCTCAATGTCCATTTTGGTATCGGGTAATTCTGCCCACAACTGTTCTTCATAAGGTTTAATGGTCGGATTGTTTTCTGTTAAAGCTAATTTCAAGCGTACTAAGGCATTTATATGACTGTCCGCAATATGGTGAACGACTTGTCGCACCGTCCAACCTTCTGGGCGATAAGATGTGTCAAGTTGTTCAGGTAGCATGTTTTGAACTGCCTCACGCAACTGTTTAGGCTGTTTTTCAATATCATTAATCCAATTATAAACCTCTTCTTGGGTGAAAGATGTTGGATTGGGCATTCTACCAATTGGGTAGCGTAAATGTTCGAGTGATTCCATATTTTAGTATTTTTTGTTGCAAAATTAGGCATTCACTCCTTAATACTAAGACCATTTTTTAAAATAATTTTATCTTATCATGCTTTTTGAATTTACTTAAGTATATAAACAGAGATAAATGGGAAATTGATTTCGTTGAGATATTTGATAATCAACATTTTACACTATTCATCGTTCATCATTTATCATTCATCATTACTTAACAAGTATTTAAACAGAGTATTTTTAAAAAAAACAATTAATGGCAGCCTAAGACCTTTCTGTTTTTTCTAACTTTGCACCGCATGGCAAGAATATTAAGTATTGATTACGGAACAAAACGCACGGGCATCGCGGTGACTGATCCTTTGCAAATTATTGCAAGTCCTCTTCAGACTGTGCCAACAGCTAACATTATTGATTTTTTGCAGACTTATATATTTACCGAAGAGGTCGAAAAAATCATTGTCGGTGAGCCGAGAAAACACGACGATTCGGAGGCGGAAATCATGCCTAAGATTCGCCAATTTGTTGCCGACATCAATAAAATTTTTCCGCATATTCCTATCGAAATGCAGGACGAACAATATACCAGTTTTGAAGCAAAACGCATCATTTTACAAGCAGGAATCCCTAAAATGAAGCGTCGAGATAAATCCTTGGTGGATAAAATCAGTGCTTCTATTATCTTAAAAGAATGGATGGAAGCTAATGGGAAATGGGAAAGAACGTATTGAGTATCGCATATTAAATGTAGAAGGGAGGGTCAAAACCTTTTTTACTGATAAGTAGTTGTCTTATTTTAAAATCAATTTTTTTATAAATTTACTGAGGGGGGGATTGATTGGTTACTCGTTGTCTATGGCTATCGAATAACCAATAACCAATCGCAAATAACGAATAACGAAAGATGTTGTTACCAATTTATGCCTACGGGCAACCTGTTTTAAAGAAAGTGGCTGTTGATATTTCGCCCAATTATCCAAATCTGTCGGAGTTGATTAAAAATATGTGGGAAACCATGTACGAGGCGCATGGCGTTGGCTTAGCTGCCCCCCAAATCGGGCATTCGATTCGCCTTTTCACCATTGATACCGAGCAAATTGAAAAAGAAGACAATATAGAACACATAGGATTCAAAAAAGTCTTTATTAATGCCTATAAAATCGAAGAATCTGGTGAGAAATGGAGTTACGAAGAAGGCTGTTTGAGTATTCCGAACATACGCGGCGAAGTGGTACGCAAGCCTTTTTTGACTATTCGTTACCTCGATGAAAACTTTGTCGAACACACTGAAACATTTGACGGTGTGAATGCCCGTGTTGTCCAACATGAGTATGACCATATTGATGGCATTCTTTTTACCGATCATTTGTCGCCTGTTAAACGAACTTTGATTCGGAATAAATTAGAGAATATTCGACGTGGAAAAGTCAGTGCAGAGTATAAGTTGAAGTTTGTTGTAAAGTAGTTTTTTTCTTACCACACATTTTACGAAACATATCTAAGCCTCTTGCCTTTACAGGAAAAGAGACCTATAGCGACTATTCAACAACCAATTGGAATGATTTTTGCTGTAAAATAAAATATCAAAAAGTATAAATAAATAAAATTTTAAAAAGGATACTTGAGAAGTTTTCATGCTCAAGTATCCTTTTTTATTGAGGGGTAAAAGCCGATTATGAAATAATATCGTATATTTTATCGTTTACTACGTTGCATATCAAATATTGATAGAAATCACCTAATTTATTATTTAACAAAACAATTTTATTGTGTTGAAAAAACTGGTTTTCACATTAAGCGTAATGGCTCTTATTCTGACAAGTGCTTGTAAAAAAATTAACGATGCGCTTACTTTTCAAGTAGATTACACCTCAAAAGTGTCTTATCCACCTTCTTCAGGTATCAATTTGCCTTTTGATTTGTTCACACCTGAAATCACAACTAATTCTCAAACGGAGTTTTCGTCACGCAATACCAACAAGGATTTGATTGACAAAATCACTTTGAAAGAGTTAAAAATGACGATTACATCACCAAGCGACCAGCGTTTTGATTTCCTTTCTTCTGTTGAAGTGTATATACAAGCAACAGGATTAGGCGAACTTAAAATTGCTGAAATTGCGAATGTACCTGATAATATTGGTACTGTTATCAATTTGACTGTTGCCGAAAATGACATTGCACCTTATATCAAAAAGGACAAATTTACGTTACGGGCAAAGACGGTAACAGACAAATCAACAAGCAAACAAGTAAACGTTGACATCTATTCTAAACTTGAAGTTAAAGCAAAATTGTTGTAGTGATTAAGTCAAGTTGATGTAAAACTTAAGACTATCCGCAATATACTGAGGGGTCGCTGTGCAGTTCACAGCGACCCCTCCTATTTTTGTTAAGAAAGTAAAGTTGATATCAGCACCCTCATTCTTTTTGTCTTGACGCATAAGTGCGATAAGTTCTTGATTATCAAACTGTTGAATATCGTATTTGCCGTATATTTTTAAAATAAATACAATTATTTCATTCAAATCCCTCTCAGGCAACCCCCTCAGTATATGCGATAAGTAAGCTTCGCAAATCATACCAATCGCAATCGCTTCGCCGTGTATCAAAGGGTTTGCAGTCGCCAAAGCCATACTTTCAACAGCGTGACCTATCGTATGACCAAAGTTCAAAGCCTTACGCAAACCATGCTCAAAAGGATCAATTTCAACGACTTTTTGCTTGATTTTCAAGGACGGTGTGATGATTTTATCCCAATCAACAGTTGTTAAATCGTCTATTTTGCTCAAATCTGACCATTGTGCGGCATCCGCAATCAAGGCGTGTTTGATGATTTCACCAAAACCACTCCGCACCTCACGAGCCGAAAGAGTTGTCAAAAATTCAGACGACATAAAAACGGCTTTTGGATTTGCAAAAACCCCAATCGAGTTTTTTACAGCAGCGAAATCAATACCCAATTTGCCGCCAATAGACGAATCCACTTGCGACAAAAGCGTAGTCGGTATTTGAATAAAATCAATCCCTCGCTTGAAAGTTGAAGCCGAAAAACCGCCCATGTCGCCAATGACCCCTCCACCCAAGCAGATAAGAACCGAACGTCTATCTGCATTAGCTGCAAACATATCAAGCCAAATTTTTTGACACGTTTCAATGGTCTTATTCAACTCACCCGAAGGGATACGTATGATGTGTATGTGTTCAGGAAAATGTGCTCGAAAGCGTTCCAAACAGGCCCCCTCAGTATTTTCATCCACCAAAACGAGGGTTTGGGTATATTTCTTTTGTTTTAAAAAATCGGTAAATGCTGTCCAAAAATTACCGACAAATATTTGATAATCAGCGAGTTGTAATATAGTCATTCGTTATTAGTTATTCGTTATTAGTTATTCGTTATTGGTTATTAGGGGATTGGTTATTGGTGAATTAGTAAACAATACGTAATCCCCTAATAACCAATAACCAATAAACCAAAACGCAAAGAAACAAAGGCTTAATGATTTTTTGAAAAAAAACGTCCGAACCCCAATAGAATTGAGATTCGGACGCTAAACCAAACTATGTATGAAAAAACATAGAGAGGCGAAAGTCATACCAAATTAAGGGATAACAAACTTCAATTCCTTTATATCAAAATTTTTGACCCCCTCAGTAGTCAGCACCTCCAAACGCCCGAGGGCAGAAACGCCGATGATAGTGCCTCTAAACGGTTCGCCATTCGGATATTGAAAATCGGACTCTACACCAAAGCGATACATTTTAGAGAGATATTCCTCATGCAGCCCTTTGAAAGAGCCTGTTTTCAATTGCAAATAACGTTGTTCCATCGCTTTGGTTAATTGTTCAACGAGGTCAAAAAGGTCAAAATCTATTTTCAATTCCCCTTTTAAAGAAGTGGCATTGAAATCTTTTGAAAATTCTAACTGATTGATATTCAAACCAATACCAATAATAGAGTGTTGTAAACGGCTACCCGATAAAGCATTTTGAATTAATATACCTGCTATTTTTTTGTCATAAAAATAAATATCATTTGCCCATTTGACAGTTAAACCGCTTGCAAGTGAAGGATTATGCTCTCTAAAAATGGCTACAAAGAAATCGTGAACCGCAAGAGCTATGGCTTTATTGAGATGAAATTGCTCTCGAGCATCGAGAAAGATGGGTTGCAAGATGATAGAAAAAGCAATATTTTTATTGGGTTCAGCCAGCCATTGGTTGCCCATTTGTCCACGCCCAGCTACCTGATTGAAAGTGGTCAAGACGACCCCCTCAGTAATGGTGAATGGTGATTGGTGATTGGCGAATGGGGTATTAACCATTTGCCATTCACCATTATGAGACAACCATTTGGCAGCTAAATCGTTAGTAGAATGAAGAGAATCGAAGTGATACCAAACATTTCCTAAGAAAAGGGTGTTTCTAATCGTATTTAAAGTCATTGATATTTTGTAAATTTGCGGTTTAGATAATAAGTATTTAACAAAAGTAAAAAAGAAGCAACATTTTGAGTACACAACAAGTAGTTTTTAAGAAAAATACAATCACGTCAGCTGCCTTAAACGATATGATTGTGGATGGAATGCAAGATATTAAAGCCAAACGTATTGTTAAAATTGACTTACGCAAACTTTATGATGCCCCAACAGATTATTTTATCATTTGTGAAGCCGAGTCGAATGTTCAAGTGCGCGCTATCACCGATAGTATTTATCGCAAAGTAAAGGAAAAGCTTCAAGTTACGCCGAGTCATATTGAAGGAGGTTTGCTTTCAACATGGATTGTCATGGACTATTTTGATACGGTTGTTCATGTCTTCTTACGTGAAACGCGCGCCTTTTATGAATTGGAAGATTTGTGGAGTGATGGTGCCACAACGGAATATCAGGATTTGGATTAAATGGTTGTATTGCTGTATGGTTAAATTGCGTATTGTTTTTGTTATTAAAATATAACAATAAAACAATTTAACTCATTCAATAAAATAAAAAGTCAACTTAAACGCCCTAATAGAAAGTTTTAAATTTAAAACAACCTCTAACCGTAAAAATACTGAGGGGGTAAATTTTTCAAACATAGAAATGGATAACAACGAATTAGATAACAAACCCCGCAACAGCGGAAATGGTGGTTTCGGGTCATACTGGATTTACGGTTTGATTGCACTCGTCTTAATAGGATTCAATGCCTATCAATGGGGTTCTACGGAGAAGAAAGATGTTGACTGGCAAAAATATGAAGTTATGCTCAAAGAAGGCGATGTCCAAAAGGTCACGGTCGTCAACGAGAAGCAATTGCATATTTTTTTGAAAGACGACCGCCTCTCCAAGTACGGTTTGGCTAAAAGCAAATTTCCAAATCGGCCGCATTTTTATATGGAAATTCCTGCCAAAGTGTATGAGGACAGGATGAAAGATTTCTATGACAAGAACCCAAAATCGGAAACAGTTTATTCCGATTTTGAGGAGCAACCCAATTTCTTAGGCCCTTTACTCAATTGGCTTTTGCTGATTGCGATTATGATTGGTCTTTGGGTGTTCATCATGCGCCGAGTGGGTGGTGGTGCAGGTGGTCCGGGCGGTCAGATTTTCAATATTGGGCGCTCGAAAGCACAGCTTTTTGATTCGAAAGACGGTAAAGTCAACATCAACTTTTCTGATGTGGCAGGTCTTG
This sequence comes from Saprospiraceae bacterium, assembly GCA_031411275.1. Lineage (GTDB taxonomy): Bacteria > Bacteroidota > Bacteroidia > Chitinophagales > Saprospiraceae > JAAFJT01. The sequence goes on along the minus strand of JANOAU010000204.1, from coordinate 2,603 downwards.
ATGAAGCTAAAGAAGAGGTGATGGAAGTCGTTGATTTCTTGAAAAATCCTAAGAAATATACCGCTTTGGGCGGTAAAATCCCCAAAGGTGTTCTCCTTGTAGGTCCTCCAGGTACAGGTAAAACCTTGTTGGCGAAAGCGGTGGCTGGTGAAGCGAGTGTGCCGTTTTTCTCTATTTCAGGTTCTGATTTTGTAGAGATGTTCGTGGGTGTGGGTGCAAGCCGCGTCCGTGATTTGTTCCGTCAAGCGCGCGAAAAAGCCCCATGTATTGTTTTTATTGATGAGATTGATGCGATAGGTCGCGCACGTGGACGTGGGGCTATGCAAGGCGGCAACGATGAGCGGGAGAATACATTGAATCAACTATTGGTTGAAATGGACGGTTTCACAACCGATAAAGGTGTTATTTTGATGGCGGCAACTAACCGTGCCGATGTTTTGGATTCTGCCTTAATGCGGCCAGGTCGTTTTGACCGTCAGATTGGCGTTGATTTGCCCGATTTACGCGGACGGGCGCAGATTTTTGATGTGCATTTACGCCATATCAAAACCACAGAAGATGTCAATCCTGCTGTTTTAGCTGAACTCACACCTGGTTTTGCAGGAGCAGACATTGCTAACGTCTGTAACGAAGCGGCTTTAATTGCAGCTCGTCGCAACAAAAATGGGGTAGAGATGGACGATTTCAACTATGCGCTCGATAAAGTAATAGGTGGTTTGGAGCGCAAATCTAAAATCATTGCGCCTGCCGAAAAGGAAATCATTGCCTATCACGAAGCAGGTCACGCCGTTTGTGGTTGGTTTTTGGAACACGCCATGCCTTTGTTGAAAGTGACGATTGTCCCACGTGGGATTGGTACGTTGGGTTATGCTCAATACCTGCCCAAAGATGAATACATCACTCGCACCGAAGCCTTACTCGACCGCTTATGTATGACGATGGGTGGACGTGCTGCTGAAAGCATCATTTTTGGCAAAATCTCGACAGGCGCACAAAGTGACCTTGACCAAGTGACCCGCATGGCTTATGCGATGGTGGCGGTATATGGTATGAACGAAAATGTCGGTAATGTCTCTTATTATGGTATGATGAACGAATCATTCAACCGTCCGTATTCAGAAGATACAGCAACTTTAATGGATAATGAGATACGGAAATTGGCGGACAATGCCTATGATCGTGCCAAAAAACTACTGACAAAATACCGCACTGAATTGGAAACATTGGCAAAACAACTCCTTGAAAAAGAAGTACTGTTGAAGTCTGACGTTGAACGCCTTATCGGTGTTCGCCCTTTCGTTACACCTGAGTTGGAGCATCCGCATTTGTCTGCGGCGGCTTTGGCGGCGGCGAGTGAGATGGGGTTGTAAGATTCAATTTATACTGTTTTTTAAATAAAAGCCATGTAAATCATTGATTTACATGGCTTTTTACTGAGGGGGCTTTTCTGTTTTTTATTTCTCACGTATAAGATATACGAAATAGTATGTTGTGCCTTTGGAAAGGCTAACGAGCGACATGAGTTGTGCCAGCGGGATTAGAAATTAATGAAGACCTCTTGCCAGCTGGGCTTACGAGCTACATAAGTTGTGCCAGCGGGGATAGTATGTTGCGCCTTTGTCCAAAGGACTCCTTCGGAGGAAAGGCTTACGAGCTACATAAGTTGTGCCAGCGGTTATCGCAGACATAAATGAGACTGTTTTTATTATCTTCAAAAAAATGCGCTTAAAATATGTACGATTGTTGCTTCAGTGCGCTCGTCATAAGGATATATAAGGATGTCAGCAGCATTTAAAATGCGGATACTAAATTCAAAAACGGGAATATGCGCAGGTAAATCGAAAAAATAGTACGTACCATCAGTGAAGTCAACGCTGTAAGCGACTGAATTATCAGTGTGAAAAATGTACCTATTTGCCTGTTGAGTGAAACTATACGGCTGCAGGATGCTCATATTGTTTATGGATACCTAATTCTAATAGTTGTTTGTTCAATTCATCGAAAGTGATTTCACCATACCAAAACTTTTCTCTCAACTGCTTATGTTGCAACATTCTGAGCAAGCCTTGTGCCATTGGACTATCAGGATTGATCGCCATAGGTTTTATTTCTTCTTCCATTATTTCTTCTTCCATTCTGTATATTTTTTTACAAAGTTAGCCTTGTTTTTATAATCGTCAAATAATTTTCAAAAAAGAGCATAAAAGGAACAGCAACAAATACAAGCAGACAAAACGACGGCTCAAAAATATTTGAGAACGGCTTTGGCAAACATCGCAGGAGAAGAATACAATGATGCGAAAAAAGCTTTATCAAGTGCGGCTGCTTTGAGTACCTTATCTGCTGCTTCGAAAAAAGCGATTTCGACAGCTTTGGCGAATATCTCGGCAGAAGAATATGGCGATGCTAAGAAGGCGATTAATGCGGCGTTGAGTGCAACGAATTAAAAATGAAAAAGGACGATATTCCCGTGTGGTACTAACCCCCTTTGTCTGACCGTTTTTTTGCAAAATGCCTTTTCATAAAACCATGAACGACTCACATCTAACATCTTGTAACCACCGATTGAAATCGGTGGTTACAAGATGTTAGATGTGAGTCGT
>JANOAU010000203.1:0-45880 GCA_031411275.1 Saprospiraceae bacterium | reverse complement strand
AAATTATTGTATTGTTGTATTGTGAAATGGCTGTATGGAAGGGAATCCATACAGCCATTTCACAATACAACAATACAATAATTTAATACCCTTTTGTTACATAATAACCTCTCCCAGACGAGTAAGCCAGACGGGTATGATTGACTTTGTCAATCAAATACTGGCGATTAGGGGCAACGTCCCCTTTCAAAAAATGTTCAATCATAAGTCCCGTAATAGGTGCAGCGACATCATTACCCCAATTGCCATTTTCCACATATACTGCTACGGCTATTTTGGGGTCATCTGCGGGTGCAAAACCAATAAAAACGGAGGAGTCATCGCCATGTGGATTTTGAACCGTACCTGTTTTACCACCAACAATAATACCTGGCACGCGGGCATTGCTGCCTGTTCCACTTTCAATAACATGTACCATGCCGCCAACAATAGGGTCAAAATTAGCCGCTGAAATATCTGTGTAACGCCGAGTGACAAATCTTTCGAAAAGTGCATGAGATACATTGGTCTCGCCAGTATCTTTATATCCTCTGATTAAGTGTGGCGTGATATACCAGCCTCGATTCGCTATTGTAGCAGCGATATTTGCCATTTGTATGGTCGTTAATTGATTTTCGCCTTGACCAATGCCATTAGAAACGAAGTTTGTAGAATACCAAACATTATCCCGTTTGTACAATTTGTCATAAAACTTAGGTGTAGGGATAAAACCTGCTTTTTCGGCAGGAAAATCAATATCGAGTCGATGACCTAAACCGAAACGGTATAAATATTCATTCAAGGAATCTAAACCGATACGGGCATTTCGGAAGCCAAATCGATCAATGATATTGCGATAAAGGGTACAAAAATAAGCATTACAGGAATGCTCAATGCCTTGAGACAAATTACCCGCATAAGAATGATTGTGACATTTGGTGAGCCGTTTCCCATTATAATAATATCCGCCATTACAAGCCACACCGTTATTTTTATCCCAAACCCCCATTTGTAGGGCAATGGCACCAATAATTGTTTTATAAATAGAACCTGGGGGATATTTGGCACTGACACTGCGGTCGAAAAGCGGATTGAGTGAATCACGATACATGGAGGAGATAAAGTCGCCTCGTTTTTTAGAGATGACCATATCGTTAGGGTCAAAAGTAGGGGATGTCACCATGGCCAGGATTTCTCCAGTTTTAGGTTCGATAGCGACAATAGAGCCGATTTTATGTTGCATCAGTTTTTCGCCCATGGCTTGCAATTTGAGGTCAATTGTACTTATCAAATCCCTGCCTTGCACAGCGGGAGAATCCAATTTGCCTTCTTTCCAAGCCCCAACGCGCCGTCCGAGGTTGTCTTTCATTATAAACTCTACACCTTTTTTACCCCTCAGTACAGGTTCATAAAACTTCTCCAAACCTGTTGTACCGATGTAGTCGCCTGGTTCGTAAATACCTGCTGAATCTTTCAAGACTTTTTCATTGACTTCACTCAAATAACCTAAGACGTGACCCGCGTTGTGCTGCGGATAGCCCCTCACATTCCGAATTTGACGTTCAAATCCTGGAAATTCGATCAGTGACTCTTGAAACCGAGCATATTGCTCAGGTGTTATCATGGTTAAGAAAGGAAAGGGTAGGCTTTTGTGGAATTTACCAGATGTCCAATTTTTATCAAGATTGAGTTTGAAAGTGGGTGTATCAATATCTAATAGGCGACAAAACTTAGTCGTATCCATTTTCGGGTTGACTTGCTTGTAAGTTGCCATCAAATCATACATCGCATTATTGTAAACCATCAAGTTGCCGTTGCGGTCATAAACCACTCCACGAGACGGATATAGAATGTTTTTTTCGATAGAAATGGCATCTGCCCGCAAACGATAAGTCGAAGATAAAAGCTGTAACTGAGCAGCCCGACCTAATAGCACTACTGCCGCAACGAGAAAGATACCTACGATGATGAACTGTCTTTTTTGATTATTATCTTTAATTGCCATGTCTGTTGTGTCAAATTTCAGAATGCCTATTCTAATATTTTAAACGCTAAATGTACAAGAAATTATTTATACTGAGGGGGGGTATTTGAAATTGTGAGGGAAATGTAAGATGCTTAATTTACTCTGTGGGATCTAACAAAAAACTATAAATCATAACCAAAACTAAAGAAATAGCATAACTTGGAAGCGTGTAAAAAATAATCTTTCGCCAATAGAAAGGCGTAAACTCCTCAACGGAAAAAAAGAAAAATATATGAATGAACATAAAGATAGCAGCATAACGTAGGAACCACACAAAACCCAAAGAGCGTCGTGTCGGGCTTGACTTATCTTTATAACCACCTTGTGGTTCAAAAAGACGAATCAAACCTGAACGTATAAAACCCATAAAAACACACGTTGCTGCGTGCATACCTAATGTGTTAAGAAAAATATCAATGATATAGCCATACACAAAGCCCATAAGCATCATTAACCATATAGGCGTAGCCAAAGGTAAGAAGAGCAAAAAAAGCGGATATATAAAAATAGAAATATAGCTGAAAGACTTTCCGCCCAAATTAATCTGAGCCAGCACCAGCACTTGAAATGCCAGAAGAAAGATGGCGCGGACGATATTCCGCAATATTAAGGTATTACTCATTTTACTTTTTGAACTGGCTTAACTCTGATAGCATTAAATTTTCGACAACGTAAACGTAACGAATATTCGATAAATCGTTCCATAATTCGACGTCAATTGCAAAAAAACCATTTCTTACCTTGAAATCAACAATACGACCAATGCGTACGCCGCCCGGAAAGGCATCTGAAAAGCCACTCGTTATGATGGTGTCCCCGCGAATGAGGTCAGCATGTTTGGGTACATTATCCAATGTCATGATACTCGGGTTGATGCCGTCCCAAACAAGTGAGCCAAAATACCGGTTCCTTTTTATCATGGCTGAAATACTGCTCCGTTTGTTCAGTATAGACATCACTTGGGCATAATGGGGTGTGACATTGCGTACTATGCCCACTATGCCATCTGGGCTGATAACACCCATCCCTACTTGAATACCGTGGTTGCTGCCTCGATTGATGGTTAAATAATTATCAGTGCGAGCAATAGAATTACTCACAACTTCCGCAGAAATATAGTTAAACTGTTGAATCACATCTTTTCTTGGAGAGGTATCGCGGCGTATAGTGGACGTATCAAGGGGAAAGATGACTTTTCCACGCTCCTGAACGGCAATATATTTTGAGGCTTCAAGTTGGGTGCGGAGTTCTGCATTTTCATGTGCCAAGTTATCCGCTACGGCTTGCATGGAGAAGTAATTTCTAATGGTACTGGCATTCTCATAAATATAACCACTCACCAGATTTGCCGAACTCTGGTAAATCTCATTCTGTTTCTTGTTATACCGAGCCACCATATAAAGTGAGTAAAATTCAAGAAACAAGAACAGTAAAAAATTGCCGTATCGTGAGAGAAAATTCATGCGCCTTTGTAGTCATCTTTGCAGTGTATAAAAATTTAAGTAGTAGAGCGTAATTGAGTAGAGAGTAGGGAGATGTGTAAAATATTGAAAACTAAGATTTTATCAACTGTCTATCTACCCTATTACTATCTACTCTTTACTTACCATTATATCTGTCTTTACACAACCTCACTTTAAATTAAAACAGCCAAATGATATTCGCAAAAATCATTTGGCTGGAAAAGGAATGATGAATGATGAAGTATGAAGGATGAATTTTTCATCATTCATACTTCATCATTCATCATTAACTTAAACACGTTTACGGTCAATAAGGAACGTAAATTTATGTGTGTTTTTCAAAGCAATACCTGTACCTCTAACCACAGCTCTCAAAGGATCATTGGCAACTGAAACAGGTAATTTTGTTTTAGCAGAAATACGTTTATCAAGACCCCTCAGTAAGGCGCCGCCACCCGTGAGGTATAAGCCTGTTTTATAGATATCCGAAGCCAATTCAGGGGGTGTACTTTCCAAGGCTTTCAAAACAGCATCTTCGATTTTTGATATAGATTTATCAAGTGCATGAGCAATTTCACTATATCCAACCGTTATTTGTTTCGGAATACCTGTCATCAAGTCCCGTCCGTTAACGGCATAATCTTCAGGTGGATTATCGAGTTCGGGCAATGCCGAGCCTACATGTATTTTTATTTGTTCTGCCGTCCGCTCACCAATGAGGATATTATGCTGCCGTTTCATGTAGTTCAAAATATCCATTGTCAATTCATCGCCTGCAATCCGAATAGATTGGTCGCAAACAATACCCGACAAAGCAATAACAGCAATTTCAGTCGTACCGCCACCAATGTCAATAATCATATTACCCACTGGCTCTTCTACATCTAAACCAATACCCAAGGCTGCGGCCATAGGTTCATGTATCAAGTATGTCTCTTTTGAATCTACGTGGTCGGCGGACTCAAAAACCGCCCTTTTTTCTACTTCGGTTATACCAGAAGGAATACATATAACCATTTTAAGGTGTGTAAAAAAACGCCGCCGCGCACCTGTCATACGTATAAAACCCTCTATCATACTTTCAGCCGCTTGAAAGTCGGCGATAACCCCATCTTTTAAAGGGCGAATCGTTTTGATATTTTCATGGGTTTTTTCATGCATCAACATGGCTTTTTGCCCCACCGCCAGGATATTCCCCGATTTGCGGTCAATAGCAACAATTGAAGGCTCATCTACAACAATTTGATCATCTTGTATGATAAGTGTATTGGCAGTGCCTAAGTCAATGGCTAATTCTTGTGTGAAAAAATTGAAGAATCTCATATATCTTGTTTCCTCTGTATTTCAATTTTTTATTAAAAAATGCTGGTTCATAGAAATTTGAAAATCAGATTTTGAAGGGCTTTAAATCGAAGAATGTTTCCTGAAAACGACACCTTATGGGGTTGCATTTTTCCTCTTTTTCCTCTTTTTTATCAATTTCCTCTTTGCTTTTTCTCAAAAATCGGTGCAAAAGAACAAAAATTCAATTACAAAATGAAACAAATTAAGGATTCAAAATTTTTAAAACATAAAAGAGGGTTGTTAGACCTTTAAAAAACACTTTTTGGACACGTAATACACCACATTTTAACTGTTTTTGGGTTTATGTTAAAATTGAACATAAATAAAGCTCCTCTTCATTCAAAAAAAAGGAATTTTTTTACAAAAAAAAGACAAACACAAAATGTGCGGTCTATGAAGGTTTTTGTGATAATGGCCCCTCAGTATTTATGCCCTAAAAGCTTTTAAAATGCGACATTTTACGTCATCATCTCAATCATCATTTCTAAAATTTGTGCCGCTGCTTTCGGAATAACAGTTCCTGGTCCAAAAATCCCTGCTACACCACACTCATATAAATACGTGTAGTCCGCAGGTGGAATCACACCGCCAACAACAACCATAATATCACCGCGACCCAATGTTTTCAATGCGGCAATCGTTTCAGGGACAAGGGTTTTATGTCCCGCCGCAAGGCTTGAAATGCCAATAATGTGTACGTCGTTTTCGGCTGCTTGACGAGCCGCTTCGGTAGGTGTTTGAAAAAGAGGACCAATATCCACATCAAAACCCAAATCTGCGAAACTGGTGGCAATTACTTTTGCCCCACGGTCATGTCCGTCTTGTCCCAATTTGGCAATCATAATACGTGGACGACGACCATCAAGTTCCGCAAATTTATCCGTTAAAGCCAATGCTTTTTTGAAATCATCATTCATCTGATTCTCTTGACTATAAATAGCTGATAATAAACGAGTTGTGGCTTGAAAACGTCCAAACGATTTTTCCATAGCATCGGAAATTTCACCCAAAGATGCCCGTTTACGCGCGCAATCAACAGCCGCTTCCAGCAAATTGCCTTCGCCTGTACGAGCCACTTCTTCAAGTTGGTTTAAGGCTTCAAATACTGAGGGGTCTCTTTCTGCCTTCATTTTTTGTAAACGAGCGATTTGAGCATCTCGAACAGTCGAATTATCTACTTCTAAAAGGTCAAATTGCAAATCCTCTTCGTGTCGAAACACATTGACACCGACAATGAAATCCTTTCCCGCATCTATTCGCGCTTGTTTCCGTGCAGCCGCTTCTTCGATGCGTAGTTTTGGCAAGCCTTCCTCAATCGCTTTTGCCATGCCACCCATTTCTTCTACTTCTTGAATCAATGACCAAGCCCGTGCAGCGATTTTTTCAGTCAAATATTCAACATAATAAGAGCCTGCCCATGGGTCACACGCCTTTGTAATATCCGTTTGTTTTTGAATAAAAAGCTGCGTATCCCTTGCAATTTTAGCTGAAAAATCGGTTGGCAAAGCAATGGCTTCATCCAGTGCATTCGTGTGTAACGATTGCGTTCCACCCAGTGTCGCTGCCATCGCTTCAATCGTTGTCCGCGCCACATTATTAAACGGGTCTTGCGCCGTCAATGACCAACCCGACGTTTGGCAATGCGTCCGCAACATCATAGATTTATCTGATTTAGGGTTAAATTGCTTCACAATTTTAGCCCATAACATACGTCCTGCACGCATTTTGGCAATTTCCATAAAATGATTCATGCCAATACCCCAAAAAAACGACAGCCGTGGCGCAAATTCATCAATGTCCAAACCAACCTTTAAGCCCGCCCGAATGTACTCCAAACCGTCCGCCAATGTATAAGCCAACTCAATGTCTGCTGTGCCACCCGCCTCTTGAATATGGTAGCCAGAGATAGAAATCGAGTTAAATTTTGGCATTCGTTCTGCCGTATAGGCGAAAATATCTGCAATAAGCCGCATCGAAGGCGCAGGTGGATATATATATGTGTTGCGCACCATAAACTCCTTCAAAATATCATTTTGAATTGTCCCACTTAGTTTTTCAGCCGCCACGCCTTGTTCTTCAGCCGCTACAATATAAAATGCCATGATGGGAATGACCGCTCCATTCATCGTCATCGAAACCGACATCGTATCAAGCGGAATTTGGTCAAATAGAATTTTCATGTCTTCCACCGAGTCAATCGCCACACCTGCTTTGCCGACATCGCCCGTCACACGCGGATGGTCGCTGTCATAACCCCGATGTGTCGCCAAATCAAAAGCCACTGATAAGCCTTTTTGCCCTGCCGCTAAGTTGCGCCGATAAAAAGCATTTGAGGCTTCTGCAGTCGAAAAACCTGCATATTGGCGTATCGTCCACGGCTTCGTGACGTACATAAGGCTATAAGGGCCACCCAAAAATGGCGGCAAACCACTTACAAACTGTGCAGTCACCCCCTCATTATCAGAAGCCTTATAAACAGATTTGACTGGTATTTTTTCAGGTGTTTCCCAAGCCTCGTCCTTTTGAGACTTATCACTTACCTTAAAAACATTGCGATTGAAGGCTATTTCTTTAAAATTGGGCATTTTTATGTTTGGTTTTATTCTGATTTCTAAAAAAATAAGGTAAAGTTACTTGTTTTTTGAAAACACATAGAGCGTTCTAAGTAGATGAACAGAAATAAACGGGACATTTATTTACCACAAGTATTTGATAATCAAACTCTTACATTATTCATCGTTCATCCTTTATCCTTCATCATTACTTATATGTGTCGCTTTTGAAATTACCCCCTCAGTATCGCTGCCCTTTTTTCTAAAACACACTATATGCCAACCCCTTCAAGCATCGCCAACAATTCTCTCTGCGTCCCCACCGTTTTGTCCTTATCATACCAACCATGCACGGTGGATTTCACGGATTCAATATACGCTTTGCGTTCTGCTTTCGTCATGGCAGCCATATCTGCTTTAATGCCTTGCACAATATCTTGCAAGGCTTGTGGGCGCGGTCCCCAATAAGTCAGTACTTCACCGTGTTCGTCCAGCACAATGAGTTTCGGGATCGAGCGGTCGCCATCGGTCAAAAAAGCATCCATAATGTCAGGATGTTCATCTCTGAAAATGAGGCGGTGCGTGATAAGGGGTTGAGCCACAGCGATTTTCTCAAACACAGGTACAACTTGACTGGCATCGCCACACCACCCCTCAGTAATCGTGAGCCAAGTCGTCGGTTTTGTCAATTTTGATAGAAAATCATGCATTTCAGGTATCAATTGGGTAGTGTCGTTGAGGCGGTACATACGTCCGAGGTTGTCTGCCGTATAGTCTAACATAGTAGGACTATTGTTAAAACCTGTTGTTGAGGTTTGACCGTTTTGCCACATTTCTGCTACTTCTACTAAGTATTCGATGTAGCTTAGGCTAATTTTGAGCGTTTTTTTGTCTATTCTTGTCATAAAAAATCATTTTTAGCCGCAAAATTACGATTTTAAAACGAAAAAAAGGTTTGGAGAATCATTTCTCCAAACCCTTAAACCTTTTTTTAGAAAGGACACAAAATCTAAACTCTACTGAAAATTGATTTATTAATCTCAAACTTGTTCATATGTCAAGTATTATAGTAAGCGGGGCAATTCGAAAATCACCCGCTTACTTGCCCGAATTACATTTTTGGCAACAAAACCGCGTCAATAGACTGAATAACGCCATTCGATTGATACACATCATACGTGTTGATATTAGCTGAACTGCCGTTTTCATCCCAAACAGTGATGTTACGTGCGCCATTCATCTTGAACCACAATTTACCACCTGAAACTGTTGCCAATTCTGCTTTGCCTTTACCTTTTTTGATAAGTGCTGATAGTGCATTGAAGTCATACTTGCCAGAGATGACGTGATAAGTCAAAACCTTTGTCAAAGTTGCCTTATTTTCAGGCTTCAAAAGCGATGCAACAGTGCCTTCTGGCAAATTTTCAAACGCATCGTTGACGGGAGCGAATACCGTGAAAGGACCAGCACCTTGCAAAACATCAACCAAACCTGCTGCTTTTACAGCCGCTACAAGGGTTGTGTGTGCCTTAGAATTGACCGCATTTTGAACAATGTTTTTCTTTGGGAACATAGCTTCACCACCTACTTGAACCGTCATAGGTTCAGACATTTTGTTTGAACTCATTGATTGAGCTTCTGCATTTGTTGTGCTAAGGGCAGCGGCGAATACGACGAGCGCAGCCGTTTTAAGAAAGTTTTTCATGTAATTATGAATTTTAAAAATTAAAAGAAATGAAATTGTTGTTAAATTATTATTGTACTTAATTAAAAATGAATTTGTGCTTATTAAACATGAAATTACCTAAGTTAATATAAAATCATGTTAATTAAGAAGGAAATGTATGTTTATTAAAAATAGAATTGAAAAAAAATGAGTTTTATTAGTTTATTAAAATAAAGAAAATTGTGTGATTTAATTTGTTGTTCTTTATACTTATCTACGATGTTTAAAGATTGTTTGGTTTTAATATTAAATAAATAAGTTTTTATTTTTTAGCTACAATTTGTTGTTTTTAATCTACGAAGAAAAGAGTTTAATCGGTTTTAAAGGTTTGAAAAATTCAAGTAATTGTAATTTGTTATTCGGCATCATTTACGAGAATATAAGTTTGTTCGGTTTTAAAGGTTTGAATTTTTTTTTGATGCTGTACTCAATTTAACTAATTGCTTGAAAGGGAAATTTTAAATTAGTCCTAAACAGCCGCTTGTATTTTTCACTTTTCGTTTTTCACTTATTATCATTTATTGTTTGTTGGCGTCATTTACGAGGCTCAAGGTCGCATTGGTTTTCCAGCGTTAAAAAAAACTTAAAAAAAGGGGAAAATACTGAGGGGGTACTGCGAGACATAATTGTCTTTAATACAGAAGCTACGTACACTTTTTCTCAAAACAACATCATTCCCTTTTCTTTGATTCACTCAATTTATCAGTCTTATTGTCATGAAAAAACTATTGAATTTCAGTCTTTTATGTTCCGTTGTCCTTTTTTTGAACAGTTGTTTCGCCGACCGCATATCTGGTTCGGGAAGAATTACAAGCGAAACACGGGTATTGAGCAATACCAATTTTACAGAAATCCGTATGGATGGTTCGATGGATGTACATATAAAACAAGGTGATACCGTTAAAATAGTCGCAAAAGACTACGAAAACACACTACCTTATCTCGAAACCCGCATAGTTGGCAACACTCTCGTGGTCTCCTATCGTGACCACACATGGTTAAGTAATACGGCGGGTGAAGTGACCGTGACGCTGCCCAAATTGACCAATGTGGAATTGACAGGTTCGGGCAATATCGGCACAATCGGCACTTATCGTTTCGGCGATATTGGTATGCTCATAAGCGGTTCAGGCAATTTTTCTTTTGCTGGCACAGCTAAAAATATGAATGCAAAAATCAGTGGATCGGGCAATATGCGCGCTTATGAACTGCCTTGCGAAGCAGCAAATGTAAAAATCAGTGGCTCAGGCGATATGCAGCTCCATGTTTTGCGTCAATTGGACGCAACGATTACAGGTAGCGGCGATATTGTCTATAAAGGCACCCCCTCAGTAAATGCAAACGTGACGGGCAGTGGACGGGTTGTAAAATTTTAAATCACTGATTTTAGGGTTTTAAGGATTGGAGGTAATGATTTTTTGTCATTCTGAATGAAATGAAAGAACCTAAATGATTTTATATTTAGATTCTTTCATTTCATTCAGAATGACAAAAAAACAAAATTAATTGGTGTAATTAGCGAAATTCGTGTCCGAAATCTCTAATCTTAAAAAATCCACAAAACCAATTATTTGTGCAAGTCATTGAAAAAGAAGTATTTATAGCGATAAATCAAGGTGACGAATCTTCGTTTGAGCAGTTGTTTAGGGCGTTCTATCCGCGCTTGTGCGCTTATGCCAGAACGATAGTGACGGATAATGACGAGGCTGAAGAAATCGTGCAAACCTTGTTTTGTCGGCTTTGGGAACAACGGGCAACGCTTGAAGTGACAACTTCGGTGCAAGCCTACCTATTCAGAGCCGTGCGGAATGCGAGTTTAAATCAAATAAAGAAAGTTCAAATTAGAGATGCGTACAAAGCCATGAATTTGGAAGAAATAAACCAAAATCCAGAAGTCCAACCCGACCATGCCACAACTGATGACTTGCGGCAACGGATAGAAAAGGCGATTGCCGACCTGCCCGAACAATGCCGCTTGATTTTCAAAATGAGTCGTTTTGAGGAATTAAAATACAGAGAAATCGCCGATTCCTTAGGGATTTCGGTGAAAACAGTAGAAAATCAAATGGGTAAGGCTTTAAAAATTTTAAGGTTAAAATTAGCAGATTTTATGACGATTGCTTTGATAATGAGCGTTTTAGGTATATAAATTGAGATACGATTTTGCTTTGGCATTTATAATATGTTATAGAGCTACACCCTAAAAGCGAGAATGAAGCACCCCTCAGTATTTATATAAAAACCCAAGTTTTGCATGAATGAATTATATGACATAGATGATTTAATCGCCAAAGTCCTTGCCGACGAAGCGACTGCCGATGAGCAAACAGCCGTCGAAAGTTGGCTCGATGCCGCGCCTGAAAATCGAAAATATTTCGATGATTTAAAGCGGATATGGTTTGAAAGTGGCGATGCTGTCGAATCGCTGGCAGTAGATACCGATGCAGCTTGGGAAAGGGTTCATCAACGCATACACGAGCCGCCTAAACGATTGACTATTAAGTGGTTATCAACAGCCAATATCATGAAAATAGCCGCCGCCGCGCTCATTCTGTTTGGCGCAATACAGTTTTTTAATAAAGGTGATGCTGTCTTAAAAACACAAGAAATCGTCGCCACCGCTGCCGTTATACAGGATACACTTTCAGATGGGTCACGGGTCAGTTTGAATAAACAATCGAGTTTGACAACCGTTTTTTCAAAAAAAGAACGCCGTGTCAAAATGTCGGGGGAAGCCTTTTTTGATGTCGCCCACGATACCGATAAACCATTTGTGATTGAAGTTAAAACATTGGAAATCAAAGTAATAGGCACATCTTTTAATGTAGATAATTTATCAGAAACAGGAAAAATAATCGTCGTCGTCGAAACTGGCAAAGTGTTACTGAGGGGGGCAAATGGCGCAGAAATTTATATCGAAAAAGGCGACAAAGCAATTTATGACGTTGCAACAGGGCAATTTGAAAAAGTAAAAAATACAGATAAAAACGTCACGGCTTACAAGACAAACATATTGGGTTTTGAAAAAACGACCTTAAAAGAGGCAGTCAAACAAATAAATCAGCTTTTTGATACCCATATTGAAATCGTTTCGCCACAAATTGAAAATTGCCCCATTACTTCTACTTATCAAAAAGGAGACGATTTAGATTTCTATTTCAAGGAAATTATTGGCGAATCCATCAATTTGAAGGTTCAAAAAATAGGTGATAAAATGGTCTTAAGCGGCACGGGCTGTAAGGAGTAAAAGGGTTTTTAGCCGTAAAAATCACCACCTCCGTCGAAATGTATTTCATATTTTTACTGACCTCACTATTTTCGGGTTTTGAAGTATCAGATTCAAAATCAATGACTTATGCTTAGAAACAAACCTTTGAAAATAATCATACGACAATGGGCAAATTTTCGATGGAGAAAAGTTTGCCCATTGTCGTATGTACCTCACCTCTTTGTCTTTTGCTTCTTGCCTATTTACACATTTGCTCAAACGTCTATCTTAGAAAGGCCTGTTACTTTAAAAGTGCAAAATGCGCCTATAGGTGAAGTATTAAAAACGATTTCACAACAAGCCAATTTTTATTTTTCCTATAATTCAAACATTCTTGATGCCAACAAAAAGGTGTCTTTTTTTTCAGAAAGTCAATCGGTCAGAGGTGTGATACGCACCATTTTAGGTGATAATTATGAGTTCAAAGAAAAAGGTAATTACCTCATTATTCGCAAATTAAAGACTGATGAAAGATTGATTGGTGGTTATATCAGCGATCAAAAAACAGGCGAAAAACTGCCTAATGTGACCGTTTATGATAAAAAGTCCTTGAAATCTGCAACAACTGACAAATTTGGCTATTACGAAATCGTTAGTCGTGAAGCCATAAAGGAACTCTCAATCGCACGTTATAATTATGGAGATACCCTCCTTCAAGTCCGCAGTGAAAAGGCGGCCCCTCAATATCTCGACGTTTCATTGCTGCCTGTACTTGCTCCCGAAGCTGAACCCACGCCAGAAATAAAGCCTCTAACAATAAAGGTGAAAGTGGACGGTGGTGATATGGAGGGTTATAAAGAACAGGTTTTGCTGTCACAAGCCACTTTCGAGCGTTGGCTTCGCAATGGCATTCGTACGGTTGAGCGTGTAAATGATAAAAACATCAAAAGCAATTTGGAGCGAAAATGGCATTTTTCGCTGTTTCCTTATGTCGGTTCTAATTTAGGATTGAGTGGGAATGTCGTCAATAATTATTCAGTCAACGCCACCGTTGGCTATTCTGCAGGCAATCGTATTTTTGAATTTGGCGGTTTGGGCAATATTAATCGTGGCAATGTCAGTGGTTTACAAATAGGCACTCTTTTAAATGTGGTGAAATACGATATGCGTGGTTTACAAATATCAGGTATTGTCAACAAAGTTAGAGCCAATCGGGGCATTCAAATCGCGGGCATTACAAATGCAGCCGATGT
Organism: Saprospiraceae bacterium; assembly: GCA_031411275.1. Classification (GTDB taxonomy): domain Bacteria; phylum Bacteroidota; class Bacteroidia; order Chitinophagales; family Saprospiraceae; genus JAAFJT01. The sequence goes on along the minus strand of JANOAU010000203.1, from coordinate 32,329 downwards.
ACTGAGGGGTGGGCAAATTTCACTCGTTAACAACTATGCCGTGCAAGGCAACGGGGGCGTTCAAATTGCTGGGATTGTCAACAAAGTTGCCAATGGTAGAACAAGCGTTCAACTGAGCGGCGTAACAAATAATGCCGATACGGTAGGCGTTCAAGTAGGTTTGATTAATTCTGCTAATAAGGTTCGCGGTTTGCAATTAGGGTTTATAAATGTCTCGGACACAATGTCGGGCATCGTTTTAGGCTTTTTTAATGTGGTCAAAAAAGGCTACCACGTCCTTGAAGTGTCAGCAAATGAAGGCGTTTTTGTCAATTTGGCTTACAAAACAGGCACTCGGAAGTTTTATACAAACTACATTGGTTCTGTGCGGGTGGACAGCGGTGCGTTTTGGCAATTACCGCTTTGGGGAGTCGGCATAGGTTTTGGTTCATGCATACCCCTCAGTAAAAAAGTGAGTTTGACACTTGATGCGACGGTCGAACACATGAGCTTAGGGCCAATCACGCGGAAATTGAATAATGAATTGTTTCGTTTTGTACCTGCTTTGAACCTTCAACTATCAAAAAAACTCGGTATAGCTATCGCGCCTACCTTAAATGGCTATTATGGAAATTTGGCTGATGGGCAAGCAGCAGCGGTTTTTCGCCAAAAAATAATCCCTAATTGGCATACAAAGCAGTCAGGCAAGTTAATTTATTGGGTAGGTGGGTATGTTGCTATGCGGTTTTTCTGAAAACAACTATTCTAAAATCACCAATGTCCCCAATAGCGGAAAATGAACATACTGAACTATCGGCTTGTTTCCCCAAATCTTAACCAAGGCTTTTTGTATCAAGCTGCAACGCATCGTATAAGCGGCAGCTTCTGATTTCACTTTTTTAACATCGCTTAGGTCTGATGACAAAATAATAACCAGCGACCCGTCTTTATTTTCTATCAAAAAAGATAATTTGGTTTCAAACAAACGCCCGTTGTGATGTCCCCGAATGGGATAGCAACGGTTGATACTTTCAATAGTATATTTTTGATATAAAAAATCGAATAAAGAATTAGCTTGGCGAACAAACCATTGGAAATCAAGCATTTCTAAGACATCAAAACGCGTTGCAAGTTGTTTGGCAAGAGCTAAATTAGATTGTAAATCCGAAGGTTGAGCTTCGCAAGACATCAAAAAAGCGGTATAAGCCTTGCACACTAAAGCTGTATTGGCGTCCTCTTTAAGCGGTAATGCCGAAGCATACCCCTCAGTATCACCCACTTTTAAAGGATTCCCGATACTAAAAAATTCTTTTTCTAAATCAATTTTATACGCAGAAAAGGTGCGTTTGCCTTGGCGTAATGCCATATAATCAGTCTGTTCAGTGGGCATTTCAGCATAGCCAAAGTCTTTTGCAAACCAATATTCGCCAAAATCTTTACTCAAATAGCATCCGTTCCACTCAAAAGGCGTTTCATTGCCAGTTTCCACAGTCGGAAATTCTTCCTTGCCTTGATGCCACGCCCGATTGAGCCATTTCGTCACACCGCCTTGATAAGTCGGGAAAACGAGGTAATCACGCGCCCTTGTAATCCCCACATACAACAAACGGGCTTCTTCGGAGAGTACCGATAAGGTTTTTTCAGCTTTGGCATCGGAGTTATTGATACGGTCTTCTAACTCTGTATTTCTAAATTGGTCGGCATAAGGATTGACCCAAAAACGCAGCCAACGCCCACTCAAAATATCCTCTAAATTCACCCCAACGGTTTCGCCATTCCCCCCCTCAGTATCAGCCACAATATTGACCCCGAAAACATCATTTCGCAGCGATTGATCAAGGCTGCCCATGATGCAAATAGGATATTCCAGACCCTTAGATTTATGATAAGTCAACACATTGACGGCATCTTCACTTTCACCTGAACTCTGTGTATCCTCCTCTCTTTCTGCTTTTTCAGCGAGCCAAAGTAGGAAGCCGCCGAGCGATGCCGCCGAATGGAGGCGATTACAGGCATTTTCATATTTCAAAGATAATTGTCGTATAACATCTATATTTTCAAGCCTTTGTGTCTTGTTACCCCATGCGGCGATGATGCGCCGCAAATCCAATTCTTCAAGTACAAAGTTTAAAATTTCGTTAGCAGACAGTTCTAAAGTCTCACGTCTTAAGTCGCTTATTTTTCTAATGAAATCATTGTCTAATGCCCATCGCCAATCATAATTTTCCTCGCCAATTTCTTCCAAATAATGCAACCGATTTTCGATGATATAGGACAAATCAAACCGCTCTGCCAATAACAAAATCTCTGCAATAGCGAGAGAATCATGTTTATTGAGCAGGTAACGCAGCACAGCTAAAACCAATTTCGCTTCTGCCGTTTCGAGCAAACCTGTACGCGCAATAGCGGCTTTTATACCTGCTCGATGTAGGTTTTCAGCCATATCGGTACATTGTTTATTGGAACGGCAGAAAATAGCTACATCGCCTGCACGCGCCAAACGTATGGTCTTTTCGCCTTTTGGCATAATGTATATACCTTGTTTAAGCATTACTTTTACTTGTTCTGCTATGCAGGAATTGAACCAATCGGCATTGGGTTTATTGCGTTTGTCGCCGTCATTGTCCAGTTGAAAATGCCAATGAAGGAGCGCATCTGTCTGTGAAGGTAGGTCGGGGCGTTTGGGATGTAAGGCAATTTGCTCAATAGGCAAGTCAGTAAACGCTTTTTTAAAAATGGCATTTGTGGCAAAAACGATATTGGGACGGCTGCGCCAAGAGTCTTTCAAAATGTCTTCATCTTTAATGCCTACGTGTTCCAAAATCGCTTGCATCAGGCGCGGTTCTGCGCCTCTAAAACCATAAATACTTTGTTTGGGGTCGCCTACCCAGATAGAATGTTTGGCAATTTTTGATAATTTGAGAAAGACATCGAGTTGTATGGGGCTGGTGTCTTGAAATTCGTCGACCATCAGCAAGTCCAATTCGTCTTTTAGGACTTCAATTACTGAGGGGTCTTCCAAAAGACCACGTACCAACACCTCCATATCGGTATAGTCAATCAAGGCACGTTGTTTTTTGAAGCGGTCAAATTCAGCAATAGCTTCGGCAGCGATGTCAAAAATGGTAAAAATAAAATCACGTATATCTCTTTGAAATTCAGGAAATTGTACGTGCGTTTTACAAAAATCAACCAACTCTTCGATATGTGCTTTACTTTTTGCCCCCATTTTTATTTTGGTCAATTTCACCCAATTGTACCAGTGCAAAGAGCCACGCGCACGCAGGTCGTTGCGGAGTAATTTGAGTTCACCGATGCCATCTTTTGTTACTTTGGTTTCGTCTGAACTGCCTTCGAGGTTGTCAATAGCTCCTTGTAAAAGGGTCAAAAGATGAGTATTATAATCATCCCCCGACTTGAGAAGGGGGTTAGCATCGTTTAAATCTTCAACAATCAAAAACTGCTTGAAACTTTCAAAAGACTTGATTTTACTTTCTTCCAAAACAGCCGACGAAAAGGCATTGGCTCGGGCTACGTCCACGATTTCATGAACGTTTTTACGCCAATCGTATGTTCCTTTTTTGGTCATGCCGAGTTTATCGCACAGATCATTCATACAGTTGACCCTATCATAAGTCATAATTTGAGACAAAGACTGATTGAAAAAAATGTGCTGGTCTTCTTCTGCCATGATGTCAACCTGTGGGGATACACCTGCTTCAAAAGCAAATCGTTTCAAAAGTTTCACACCCAGACCATGTACCGTGCCTATGAGGGCATTTGAAAGGTCATTTGCCTGTTCTGTTAAGCCTTCTTCAAGGAGTTTGGTGCTGACGCGTTCATGAAGTTCGGCGGCTGCTTTGGAGGTAAATGTCGTGGCGATGATGCCTGAAGCTCTTGTACCCCCCCTCAGTAATTTGACCATATCTTGGGTCAATCGGTAAGTTTTGCCACTGCCCGCACCTGCGGATATGATTTGGATTGCCATAATGGGTTGTGAGTTTCGGGTTACGTGTTTTGAGTGCTGAACGGAATTGTGTTAATGGTGCGAAGTTACATTTTTAGGGTAAATTGGGTTGTATTTGTTGTATTTGTTTTAATGAAAAATAATTATTTTGTTTTAAAAAGGCGGTAAACTTTGTTCTTTTTCTAAAATACCAAGTCCAAACAGCGCAAAATCGTACTTTACAGGGTCATTTGGGTCGAACTGTCTGAGGTTTTCTGTCAATTCCAAAACAGCTTGCCAGTCGGTTTTAGGTCTTTTTAAAAGTCCTAATCGTCGGGCTTGACGGTCAACATGAACATCTAAGGGCATTAAAAGTTGGGCAGGTTTGATGGTTTTCCAAAGACCAAAATCAACGCCGTGGTCGTCATGGCGCACCATCCAACGGAGAAACATACAGAGCCGTTTGCAAGTGCTTTTTGAGGTAGGCGTTGCAATGTGCTTTTTTGTACGGGTAGGGGCAACGGGTAAACTGAAAAACTCGTTGTGAAAACCGATAAGGGCATCGGATACTGAGGGGGTGCTTGAATCGAGGTGTTTTGCAAAAGCAAATTCCAAAGAGCCGTTTTCTTTGTAAAAGTGTTGTAGATATTCAAGAAAGTAGAGTGTATCCGTGGGTTGGAAAGTGCGGTGCTTAAAATCGAGGAAAATAGCCCTATCTTTTTCGATGTGATTGACGATGAAATCATGGGGTGCATTGTCCATCAAATCAAATAAACGATTGGCACTGTTGATGATTGTTTTGCGTTGTCCCCAAGCCAACATAGCCGTCCAAAAGGCAGTAATTTCAATATCTTGATGCTTAGAAAAACGATGTGGAATGCTGATGGGATCGTTTTCGATAAAGGTGGGTATGTTAAATTTATGAAAACAATCTTCCAAATAAGCATGTAAATTATTGGTCATTCAAAATTCTTTATACTTTTGAGCAGCCATCACATAGAAATGTCCGTTTTATTCAAAAATTTCATCAAAAAATATGACTGCAACGTTCACTTATACCCTTATTTTGGCGGCAATTTTAGTTGTCAAAAAACTACTCGATTCTTCTAACGATAAAAATTTGAAAACTTTCCCTTGATTGGGTGATTAGTTATTGGTTACTGGTCAAATCGTATGACGAGTAACCAATAATTAAACAACCAATAACTAAATAACCAATAACTATCTAAGGCTACCTATATTTTTAGACCCTTCAGTATCTATATCATTTTCCTCAATGGCTTGTTTCAAAATAATATTATCAATCAAACGCACATCACCGACCCAAATAGCGACAAGGGCAACGGCAAAATCGGTGTCTTCAAAAAGTTGAATGGGCAATAAAGTGCGTCCGTCAACAATTTCGAAGTATTCGACTCTGAAATGGGGTTCTGTTTTGAGTTTTGATAATGCCATACGTTGGATATCAGGGGGGTTATATTCCCCAAGCCTTTCTGCAGCCTCTGCCAATGTATGATAAATCAAAGCGACTTTTGAACGGTCTTCTGGCGTAATGCGGGCATTGCGGCTCGACAAGGCTAAGCCGTCTGGCTCTCTTTGTGTTGGACAAGAAACAAGTTCTATATCGGACTTCATCAATTGCAGCATACGTCTAACGATAGCAGCTTGTTGGAAATCTTTTTGACCCATATACAAACGATTGGGTTGTACAATATCGAGCAAACGATGAACGACTTGCGCCATGCCCTCAAAATGACCGGGACGAAATGCACCTTCCAAAACACGGTCGAGTTTACCAAAATTAAATTTTACTGAGGGGGTGGTTCCATTTGGGTAAACCTCTGAAGCATCGGGCATAAAAAGGATGTCGCAACCAGATTCAGCGAGCATTTCAATGTCTTTTTCAGCAGCGCGCGGGTATTTATCTAAATCTACTACATTATTGAACTGCGTTGGATTGACAAAAATACTGGCAACTGTTATATTACATTCGGCACGTGAACGGTTAATTAATGAAATGTGTCCGTGATGCAATGCGCCCATTGTAGGAACAAATCCTATGTATAAATTTTTGATTTTTAATGAATTGAGGTGTCTTTGTAAATCCGAAACGCGTTTAAAAAGTAACATTATTTAATTATTGAGACATTATGTTATTTAATAGTAATGTGCGAGGGTCGCTCTGTTAAGTTTGTGTTTATCAATGAATATTGTTGAATTGTATCAAATTTTTACAATTCGATAAACTTCAATGGTAACTTTCAAGGCACTCTATTGAAAAAGAGGTTTATTAGGGCAAAGATATTTGTTTTTTTCAATTTTTGCCTTAATTCAAACAGATAATGGTATTCATTTGACAGGGGTATGGCTCACTTTATTTTAGGTGCATCCATTTTAGCACCGCCTTGATTCAATACTAATTTTGTCACTTTACCTACATCGTCTTTGAAAATTCAATTTGTGCAACGACAACTTTCAAGAAAAATTTGGTTTCCGTTTCAGCAAAAAGTTCGTTTTTACCTTGTCGCTCCTGTAAGTTGTTTATCGTCTTTTGGTTGAGCATAGACGTTGTTAGGAGTGTGCCGATAAGCAATAGCGTTGTAAATAAGATGTTTTTCATTGTACTTCAGTTTATTTAAGTTTAAATTTGGTAAAAAAGTTGTTTTATACTGAGGGGTGCAATTTACTGCTTTATCACCACAAAAATGTCTGTATGGAAAAAGAGATTGCTTTTTATGAGTCGTGTTTTTTAAAATAATTAATTTAAAACACGATAAAAACAACTTAAAAAATAAAAAATGCAGAATATCGAATAAACAACATTACCTTTGTGCATATGTAAACAGAAGGTCTCATTTGGCAGCCTTGAGGTTTTGTAACGACATTTCCCATCTCCTAAGTTTTGCGATCCATATTCCTATTAAAGGTTTTAGGATTATCCTGCTTACTTTCCTTGTATTTTTTTAAATTTCTTTTATATTTTTAAATTTTTTCAGATGAATATTTTTGTTGCAAAATTAAATTACGACACCTCAAGCGAGGCGTTACGCGAAGCATTTGAGCAATTCGGCGAAGTCGTTTCTGCTAATGTCATCACTGACCGTGAAACGGGTCGCTCTAAAGGCTACGGCTTTGTTGAGATGGCTGATGACAAAGACGGTGCGGCGGCTATTACTGCTCTTGACAACAGCGACTTTGATGGCAATACCATAGCTGTTAAAAAAGCTGAACCACGCGAATCTCGTGGCGGCGGCGGCGGTGGCAATCGCGGCGGTGGCGGCGGCTACGGCGGCGGCGGCGGTAATCGTGGCGGCGGTGGCGGCTACGGTGGCGGCGGCGGCGGTGGTAATCGTGGCGGCGGTGGCGGCTACGGCGGCGGCGGCGGTGGATACCGTTAGTTCTAACATACTTTAAGGTGTGGTGTTAATAATACCATTCTCTAAGTATTACACCATAAAAAGCACGGGTTTCAAAGCATTTATGCTTGAAATTCGTGCTTTTTTTCTTTTAAATGTACAAGTTTTCTGGACATCGTTAAGAAAGCATTTCCTCATCCCAGCCTTTTCCATATTTCAAGACACATTCTGGAATTATGATAAGGACCTTTCCAAAATGTAATTTTATCTTTCAATGTAATTGTTCCATCTGGTTTTACACCGCCCCACCATTCACCATTTTGCAAATCAAGCAGGTTTTTCTTGATGAACGCCCACGCATTGGTTGACTTTTCAAGATAATGAACCTTGTTTGTCAGTTGATACATATTCATAAACCCCACACAGGCTTCAGCCATGACCCACCAACTGCGTTCATCGTTGAGATGGTGTGTACTGGGTTCAAACTCATAGTTCATACCATGGTCAGTACCCAAACCGTCACAAGCGGCTTTTGCCATTTCGATACATAAATCTTTCGCTTTTTCTTTGAGCGTTTTATCATTTAAGACTTCAGCCGCTTCCCAAATCAACCAAGAGGCTTCAATATCGTGTCCGTAAGAGATGGTTTTAGATTTATGCCGCCATTGTTCATCAAAGAACAAGGTCATACGGTAAGTTTCCTTATCCACAATCTGATTCATCATAACTTCTAATAAGCTTTTAAATTGCTTTTTAAAAGTATCATCTTTCCAAACACGATAGAGGTTTGTAAAGGCTTCGAGTAAGTGCAAATGCGTATTCATAGATTTTCGACTCTCACCTCTGCAAAGTATATAGTCATCTGTTTGTGACCAATCTCGATTGAAGGCTTCTATATAGCCTTTATATGTGGGGTCAAAACTGTATTTCTCTATATTTTGATACACTTGAATCGCTAAATCTAAGACCTCTTTTTGCTTAGTTGCTCTATAATATTCGCTCAAGCCATAGACTGCAAAGGCATTGCCATACATTTGTTTTTTCGTTTCGAGGGGTGTGCCATCGGCTTTGACACTCCAATAAACACCGCCATATGCACTGTCCACAAAATGGTCTTTGATATAATTGTATGCCCTACGGGCAATGTCCCGATGTTCGGCTTTATGAAAATGGATATAGGCAGTCGAAAACGTCCAAAGAATGCGACTATTGATAACGATAGCCTTAGGCGCATCAGCAATGAGTTGGTTTTGACTATTGACGACGCCATAAAAACCACCGTTTTGGTTGTCTATAGCATACATTTTCCAATAATCTAATATGCGAAAATATTCGGCATAGACTTCACGTCGAAAAGTAGATAGCGTAAGCGGCATTTGATGTGTTTTTAGAGATAAATAACCATAAAAGTAACTGATTCCTTGATTGATTTTTTGATTAAAAAATAGGAAAAATACTGAGGGGTCACTCAACCCGCTTTTTCTCCTCTGCATCCGCCCGTTTCGCCGCCGCTTTCATCTTTTGATTTCCGAAGTTTTGTGACCAAGAGATTTTAAACCTTGGTTGTGTAAACTGTAAACGGGTTTGAAAGTACTGCTTCTGCTCAGGCAGGTCTAAGGTAATACGATAGGCAGAGGAGTTAAAAATATTGTCGTAACCGATGCTGAGTTTACTACCACTTTTACTCATTTTTTTTTGTAAACCGACATTGACTTCACCAATGGCTTTCATTTTGGATATGCCCCATAAAGCACCTGAATTGTAAAAACCAGAGACTTCAAATGACCAGTTTTTAGGCAAACTAAAGGTTTGTGCGCTGTATAAAGTCACGTTTGGAAATTTGACCGTTACCAAATAATCATTGTTGTAGCCGCGCACATAACTCAAAACGCTCGCCAGATTGGTGTACATCGTCCACCATTTAAAAGGGCTGTAAGGTTGCCCAATAGTCAATGAATAGATTTCACTATTTTCGAGATTTTGAGCGACAAAGGCGAGTTTGTTTGTGCCGGGAACGATTTGTGCTTGAAAAGCGGCAATGGGACGCGCTTGATAGCTGTATTGAATCGAAAACAGCGTGCTTTTGTAACGATAATCGGCTTTCACATTGTCAGAGATAGCGGGTTGCAACGCTGCATTGCCTGACAAAAATGTGTAAGGATCAACAAAAAACACAAAAGGTGCAAGGTCTGTAAATGTTGGACGTGTAATGCGACGGCTATAAGAAACGCCTAATGTTTTGTTTTTATTAAAGTCATGGGTCACAAACAAGCTGGGGAAAAGCTGCCCATATTTACGGTCAACGATATTTGGTTTTTCTATTGAACCTAAATTTGATTGCGTATATTCATAGCGCAAACCGCTTTTAAGTGTCGTTTTTGCACCCCATTTCATTTCATAAGCGGTATAAGCTGCGCCGATGTTTTCTTTCAAATTATATTTCGCTGTGAAAGCAGGGTCGGTTTTCCAAGTGTTTGAAATGAGTGACTGGATGGCTACATCGTTTTCGAATTGAGACATCACAGCTTTTACGCCCATCTCGATTTTTCCTTTTTTACCTAAATCGCGGACATAATCTACTTTAAAAACACCAAAATTGATGGGTGTCTTTTTAGCACTACGTACCTGTCGGTCAAAAAGAAATTTGTCGTGACCATCTGTCCACTTTTCCTCATAATTGACGGGTTGGTTATTGTCGTAATGTAGGTAATCGGCACTTACCGACAACACCTCATTTTCACGTAAAGTATGTTGTACATTAAAATTTGCGCCAAAGTGCTGCCACCTATTGGTCTCATTGATATTGAGATGAATAAGCGTATCAACGACCTTATTTTGAGATAATTTTGTATCATTTGCAGTATTCTCCATCTGATATTTTTTAAAAAAGGCAGACATGCCCCAACTTATAGTTGTCTTCTTATTGATTTGATAATCAAACCCAATGAGTGCATTATGGTTTTTTTGGCTGGGATGCCGCAATGCCACCGTTTCTGTTTCCAGCAAATCATTGCCTAATAAAATGCGCCTATACATACGCGATGTTTGGTCTTGAGCTTGTAGCACATGATTGTAAGCACCATATACTGCCCACTTTTTATACCGATAATTGAGGTTAAAACTGCCGTTGCCTATTGCGCCTTTGCCATACCCCGCTGTGAGCGCATAAGAACCATTGAAACCTTCGTTTTGATTCTTTTTCAAAATGATATTGATATAACCGGCATTGCCTTCAGCATCTAAATTGGCAGGTGGTGTGGACAGTAATTCGATTTTTTCAATGATACTGGCACTCATACCATTCAACATTTGTACGGCAGCATCGGAAGCCATATAGTTGAGTTTGCCGTTTATCATCACCACAACGCCCGTCTTGCCAGCAAGGGCAATTCGATTTTCTTGCCGATTCACCATCACACCGGGTGAGCGTTCCAAGACATCGAGTGCTGTACTGCCTGCTGATGTTATCGAATTTTCGACATTGACCACAAGGCGGTCAATCTTTTGCTCGAACAAAGGCTTTTTAGTGACGACTTCTACTGTTTTTAATTCTGCATTTTCGGACAAAGCAATAATACCTAAATCCTTGCTTGCATACTGAGGGGTCAGTTGAAAGGCGGTTGAATACGTTTTAACAAAGCCCACCATGCTTATTTCAACTAAATAATTGCCCATAGCCGCGTTTTGAATCGCAAAGCCACCGTATTCTTGAGCAATTGCCCCTTTGACGAAAGAAGAATCTTTGGCATTTAAGAGCAACACATTGGCAAAAGGTAAGGGCTTGCCCGATTTGGCGGCGATTGTACCGATGATTTGTGTTTGTGCAAAGATAGGGTTGGAAAAAAATAAGACCGAGATGGTCAAAAATAGAAATTGAATTGTTGTTTTCATTTTTAAAAATTGATTTTTTGATTAAAAAATAGAGAAAATACTGAGGGGTATTTGATTTCAATAAAAACATTTAACTTTGTAAATTATTAAAATTTAAAAACTTCTGCAATGGAAATTATTGAAGATAAAATCTTGACTTGGGAAGAAATTAAAATTCAATACCCCAATGAATGGGTTGTTTTAGGAAACCCAGTTTTTGATGGTATGAAAATTCTAAAAGGTACTGTTTTGGCACACCACCAAGACAAGCGTGTAGCGAGTATTGAAGGTGGTGAACGACGTGAAGGTTTTAAGAAATTTACTTTAACTTTCACAGGGCAGCATCAATCAAATTATCATATTGGTCTATTGAGGACACTTCACAAATCACGATGAAAAAAATAACATACCCTTTTGAATGGCTCGACAAGATGGTTTGATGGTCGTTCACGTCGAAATTAACGAAGAAAACATACTCCCTTTTTTGTTAGATACAGGTTCTTCTGATACTTATCTTGACAAAAATATCTTGCATATCGAGCAAATTAACTTTAAAGAATCTATTGGACAAGTGGAAGTTGAAACCGCCAATGGTCGAATTTTCGCCGATGTTTTTCAAATTGAATCCATTGACGTTTTTGGCACGCAATTTAAAAATCACCCTATTCAAATTATTGATTTTATTGCTAATGGTATCCTTTCTAACTACTGTGGTGTCTTAGGCATGGATATTTTAAGACAAAAAAATCTGTGCTTACATTTCGATAAAAATACGCTTACTTTTTCCTAAAAAAATAGAAAATACTGAGGGGGTCACTCCCGCTTCATCGGCTGCACTTTCCAATAAGTCAAACTCCGCCACAACCATTCCAAAGGGCCAAAATAGAAATAGCGCAACCAAATTGGGCTAACAATCAATTGTAAAATCCAAATAGCAAAGGCAACAAAGAAGATTTGATAAAATTCTAACTCGGCGTAGTAATTCAAGCCATAGCCAAAGAAGAACAAGGTACAAATGACCGAATGCATGATATAATTGGTAAAAGCCATTTGCCCAACAGCTTCGAGACGGCGGAAAAGACCTTGTATTGTATTTGATTTATAGAGCAAAATGAGGGCGGAGGCATGTGCCATGACTAAAAGGATGCGTTGGAATGGATAAATCAGATTGACCCAATTGATGGAGACACGTTCCATGCGGGCGAGATTGGCTTCAAGGTTTGGAAAATTGACAAAACCATAGTAAAAACTGTAAATGACCAACGGCAAACCAATGCCATAGCCAATCTTTATGACTTTCCAATAATCATCATTTGACCAATTGCCCGATAAAAAGCCCCATTTGAAGAGGGCTAAACCGAGCAACATCAAGGCGATGGAATCCCATATTTCCATGAATAAATATTTGGTTTGCCATTCAAAAGCCAAAGGACGTAGATAGCCTGCAACGGTGCTGTAATTGGATTTCATTTTTTTTGTGTTCTCTTTGGCATCTTCTCGGTTCGGAATCATGGTTTTTTCGACTTGTCGCCATGTGGTTAAGGCTTTTGTTTGGGCATCGGTCAGGGTTTTATTTTCGGCTTGTGCTTTTGTGGCATCTACATAAGCAATGCGTTTAGCGCGGAGGTCTTGATAAAACATTGTACCTGTTGTAAAATCTATGATGGCGACAATGGGGATTGCCCACACCAAATATTTAGGGTTGACGTTGCGAAACAGATAGACAATCATACCGCACACGCCATATAAATAGAGGATGTCGCCAATCCACAATATCAAATGGGCATGTATTAATCCAAACAGTACCAACCAAAACATACGGCGATAAAATAAGCCATGCACGGGTTTGCCTGTTTGTTCTTTTTTCATAACAAAAAGCAACACCCCTGCCCCGAAGACCATACCGAACATGGCGCGCATTTTACCTTCAAAAAGGGTATTGATGACGGCACGTACCCAAAAATTGACATTGGTGGGGTCGTTGCGAAAGGATTCAGAGAAGTAATCAGGCATTGAAAAGCCGGGGATATTCATCAGTAATATCCCTAAAAGGGCAACGCCTCGCAAGGCATCAATGACTTTAAGGCGGTTGGTTTCTGCGACTGGCGCGGCGGCGGTTGTTATTGGATTTTCCAATAGAGATTTATTCATTGTTTTCTGATTTTAATGTAAAAGAAGCATTTATACTGAGGGGGGGTCAAAACCGAATAATGTGCGACTTCTTAGCATGGTTCACTTTTGGTTTTTTCTTATTTCGTTTAAAAAGATAAACACCTTCTGGCACATACGTCACAACGGGTGGAATCTGATAAAAGTTAGGAGACATAGACATAGAGCGCAAAGGCATACCGCTTTGCCCGCTTCTGAAAAACTGCCCTGTTTCGAGTGGGTAAATGGTTTGTGTTTGCAACGTTTGACCGTATTGTCCTTGTGGGAAGGAGGACAGGTAAGTGAGTGATAGCAACAACAAGGTAAGATTGATTTTTTTCATTTGATGTATTTTATGATAAATACCCCAAGACAGGGGTATTTATCAAGTTTGTCTTTCAGAGACGTTATGAATCACTGTTTGGAATTTCGTTGGTGATACAGGGTAATTGTTCCATTGTGATTTTTATGCAATATAGCATGAATAATGTTGAAAAAGCAAATATTTTAGCACGAATGTGTGCTTTTTATGTCCAAAAGTGCCTTTTTATTATCAGTAAACCTTAAGATTGCCATACCATTTTGACCACGTGAGTATTTGCTTATTCCTCAATCTAACAGAATGACGACTTCCATGAAGCAAAATATGACCTTCACGAAGCAATTTGCTTCATGAAGGTCATATTTTGCTTCTAAGTATAATCAAATTGATAACATTAAGAAGCAATTTGCTTCATGAAGGTCATATTTTACTTCTAAGTATAATCAAATTGATAACATTAAGAGGCAATTTGCTTTATGAAGGTCATATTTTACCTCTAAGTATAATCAAATTGATAACATTAAGAGGTAATTTGCTTCATGAAGGTGGTATTTAACTTTTACGTATAATCAAATTTGATAGCAATAAGAAGCAATTTGCTTTACTGAGGGGGTGTTTAGAAAATAAGACACCCCCCTCAGTAAAACTGTAGATATAATCATTTGAAAATGGGTTACTAAAATAATCAAATCAAATCATTCATAACCAACGTTTTATATTTTTCACTTTTCGTTTTTCACTTTTCATTTAGTATAGATTATTTTGCTTTCACATTAGGTAAAAACTTACTCATCAGCTCTAAGTATTCAGCTTTCAAAAGATGTTTTCATAAAAAAATGCTTAGATAGCTGAATACTTAGAGCTGATAGCTAAGTTTTTACTTATTTAGTTTTATGGCGCAACACCACCCAACGAACTTAAAATACCAACTCGTGCGCCAGCAGGAACAGTCATCGTTGAGAAAATGGATTGAACACGTGCTTTCTGACCCGATGTGTACATATTCATACATGAATCGTCGGTGTAGTCCATGAAATTTTTGATAGGGTCGTCTCCCTCAGAAGTACACGTATTGCGACCAACTGGGCAACCAAATGCAGATGATTTTTCAGCAGGGGTATCTGATACTGCATCACCACCCGTTGTCAAATTAGTAGCACACCCGCCTTGAAATGTATGATAGAGATTGAGCCAGTGACCGACTTCGTGCGTCATGGTTCTGCCTAAATTGTAAGGTGCTGCCGAGCCACCTGGCACAGTGCTGTACAGACACACGACACCGTCCATAGAAGGCGAAGAAGCCATAGAAGAGGGGAAAGTCGCATACCCCAACAAACCACCATCTAAATTGCACAGCCAAATATTAAGGTATTTTTGTGAATTCCAACCCGCTAATCCATAACCTGATAGTTTAACATACTCAGTACCACCAGTGTAACTGAAGGAAGACCTTGTCGTCTGCTTGCGTTCAATACCCGTTGTGGCTGCACCTGATGGTGTGCGTCTTGCCATCACAAACTGAACTTCAACATTCGCCCCGCCTCCTACGGCAGTGGCATTGCGAAAATCGTCGTTCAATACTTTAAGCTGTGCTGCAATTTGTGCATCAGATACATTTTGAGTCGCATTATAGTAAACCACATGAAAAACAACAGGAATGGTTACGACGGCACGCACAGACGCATTTTTATCATAATTGGCAACAAAACGGGCTGTTTGTTCATCATTTGCTTCAAAAGCTGCTTTGTATGTGGGGCTTGTTGCCATTTCATATTCGTGGTACTCGTCCGTATTACAATGACGAATGAAGGCTTGCTTTACTGATTCAGGTACGACAATGTTTGAATCATTGAGAACATTGTCTTTCTGACAGGCGACAATAGAAAGGAGGCTTAATCCGACAATGAGTAGCGCAATTTGATTGAATTTCATTTGAAAATTGATTAATGATTAAAAAATAATAGTGAAGAAGTGAAAGGGATACCCCTCAGTAAAATGCTTGTATTGTTGTCTACAAAGCGTATGAGGTTTTAGGGCTGTGCGTCAATCGTCTTAAGTGGAATGTGTTGTTTTTTCATAGTGATTTGATTTTTTGATATTTATACAGGTTGTGTAATTGTTCTATTTTGCTTTTTAATAGAGTAAAATTGCAGCGAGTTATTAGGCAATCCAAGTGGTTGAGGACGAATGGGTGGTTTTACTGTCCGAAACAAGGGGAATTTTGTCCGAAGATATTTTAAGATATAAAAAAGCCCCATCGGTTTGGACAATGGGGTCTTAGAAGTGTTTTTACTGAGGGGTTATTTCTAAGTTATCTTTAACCCAATTTTGGTTTTTTAAAAGCCAAAGAAACAATCGTCCCATTATTGATTTCATATGTCAATTGACCATCCAGTTGTTTTGTCAATAAATTAATCAGTTGCGTACCGAACCCTGTACCTTTTGCTTTGCCACCTATCGGTTTTCCGATACCATCGTCTGATATTTTCAACAAAAGCCCCCCCTCAGTAATCGAGTCCTTATTTTGCTCTGTCAAGCTGATTTTAATTTCTCCTTTTTCTTCCCCCTTAAAAGCATATTTCAACGAATTGGTTATTAATTCATTGGTAATCAAACCGATGGATATAGCCGTATCCACATCTAAAACCAATTTAGGCATATCACATTCGACTTTGATACGCCCTTCGGCATTGAACGAATCGAGGATACTTTCGCTCAGATTGATAAAATAATCCCGCATTTCTATCGCTGCCAAATGCTCGCCTTGATACAGTTTTTGATGAATAATGCCCATCGAATGCACACGGTTTTGACTTGACAACATAGCCGCTTGTACTGAGGGGTCGTCAATTTGAGCCGTTTGCAATTGCAGCAGACTCGACACGATTTCGAGATTGTTTTTAACACGGTGGTGGATCTCTTTCAAGAGCAATTCGTTTTCTGCATTGCGTTTTGCCAACGATATTTGTGCGACTTTGAGTTGTGCGACTGTCTTTTCTATTTCATCGTTTTTGTCTTTCAAAATCCTATTGGCTTTTTGTTTTTGCCGATTGTTTCGATACAGCAATAATGCGATACCCGCAAAGACGGTTAATATCCCGATGAGAATGGCAAGTTTGATGTTATTTTGATACACTACTTTTGCTGCTTCCAATTGTTGTGCTTGTTCTTTTTCTTCAAAATTGATAGAGAGCAATCTTTTTATTTTGTCTTGACTGTATAAACTGTCTTTGGCAGCTACAGCGATGGTATAGTATCTGAGGGCTTCCGTATCGTTTTGACCCCGATAAAGGGTTGATAAAAATTGACTACTTTTCAAAATACCGTTGAGATAAGCCCCTTTTTGAGCATAAGCCAAAGCCAGTTTTGCGAAATGAAGCGTAGAGTCAGGTCGAGCCGTTTTTTGATACAATTTTGCCATTCTAAAATAACTTTCATACATGTCAGAGTATCTGTTTTCATGAGTGGCAACGCCTATGCTTTGTAGATAAAAATCATGCGCTTTTTGAGGATTGTCTTTGGCAAGTGCCACATCGCCCAACAGGTAGTAAATAGCCGTCAATATGCTCTCCTGTTTTGTTTTAGCTATTGGCAAAGCTTGATTGAGGTAAAGCGTTGCCGAATCTAATTGATTCAAATTGTAAAAACACTCCGCAATATTTGAAAAATAAACGGATTTAGAACTGACTTTTGGATTGGATAGGGTGTTAAAAATCGCAAAACATTCTTGCATGGTTGCCAACGCTTTGTGCCAATCGCCTTGTTGCATATACAAGTCCGCAGTATTGTTCAAAATAACCGCAATTCGGTCAGAATCTCTTAGCGCAATATTCAATTCTTTGGCTTGATTATACAATTTTAAGGACTTGGCATAGTCCCCCAAAAACTTAAAAGCGGCCGCTAAACTACTCAATGCCCGTGACTCACCAACACCATAGTTCAGCTGTCGCGACAATTCGTAGGCTTGTTGCGCCAAAATATAAGTAGTATCGGGTTTTGTATGACGGTATTCAAAACCTAATTGGTCGAGTGCGATGACGCGATTGGTGTCATTGGGCAAGGTTTCGAGTTCCTTTAATAAGCTATCCCTTAGCGTAACCGATTGGGCAATAGTGGTATTTTCAGATAAAAATAAGGATAACACCAATAAAATGAGTTTTCTCATCTTTATTTAGGTTTAAACGGCTCAAATCAAATTAATCCTTTTCAACAAATCGTCGCGCATCGAATTACTGAGGGGTATCGCTTTGCCTTGCAAAATGACATGATTTTCTGCCACTTCATCTATATGTGTGAGATTGACCATATAAGACCGATGTACCCGAATGAAATGACGTGTGGGCATCTTTTCTTCTATGATTTTTAAGGTTGTGGAAAGCAAATACTCTTTATTTTTAGTAAAAATGCGGCAATAGTTGCGTTCAGCTTCTATGTACAATATTTCCTCAATATAGATTTTGACCATCTTTTCTTTATGCTTGACAAAAATGCGATCGCTTAAAATAAAAGGCATGTCATCTGTTGGGTCTTCGGCAGCGACAGGCGTTTTGTTTTCAGCTATTCGACTGATAGTCAACTCAATAGCTCGTTGTAAATCTATATTTTTAATTGGTTTAGCGATAAAAGCATAAGGGCGCGTTTCTTTGGCGCGGTTGAAAGTGGCTTCATCCGTATTGGCAGTGACGTAAATGATAGGTACGTTGGCTATTTTATGCATGGCTTGGGCGGTTTCAATGCCGTCAAGCGTACCTTTGAGGTTGATATCGAGCAAAACAATATCAGGTTGGTTTTCTTCGACGTGCATTATTGCTTCTTCGCCACGAGGTACGATGCCAGTAACTTCATAGCCCAACAAAGTCAATTGCATCGAGATCTTGGCACCAATAATCATATCGTCTTCAACAATGAGTATTTTTATAGGTGTGTTCATGTCATTAGTTTATAGATGATGAGGGATAAATGAGATTTGACTTTTCAAAGTCGTTATTCCCTATCAGTGGGTGTTCTATGAAAATCAACGATTTGACTAAAACAAAGGAAAGCAAGCGAAAAATGTGGAAAAAAGACTGAAAACAGGCTGTTTTTTCTCATATTCTTTTGGCAATTATGTCATTTGTGCGATTGTTATATTTAGTTTATCCTAAATGGTTTATTTCAACAAAGATAATTCATTTATGCAAACGATGTAAGTTAAGACTTGTTTATTATTTCCTTTTTGAGAAAATGGCTATGGGTAATAAAAGTAGATGCTTACCTTAACCGCCTGTTTTTTAGTCGGATATTTTAATGCGTCAGAGATGCTCAAAATAAATTGTTCATTTTTCTGTTTGGACGAGCATCGAAGATGCCAAGCATTTTTTTGAATCGCCTAAATTGGTCAAAATCAGAGCAGAAGCAGGGGTTAAAGCACCTGATTTTATTTATTTAGAGCAACTTGAAGCGGGGATACTCTAATTTTAACCTGTAATACTGAGGGGGGTTTTTGAATAAAATTTAAACAAATCATGTTTATGAAAAAGTCTTTTCTATTCGTCCTTGTATCTGTCTTGATAGCAAGTTGTGCTAAAAAAATAGATACATCAACAACTCAAAAAAGCGATGTTGCGTATTGGCTAACCAAAAGTAATCAGTCCGTTTTGCTACAAAAACAGCCCAATCCGCTTGTTTTTGGTACAGAAATCAATACTTTCCCAACCATTGAAGTAGATGACAAACAAATATTTCAAACCATTGATGGCTTTGGCTTTACCTTAACGGGCGGCAGTGCTTATGTCATCAATCAGATGAAAAATAATGAAAAAGCGGCTTTATTGAAGGAGTTGTTTGCCACAAATGAGACTGCCATCAGCTATTTACGCATCAGCATCGGTGCATCGGATTTGAACGCAATAACTTTTACTTATGACGATATGCCGCAAGGACAGACGGATGTAGATTTGACGCATTTTAGCTTAAATCCAGATAAACAAGACCTGATTCCGTTGCTGAAAGAGATTTTACGCATCAATCCTAAAATCAAAATTTTAGCAACGCCGTGGTCGCCGCCTGTTTGGATGAAGGATACTTTTAGCTTTAAAGGTGGTAGTTTACAACCACAATATTACCCCGTTTATGCTCAATATTTTGTCAAATATATCCAACAAATGCACGCAGAAGGCATTGATATTGAAGCGATTACGCCACAAAACGAGCCTTTGCACCCAGGCAATAACCCGAGCCTTTTGATGCTCGCAGAACAGCAGCGTGACTTTATAAAATATTTAGGTCCCGCTTTTCAAAAAGCCAATATCAAAACAAAAATTATTGTCTATGACCACAATTGCAACCGTCCCGACTACCCTTTGACTATTTTGAACGACCCCTCAGTAAAACCATACATTTGGGGTTCTGCTTTCCATTTGTACGAAGGTGATATCAGTGCTTTGTCGAAAGTACACGACGCACATCCCGATAAACACCTTTATTTTACGGAACAATATACAGCTTCAAATGGCGATTTTGGGGGCGATTTGAATTGGCATTTACAGCATGTCATCATCGGCTCCATGCGTCATTGGAGCCGCACAGCCTTAGAGTGGAATTTGGCAAATGACCCCAATTTTGGTCCGCATACTGAGGGAGGCTGTACGACTTGCAAAGGTGGTGTAACGATTGGTAATCAAACCATTACACGGAATGTGGCTTACTATATTATTGCTCATGCGTCTAAATTTGTGCCGCCTGGTTCGGTGCGTATTGGCAGCAATCTTTTAGGTGTATTGCAGAATGTAGCTTTCAAAACACCTGATGGGAAAACAGTTTTAATCGTTGAAAACAGTGGCAATACTGAGGGGGTCTTTAATATTCGGATGAATGGGAAATGGGTGGTTACGTCTTTGTCTGCGGGTGCGGTTGCTACTTATACATGGTAATATAAGGAGGGGGCTTTTAAAAATAAATTTTAATTCAAATCAAATATAAAATGAACAATAAAAAAATTTCACTTACAGCTATGTGCTTGTTATTCACAGGTTTAACTCTTTTGAATGCACAATCTTCTGACCAAACTCATAAATGGAAATTGGTGTGGAGCGACGAATTTAATTACACTGGCTTGCCTGACTCGACAAAATGGGGCTATGATGTGGGTGGCAATGGTTGGGGTAATAATGAGTTGCAATATTATACAAGGGCAGACACCCAAAACGCCCTCGTTAAAAATGGCGTTTTGTCTATTATTGCACGAAAAGAAAAGAGGGAAAAAAAGGAATATACATCGGCTCGTTTGCTCACAAAAGGCAAAGCGGATTGGACTTATGGACGCATTGAAATACGCGCAAAATTGCCCAAAGGGCGGGGTACATGGCCTGCTGGTTGGATGTTGGGCAGTAATATTAAGGAAGCTGAGTGGCCCTTATGTGGTGAAATTGACATTATGGAACATGTGGGTTATGACCCCGATACGATTGTCGGTTCGATTCACACCAAAGCCTATAACCATGTTAAAGGCACCCAAAAATCGAAGCGGCTTTTTATCCAAAACCCATATACTGAATTTCATACTTATGCGATAGAGTGGACGGCTGAAAAAATGGACTTCCTATTAGACGACAACGTCTATTTAAGCGTCAAAAATGAGCATAAATCAAGTGCTGAATGGCCCTTTGATATGCCGCAATATCTTTTACTGAATCTGGCTGTCGGTGGCAATTGGGGTGGTAAAATGGGTGTTGACGATACCATTTTTCCAGTTGCGATGGAAGTGGATTATGTGCGGGTGTTTCAACAGTAAAATATACCCCTCAGTAAAAAAGCGTTTTATTTCTTTTTCAAGCTCGATTCTCGAATCAATAACTCCGATTTTAGAATGATTTTATGTGTATCAAAAATGCTGCTCACGCCTTGAAGATGGTTGATAAGGTTGGTCGCAGCGATTTCGCCCATTCTGAAAGCGGGATAATTGACTGTTGTAAGGTTGGGTTCTGTTAGACGAGAAACAGGGTCGTTATTAAACCCTGTAATAGCCATATCATCAGGTATTCGGATACCATTTTGCTTCAAAACTTGCATACAACTGGCGGCACAAATATCATTGGCAGAAAAAATGGCATCAGGTAAAGGCTTCATTTTCAATATGTTATTAGCGGCTTCGATACCTGCATCCTCCGTCAATTTATTTACGATAAGTAAGTCATCTGTAAAATCAATGCCTGCCTCTGCTAGGGCTTTTCGATAGCCTTTAAACCTGTCTCGATACACATTTCTTTTCTGATTGCCTGTGATATGCACAATACGCGTACAGCCTTGCGAAATCAAGTGTTGGGTAAGGTCATACCCACTTTTGAAGTTGTCAATGACAACGCTTGGAATATCGTCGCATTCTATAATGCGGTCAAAAAAAATGATGGGAATTTGTTTCTTAATGAATTTGTCGAAGTGCTTAGTATTGTCTGTGTCATAAGCAAGTGAAGCCAAAACGCCATCCACACGGTTGTCAAACAAGGTTTGAGTGTTTAATTTTTCCTTGTTCACATTTTCAATAGATTGACTGATGATGACATTGTAGCCAAAATCATTGGCGACCTTTTCTACTGCCGTTAGGACAGTTGAGACAAAATTACTGTTCATGCGCGGAATGATAACACCAATGGTATTTGTCGTTTTTTGGCGCAAATTGCTCGCAAAAGTATTGGAACGATAACCCATTTCTTCTGCTTTTAGGGTGATGCGTTTTTTCGTTTTGTCACTAATAGAACGGTGATTTTTTAGTCCACGGCTGATAGTCGCGGCGGATAAATTGAGTTCCTTAGCGATATCATAAATTGTAATGTCTTTTTGCATTTTGTAGTTAGAGTTCTCTTTTTACATTCAAGGACAAAATTAATAAGTTATGTGATTAAAAAAAATTTTATTAAAATTTACGCAATCGGTTGCGTAATCAAAATTATCTTTTACCTTTGCTCATACTTGAAGAATTACTCACTGCTACTTAGTAGAATGACCATTATAAAAAAGGATTATTAGATATTGTTACTTTAGATATAGCACCTGATTTACCTTTAATATTGCTCTTTTTTCATTTCAAAGCTTAATCATAAGCCTTTTTTTATGTCTAAATTTAAATGTGTATTTTAGACACGTATTCAAAAGAACTTGTTTTTCCCAATTTATCATATATTTATAGTCATTATTTAATTAATTGTACAAAAGCCAATGAGCGGCTTTTTAGATGATTCAATCGTTGTTAAAGAGACAACCGATTGCATGATATAAAGCTTCTTAGATTAACTACAATTTTAGAGAAAAGCTATCCAAAAAGAAAAAATAGACCCCCTCAGTAAAAAGCGACTCTTGCGATATTGAGGGATACATAAAGAAGATGTTTGAATCAACTTACTATCACTTTTTTAAAAACAATAAGATATGAAATCAGCTATTCTTATCAAACCTACGAGGTCATCCCGACTGTTAGCAAGCAGTGCATGGGGACGCGTTTTTGCAGTTTTGCTATTCGCATTTTTACAAAACATCGTACTGCCCAATGGGACGTATGCTCAAATTACCGTAAAAGGTCAGGTGCTTGACGAAACAAACACTGGTTTGCCCGGTGCCTCTGTTGTCGAAAAAGGGACCACAAAAGGCACTGTTACCGACGTTGACGGCAACTTTTCGCTTGCGACAACGGCGGGTGCGACATTGGTGATTTCGTACATCGGTTACACGACAGAGGAGTTTTCAGTTAAAGACAACACCCCCCTCAGTATTTCCTTGAAAGCGGGCAAATCTTTGAATGAAGTCGTCGTTATCGGCTATGGTACACAGAATAAAAAGGATGTGACGGGTTCCGTCACTTCAGTCAGTGAAGCTACTTTAAAAGAAGTACCCGCGCCAAACCTACTCAATCAACTAAAAGGTCGAGCAGCAGGCGTATCCATTGTGAGCAATGGGTCAACCCCAGGTTCTCAAGGGCAAATTAGAATCAGGGGCAATAGAACTTTGACGACAAGCTCAGGCGCAAGTGATGGTCTGGATGGTCCTTTGGTGGTTGTAGATGGTATTCCGTTTGGTGGTCTTAATGACATAAACCCAGATGATATTACCAATCTTGAAATTTTAAAAGATGCTTCTGCCACAGCCATTTATGGTTCACGCGGTGCTGGCGGGGTCATTTTGGTCACGACTAAAAGAGGTAAACTCGGAAAGCCTGTACTCAGTTATGATGGTTATCACGGTGTCACTTCGGTTATGGGTAAATATAATGTGTTTAATGGCGCAGAATATGCCCAATTCAAAACAGATGCCGCAACATACAACCGCAACAGTGCCACGAGCGGTGGAACGTCAAGTTATGTACTCACCCAAGCAGAAAAAGACGCTTTGGCAGCAGGTGTTTCGACCAATTGGCAAGACCTGTTATACCAACAAGGTTTTATGACAAGTCATCAATTGGGTTTGCAAGGCGGCACTGAAATGACACAATTTGGATTAGGCGCAGGTTATCTGAATGAAACGGGTATCATCCCTAATCAAGATTTCCAAAGATTTAATATTAGAGCCACTATTGACCAAAAAATTGGTAAAAGGGTGAAAATTGGCTTAAATACACTCAATACTTTGGCTTATACGAACAACCCAGGGGGCGGTGGTATTCCTACGGGCTTAGTGTCGTTAACGCCATTGGCATCACCTTATAATGCAGATGGAACAGTCAATTTACAGCCAGCGATTGGCTCTATTGATGCGGCTCAAATCAGCCCTTTAACGTTAATAACTAAGGCAAGTGCTATACTATCTAAAAATAGATCCATCAGAACTTTCAATAGCGCATACGCCGAGGTTAATATTTTAGATGGCTTGAGATATAGATTTAATGCAGGTTTAAATTTTAGTCAATCGAATTTTAATGGCTATTCAGGACCACTCACTTATGTCAATAGTGCGACTGTTCAGTCTTCATCAAATGCTGATTTAAGCAATACAGAATTTTGGGATGTCAATTTCCAACACCTCTTGTATTATGATAAAGTTTTTGCAAAAAAACATAAAATTGGCATTACAGGGCTTTACGAAATTACAAAAAACCATTCAAAGGGTAGCTCTTTTAACGTCAAAGGTGTGCCAGCGGATTATATTCTTAATTCAAACTTTACATTGGCTTCGGGGCAACCAACAGCCACTACAGGTGGCGGCAATTTTTTCTCCGAGACAGGATTGGTGTCTTATATGGGTAGATTCAACTACGGCTACGATAACCGTTATCTATTGACACTCACGATGCGTAGAGACGGTTCATCCACTTTATCGCCTGCAAATCAATACTTTAACTACCCCTCAGTAGGTTTGGGTTGGAATGTTACCGAAGAAGGTTTTATGAAAAACCAAACACTGTTCTCTAACTTAAAATTCAGAGGTGGTTGGGGTATATCTGGCAACAGAAACGTAGGCGCTTATGCCACATTGGGTGCATTGTCAGCAGGGTATTATAATTTTGGTATTACGACTTCAGGACAACAATTGGCTTACACCGTCACGAGCCTTCCAGCAACTGATTTGGGGTGGCAATCAACGGCACAATATGATGTGGGTCTTGAGATAGGTTTATTCAACAACAGAATAACGGGTTCATTTGATATTTACAAACAAGAAACGTCAAACATTCTATTGTCTGTCAATCTGCCACAAAGTAATGGCGCGGGTTCAACTTTAAAAAATCTTGGAAAAACAGAGGGAAAAGGTTTTGAGTCTTCTTTGACTTTTGATATTTTTAAAAGCCCTAAAGGTTTTAATTGGAGTACAGACGTGATTTATTTTTACAATAGAGAAAAAATAATTCAATTGACAAAGCCTGAAGAACTATCCAATAAAGGCAACGGCTGGTTTGTTGGGCAACCCCTCAGTGTCATTTATGATTACAAAAAACTGGGTATTTGGCAACAGTCAGATGCAGATGGTGGCATAATAGCTAAGCAAACTTCACCTGTTCAGTATGCTGGACAAATCAGAGTGGAAGATATAAACGCTGATGGAAAAATCACTGCCGATGACCGTCAAATTATTGGTAATTTCCAACCAAAATGGGAAGGTGGTCTCACAAACCGATTCAGTTATGGCAATTTCGATGCTTCGATTGTCATGTATGCGAGAATGGGTATGAAAGTGCTCGTGCCTTATTTGACGGGTAATGCAGGCGGCGGAACGGGTTTTAACTTCTTTAACCAAAGTCGCTCCAATCAAATGAAGGTCAATTATTGGACTAAAGACAATCCGACCAATGATTTCCCAGCACCCGATGCAGGTGGTGCAGTCGCTTATTTTGGTTCAAGTTTAGGTTATTACGATGGTTCTTTTATCAAGTGTCGGAGTATCAATTTGGGCTATAATCTTTCTAATCCTGTATTCAAAAAAGCGGGTATTAATTCAGCGAGAATTTATGTCAATATGACAAACCCATTTATCGTTTATTCTCCGCTTGTTAAGGCTGGATTGGCTATTGACCCAGAAGGCAATGGTTATGCGAATGCTGTAACACCAACGGGTGCCAGCGAGGTGTCGGCACAAGCCAGACAAATTGCCGTCAATATGAACAACCCGCCTGTAAGACAAATGACAGTTGGTATGAATCTTAAATTTTAATCTTTTAAATGAAAATAATAATGAAAAATATTAAATTCTTATTGATTATAGCATTGACAGCCGCTTTCAGTACAGGTTGTGATAATAAAATATTGGAAGAGCACCCACAATCTCAAGTCGTGCCTTCATTTTTCAATAGCCCTTCGGGTGTATTGGGTGGTATCGCAGGTGTCTATAATGACATCAGAGGTCAATGGGGTACTGAGGGGTTCACAAATGAGATGCAAGTCGGCACCGACGAATTCCTATTAGGTGCATCGGGTAGTGGTGCGGCTTTTACCTATAATGGTCTTAATAGCAGCAATTTTGGGGCTGCTTGGGGTGTCGCATTTCAAGATATTAACACAATCAACGGGGTTCTCCAGTACGGAAAAACAATTGATTTGCCAGAGGCTACCCGCAAACAATATTTAGCGCAAGCTAAATTTCTACGCGGATTTTGGTATTTCTACCTTGTGCAAACTTTTGGAGATGTGCCTTTACATACTGAATTTATTACAGTGGCATCGCAAGCCGCCAAAAGAGACCCTGTTGCGGATGTTTATAAATTAATTATCCAAGACTTGACAGAAGCTGCTGCTGACTTGCCCAATACGCCGACTGCACCTTTTTTAAGTAAAGCGGCGACAAAACCCGTCGCGCAACTTTTATTGGCAAAGGCGTATCTTACAAGAGGTTGGCTCAATAATACAGCAGCCGACTTTACACAAGCAGCCGCTATTTGTAGTGATATTATCGCTAATAAATCAACTTATGGACTTGATTTATGGGCAGATTACGGCGATGCTTTTGTACCCGCCAATGATTATGGTAAAGAAACCATGTTTGTGAGTGACCACGTTTTAGATGCCAAATATGGTTACTATGTCGTAGGTGGTGCTGCGAGTGCTGGTGCAGCTCAAAATCTCTCGCCGTGGTTTACTAATTGGAACTATCCAAATAACAGCGGTATCAATTCAGTTGTCACTTCAAGCGGTACTTTTTCAAGCAGTGGTACATCGCTCATGGTTCGCGATGCACAATATGGACGACCTTATATCCGTATGCGTCCGAACAGTGACAAATGGACGACAGGTGCTAATACAGGGAAAAATTACTTTTTAGACCAAGCATTTACAAAAAGAGATGTGGATTCAAGATTTGCTAATAGTTTTTACCAAATCTATATCTCAAATGTCGCTGTTACAAACACGGCTACTGCAACAAACAATAAAAGAGGCATTGGCTACACAACAGTCGTCGGACAAGACACGGCTATATGGTTGCCAGACTTTGAGGTTGAAGGCGCACCACAACTTGTCGGTACAAGACCATTCAAAGGTATTGTCGTGCCACCAAGTATGTGGAATAATGGCATTTTCCCAGCTTTAAAGAAATTTATGGATCCCAGTAGAGGTGCTAATTTCAATGACCCTTCTACAAGACCTTGTGTGTTATATCGTTTTTCAGATGTGTATATGACGGGTGCTGAAGCCTATTTTAAAGCAGGTGATAATGCCAAAGCCGCAGAATTGTTAAATGTGGTAAGGCAAAGGGCTGCCTTCAGAAAAACCAATACAGCAGCTCAAAATACAGCTGCTGCTGCCGCTATGACAATTACAGCTGCCGATGTCACTTTAGATTTTATTCTTGATGAAAGAAGTCGTGAATTCTTTGGTGAATGGCAACGTTGGCATGATTTGGTGCGCACACGCTCTTTAGTCCGTCGCGTACAAGCATGGAATAAAGAAGCTGCACCTTATGTCAAAGACTTCCATATGCTGCGCCCGATTCCTCAATCACAAATTGATAGAACGGTTGAAGGTCCTAAGTTTCCACAGAATCCTGGGTATTAATCGTTTTTTATGAAAATACTGAGGGGGTGCTTCGCTTGTAAGCACCCTCGCATTATTTATTCAAAGGCAGTTGTCTAATTCGAATTTTATTATCATCTACGACGACTAAACACCCATTAATGAGGTCATTTTCGAGAATGGGTAAATGTTTTTCGAGAAATTGAAAGAGCATAGTTGTTGTGATAATTTCCCATCGAAAAAGTATCACCGAAGGCTTGTCAGTATTTGTCAATGCAAGAATAGTCCCAAAATCGGTATCGTGGGTTAAAATGATTTCGCCTGTAGAAGCTGCCAATTCTGATATTTTAAAATCGGGTGTATTATTTAACCGATTTCCGTAACATGGCGGGATTGATAGCCAATAAACTTTAATTTCTCAGCTAAAGAAGGTGGTAAGTTTTCGTCAAGTAAAAATGTCATTAAGCTGCTTTTTCAAGAGGAATGATACGGTCATTGAGCATATTAGCAGAAAAAGCTAAGGCTTGAAGCACATCTTCGTGCTGTACCCAATGAAATTTTTTTAAAAACGCTTCGATTGTCATACCTCCTGCCAAATATGCTAAAATAGAACTAACAGGTATGCGTGTGCCTTTTATACGAGGTTTTCCCATACAAATATCTTGGCTGACAACGATACGTGAATAATTTGGAAATAAGTACTCCATTTTCTTTTTTTTACAAAATTATACTTTTTATTAAAAATAAACAACAATATGCAAAATATCATAAAATTACTCTTGTTATTATTCTTTTTTGCTTGTAAAAAAGACGATAAAGGCGGCACTATCATTCCAACAACTGCCATTCCAACAAAAATTACTATCAATCCACAAACCACTTACCAAACCATTACAGGTTTTGGCGGAGCGAATAGAATGTGGGGAACACAATCCCTCAAACCTGCCGAAGCCACAAAAGCATTTGGTCTGAATGACGGAGAATTGGGTTTAAGCATATTCAGAGTCCGTTTATCTTCCAACAAAACAGAGTGGTCTATCATCACCGAAGCCGTCAAAGAAGCCAATAAAAATGGCGTAAAAGTATTGGCAAGTCCTTGGTCGCCACCACCAGCCCTCAAAGACAATAACAGCGATATTAGAGGTACTTTATTACCCAAAAATTATAAAGCTTATAAAGATTACATTAACGAATTTATAGCCTATCAAGCGGCAAATGGCGCAAAAATAGACGTTGTTTCTATCCAAAATGAACCCGATTGGAAACCGACTTATGAATCTTGTGACTATACAGCAGACGATTTTATCAATTTTTTAAATGCCCCAGGTCAGATTGTCGGTGCTAAAGTGGCTGCGCCCGAATCTTTGAATTTTAATCAAAATATGACCAATGCCATCTTGTCAAATGACTCCGCAGCAGCCAAAATTGATATTGTCGCAGGGCATATTTATGGCGGTGGTTTAGCCAAATTTCCTTTGGCAGAGCAAAAGAAAAAAGAAATTTGGATGACCGAATATTTGTTAAATTTGGAAAGTGGCAACGTAGGAGCCGCCAAATGGAACACTTATTCCGAAGCTGCAAAATGGACAGAAAGTATCAAAATGCTCGGGACGGTTCATGATGCTATGTCCAACAATTGGAATGCGTATATTTGGTGGTATTTACACCGTTTTTATTCTTTTTTAGGGGATGGTGAAGAGGGCACAACGAATGGTTCAGTGCTGAAACGGGGTTACGCATTTTCTCATTTTTCAAAATATGTCCGTCCAGGTTTTGTTCGGATTGGCGTTGATGTCCCTTCAACCACTTCTTTAAAAATGACGGCTTATAAAAAAGATGCACAGACCATAGTCGTTATCATTAATTCAGATTTTGCAGCTGTAAAAAATGTTCAATTCAGCGGATTAACGCCCAAATCGGTCATATCTTACGCCACCACAGAAACAGCGACGATGACCAAAAGCACATTGACAGCAACCGATAATGTGATAACACTCGATATAGCACCATATAGTGTGACGACGATTGTGATAAATAATTAAATAGAATGCCCCCCTCAGTATATGCGCTTAAAATTAGGTGTTTTCAATTTTAAATAATTGATTTTTAAAACTTTATATAATGAACAACAAGATAAATAATAGCCTATTCTTAGTGGTCATGCTGCTTTTTTGCATGAGTTCAATCGCTAAAAGCCAACCGCCGAGAGGACCGTTGGTTGTATCTCCAAAGGTAAATCCAGATAAAACAGTCACTTTTCAATACTTATCGCGCACCGCTAAAGAAGTGAAATTGAGTAGTCAGTTTTTGAAAGCACCCGTACTCATGACAAAGGATACTGCGGGTATTTGGAGTGTTACCACCGAGCCTATCAAGCCCGATATTTACCCTTATAGTTTTCAAGTAGATGGTGTGACGGTGATGGATCCTGCCAATGTCGCATTTTTCCCCAATGAAAGATTTAAAGCAAGCCTTGTGGATGTGCCTGCCGATGCGCCTTTGGTTCACGCCTTGAAAGATGTGCCGCATGGGACGGTCACCTTACGAATACTACCCCTCAGTATCAGGCACAACGGGCAGCGTAGTCGTGTACACGCCACCTGGATATGATAAAAATATCGCTCAAAAATACCCTGTTTATTATCTCATAAGTGGCACTACCGACACCGAAGAAGCTTGGTTTAAAGTTGGAAAAACCAATTTAATAATGGATAATCTTATAGCCGAAGGCAAAGCAAAACCTATGATTATAGTCATGCCTTACGGCAATGTCGCTGCACGAGTAGCTGAACAATCGCCCAACGGTACAAAACCCGCTGACCCCATTGTAAGAGACAATGCCGATGCCGTAACCCGTGCCAAAGCATTTGAAGACGATTTGTTAAATAACATTTTACCTTATGTTGAAAAAAATTATCGCACTATCAATAATCGAGAAAACAGAGCTATTGGTGGTTTTTCACGCGGCGGCGGTCAAACGCTCAGAGCGGCTTTTAGCAATATGGATAAATTTGCTTGGGTGTGCAGTTACAGTTCTTTTCTTTCACCTGCTGAAATGGATAAAAACTTTAGCCACATTACAGCTGACCCTAATAAAACCAATAAACAATTAAAATTATTTTGGGTAAGCGTAGGCGATGAAGATTTTCTGTACAAAGGAACAATTGAATTTATGGATTATTTGACGGCTAAAAAGGTGAATTTCAAGCGATTTGTAAATGACGGTGGGCATACTTGGATGAATACAAAAAAGTATTTAAATGAAACCGCTCAACTACTTTTTAAATAACTATAAAATTTAATTTCAAAATGAAACAGTTTCTCAATATACTCTTTATATTTTCTGCTTTAACTTTAACGGCACAACCACAACGTCCGCCTTCAATCAGCTCGCCTGATGTACACGCTGACAATAGCATCACATTTCGCTACTTTTCACGCAACGCTCAAAAAGTAACTTTAAATGGTGAGTTTTTAAAAAATCCTATGGATTTTGTAAAAGATACTTCAGGTATTTGGAGCGTCACCGTTCCGCCAGTTATACCTGATATTTATCCATACAGTTTTACAGTTGATGGCGTTCAAGTCGCTGACCCCAACAACACTTATATATTTGCTAATGAAAGATTTAAACGCAGTGTTGTTGAGGTAAAAGGAGATAAACCGCTCATTCATGCCCTTCAAAATGTGCCACATGGTAAAATCAGTTATCGTTTATATAAATCTTCTACTTTAGGCACGACGCGCCAATTACTTATCTATACACCGCCGGGGTTGGATATGAACGGCAAAACAAAATACCCTGTTTTGTACCTCATTCATGGCGGTTCTGATACCGAAGAGACTTGGACAAAAGTAGGTAGAGCCAATTTTATAGCTGATAATTTGATAGCGCAAGGCAAAGCCAAACCGATGATAATTGTGATGCCGTATGGCAATGTGCGCCCAAGCCCCATGCCCGATTTTACAAAAGATATGGTGAATGATATTATCCCTTTTATTGAAGCAAATTATCCTGTTATAGCTGAAAGCCAAGGCAGAGGGGTGGCAGGATTTTCAGTAGGTGGCGGTCAAACGCTTAATATTGGCTTGACCAATCCTGATAAATTCGCCTATATCTGTTCGTATGCGCCTTATACGGCTACTGATGAATTTAAAAAGAATTTTCTAAGTACATGACAAAAATACCTTAGTCAATTTTTTTATTACTTTGTAGAAAGAGTTAAGCAATGCTTGAGCTAACCATTCTAACCCATAAGTGAAAAGACTTTTGGCAGGTCTGCCATGTTTTTTAATTTTAATA
>JANOAU010000202.1:0-74535 GCA_031411275.1 Saprospiraceae bacterium | reverse complement strand
CCACGAATTGCTTTTTCAAAATTCATTTTCTGAATTTCACTTTTCGAAGCCGAAACAGTTGCTTCGAGTTCTTCTTCGGGCATATCGTGCCAGGTTTTTTTTTCGCTTGCCATTTTAAAATAACTATTTAAAACGTTGATTGTCAAATTATTAATTAACCAACATAGTCGGTACGTGTAACGGTTCTCGTTAAGCACGGTAATTTTTGTGCACCAAGGCGAAGGGCTTCACGAGCAACTTCGTCTGTAACGCCGTCTATCTCGAAAATGATTCTACCTGGTTGTACTTGCGCCACCCAATGGTCGAGCGCGCCTTTACCTTTACCCATACGAACTTCCGCAGGCTTTGAGGTAATCGGCTTGTCAGGAAAAACCAAGCACCAGACTTTTCCTTCACGTTTCATAAAACGTGTAATCGCAATACGTGCCGATTCAATCTGACGGCTTGTCAACCGGACGTGCATCGTTGATTTGAGGGCGAAAGTACCGAATGAGACGGTGCTACCACGCCATGCCAAACCCTCGTTTTTCATCTTATGCTGCTTGCGAAATTTTGTTCTTTTCGGCTGTAACATTGTTCAAACGTATTTTTTGCGACTTAAAATCGCTTATTTATCGTTTAAAAACTGAATATTTTATCTTACTTCTTTCAAAGCGGATGCAAAAGTACAGTTTTTGTTTGAATTTTTATTCTATTTACTAAACATTTGCGAAAAAAACGCAAATATACTGAGGGGGTAATAATTGATTATTTTTTATTGATTAATGACTATTACTAAGTGTAATCAACAATATTCAATAAACACTCATCAATAATTAACGCTTTGGTCCACCTTGACCGCCGCCAGGACCTCGGTTGCCACCTTGACCGCCACCGCCGCCACGATTACCACCTTGACCGCCGCCACCGCCACGATTGCCACCTTGACCGCCGCCGCCACCTCTACGGTCGCCGCCGCCACCGCCGCTACGGTTGTCACCTTGACCGCCACCTCTACGGTCGCCGCCGCCGCCACCTCTGCGGTCACCACGTCCACCGTCTCTGCGATCGCCACGGTCGTTGTCACGACGGTCGCTACCACCTCTACGGTCTTGGTTGCCAGAGCCTTTTGATTCTTCTTGGAAAGGCGATAAATCGCGTTTACCAAAAACTTCACCTTTACAAATCCATACTTTGATACCGATTTTGCCATAGACTGTTTGAGCCTCAATATTAGCATAATCAATATCAGCACGGAAAGTGTGTAATGGTGTACGTCCTTCCTTGTATTCTTCAGTCCGAGCCATATCAGAACCACCTACGCGACCACTGATACGGATTTTGATACCTTCTGCACCAGCACGAATAGTTTGCTGAATCGCCATTTTGATAGCACGACGGTGATTGATACGACCTTCGATTTGCTTTGCAACAGTCTCACCAACGATGACAGCATCCATCTCAGGCTTACGAATTTCGTTGATGTTAATTTGAACATCTTTCGATGTCAACTTTTTCAACTCTTCGCGGATACGATCAACTTCTTGACCACCCTTGCCGATGATAATGCCAGGGCGTGATGTTTGAATTGAAACAGTCACCCGTTTCAATGTGCGCTCGATGATGATGCGTGCAATGCCACCTTTCGAGATACGTGCACGAAGATATTGGCGAATTTGTGCGTCTTCAACCACTTTCGCAGCCATATCACGACCGCCGAACCAGTTGGATTCCCAACCTTTGATGATACCTAAACGGTTTCCTATCGGATTTGTCTTCTGACCCATTTTAATCTTTTATCGAAACTTCAAGCGTTCCAGATTATTTTGGAAAATGTTATTTTCTGTTTAAAAAGTCTCCCGAATCGTTCGGATTAGACTGAATTCTTCAACTTATGCGCCTACACCTTCGCTTTCTACGGGTATAGGCTTACGGTTTTCCACAACGATGGTGATGTGGTTAGTCCGTTTGCGAATCCGATGAGCGCGTCCGTGCGGTGCAGGTTGAAAGCGTTTCAACATCGTCGCTGCATCGCTGAATGCGGCTTTGATGTAGAGGTCATACTCTGCGGGGTCTTCTTCTG
This sequence comes from Saprospiraceae bacterium, assembly GCA_031411275.1. Lineage (GTDB taxonomy): Bacteria > Bacteroidota > Bacteroidia > Chitinophagales > Saprospiraceae > JAAFJT01. The sequence goes on along the minus strand of JANOAU010000202.1, from coordinate 72,473 downwards.
TTTTGACTTCCCAGTTTGCGTAAGCGGAGCGTACAACTTTTGTCAACCACAAAGAAGCTTCCTTGTTTGTAAATTGAAGAATGTTCAACGCATCGCTGACCTTTTTGCCGCGAATATTGTCAATGACGAGGCGCATTTTACGTGCGGACATCGGACAACTTGAGTGTCTTGCTACTGCTTCCATTACTTAATGAGTATTTAGACTTTGAGTAAAGAGTAGAGTGACTCTGTATTCAAAGTAATCTTACTTAAATATTTGATTGAAAGGCTCGGAATACTGAGGGGGTCGAATCACTCTACCCTCTACCCAAAATCCCTCGACCAAAGATTACTTTTTACGGTTGCCTGAGTGACCTTTGAAGTTACGTGTCGGTGAAAATTCCCCCAGTTTATGACCCACCATGTTTTCTGTAACGAATACAGGAACAAATGTTTTACCGTTGTGAACAGCGATGGTCAAACCTACCATATCAGGAATAATCATTGAAGAACGCGACCACGTCTTGATGACCGACTTGCGGCTTGCTTCCTTCATTTTCTCGACTTTCTCGAGCAATTTGTGGAAAATATATGGTCCTTTTTTAAGCGAACGAGGCATGATTTATATAATTGATAGATGATAATGAATAGTGGATAATGAATAGTTTATAATTATACATTATCCACTATACATTGTCCATTATTAAATTACTTATTCGTTGTTTTACGTCTCGAAACAATAAGGCGGTTTGAAGCCTTATTCTTATCGCGTGTTTTAGCACCTTTTGCTGGCAAACCTTTGCGTGAGCGTGGGTGTCCACCAGATGCACGACCTTCACCACCACCCATCGGATGATCCACTGGGTTCATCACAACGGGACGAACACGTGGGCGACGACCACTCCAACGTTTTGCACCTGCCTTACCCATGATTTCCAAACTGTGGTCCGGGTTTGACACCGTACCAATCGTTACACGGCAAGTCATCAATATGCGGCGAACTTCACCCGAAGGCATTTTCAACGACGCATATTTACCTTCTTTCCCGTTCAAAGTTGCGTAAGTACCCGCAGAACGTGCTAAAACAGCACCTCTACCTGGTTGCATTTCGATGCAGCATACTTGAACACCGAGTGGTACATCTTTTAAAAACATCGCATTTCCAACGTCAGGTGTTGCTTTGTCTCCACTTAGAAGCGTATCTCCCACTTTCAAACCGTTGGGTGCAATAATGTAGCGTTTTTCACCGTCCGCATAAAATACAAGGGCGATAAAAGCCGAACGATTCGGGTCATACTCAATTGATTTGACCGTTGCAGGCACACCGTCTTTATTGCGTTTGAAGTCAATAATACGGTATTGTCCTTTGTGACCACCACCAATTTGGCGCACTGTCATCTTACCGTCGTGGTTACGACCGCCTGAATGCGAGAGTTTTTCTACCAAACTCTTCTCCGGTACGTTTGTCGTAATCTCTTTGTAACTATTCGTTACGCGAGTACGAAGAGACGGCGTTATCGGGTTATATTTTTTAACTGGCATTTTGATTTAGTTATTGGTCATTATGTCATTCATCATTATATCATTTGTCATTTAAAATGACGATTGACTTAATAACTATTGACCAAATGACTATTGACTTAATGACTAATTATTCTTCTGCTGCACCTGAATCACCAAAGATGTCAATTGTTTCACCTTCTTGAAGTAATACGAATGCTTTTTTATAAGCTGGTTTCATCCCTTTAACCATACCCGAACGAGTGGAACGTGTTTTGGTTTTACCTGGAATAACCGCCGTGTTAACGCTTGCAACCGAAACATTGAACATTGCTTCAACAGCTTTCGCTACTTCGAGCTTGTTCGCTTTGCGATCAACGACAAACGTGTAAACCGTTTTTGCCATTTGCTTGTCGGACTTCTCGGTGATTATCGGACGGACTAAAATATTCTTTGCCATTTTATTATTGACTATTGCTAATTGATTAATGCTTATTGATTCGTGCCTAATGAATAAGCATTAATCAATAATAAATAATCAATCAATTAAACGTTTCTTGAATTTTTGCAATTGAACTTTCTGTCAACACGAGTGCTTGCGTATTCATGATTTGATACGTGTTCAAATCACTTGCTCTTGCAACACCTGTGCGTTCTGCATTACGGCTTGATTTAAGGATAACCTCATTCAATTCTGGCAAAACAACCAATGATTTTTTGCTTTTCACGCCCAAACCAACCAAGACGTTGACAAAATCTTTTGTCTTTGGCGCATCGAATGAAAAATCTTCAACAATCATAATCGAACCAGCTGCTGCTTTTGCAGACAAAACTGACTTACGAGCCAATTGACGAACTTTTTTATTCAATTTGATAACGTAATCATGCGGTTTTGGACCGAAAGTACGGCTACCACCTAAGACAACAGAGTTAATGTCACCCTTACGCGAGCCACCTGTACCCTTTTGCTTGTGCAACTTACGAGTAGAACCCGATGCTTCACTACGTTCTTTTGTCTTAGAATTGCCTTGACGTTGGTGTGCCAAGTATTGCTTTACGGCAAGATAAACAGCATGCTCATTCGGCTCGATACCGAAAATGTCTGCTGGCAATTCAATGCTTCTGCCTGTGCTTTCGCCTTTTATATTTTTAACTTCGACTTTCATTTTTCAAAATTATTTTGCCGCAACCCCTCAGTATTTATCAGCTAAATCTGACAACTGATGTCTGACGACTAACGACTAAACTATTTTTCGATGATGACATATGCGCCATTGTGGCCTGGCAACGGTCCTTTTAAAAGGATAAGGTTTTGCTCTGGGAAAATCTTAACAACTTTAAGACCTTTAATAGTCTTTGTATCGTTGCCCATACGACCTGACATGCGCATACCTTTAAATACTTTAGAAGGAAAGGATGAAGCACCAATTGAACCCGGTGCGCGAAGACGGTTGTGCTGACCGTGCGTTGCTTGACCGACGCCGCCGAAGCCGTGACGACGCATAACGCCTTGGAAGCCTTTACCTTTTGAAGTGCCCATTGCTTGCACTTTGTCGCCTTCTGCAAAAATATCAGTAACACTAATCGTGTCGCCTTTAGTTTTACCGATTGCCATGTCGCGGAATTCAGCCACTTGGCTCATTGCTCCCTCAACACCTGCCGCCGTGAAGTGACCTAACATTGCCTTAGATGTTCTTTTTACTTTCGCTTCGCCGAAAGCCAATTGCATTGCGTTGTAACCATCGCTGTCCACAGTTTTTACCTGTGTAACGACATTTGGTCCCAACTCAACAACCGTAACGCCTACGGCATTGCCTTTCTCATCGAAGACAGAGGTCATACCGACCTTCTTGCCAATTAAACCGTTCACTGTTGAAATATTTTAAATTTTAAGAAAATTTAGATAGGCACTAAACTGAGAAGTATTACCGTGTATCTTTCTTTAATGATGAAGCATGAAGGATGAATTATAAATTCATTTTCTTCCGTTCAAAATTGGGCTTGATACTGAGGGGGTCGTTTTGATTCGACATGTATATATATGGTGTGTAGTTAGTACAAACCAAAATAAATTAGTTAGTCAATCAATTAAAATGATTCTCCCTCATTGTCGGCAAAACCTGAAGAGTATCTTTTAACATTGATTATTTTTTATTGATAATTGATTATTAAATAACGTAATAATCAATAGACAATAAACATTAATCAACCTACAAGACTTGTTCAGTATAGCCACTAAAAATGTCTTAAAGTATTGTTGATGAAATAGGTTTCGTCAATAAGTACTCAATTCATTGTGTAAAGACTTATGTCAATCCTCATTAGGATTACATCAATTTTACTTGAATATCCACGCCGCTGGGCAATTCCAGTTTCGACAATGCGTCCACCGTTTTTGCATTTGGTGAGTAGATTTCGATGAGCCGCTTGTGCGTACGAAGTTGGAACTGCTCCCGAGCTTTCTTATTGACGTGCGGAGACCGCAGGACAGTATAGATTTGTTTCTCGGTGGGCAGCGGAATCGGACCAACTACTGCCGCATTTGTAGCACGGACTGTTTTTACGATTTTTTCGGTTGATTTATCAACCAAATTGTGGTCGTAAGATTGAAGTTTGATTCTGATTTTCTGATTCATTACCCTTTTTAATCTTTTGTCAATTGAAGCGCAACTACCTTTTGTAATTGGCGGTGCAAAGATAGGACTCTTTTCTGTTCTACCAAATAGTTTTTCAAAAATTTAATAAAAATTCTTTTTAGTTCGTGTTTTGTTGGGTTATAAGTTTTACCCCCCTTCGTATATACCATCGTTTCAAACATAAATTATATGCAAAAGGCTCATTTTTATAGGCTTCTGCCTTATTTGAACAATTTATCTCTTAGTAGCGTTTGGAACGAAAAATAATTTATGCTACATTTTTCTTTAAAAGACATCCAAGCGATGGAACGTATCCCTCGGTTAACCCTTATTAATGCCATTACAGGTTTCAAAAGTGCCAACCTTGTTGGCACTGTCAATACTGAGGGGTTGCCTAATTTGGCTATTTTTTCATCAGCCGTTCACATTGGTTCTGAACCACCCTTGATTGGTATTGTCACACGCCCAATTGTACTTAATGGAAAGACATCGCGGCATACCTATAACAATATAAAAGAGACAGGCTTTTTTACACTCAATCACGTGAGTCTTAAGATTATCGAAAAGGCACATCAAACATCTGCGAGTTATGCCGATGAGATATCAGAATTTCAAGCGGTTGGTTTGACCCCTCAGTATTTGGGCTTAAAAAAAGTGCCTTATGTTGCTGAAAGTTTAATAAAAATGGGTTTGGAATTTGTTGAGGAATACCACATCAAAGCCAATCAAACGACTCTGATTATCGGTAAAATTACTGAGTTGTTTCTGCCTGAAGATTGTTTAGATGACAAAGGAAATTTGGATTTACATCATGCTGAGACCGTTGCTCTAAGTGGTTTGGATTCTTATCATGCGACAGAATTGATGCAACGATTGCCTTATGCACGTGTGCCTAAACCGTTTTAAGGTAAAAAAATAGAGACTCGCTAAAAACGAGTCTCTATTTGTATTCGCCCAACAGCCTGTTTCTTTTATTTCATTTTCACAAACTGTTGAACCCCATAAGTTTTTTTAGAACTGATTTTTACAAAATAAACCCCATTCGGTAAATCCTTAGTATTCACTTGCCATTCGTTTCTACCTTTGTCAAAACGTTGATTTGTCGTCACACTTTGTACCATAACGCCTTGATAATCATAAACTTGTATTGCCATAGATTCGGCTTCTGTTAGGTCAAATCGAAGGGTTAGGTCTTTTGAAGTGGGGTTTGGAAACGCAGAAAGAGCCGTTTTACTGAGGGGGGTATCTTCCGTCTCTGTTGTCGTGTTTTCAAGCACCATATTCTCATCGCCTGCTTGATAGGCTAAAAATGAGAAATAAATGAGCATCATTTCGTCAGTTGTGGATTCGCCTAAAGTGACAGTTTTAGGTGGACTGTTCGGTTGATTGGGATTGTTCATCGTATTATCATAGAAGGCAGAGCTTTGCAACTTCGTGCCACGCGGCAATTTGATGGCTTTTTTAAACAAATAAAAGCCTTGCCAATGAAAATCCCAGTTGTCTATTTTTATCAATTTTATGGTATCGCCCACTGGCGGAAGCGCCCATGCTTTGATATTTTTACCTATAAGGTGCATATGTGGGGCGATACTGATGATGGTTGCATCTGCCAAATCAATGGTATAAGCCGCATTGATGGTTTTGGTCGTATTGGCTGCAATAATGAGTGGCCCGTTTGTTAGGGTGGTAGAATGGTTCAAAATAGGCGCAATATAGACCTCACGAAGCGGCTGTGTGGTAGTTTTTAAACGCAACATTGTCGAATCCGTTTTGCCCGATGAACTGGGGGCGTAATGGATTTGCATAATAATATTTGCCCCCGCTTTTAACCTAACACCCATTCCTGCGGGATAAATCTGTGGTTGCGAACCTGGCACCCATGCACCAATAAGCGTTGCAGAATTAGACCCAACACCTCCAAAACTGGTATAACCTGGTTCTGGGTCAGCGGCGTCGAGGTCTAAACATTTGTTAGAATTGTCCGCAAATATGAGGATATGATGAACAATTGTCCCATTGCCTGGCAAACATTCTAAACCCGTTATGAATTTATCTACCGTTGTGTTTGAGCGTATCGGGAAACACCGATAAACATCCAAATTGCTGGAGACAGTGTATTTAGGAATGCGCTGTGTCCAATCAGGATTCGGAATCGCTGGGGCATCGGTATAAACGGGTGCTACAGGGGCATTAGCTAAATTACCAGAAGGCGCATCGGCATTAGCCCAATCAATAAGGGCTTTTTTGTCGGCATCAGACAAGGTTCGAGCGTAAGCAAGGGCATTGTATTTTTGGTCGGGAGGCCACGGTGGCATGTGTCCTGAATTAACCGCATTTCGTATAGAAGATTTAGAGTTACTTACTTGATTGTAAGTCATAAGAGAAAAGGGGGCAACACCACCTGTATGATGGCAACTTGTGCAGTTTTTGTAGATGATAGGCGCAATATTGTCCGCCCAAGTGGGTGTTTGACCCATACAGGTCGTATGTACTAACAATATACTGAGGGGTATAATAAAGGCAGCAACAGTCAAATTTCTAATCATCTTATTATTTTTTAGAAATGTTAAAAAATCGGTCGGTGTTCACACCGACCGAAAACCACCGTAAATATAAACTACGATGCCTACAAACGTGAAGTTTTTTAATCAATGGTTTGAAATTTTCAATAAATAGGGTAAAGAGAAAGGAAGTAAAATGGAATTATAAGTTTGTCGCTTACTTGGACTACGCCTATTTGTTTAAGTTTAACATCAAATAAAAAAAAGCTGTCTGCCCTACAAAAGGACAAGACAGCTTAGGTCAAACTATTTCACTAAATTTTTTTATCTCTATACTTTATGAGGTTTGGGTCGAGCGTCCGTGTTTGAAAAAGATGACTCCCGACTCCTGCCTCATAGTATGTTAGCGTTGTATCTGCACATAGCCTACTTTTTTATTGCCCTCACCATCGTCGAAAATGTAAAAATATGTGCCGTCAGGTAAGATTTCATTGTTCCATTTACCGTCCCAATCATTTTTATAACCTTTTGTTTTCATCACCTCTGTTCCCCAACGGTTGTAAACATTGACAATGTTGTTTGAGAATTTTTCGATTCCTTCGATAACAAAGAAATCGTTGATACCATCGTCATTCGGTGAGAAAGCATTGTAAATCTTAATCTTATCGCAACTAACTGTTACTTCTACTTGCGCTGTATCGCAACCACCAATGTCACAAAGTTTATAAGTAAAAACATCAGGTTGTACACCGTTGCAGAAATCAATGTCTGGCGTATAAATGATACGCAAATCAGATGTAATAATCACCTCACCATGTTTAGGATTATCGACAATCGTTAATTTTGCGTTGTTCGTATGCAAAGTATCGTTTGACAATATATCTATCAATACAGGTTGTGCTTTGATGGTTGAAGTGCTGTCGTCGTTCGCTTGTGGTCGTTTAACAGCCCTTGCATACACATTTGTCGTCACGTAAGTTGTATCGTTCATACCAAACTCATCTGACACCACATAAGTGGCTTTTTCAATACCTACGGCAATGCCTAAGCGCGATGCACAAGTTGTACCCGCAAGGTCTGTGAAACGTGCAATTGTGTTTGTGCTTGGAACAAGTTTCGTTACCCGATAACGTGTACCCAACAATTCATTGGTCGCAATACATAAGGTGTCTTTGTCACCAACATATAATGTGGACGCAATATACTGAGGGGTCAAACAAGCGGCATTAACCGTTAATGTATCGGCACATCCTGTGTTTTGGTTGATAAACACAAGGGTTGAATGACCACGTGTAATATCCAAGAGTGTACCCATCGGAATAATATTCGTATTCAATTCCATGATACCATAAGAGCCATTGGCAGTACGTGTCAATTTGATACCACCATAAGTCTTAGTTTTATCACCACCTATGATTGTCAAAGTTGAAGAGCTAAGCATCCAGTTACCTGTTGGATCCCAACCGTTCATCAAAGCGACTAATTCATCCATTGTATTGACAGTCGGTGCAGTATGTGACGTGCCGTTGACCGTCCAGTAATCGAGACTGTAAGGCCCTGTTGCACCCCGTCCTGGAATCGTAAAGTATGTATAAGCAAACGTTGTATCGTTGTTACAAGCATCAAATCCACCTGTATAAGCCGTTCCGTTCAACAAGATATTGTAATCAGGAATCACATCAAAAGGAATCTTAACGCATACTTTCGGATTCGTTGAACAAGCATCTGTTATGATAACAGAGTCTTGTGAAATGATACGACCACAACCTGGTAAGGTGACTGTAATAATAAATTTCACATAAGCAAATCCTCCCGTTGACGTTGTAACGCTCAGACAAGCTGTGTCAACACCTATATTCAAGGCTTTGTAGTGAATACATTGTGAAATTGGGTCAATGTTAATGTCTGTAAAATTGGTATTTCCAGCACATGTATTAACCACACTCACGATATTACCTGTCAAACCGAGTTGTACTGCTGTAAGGCAAGCCGAATCTGTTTGAGGAAAAACCACAGTTCGATTAATCACTATTTCAGGTGAACAAGACACTTTTACAAGCAAAGTATCTTTGCAACCAAAAGGATTTGTGAAAATAACAGTATGATTACCATTTGCAAAATATAAAGTTGAACCTGCGTTACATATTCCGAAACCACCTCTATAAGGCGTTCCGTTGTCTGTAATAGTGTAAGAAGCGATGTTGTTGAATGGAATTTCCACACATACATCTGCCCTACTGTTGCAATCAGTGATGACTTTTACGAGCGATGATTGTGTGATGAAATCCGTACAGCAAGTTGCATTGTTGTTGGCAATTGTTACTGCCAAAATGGTCACACAGGGCGGGTCGCTTTTTCTTGAAACCGTTACGGCGTAATTGCCCGCAACTAAACCTGTATGGCTGTTTGTGATGCTTGCACCCGTTGACCAAGTGAATGTGTAATTAGCTGCATTATCAACAACTATCGTAGCCGTACCATCAGCCCCGCCACAAGTAGCATCGGTTTTTTGAACCGTTACAACAGGTGCTGCACAGTTGCAATCGTCACCTACAATAATTGTAAGGACTTTTTGACACGTAATGCCACGCGAAGCCGTTACCGTATATGCACCCATCGCTAAACCTGTACGATAAGGCCCAGTAGTACCATCAGACCAAGCATAATTCAAGCCTTGTGTTGGTACCATCGTAATAGTGCCATCGTTGCCCGCACATGTGATATTGGTATGGACTTCTTTAACTATCAATGTATCAAATACGGTTATCAACTGTCTGCAAGTGGTGAAATTACCACAACCATCAACGGCTGTCCATGTACGTGTAAGTATGTAATCACAGTTATTACCCGTTGGCGTTGTGGTTGGTGTCATTGTCACGTTCATCACATCTGTGCAGTTGTCTGTTGCCGTTAAAATAGGTGCTGTTGGCACATCTAAAGGCGAAGCAACTGTAATATTGTCAGGACAAGCCGACAAAACAGGCGGTTTATTGTCTGTTATTTTAAGAAAAATGCGCCATTCACTTTGGTTGCCACAACCATCCGTAGCGACCCACCGACATTCAATTAAGAGACTGTAACCGTCTATCAAGCAGTTGCCACGACGACGTGCCAAGTCTTCAAAGGTCAATGTCACATTGCCTGAACAGTTGTCCGTAGCAGTGGCATCGCCCATTTGGAAAATGCGGATGTCTTCGCAACTCATAGTTAAAGTATCGCCACTGTTCAAACCCGCCAAACGAGGATTATTAGGTCTGATAATAGGCCCCTCAGTATCTTTGACGGTTACGGTCTGTACCGCTGTTTTTGTGTTGCCACAAGCATCTGTTGCTGTGAATACACGTGAAACAGTATAGGTACAACCTGAACCATTGGTCGTATTTTGAACACTAATCGCTGGCACACCACAGTTATCTGTTGCCACTGCTAAGATATTAGGCAGCGGGTCAGAACAACCGATTGTGACATCGGCAGGGATACTGGTAAATGTCGGAGAGATATTGTCAAATACTGTAATGATTTGCTGCGCTGTCGCTGTGTTGCCACAACCATCGTTTGCTGTCCAAGTCCGTGTAACCGTCATGCGATTCACGCATGTTTGGCTTGACGTTGCATCGACAAACGTTATGGTTGGTACATTGCCTATGCAGTTGTCGGTAGCCGTAACCGTTGTCGCTGCTGAAGGAATTTCTGATGGACATGAAACGGTGATATTAACAGGGATACCCGCTAAGATAGGTGCAATATTGTCAAAAACTGTAATTATTTGTGCGCCTGTTCTATTATTGCCGCAAGCATCCGTTGCTGTCCAAGTTCGTGTAATTGTTTTGCGATTTGCACATATTTCGTTAGAAATAGCATCTGCAACATTTATCGTTGGGTTAGAATCACAAGCATCTATTGCCGAAACATTTGTAGAAGCTGTTGGCACATCAGCCAAACAAGTTACCGTAATATTAGCTGGTAAACCGAGCAATTGCGGAGCAACAAGGTCTTGAACAGTCACTATTTGAGTGCTGGCTGTTGTTCGATTGCAATTATCCGTGGCTGTCCAAGTTCTCGCCAATATATAATTGTATGGACAATTTCCGTTGGTACGCACTTCTGCGAATGTCACAGGTGCGCCATACAGTTCAATCACCGTTGCAGGCGAAGGAATATTGTTGCAATTCGTCGTTATAGCAGCTGGCACGCCCACCAATTGCGGTGTATTGTTATTGACTGTAATTTTAACCGAATCAGTACTTTGACAACCGTTTATGTCCATAATCGTCAAATAGTAAGTCGTTGTCACCAACGGACAAGCTATTGGATTACCTATATTCGTTGCGCTCAATCCAAGAGCTGGTGTCCATCTGTAAACGCAGTCGAGAATACCTGCTGTACCATATAGATTGACGCAACCACCCGCACAAACTGTGGTATCATTATTAGAAATGACTGTTTTAGGTGATTTTCTAACAAAAATAGATTTTGTTGATTCATCAAAACAACCACCGTCATTAACAACCAAATTAATCAATTTGCTGCCAAAAGTCGTATATCTTACAACCGTTGTATCGCCGTAAGGACGTGTTAATGTTGCCGCTGAACGACGCACAATGACACCGCCATCTAAATTGTAATGAACCGTTGCTGCAGGAGTCGCACGTCCTGTAAATAAGAGCGTCATTTCCGCATCGTTGCAGAATGGTTCAATTACGACAAAATCAGCAAGCGGATTTCCTGCGAGGTATAGATTGAATGAGTCAGTAACACTGCATCCATTTACCCCCCTCAGTAAAACGCTCATATTATTGTAAGAACCATTTAAAACAGCATCAAAAGTGAGGGTATTGCCACTCACAACCACGTTACGCCAACCCGCACTACCTGTGATTTGGTAGCTTGTGATGGCTTGGTCGAGGGTGATACTAACTGGCATAACACCATTCGTACAGGTTGATACATCACCCGTGCGCGAAACGATAACAGGTTGAGGTGTCACATTCACAACAACCGTATCCGTAGAGAAACAACCAAAATCATTGCTCACCCTCACGTTATAAGTCGTTGTTACTGAGGGGGTCGCTAATGGATTAGCACTGATCACATCGTTCAAAGAAGAAGTGCCTGTTAGCCACAAATAATGCGTACCGCCTTGTGCATGAAGGTTTACACTGTCTCCTTCACATATTGTTCGGTCAAGCCCTGCATATGCCCAAACCATTGGATTAAGGGTTAATTGCTTCGTAATAGAACCCGTGCAACCATTGCTGTCTGTTACTACCAAGGTAACAGAATAGTTACCTCCTGCTTGATAAACGTGCGTTGGATTTTCATCCGTTGATGTCGAACCATCGCCAAAGCTCCAATCCCAAGCAATATAGCTACCAATTGGCGTAAAGTTGATTGTTGCTAAAGCACAAGAATTATCTGTTGTAAAATCAGGTATTGCTGTGCAAAGACCTATCGAAATCGCAACAGAATCTTTGTTATTGACCAATGTTACCTCACCGACGAATGGACCACCAGGGCGGTCAGAACCACGAACTTGAGCCACATTGACAATGCTGATTGCTGGCGCATTGACGCGAGCTTTAATGGTGACAGCCGTTGAATCACCAAAAGCTAAGAATGGAATGCGGTATGTTGCCGTTGCGCCTACACTTGTCCAGTTGCTGTCAGCTAATGTTAAATAGACGGGTAATGCGTCAATAACATCCATATCGTAGGCATCCATTGAGCCACTGTTTTTCACAGCAATATTAAACGTTACGGTATCACCCACAGAAACTTGTGCAGATTGACCATCTGCCAATGTTTTGCGTAAAGCCAATTCGTAGATATTTGGAATCATACAGATTTGAGCATTTGTGGTATCACAATCGCCAAAATTCAAGATAATACAAGCAGAATAACCTAAACTATCCACATCACTGTCAATAGATTCATCACCGCCTACGTTTTGTAGCGCAAAACGATAACCCGATGGCAGTGCTGCACGGATGCGATATGTGCCACTGGTTAAGCCATCGAAAAGATATTGACCATTCACAGAAATTGTAGAATCAATAACCGTGGAAGTTAAACAATCCTCTAAATAAACTTTAACACTATCCAAACGTGTATCTCCTGCATCTAAAATACTGTTGTAATTGTTGTCGCTACAAGTCACTGCACCAATGGAAGCACATTGAACAGGTATGTTGTTGTTAAAGACAAAAGGATCCGTACCCGATGAGATATTGATATTCATATAGTACGTGTTGGCAGAACAAGTTTTATCCAACATATATGCCCCATTGGTATCAGAACCCAACAGAATTGTCCCATTTACTGTACTGTCTCTGTCAATCGCTGTGCCGTCGGCATTCGCGGTGTTCAACGTATCGCTTTGTGGTAAGCATGTAATACTTAAAGGATAATTGTTAGGATGTGCGTATGAAATGGTATAAATACCGGGTGTACCATCGGTATAAAACTGATAACGACCCGATTCACCTCTTTCAATAAAGAAAATCAAACCTGGACCGACAACGGAAATTTGTCCACCTGTCACTACTTTACCCGATTTGTCGCAATAAATATGACCAATAGGGTCATGGTCAATGTAGTCAATCACATAGGCATAGTCATGATCGTCTTCATCATTTCTGTCGTTATTAATAATATTTTCACCACCCACGATGTCATTTTGAGGATCATTGTCTGTTTGGGAATCTACATCTGGCGTATTAATCCCCGAACCTTCCTGTGATGTTGCAAACAATATTTCTGATTTATTTACCAAAATCGTATCTAATAAGACATGATTAACACCTAATATGATACCCACCGTTACAGATTGACCCACTGGAATACTCCCCACTAACAGTGTAGAGTCTGCTTGCCAATCATTCGCATTGCCTGTTTGGGCAGCCGTATTAAGTGCCGTTTGAAATTCAAGACCCACAGGAATATAGTCTGAAATTTTAACATCATAAGCATTCGTATTACCTTGATTAAAGAGAGTCATATTGAAACGAACAACATCGCCATTGTTAACAACGACCCCACGGCTACGAACTTCCAGTTTTTTTCTTAAGGCTAAGTCAAAAATAGGTGTGTCCCTTGGTACAAACAAGCCAAAATCAACTGTTAAATTGGTGTTCGAGTCCGTATCTCCATCCGTAATTGATTCATCGTTGATAGCCAAATTGAGGATTGGAGACATCACCATTTTGTTGGGCATATCTGTTCCGTGGTCTTCTTCGTTGACATCACCCACCGTTGAAGGCTCGTAATCGCCCGCACCGTCTTTGTCATAAATGCCACCACCTGTTGAAGACACCAAACTATCGGGTATATTGACTAACTTAACATAGTAATTTCCTTGAATTAAATCAGTAAACAAATAATTACCGTTTGAATCCGTCACTTTTGAACTGACTAAAACATCATCATTATTGCCTTTAATGTTATCAGTTGTGGCATATAATTGTACTTCAATATCTGGAATGCCCGTTTCACTACCGTCTTTAATACCATTGTTATTGGTATCATTCCAAACCAAATTACCTAAATTAACACAAATTTGAACGGATATATCAACCGTATCTTTACATCCATTGACATCTAATTCAAAAGTATAAAGACCTGCAACAGTCAAACCAGCCGCTTTCCCAGAACCATCTATAGAGGCTGGTGCCCCCAAAGGTTGTGTCAATATCGTCCATGTGCCGACATGAGCAAAGTCAAAAGTCGAAGGTGTATTGCCGCCTGAACATACCAAAGAGGTATCTTTTCCTGCGTTAGGCTTGGCATAAACCGTTATTATAACCTCTGCGGTATCCTTGCAACCCGACGCATTTTCGCTAATAAGTCTATAAATGGTCGTTCCTACTGAGGGGGTCACATTTCTGGCATCAGCCACCGCATTGCCGCCTTGTGACCATATTGGATTGACGATTGTACCATAATCCATTATCAAATTGGTTAAATCAATAACCGTATTTTGACAAACTGTGGTCGCACCATCTGCAATAACTGGTTTTTCATTGATGGTCACAACCACCGATAAAGTATCATAACAGAAACCTGTGCCATCTGACTTCCGAATCCATAGAGTCGTTGTTCCTACTCCCGAAACAACTGTATTACTGAGGGGGTTCGTATTCGTTACAGCATCAGAAGCCGTTGCATGATAGCTGAGTGTTCCTGATATATTCGCAGCATCTGTGACCGTCATCGCTCCAACATTCACCGTTGAAGGCGCACAAACTGCTACAACAGGGTTGGCGACAGATATATCAGGGCTTGTGCAAGAACAGTCTGGTTTGGTTATCACAACTGTATCTTTACAACCATTTTTATCAAATTCAAAGGTATATTGTCCAATAACGCTCATGCCCGTTACAAAACCCGCACCGCTAACCGATGCCACAGCACCGACAGGTTGCGTTAAAACAGACCATGTGCCGCTTTGCCCAAAATTATAAGCCGTTGGCGAATTGACACCAATACAAGTCAATGTTTGGTCTGCTCCAGCATTCGGTTTGGCGTAAACCGTCACTACAACTTGAGCCGTGTCTTTACAACCCGAAGCGTTTTCGCCTATCAATATATATGTATTTGCGCCTAATGTAGGGGACACAGCCGTAGGCGTTGCAACCACATTGCCCCCTTTTGTCCATGTCGGATTAATAATACTGCCATAACCCGCTATCAAACTCGTTAAATCAACTGTTGTATTGACACAAACGGAAAGAGCCGCATCTGGATAAACAGGTTTTGGATAAATAGTTACCACAACCGAAACCGTATCATAGCAGAAACCCGTTCCGTCCGTCTTGCGAATCCAAATTGTTGTCTCTCCTACTGTCGAAAAGATAGAATTACTGAGGGGGTTCGTATTTGCCACTGCATCATTTTCAGTCAAATGATAACTGATTGTCCCTGATACATTTGCGACATCCGTGACTGTTATCGCAGACAAATCAACAGGCGTAGGCGCACAAACAGCTGCAGGGCTTGTCGCCGAAATATCAGAACTGATACAACCACAATCTGGAACAGTCACAACAGCCGTATCTTTACAGCCATTTATATCTAATTCAAAGATATATTGTCCAATAACCGTTATTCCCGACGCAACACCTACTCCATCAATAGTTGCCGTTGCTGTCGCAGGCTGCGTTAACACCCTCCATGTACCTGCTTGAGCAAAATCAAACGTTGAAGGTACTGTGATGCCACTACAAACCAATGTCGTGTCAATACCAGCGTTCGGTTTGGCATAAACTGTGACCACAACAACCGCAGTATCTTGACAACCCGAAGCGTTTTCACCTATTAATGTATAACTCGTTATGCCTACTGAGGGGGTTACATTCGTTGCATTCGCAACCGCATTACCACCTTCTGTCCATATGGGATTAATGATACTACCATATCCCGTTACTAAAGACGTTATATCAACACTTACGCCTTCGCAAACTGTTGTTGATGCATCAGTATAAACAGGTTTTGCATTAATCGTAATGATTACAGAAACTGTATCGTAGCAAGGCGCAAAGCTACCTTCCTTACGAATCCAATAAGTTGCTGTACCCACTGCCGAAATGACCGTATTACTGAGGGAGTTCGTATTTGCCACCGCATCGCCTGGCGTTACAAAATAGGAAAGCGCACCCGTCACATTGTTGGCATCGTTAACAGGCAACGTTGCCAAATTAACCGTTAAAGGTTCGCAAACGGTTACAACAAAAGCTGTCGTAATCTTTGGCGAAATGCAAACAGGTTTGTATAAACCAAAGTCAATCGTCCAATTTGAATTGGCACTACCGTCTTCACTTATAGGTTCACTATTAAGTATTAAGTGAATAGTATCGCTTGCAATGATAGAAAATCCGGGTACTTTCGTTCCGTTATCGTTGTCATCTATCGTTTCTTCAGTTGTTACAGGTTCGTAAGTCCCTACCCCCGAGTTGTCATTGCTGCCGCCGCCTGTCGAACTGACATAGCCCGTCGGCACACCTGTACCAGGCAACAATACATAATAAATACCAGGATTTAAATTATCAAATAAATAAAGACCATTATTCGCAGTCGTTAAAGTAGCGTCCAACACATCATCGCCACCACCTTTCACACCGTCAAGCCCGGCCGACCACAACTCAATCTGTACGCCGTCAATACCCGTATCCGTTCCATCAAATAAGCCATTGTTATTAAGGTCATTAAAAACCAAATTACCGAGGCTCATACAAGAGTCGCGGACAACTGAAATCGGACAACAAAGTGAAGCAGGACAACTCGTACCCAGTGTCGAAGCCGAATAGGTATAGTCGCCAATATCTCGAATCCGATAGGTATCTTTGTCTGCACCCGCAATCGGTACCCCGTTCAAGTACCATTGATAATCGGTATAACCCGCTTGTGCGGTTGCCAATACATTTATATTATCTCGACAATTATAGCGCATTGGCACAGTGACACAAGCACTTGACCAGTCATCTTCAATAACGCTGCCGTTGCCTGGCGTTGAATCTGGGTCTGGATTATCCGATGTTGTCACTTCGGCTGTACTAAATATAACGCCCTCTGTAGCCACTGTCACCGTAATATTTAACAGTGCAGAGTCACCTGCAGGGATGCCGCCCACTGTCCATAAGCCTGTTCCATTGTTGTATATTCCACCGCCATCATCACTGACAAATGTAGAACCCAATGGCAGGGCACTCGTGATGGTCACACCCGATGCAGCTGTTACATCATCGTTATGCACGACAATCGTAAACGTCACTGGACTACCCAAAGTAGTCGTTGTGACACTGCTCCGCATAGCGACCGATAAGTCCTGCGCTTGCAACACAAACGCAAAAAGCAGCATGGGGAGAACCAACACTGTCTTTTGTAAAGCACTTCTCATAGGTCTAAATAAATTTATTGTGAAATAATTTGACAAAACAACCCGCTGACCAAGGACTCCGTATGAGGGTGGTTGACCCTTTGGGGCTATAATCATTAAAGCCACCCTGTGCAACACCGAATATGTTCTCACCCAACTGCATAGAAAGAAGTTCATGGTTTTCTCACTGTTTTTATTATTTATCAAAAAATAGTTAAATGGTTATAAGTTGTAACAATTTGGGTACTTCACAGCGAAGTGCCGAAGCATTGTTATTTAATATCTTTCTCTTTCAAAAAAATACTCTTGCATCTTGATAATCAAGCATTTAGGCAGACAGGCATGGGAGGCGGTGCAGTCTTTGTCTAATTAATAAGTTTTCTCATCTTGGATTGCCAAAAAATGTACCAAATAATACCCTATTTCATTTAGCAGCCTAACACAACACCTTTATGTGCCTTTAATTTGAAAGGACATTGTTAAATTCTTGAAAAAGGCAATGTGCGCGGTTTCAAATATCTTTTTCTTTTTCCAATAGAAAAATTGTGACACGAGTTTATACCCCATACGTGTTATCTTTGATGATTCCAAAAATTGACCCCCTCAGTATCAAAAGGAGTTTTTACCTTGTCGTTTCTTTCTTCATTCAAAATCAAACCATATCGCTTTATGAAAAAATTACAACTATTTCTTATAGGCTTTTTGTTTGCTCAAAGCCTTGTAGCACAATCCGCAACCGAAACTGATTCTGCTTTTATTCGCAATCATTACACAAAACAAGAAGTTTACATTAGAATGCGTGATGGTGTGCAGCTATTCACTACTATTTACACGCCTAATGACCAGTCAAAAAAGTATCCTATTTTGCTCAAAAGAACACCTTATACTGTTGCGCCTTACGGCAAATATGAATACGTGAAAAGTTTTCAGAACATGACGCTGGGAAAAGAAGGTAATATTTTCGTTTTTCAAGACGTGCGCGGTCGTTGGATGTCTGAAAGCGAATTTGTTGACGTGCGCCCCATCGTTGACCATAAAACAACCAAAGACATTGACGAAAGCACAGACACCTACGACACTGCCGAGTGGCTCATCAAAAATGCAGATGGCAATAACGGGCGTATCGGTGTATATGGCATTTCATATCCTGGATTTTATGCCACTAATGCCCTCGTCGAAGCGCACCCCTCAGTAAAAGCCGTTTCGCCTCAAGCACCCGTGACGGACTGGTTTATTGGCGACGATTTTCACCACGGCGGGGCATTTATGCTTATGGATGCCGTGCAGTTTTATCGCAATTTTGGTCGTCCACACCCAAAGCCTGTTTTGCCCGAAAACTTTGTTAACAGAGAACTTACTTATCCTGATAATTATGATTTTTTCCTAAAAATGGGCGCATTACCCAACTACAAAACCAAATTCATGGGCGATTCCATCAAGTTTTGGAACGACCTCATGAGCCACCCGAACTACGATGCGTTTTGGAAAGCCCGCAACATTCGTCCGCATTTGAAGAACACCAAACCAGCTGTTTTAACCGTTGGCGGCTTGTTCGATGCCGAAGATTGTTATGGCGCATGGCGCACGTATGAGGCTTTGGAAAAACAAAACATCCCCTCAGTATCTAACCGAATTGTCATGGGTCCTTGGTTTCATGGGGCTTGGGGTGGACGTTCGGAAGGCGATTTTTTAGGCAATGTCCAGTTTGGTTCAAAAACATCCATTTATTTTCAAACAGAAATTGAAGCAAAATTCTTCAATTTCTATCTCAAAGACCAAGGCAGCATGTCGCTACCAGAAGCCACAGTCTTTGAAACAGGCTCTAATCAATGGAAAAGCTATGACAGCTGGCCCCCTAAAAACACGCAATCACGCAATATATATATGCAACCCAAGGGCAAACTCACATTTCGAATTCCCTCCCTACAAATGGGTTCAACCACTTGGATTTCTGACCCTACCAAGCCCGTGCCTTATACCGAAGACGTAGGCGAAGACCGCACACGCGAGTACATGACCGACGATCAACGTTTTGCCGCCCGTCGCCCCGATGTATTGGTTTTTGAAACCGATGTTTTGACTGAAGATATGACCGTCGTAGGGCCGATTGATGCCACCTTGTTTTTTTCAACAACTGGCACAGATGCCGATATGGTAGTGAAAGTGATTGACGTTTTTCCAGACGATGCGCCTCAATGGGCAGGCTCAAAAGTGCCACAAGGTGGCTATCAGATGCTCGTGAGAGGTGAAATACTGAGGGGTCGTTTTCGCAACAGCTGGGAAAAACCTGTGCCGTTTACGCCCAATAGGGTTACAAAAGTGCCAATGCAATTGCCTGATATTTCTCATACATTTAAAAAAGGACATCGGTTGATGGTGCAAGTTCAATCGTCGTGGTTTCCCATTGCTGACCGCAATCCACAGAAGTTTGTGAATATTTATCAAGCCAAAGATTCTGATTTTCAAAAGGCTACGCATCGTATTTATCACAATGCTAAAAATGCGTCGTATTTGACGATTCGGGTTAAATAAAAAAAATTAATAATTCATAAAATAATTTTTATTTTTGCCTAATTATTTGTATATTTTCATTTATAATTCTCATATTTGCAAATAATTTAGCAAAAATAAAAATTTTTTAAAATGTCACATTGGAACAATAAGGTCAAACGCATACTTAAATCTGAGTTAGTGAAAAGAGGTATATCAACAGAAGAACTCACTTTATTACTCAACGAGATAGGTTGTAGTGAAACAAAATCAAGCGTGGACAGCAAAATCAGTCGGGGTACTTTTAGTGCTGCTTTTTTTATGCAATGTCTATACGTGATTGATTGTAAAAAAATTGAAATAGAAGAATATCGTCCTATGTACGCTATTTCTGAACCAATGTCCTTGATGGCAGCAGAAACAGCTACAAATTATAAAACGACAAAAGATGACAAATAATAAGCTGAAATTCATTGATTTATTTGCGGGTTTGGGCGGTATTCGCCTTGGTTTTGAACAAGCTTGTCACGAACGAGGCATCGAAACAGAATGTGTTATGACTTCTGAAATCAAACCCCATGCTGTGCAAACACTCAAACACAATCATCAGCACGACAATTTTGTTGGCGATATTTTTCAAGTGAAAAATGAGGATATTCCTCCTTTTGATTTCCTATTTGGCGGTTTTCCATGTCAACCATTTAGTGCAAGCGGCAAGCGGCAAGGGTTTGCGGACACACGAGGAACGCTGTTTTTTGAAATAGAACGCATTATAGAATATCATCAACCACAAGGGTTTATTCTTGAAAATGTAGAGGGTTTGGTCAAACACGATTTGGAAAATAAAAATGATGCCTTGGGTAGAACGCTCAAAACCATATTGTATAAATTGGAAGAAGAATTAGGCTATCAAGTGTCTTGGAAAGTCTTGGATTCTGTTCATTTTGGCGTGCCACAGTCGAGAAAGCGCGTTTTTATTGTCGGAACCAAAGAAGAAAAAGTGTCCTTAGACAATTTTGAACCTAATTATACTGTCCTAAACGATATCTTAGAAAAAGGTAAAAAAACAATGTATACCGACTTTACACGTAGATTGTTATCACATTTTACGATTAATGAACTGTATGGAAAATCCATAAAAGATAAAAGAGGAGGCGATAACAATATTCATAGTTGGGATATAGGGCTTAAAGGTGAATGTACCGAAGCTCAAATAAAGTTGCTAAATAGACTCTTTAAAGAACGTCGAAAAAAACAGTGGGCGGGTGAAATTGGGATTGATTGGATGGACGGTATGCCTTTGACTTTAAGCCAAATTCAATCTTTTTTTCCACCCAATAATCTATTTGAAGACAATGATACTGAGGGGATGCTTGATGACTTGACGAAGAAAGGATATATAAAATTTGAACATCCTAAAAAATTAGTGACCGAGGAAACTGAAAATGGCACAATTACATACCGTAAATATGATGAAACCAAGCCCAAAGGCTATAATATCGTCACTGGAAAATTGAGTTTTGAAATCAACAAAATTCTAAATCCTTATGACATCGCGCCCACATTGGTGGCTACAGATATGGTTAAAATCGTCGTGCCAGATGGCAAAGGCATTAGAAGATTGACGATGCGAGAAGGTTTGAGGCTGTTTGGTTATCCTGAAAATTATGAAATCCCTGTGAAAGAAAGTTTAGCCTTCGATTTATTAGGCAATACAGTTGTTGTACCTGTTATCAAAGCGATTGCTGAAAGAGTTTTAGAAGCTTTAGATATTAACAGTCACGAACCCATTGACTTTGATAATCAATTGATTACAGCATAATACCTGTATTTTCAAAATATTTCCTTTTAACATTTTCAAGCCAATTCGTTTTGTAATGTTCACATTGAGGATATAAATTATGCGTGTCAGCCAATGCCTTCAAAAAATCCATTTTGTTTTCAAATGGTTGGAATATCAACCTCTTGGAATACCACGTACATGGACGAAGATTATAGATTTGCTTCCTTTTGACCTGTAATTTTATAGGGTCTGGACCAGATGGACTGGTTATTTCCCACACTTTTTTTAGCCAAACATTATCTATGGAAAGTTCTGTATTAAGCATTTTATAACTGATTATCAAATAGTTCGCATCAATTCGTTCTGGAATCATCAAAAGCGAGGTGCAATAACTATCAAAATTCGCAATGTCAAAAGCGGGACTGGCATAGGCATTGAATGTTTTTAATTCTAAAAAATCAATATTAGGGCTGTCTGTTAATAAAAAATCAGGAAATGTTTGTGAATTAAATGGCTGTCTGAAATAAAAATTCTTTAGTTTGAACCATTCGCCGAGCCATTCTTGCAACAAATCACCTATGGCATCTTTACCATTGTATTTAGCTGAAATACCACCAAGCGTTATCTCAATACTTCCGATTTGCTCTTTAATTTTAAATTCGTTCAGTAACAAGTCATAAATTTCACTTGCTGTTACTCTAATCTTTTCTGCCATCCTTGTATTTTTGTTTAAAATTGGAGACAAACGTATGGAATTTTATAGCAATTGTATAAAAAAGTACCGCCTATACTGAGGGGGTGCTTTTTTGTCATCCTGTAAGAAACAAAAGCAAATCAGCGTAAATCAAGCAAATCAACCCAATCAGCGTTCAAAATACCCCCCTACTCCTTCACCCGATTTAAACCCAATGCCCGCAACATCCACCTCGGCAATGACTTTTCTGGATGCCGTTTCCGTAGGTCAAGATACCAACCAATTGACTTCAAAATCGGTATTTTATGCGTTTCGACAAACTCTATGAGCGTGCCGTCCACTGTTTCGATGTAGGCAAAACGCCCTGCTGCGCCTTCCATTTGGAATGAGTCGGCAGAATCCACGGTGAAAGGGTACCCCTCAGTAGCGAGGCATTCTTTCAGTCCATCCATGCCGTTGACATCGTAACAGAGTTGAATAAAACCACATTCACCCCAAAAACGATTGTCAAAAATTTTGTTCGGTATGCGGTCAAATACCTGCACCAATTCGATTTCAGAAGCCCCCAGCAAAGGCGCAAAACCACCCACGCGCGGCTGCGAATGACGCAACAGGATACGTGAACAAGGGTAATGACCGCCTGTTAAGGGTTTAAAATCCACAAAAGCGTCAGTTTTTTCATAAACCACCTCATCATAACCTAAAACATCGCGGAACAAAGCCGCTGTGCGCTCAATGTCCGTCGTACCCATCACGACACCAAAAACACCGCCTGTGAGTTTACCTGTTTTTTGAAACCAACTGTTTTTAACTTCTACAATTTGAAAAAGGTTATCGTAAGGGTCTTTTACCCAAAAATAACGTTCTGCCGCATTGGGGGTTGATTCGATTTCGGCAGACAAGACATTAGCACCACGTCTTTTAAAAGAGTTAAAAGTTCTTTCGACATCAAGACATTTTATTTTGGTGGCAAAAATACCTGTATCGCCCAATGTTATTGGGAACGGCGGATACTCAGGGGTATGCTCCGTATGTTGCCAAATCTCAAAACCACCGCCGCCTTGCATATTGAGCGCAAGTACTGCATGACGTTCGCGCGGCTGTCCGCCAGTGTAAGGCAGCATCAAACCTGCCGTTGCTTTTTCATCAAAAACAGGCGTGTCGGCACCCAAAAATTGGCGATACCAAGCCCATGTTTCATAAATATCTTTACAACCGACTCCCACTTGTTGAATACCACTGATAATGTAATCCATGTTTGTTATTGAGTTATTTCGTTTATTTTTTGTCATTCTGAACGAAGTGAAAGAATCTGTTTTTGTCATTCCTTTGGAAACTGGTTCTTTCACTTTGTTCAGAATGACAAAAAATGGTGTATTTTATCGTTAATTAATAAGCATTTTTATCTTAATTAAATAAGAAACCCATAAGGTTTTAAGCCTCATGGGTTTAATAATATTACTTTAATAAAGTACAAAATTAAAATTAAAAATCAATTCTAAATTCATCATTTATAATTTATCATTCTTCATTTTTAAGCCACTTCCGCAACCGCATAAGCCCCTGCTTTAAGTTTCTGGGCAACAACGGCGAAGGCTTTAAGGGTTAAATCAATATCCTCTTTCGTATGAGAAGCCGTTGGTATTAAACGCAACAACATCATGCCCTTTGGAATAACTGGATAAACAACGATAGAGCAGAAAATATCGTGGTTTTCACGCAAGTCAACAATGAGATTCAAGGCTTCTTCGACCTCTCCTTTCATGAAAACGGGTGTGACACAAGTATTTGTGCTGCCGATATCAAAGCCTTGCGCTTTCAAACCGTCTTGTAGTAATTTGACATTTTCCCACAATTTTGACCGCAATTCGGGTTGAGATTTCAACAATTCCAAACGTTTCAAACCACCAATAACGAAAGGCATGGGCAACGATTTAGCGAAAATTTGAGAGCGCAAATTGTAGCGCAAATACTTGATAATCTCCTTGTCGCCTGCGATAAATGCCCCAATACTTGCCATTGACTTAGCAAAAGTAGAGAAATAGATGTCTATTTCGTCTTGAACACCTTGCTCCTCCCCTGCCCCGGCACCCGTTGCCCCGAGTGTTCCGAAGCCGTGTGCATCGTCTAAAAGAATGCGGAAATTGTATTTATCTTTTAACGCTACGATTTCACGTAAACAACCTTGATCACCCCGCATACCAAAGACCCCCTCAGTAATAAGCAGGATTCCGCCGCCTGAACGCTCTGCTGCAACAGTTGCTTTTGCCAATTGACGTTCTGCGCTCTCAGCATTGTTGTGCTCAAAAGCAAAACGGTCGCCCAAGTGCATACGGATGCCGTCCATGATACAGGCGTGGCAATCTTTGTCGTAAACAATGACATCACGTCGATCAACCATCGCATCTATGACTGACAAAATGCCTTGATAACCGTAGTTGAGCAACAAACCTGATTCTTTTTGCACATGTTCAGCTAATTGATTTTCAAGCTGTTCGTGATAAACAGACTCACCTGACATCATGCGCGCGCCCATCGGATAGGCTAAACCCCATTCTGCGGCAGCATCAGAATCGGCTTTGCGGACTTCGGGATGATTGCCAAGACCGAGATAGTTATTGAGTGACCACACAATTTTTTCTTTACCTTTGAACATCATACGGTTGCCCAGTTCTCCTTCTAATTTTGGGAACATAAAGTAACCGTGTGCCATGTCTGCGTACTTTCCAAGTGGGCTGACTTTACCCAATACTTTTTCAAATAAATCCATTTTCTTTTTTTTAATTCTGTTTGATATTAACGGTACTTTGTTGGTTTTATATTTATGAAAACCCGCGTGGACATCGAAATGATACCACGCGGGTTTTGATATTGACGGGAAAACGAGGTGCAAATATCGGAATAGTAATGATGAATTATAAATGATAAATGATGAAAATACTGAGGGGGCGTATAATTCATCATTTATCATTCATAATTCATCATTACTACTTCATATTTCTCTTAAAATGGCTTTTTCGATGCGGTCTTCATCGGTTTCATCACTGATAAAACCTTTCATACGCATCCATTCGTCATTGTAAATTTTGCCCATATAACGGCTGCCGTGGTCATGGCAAATGACGACAACAACGTCTGTGGGTTTCAATAAATGTTTTAATTGTAACAACCCTGCAACAGCAGAACCCGAGGAATGACCGACCCACAAGCCCTCTTCGAGTACCAAACGACGACCCATCAAAGCCGCATCCTTGTCGGTAACTTTTTCAAAATGGTCAATCATCTTCATGTCCATGGAGTTTGGAATAAATTCACGACCGACACCTTCCATAGAGTAGTCATACATTTCATTTTCGTCAAAAATGCCTGTTTCGTGGTATTTTTTAAGGACAGAACCGTAGGCATCAATGCCCCAAACCTTAATTTTGGGGTTTTGTTCTTTCAAAAAACGGGATGTACCACACAACGAGCCACCAGTGCCAGCGGGAGCAATGAAGTGCGTCACCTTACCGTCCGTTGCTTCCCAAATTTCAGGTCCCGTGGTTTCGTAATGCGTCTGTGGATTGAGTGGATTGTCGTATTGATTGACCCAATAAGAATTGGGGATTTTTTCAGAAAGGCGTTCTGCAACCGAATAATTGGACTGAGGGTCTTCGGGTCTGACTTTTGAAGGGCAAATAATGACCTCCGCACCCCAAGAACGCAACATTTGAATTTTTTCTTTCGATTGCTTATCGTTGACGGTGCAAATAATTTTATATCCTTTGACAGCAGCAGCCATTGCCAAACCAATGCCTGTATTGCCACTTGTACACTCGATGATGGTGCCGCCTTTACGCAAAAGCCCGTTTTTTTCAGCACCTTCAACGATGCGGACAGCGATGCGGTCTTTAATACTCAAACCTGGATTGAAAGTTTCTACTTTGGCTAAAACCAAAGCAGGAACGTGAGCAGTGACACGATTTAAGCGAATAAGTGGCGTATTGCCGACGGTTTCAAGAACGGAATTGAGATATTTCACACTTTTTATGTTTATATTTAAAGTTGAATTTTGTTTAAAATTGAGTGCTGTTTAACGCTTTGGATTTGCAAGATAAAAAACAAGTTTTAATCTTTTATGTCTTTTATAAACTTTTTAAATTTCAAAAGGGAATTTTACAAAACGCACAAAGATACTTGAAAAATTTTCAAATTTTACAGTGTAGCGTCCATTCGGATGGTATGTGCTTTTTAAACAAAGCAGAATTTTTCGTTCTGCACTGTTCCTACACGTTCAAAATGGCTAAATGGTTGCATTAAAAAAACTAAAAAAAAAAGCTACCCCTCAGTATCAGAAGTAACTTTTAGTAAAATATGAGAGAGAAGTCCTTATAAATGAGGTTTGGAAACCTATTTTTGCATTTGGTTTTTTGACGTGATACAGGTCAAATAAAAAATATGGATGGGTTAACAAAAACAATACTTTACGCAGATTATTATTATTTTGGTCTCTTGACATCATACAGGTCAAATAAAAAATATGGATGGGTTAACAAAATAAATTCGTGTGATTGTAATTGTTTTATATGGTTTTCTAACATTATACAGGTCAATAAAATACAATATGAGGTTTAACCAAAAGTGATTAATCTTTCGTGTCAAAATCAGGCAGTAGTCTTTTTATCAACTTTTTAGTTGAGCAATAAGATACGCTGCCGACAAAAATGGCAGTTCAAAAAGCGGAAATAATTGGATGAAAAGTGTTGTGAAGATACCCCCTCAGTATAAATAGTGATTGGGCAAAAAAATGAAGTGTTAGAAGAAGATTGTCTTGACGTGATTGTTTAGTGTGTTTTAAGGACTTTGTAAAATTGGTAATCAATATTTAGGAAATTTTTAAAATTTCCTAAATATGTTCTGGCTAATTTGACTCTTTATTGTCTTCAATGTTTTGTAATTTTTTGCCAATCTGACCTGTCAAAATATCCCAAAACATAATGAAATCAGAAGCCAAACTATACAAAGGGTATTGAAAAGTGGCTGGTTTGTTTTTCTCAAAAAAGAAATGCCCGACCCATGCAAAACCATATCCGACAAGCGGAATGACCCAAAAGGAAGCCCATTTACCTGTGATAATAATGTAAACGAGAATGGACAAAAACAAAGCAGTCCCTACAAAATGCAGTTTTCGGCTTGTTGGGTTGCGGTGTTCGCTCAAATAAAATGGGTAAAACGCCGCCAAATTTTTATATCTTTTTTCCATCGTAAATAATTGTTTGATTGTTTAATTTTCTTTTTGATGGTACAAAGTTCGGCGGTTTACTGAGGGGGTTTGTGAGGAATTTCGATAATAATAAATTTTTTTTTCTACTATATCAATAAAATAAGCTGAAATCTGAATGTTGTGTATTATTTTTGAGGCGAACAACCAAAACTATTGAACAAAATGGCAAACAGTGATATACAAACCTACCTTTTTGAGGAAATAAATACCCATCATTTCCAAAATCGCACAGATATGATGGAAGCCTTGATGCAGCTATTTAATGTTAAAAAAGATGCAGTTTATCGCCGTTTACGGAACGAAACAATGCTCACGCCTGATGAAATGACGCTTTTAGCACAGACATATAATATTTCATTAGATAGTTATATTTTTGGCAAGACGGATGCTTTGTTTTTTACTTTCAACCCTTTTATTCGAAGGGTGAAAGGCATAGAGGATTTTTTGGAAGGCATACACCAAGACGTCGCTTTGCTCAACCGTTTGCCAGATGTACATATATATAATGCGTGGGCAGAAATCCCATTCTTTTTTTACATGTTTTTTCCGAAGCTGTTTAGCTTCAAGATGTATGTCTATGGACGCACCATTTGGCAGATTGACTATTTGCAGAACCGTCCTTTTGATTTTGATATTCTGACTTCCCCCGTTATTCAAAAATCTAAGGAAATTTTGACCTTATATCGCAATATACCCACAACCGAACTGTGGTCGCTCAATATTATGGACAATACGCTTAACCAAATTGAGTATCACGTCAATGGTAGTGGCTTCAAAAACGCCAATGATGCCCTTGTTTTATGTCAAGATATGACAGCATTGGCGAATCATATGGAAGCGATGGTGATTCATGCCAAAAAATTTCCTCTTGGGGTTAAACCCGAAGGCAGTAGCGGCGGTAGGTTTACGATGTATCACAACGAGATGATTTATACTAACAATACGATTTTTGTCACTTCAAAGGCAGGTCGTGCGATTTATACGACTTATGGTAATCCTAATTTTTTGAAAACAACGGACGAGCGGATGTGCGATTATACAGCTGAATGGTTCGACAGCATAGTTTCAAAATCGCTTGATATGCAAAATGAACGCGGACGACAATATTTTTTTGACCGCCTTCGGAAACGGATAGATTACGTGCGGATACGAATAGAAAAAAGCTTGATGGAGCAAGAGGATAGGTAATGGTGAATAATTTAATGGTGAATGGTGAATAATTTAATGGTGAATACGGCTAAATTCACCATTCACCATTAAATTATTCACCATTAAATTTATGCTTTTTCTATTTCTAAAGCCAATTTGTCATAATTCGCCTTAGCCATAGGAACAAGTGGTAAGCGTAAATAATTTTCACATAATCCTATAATATTCATCGCTGCTTTTATGCCAACAGGATTACCTTCACAATAGAGCAACGGATGGATGTCATGCAATTGATTATTTAAGATACGGGCTTGTGTGTAATCGTTTTTCAACCCTGAACGCACCATGCTTGAGAATTCTTTTGGATGTGAATTGGCAATTACTGAAATGACCCCATCACCGCCACACGCTATCATGCCCAATGTAATTTGGTCATCGCCTGACAAAACAAGGAAATCTTCGGATGCTCGATGTTTAATGATGTATTGTGCTTGAACGAGATTGCCCGAAGCCTCTTTGATACCCACAAACTTGTCGCTGGCATGAGACAAACGAACAAGCGTTTCGGGCGTAACGTTGGAGGAAGTACGACTCGGCACATTGTACAAAATAACAGGTACAGGTGAGGCTTTTACAACCTCCATATAGTGTAAGTAAATGCCTTCTTGCGCGGGCTTGTTGTAGGCAGGCGAACTCGCCAAAATCGCATCAGCACGACGTAAATCAACATTTTTCAAGCGTTCTAATAAGTGTGAGGTCGAGTTCGCACCGAACCAACCCGCCACCACAGGTATCCGTCCTTTGGCTTTATCTACGGTAAAATCAAAAACTTGTTGGCACTCACGGCTTGTCAATGTAATCGCTTCTCCCGTTGTTCCAAGTGACACTATGTACTCTACCCCGCCCGTAATGACGTGTTCGATACACCGCTCAAGGCTCTCCCAATCAATTGTTGTGTCTGCAAAAAAAGGTGTAATAAGGGCGACACCTGTTCCTCTAAACTGCTGATAACGCATTATTTGTAGTTATTTTAGCGGCATGAAAAGCCGCTTGTTTTATAAAATGGTTTAAATTTTCAAATTTTCCGCCTACTATTACATCATAATATAACCAATCGTGGATAGCAGGTCCAATTTTAAAACGAGCTTTTGCTAAAGCGGCTATCCATTCAAGCGGCAAACTTTCACTAAGGCTGCAATGATACAATAAATCAAATTTTTCTTCCAAAAAACGTTTGACCTCATTGCCTTTGGGTATCCCTTTCCAAGACACATCTTTTTTGTTAAAAACGCGAAATGTCCAATCGTTGAGTTGCGTTTTTTCATTAAAAAAACCTAAAATAGTGACTTTTTTACCTTCTTTTTGCAATTTTTCGCTAAAATCCTCAATGGCTTTACGGTTTTCTAAAGTCGTTGCATCAAAAATTAAAGCGACCGTATTGGCTTCATTGGGTGAAATTTTTGGGTTATTTTCAACAGTTGCCAGAGTATTGTAATGCTTAATTAACGTACGATAAAAAAGATGACGTTTTATCTGTTTTATTAATTTTCTCATGCTCGGTTTGTTTAAAAGATGTTTGTAAATTGATATTTGTTTACCCAGTCTAAGGATAAGTTACAGAGATAACCCCTTCCCTATTACCCATTATAAAAAATACCCCCTCAGTATCCGACCACTTTGAATAGGAAAAAGCCTGAATTGTACGAAAAGGAACGTATTCAAGCGTGCAAGCACAACTCAACCTAAGATTCCGTATCATTTTCGTTTTATCATTTTTTGCTTTTTCTATAAATCAAAGTCTAAAGATACTGAGGGGGTGAAAAATATAAATTATTTTAAAAATTTTGACAAAAGTAAAACGGCTTTTTAGCTACCCCCATTTTTTGAGTAAAAAAATCACCACTAGTCATTACAATTATTTACTTGACATCTGCCTTTTTATTTGTTACTAATGTTTCAGTAGGTAACTCATCATATTCACCCATTTTACTGTATTTTTCAATACGTTGATCCACGAGTTCGTCAGCACTCAAGGGTTTTAATTCTGCCAGAGCTTTTTTTATCCACTTTTTCAAAGTCATCGTCATCTCTTCAGGGGCAGTATGTGCGCCTCCAAGAGGTTCGGGTATGATGCCGTCAATCAAACCCATTTCGTACATATTATCAGCCGTCAATTTAAGCACTTCCGCAGCCCGTTCTTTATAATCCCATGAATGCCAAAGAATTGAGGAACAACTTTCAGGAGAAATAACGGAATACCACGTATTTTCCATCATATAAACACGGTCGCCCAAACCAATGCCTATCGCACCACCCGAAGCACCTTCACCAATGACCACACAAACAATCGGTACGCGTAATTGCGCCATTTCAAGTAAATTGCGGGCAATTGCCTCTGCTTGTCCACGTTCTTCTGCTTCTAAACCGGGATTTGCGCCCGGTGTATCAATCATACAAATGACTGGAAAACCAAAACGTTCAGCCATTTTCATTAAGCGCAAAGCCTTGCGATAACCTTCTGGATTGGCCATACCAAAGTTGCGATATTGGCGCATTTTGATATTTATACCTTTTTGATGACCAATGATAACAACCGTTTGCCCATCCAACTCACCTATGCCGCCTACAATCGCTTTGTCATCCGCAAAATTCCTGTCACCATGCAATTCGATGAATTTTTCACACATTTGCTGAACATAAAACAAGGTATAAGGTCGCTCAGGATGCCGCGACAATTGTACTCTATCCCAACCCGACAGGTTAGCATAAATCTCTTTAATTGTATCTTTTATCTTCTGCTCCAACTCTACAATCATGGGCTGTACATCAATGCCCCCTTGTTCACCAATTTGGCGTACTTTTTCAAGTTGTTCGTAGAGTGTTTCGAGCGGTTTCTCGAAGTCAAGAAAAACCATTGGCTGTTTTTTTTACTTTTTATAAATATTTCTCAAACATAATTTTAAAACCCTACTTAATATAAAGCGCAAAGTTACAAAACCCCTCAGTATTTTTGTGTTTATCGAATAATGAATATCGAATTTTGGCGACCGCATTTTTTTTTAGATTTTTTTTAGAAAAAATTTGTGAATACAAAATGACCTATTACCTTTGCATCGCTTTCAGCAGGAAGGCACAAAAAATTTGAAATAAGCGGTTTTCCAAGATAATATATTGTCCGATTTTAATCGGGCAGGTATGATGTCGTTTAATCTGGTCTGGTAGTTCAGTTGGTTAGAATACATGCCTGTCACGCATGGGGTCGCGGGTTCGAGCCCCGTCCGGACCGCTTTTCAAATACAAGGCTCATCGTAAGATGAGCCTTTTTTGTTTATTCTAAATCCAATTTCTAAGCCATTTTGATTTCTATTTATACCATTTCCCTTTGAAATCAACCTCTTATCTAACAATCTAACTATCCTCTCTTCTTAACAATAAAAGTATTTTTTCAAAAAACAAAACTTAGTTTGTTTTTTAAACTAACAAGAACTAATTTTGTCCTCACAACGTTATTAAGTAAAGAGGAGAAAGTAATAGGGTAGATAGATAGTTGATAAAATCTTAGTTTTCAATATTTTACACATCTCTCTACTCTCTCCTACTTATTAAGAAAATTCGATAATCGCCCACTTCCAAAGCAATCCTTCGGATCAGTATAAAACGGCTTTTTAATAAAAATATCAAAACATCTGACCATGCTCACTACTGCATATCAAAAGGCTGAAATAGCCATGACAAAAAAAGGTTGGCTCGACATTGAAGTTGACCCTACGCTTGACTTAGTTGCCGAAATCCAAAAGTTAAAAAAAGAAAAAAATGCCGTCATTTTGGCGCATTATTATCAAGAATCTGAAATTCAAGACGTCGCTGACTTTATTGGCGACAGCCTGCAACTATCGCAACAAGCGGCTAAAACGGATGCTGACATCATCGTTTTTGCAGGCGTTCACTTCATGGCAGAGACCGCTAAAATGTTATCGCCGACCAAAAAAGTATTGCTACCAGACCTCAATGCGGGTTGTTCTTTGGCAGATAGCGCGCCTGCACCTTTGTTCAAAAAATTTAAAGAGCGTTATCCCGACCATGTGGTTGTTAGTTATGTCAACTGTACGGCAGAACTAAAAACCTTGACAGATATTTGCTGCACTTCATCCAATGCAGTTCAAATTATAGAGAGTATTCCTAAGGAAAAATCCATCATTTTTGCGCCAGACAAGAATTTAGGTGCGTATTTGATCAAAAAAACAGGTCGCGACATGGTTCTATGGAATGGTGCGTGTATGGTGCATGAAATTTTTTCGAATGAAAAAATAACAAAACTCATGCACCGTCACCCCAATGCTAAATTTATCGCGCACCCCGAATGTGAAGCACATATCCTTGAAAAAGCGGATTATATAGGTTCAACAAGCGGTTTGCTGAAATATACTGAGGGGTCAGAGGCAACTGAATTCATCGTTGCCACCGAGCCAGGCATTATTCATCAGATGCAATTGCGGTCACCACACAAAACATTCATTCCTGCGCCCCCTAATAATACGTGTGCCTGCAACGAATGCCCACACATGCGCTTGAATACGATGGAAAAACTTTATCTCTGTATGAAATATGAATTGCCAGAAATCACATTGTCTGAATGGGTGATTAAAGAAGGTCGGTTGTGTATTGACCGTATGTTGGAGATTTCAGCCAAAGCAGGTTTATAAGGGTGAATGTTGAAGAGGATGTCTTAAAAGGTACACGTTAATTTTTGATTCAGCCTCTTCACCCTCAAATTATTCGCCACTATCCATGCGCTTGAAATGCCTTTGCGACCATATATGCCGTTGCTGCGGCCAAAGCACCAATCAAAGCCGTTTGCATCGCCCCTTTAAACGGTGGTTGACCAATGACACGGCTTTTCAAAAAGCCAAAAATCAATAAAGCGGCTATCGTGACAACAACTGACCACATCAATGCCGTATGAGCGACTTCGAAGAAAAAATAAGGACAAAGCGGTACAAAACCACCCACAACGTAAGAAAAACCAATATTAAACGCCGCTTGACGTGCGCGTTTTTCATTCGGTTTTTCTAAACCTAATTCAAAACGCATCATAAAGTTAACCCATTTATCGCGGTCTTTTGCCAGTTCGTTGGCCGCTAAAGTTTGCAGTTCCGTACTCAAACCATATTCAGCAAAAACCTCGCGAACTTCTGCTTTTTCTTTTTCTGGGTATAGATGCGTTTCCTCATATTCTCGTTTCAATTCCGAATTATAATGGTCAATTTCCGTTTTCCCCGACAAAAAACCACCTAAACCCATAGCAATTGAACCAGCAATAATCTCTGCAATACCAGCCGTCAAGATGATATGTGTATCCGAAACAGCACCACTTAAACCCGCAGCGAGGGCAAAAGGGACCGTCAGACCATCGCTCATACCAATAACGACATCGGTTAAGAGTTCAGAACTTTGAAAATGCTCCTCGTGGTGGTGCGGGTCATAATCAGGCTTGTGATGAAGGTGTGTATCCAAAATAAATGATGAGTTATGAATGATGAATGATAAATGATGAGTTATGAATGATGAATGATAAATGATGAGTTATGAATGATAAATTTTCAAAGTATTGATTTACACAACTTTGTAAATTCATCACTCGTTATTTATCATTCATCATTCCTTAACAAGCTAACCCCTCAGTATTTTGAGGTCTTTTTGAAGGGTAAAATTATCATTTCAAGTTTAAACGAAACTTGCTAACTTTCCGAAATTAAAAATAATCGAAATTATTTTACAAAAAAACGTAAAACTATGAATCCCGTTGATAACATCAAAATCAACTTCAATCCGGATAACTTATTGGTTCTCAATATCATTTTAGCTTTATTGATGTTTAGCATTGCCCTCGACATTCGTAAAGATGATTTTGAGATGTTGTGGAAAAATCCGAAACCTGCCATCATTGGCATGTTTGGTCAACTCATTATATTGCCTTTGGTAACCATCGGACTGGTTTTTGTCTTCAATCCCGCCCCCTCAGTAGCTTTAGGTATGGTTGCCATTTCAGCATGTCCAGGCGGCAATAATTCCAATTATACCACGCATTTGGCAGGAGGTAATACCGCTTTGGCCATCACGACAACCTCCGTTTCAGTCCTTGTTTGTATCGTTACGATGCCACTATATATATGGTTGGGTTCTAAAGTTATTCCCAATATCGCCAGCCTGCAACGCGAGGTAACGATTAACCCGCTCGATATGATCGCTATTGTCGGTGGCCTTATTCTGACTCCTTTGTTGATTGGTATGTATATCAATAGTCGTTTCTCTGCTTTCGCAAACCTTATTCGCAAGCCATTTAAAATACTGTCCCTTATTATGTTTTTCGGTTTGATATTCGGCGCAATAGGTTCTAATTTAGAAAATATTGCCAACTATATAGGCGAAGTTTTTTTTATTGTTTTGATTCTCAATGCTTTAGCGTATGCCGTGGGTTACTATAATGGTAAAATAAATAAATTGAGTGAAGCCGATTGCCGCGCCCTCACTTTCGAAACGGGTATCCATAACGTCACTTTGGCATTGATTATCGTATTCAATTTTTTCGATGGCTTAGGCGGCATGGCTTTGGTTGCCGCATGGTACGGTATATGGGATTTGATGACAGGCTTCTCATTAGCGATATGGTGGAGACGAAAAGGGGTAAATACTGAGGGGGATAAAAAAAATTTAAATCATTGATAATCAAATTCTTATGACATGATAAATAATGAATCTGTAAAGGTTTAATTGACCAAGCTTAAAAAATTCATCCTTCACCATTCATTATTCATCATTTCATATGCCTATATTTGCCCCAATCAAAGTGTTACTGATTAACAAAAAAAATAAGGAATAAAATGATGGGTATTAACCTACTCGACTTTGTAAAAAGTCAAATGGGCAGTTCAGTGGTGACAAAAGCGGCAAAGCTGTTAGGTGAAAAAGAGGCGGCTACTCAAAAAGCTATGGAGGTTTTACTCCCCTCCGTATTAGGTGGTATGGTCAATCAAGCAACTACTTTAAGCGGTGCCGACAATTTGTTAGGCATGATTAACAAAAGCGGTTATGATGAGGGTATTCTAACTTCACTACATACTTTGCTCGGTGAGGGTTCAGAGACTCAAAAATTATTGAAAAGTGGCGGCAATATAGCCCACACTTTGTTTGGTCATAAATTAAGTCCTATCAATAATTGGGTGGCAACCTACGCAGGTTTAAAAACGGGTTCAGCTTCGAGTTTAATGCATTTGGCTGTCCCGCTAATGGTAGGTGCTGTCAGCAAAAATATGGATAGTAGCCGCACTGCGAGCAGTTTGGTGAGTTTGCTGGGTGGTCAAATTCCTTTTTTAAAAGCCGCCTTACCTTCTGAATTAATCACTGTTTTAGGTTTAACACAACTGAAATTGGACAATGAAACAACTAATTCAACACAAAGACACGTTTCAGATACACCCAAACCGCTTTCATCAACCGATGAAATACCGCTTTTGAAACGTATATGGCCTTGGCTTGTTTTATTGGTGTCAGGTCTCATCGGTTTGTATAGTTTACATCTTTATAAAACATCCTTACCAGATGTGCCGATAACGACAGTGCCAAAAGATAGCGCAAATACAGCATTAGCCCCTTTACCCACTTCTCCGATCCCTACTACCACAAGTACTGAAAAAGTCTTGACCTTGACCGACAACGAACTAACCGTAAAAACAGGTTCATTCCTCGATTTACTTTATACGACCATAACGGATGCAAACGCAGACTTATCGAAGCCTTTAGTCTTTGAAAATGTCTCTTTTGCAAAATATAAAACGGATTTGACCGACAGTTCAAAAATACTTCTCGACGATTTGGTTCAAGTCTTGAAAGCCTACCCCTCAGTACTGGTCAAAATTAACGGCTATACAGACAGTCGGGGCGATGCGTCTGAAAACAAACAATTGTCCAGAGGCCGCGCTGCATCGGTCAAGTCATACCTTTCTTCAAATGGCATTGACAGCGACCGTTTGACATCCGAAGGTTTAGGACAAGCAAACCCGATTGCGGATAATGAGTCGGAAGCGGGGCGGGCTAAGAATCGGCGAATTGAAGTTGTTGTTATGAAAAAGTAGTTACTGGTTTTTATATTCATTTGAAAATAGTTTGCCTAAACTAATAGACTGAAAGTATTAATAACCAATGTTTTATATTTTTCACTTTTCGTTTTTCACTTTTCATTTACTATGATATTTTTCCGAAAGGTTAAAATTTGCGAAAAGGTGGGTATATTGATAAAAGTTATTGCACCCTTCTTATAGGATAAAATCGTAAATTTGCCCGCCAAAAAAATTTCAAAAAGAGTTATTTTTTTTATTCATTGAAACAAAACCAATCATGCAATATTTGGGCTATCTATTTTTCCGTTTCATCGTCTTCATTTTTAGTCTCATACCTTTTCGTGCCTTATATAAGCTCTCCGATTTGCTTGCATGGTTATTATATAAAGTAATTGGTTATCGTAAAGAAGTGATATTTAAACAGTTGCATGATTCATTTCCCTCAAAATCGGCATCTGAAATAGAGCATATAGCAAAGGGTTCTTATCAAAACTTATCGGATATTATCGTTGAAAGCATCAAAGGCTTTAGTATGAATGAAGCTGCTTTCCGCCGCCACTATGTATATACTAATCCAGAATTGACCAATGAATTGATGGCAAAGGGGGAAAGTGTGGTTCATGTTGCTGCCCATTATGGCAACTGGGAATGGGGTGCAACGACTTATCCACTTTATATCAATGACCCTATTGTGGGGTTTTACAAGCCTTTGTCAAGTAAGTACATGGATAAATATGGATACGAAAAACGGGGTAAGTTCAATATTCACTTGATTCCAATCGGGCAAACGGCAAAGGCTTTTGCAGATTTTAAAAACCAAGCGACCACATTTGGCTTTGTGAGTGACCAAAGTACATGGTCCGATAAAGCACATTGGGTGACGTTTTTGGGTCAAGATACAGCTTGTCCGCCTGGTCCTGACAAGTACGCAAGACTCCTAAATTCAAGCGTTTTTTTTCTGAATATTCAGCGTATGAAGCGCGGTTATTATGAATTAACATTAGAGTTACTTGCTGAAAATGCGGCTTCTTTACCCGATGAAGAGATAACAAAAAAGTTTATGGCAAGGTTAGAAACCGTTATTCAAGAAAAGCCCGAAGATTGGTTGTGGTCGCACAAACGGTGGAAGAAAAAACGCGCTTAGAAGTCCATAAACACTGAGGGGGGATATTGAACGAAAAACGTTGATTATTGAATACGTTAAAATCTTATTTGTCAGAAAATATATTGTTTAGATAATTTTTACTTATTAAATGTTGCAAAAATAAAGCAGCATAACTACTTTTGTATACCGATTCATAAAGCTCACCTTATTATTAGGATTTAATTCAGTTTATAAGAAAGAATAGTCTCTCAATAGAGACTTATCCGTTTGTTTTTCTTAATGACTAATTATACCATCTAATTTTTAATGAATCAATTTAATAACTAAATTTCATGAACAAAAAAGTGACTTTTCCCATGCTAAAATCATTACTGCGCTTTGTGCTGCCTGCACTATTGCTAATGACTGTTTCTGCTTGCAGCAATGACAATAATGTAGCACCTGAAACAGCTAAACTTGCAAAAGACTACGATTCGCAAGTTATTCAACAATGGCAAAATATCTTGATGGATGTTGAACGCTATGCGACGGTTTATCGTCCTTGC
Source organism: Saprospiraceae bacterium (assembly GCA_031411275.1). Taxonomy (GTDB): domain Bacteria; phylum Bacteroidota; class Bacteroidia; order Chitinophagales; family Saprospiraceae; genus JAAFJT01. The sequence continues at coordinate 33,841 of JANOAU010000202.1, read as the reverse complement.
CCTATTGCGCGCATGATGGGCTATGTTGGTATAGCAGCTTATGAAGCAGCTGTACCTGGTATGCCAAACTACCAATCCATCGCACCCCGTATCCCGGGTTTGGAAATCCCAAGTGTTGAAGAAGGTAAACAATATCATTGGCCCACAGTGATAAACAATTCTTATGGCTTTTTGTATAAAAAATTCTTTGCTAATGTGCGGGCAAGTGACCAGTTTAAAATTGCTTCACTCGAAAGCAGTTTGAATGTCCAATTTTCAAGCGATATCAGTGCAGACGTGTATAAGCGTTCACGTGAGTACGGTCAGCGTGTCGCTTCTGCTGTTTGGGATTTTTCAGTGACAGACAAAGTAGGGCATGACCAGTATCTTGACCCACGTCCTGCTTCTTACACACCGCCGACTGGACTTGGTAAATGGCAGCCTACAACGCCAGACCTTGGGCGTGGCATGTTCCCTTATTGGGGTAAAGTGCGGACTTTCGCCATTGGTGATGCAGATAAATTGGCTCGCCCGCCACTCCCTTATTCAGAGGACAAAACATCGGCTTACTATGCACAAGGTCTTGAGGTTTATTCCGTAACAACGCCACAAACTTATGATAATCAATGGATGGCAGAGTTTTGGAGTGACGATGTACTTAATTTCACCTTCAGTCCGCCTGTACGGATTTGGGCTATTGCAAGCCAAGTAGAAGCACAACAAAATTCAAGTCTTGAAACGGCAATTCTTGCTGCTGTAAAATCGGGTATCGCCCTCAATGATGCATCCGTGGCTTGTTGGAATTCAAAATATGTCTATAATATTGAACGCCCTGTCACCTATATCCAGAAATTCATTAATCCAAACTGGAGTGTTTCAAGCCTTACAAGTACCAGTTTCTTAGCTGGAACGCCCTCATTCCCAGCTTATCCAAGCGGTCACTCCACTTTTGGGGCGGCTGGTTTCGCAGCTTTAGCGCAGGTTTTTGGTGATAATATTTCTTTAACAGACCGTTGTCATGAGAGCCGCTCTGATTTTAATGGTAAGCCACGTTCGTTCAATTCATTTTCAGAAATGGCTTGGGAAGATGCCTACTCACGCGTTTACTTAGGTGTACACTGGCGAATGGATTGCGAAGAAGGTTTGCGTTTGGGCAACCAAATCGCGCGTAAAATCAATGCGTTGCCTTTCAAAAAAGTACAATAATTGTTTAGGTTTTTAAAATAATATAACGTAAATAAAAGATTAAAAAACGTTTCGGGAGCTTTCATAGTTCTCGAAACGTTTTGGTTTATAAGCAATTCTAATCACATTCTAATTAGGAATCGCCATTAATGACTATTTACTGGAACTATCTTTGCTCCATGAACAAAAAAACAACACGTCAATCGTGTTGTCTATCCTATCAATTTTAAAAATAATGTAATTATGAAAAAAAGTATCTTCTTAGCCTTTTTAATCTTAGGCATTTTAGAAACAAAAGCACAAAAAGTACCAGACACAGCGAAAATATTAACCCCCCTCATTATTACTGGTTATAAAGAACAAGTAACTGATATTCAACAACTTGAAGAAATTCATGGCACTTATATCGTTTCAGGAAAAAAGAATGAAGTCATAAATCTTACAGACCTAAATGCAAATATTGCTGAAAAAACGGGCAGACAAATATTTGCTAAAGTACCCGGTATTTTTGTGTATGATATGGAAGGTGGTAATCAAATGAACATAGCCACAAGAGGACTTGACCCACACAGAGGATGGGAATTTAATATCAAAACCAATGGTATTTTGACTAATTCTGATATGTATGCTTATCCTGCGAGCCACTATAGCATTCCTATGGAAAGCGTTGAAAAAATTGAATTGGTAAGAGGTACAGGTTCATTACAATATGGGGCGCAATTTGGTGGCATGCTCAATTATGTTTCAAAACAAGGTGACACTTCTAAACCATTTAGTTTTGAAAGTTTTAACAGTGTTGGTTCATTTAAGTTGTTAACTTCGTACAATGCCATTGGTGGTAAAATAGGTAAAATAAAATATTATGCCTATATATCTAAACGCTCAAGAGACGGTTATAGAAAAAATGAACATACCGACTATGATGCCGAAGGCTTGGCGTTGACTTATGAGCCTTCGAGTAAACTGTCGTTTCGTTTAGATTATGCACGGTCAAATTATACCTATCACGTGCCAGGTCCATTGACCGATGCGATGTTTAATGCAGACCCAACACAATCCACAAGAGCAAGGAACTATTTTAATCCGACAATAAATATTCCTTCACTAACCATAAAATGGAGCATTTCACAAAATACTAAACTTCAGTTTGTTTCTTCTGCCCTTATTGGCGTTAGAAATAGTGTGTTGTTCGACAAAGTTGCCACTATTAAAGATACAATTAATGCTGCCACATTGCAATATAATAACAGGCAAGTAGATATTGACCGTTTTAACAGCTATACCCAAGAATTACGATTATTAAAACAATATAAAGTAGGTAAAAATATAAGCTCACTTGTGGCAGGCGTTCAATTAATGAATAACGATTTGCACAGAACACAATTAGGAAAAGGAACAACAGGAACTGATTTTGATTTAACATTGGTTGACCCTCTTTGGGGTAGAGATATTCATTTTAAAACTCAAAATATAGCTCTTTTTGCAGAAAATAACTTTTCAATTCTTAAAAATCTGTCTATAAATGTAGGCGCAAGAATGGAAATGGGCGAAAGTAAAATGAGTGGTAAAATTGTGTATTATCCTGAAAATCAAATTCCAGTATCTATCAAACATGATTATTCATTATTGGGTGCAAGTTTTAGCTATAAACCTACTAAATATGTGGATATGTATGGTGGCATTTCACAATCTTACAGACCTATGATATTTAAAGATATCATTCCAACTTCTATTTATGAAAAGGTTGACCCTAATCTACAAGATTCTTATGGTTATAATGCCGAATTAGGTTTTAGAGGAAAATATGAATTTATACGCTGGGATATTACAGGCTTTTTGCTTCAATACAATAAGCGATTTGGCACTTTGGGATTAACAGATGCCAACGGAAATTTTTATACTTATCGAACAAATATTGGTAATTCATTAACCAAAGGTATTGAATTATTTGTACAAGGGAATTGGGCATTGAATAACAAAAGTCAGGTTACTATTTTTACTTCAACTGCTTTAATGGATGGTACTTATACATCTGGAAATATTAAATCTGGTAATACAAGCGTTAATATTAAGGGCAACAAAATTGAAAGTGTACCAACCATAATTTCAAGAAATGGCATAACTTTTAAGTATGCCAAGTTTAGTGTTACAGGTCAATATAGTTATACGGCAAAATCATACGCAGATGCGTTGAATACTGAAAAACCAAGTTCAACAGGTGCTGTTGGTTTAGTACCTTCTTATGGAATTCTTGACTTAAACGCCGCTTATAAAGTATCTAAAACTTTAGAATTAAAAACAAGCATAAATAACTTAACAGACGAACAATATTTTACTAAAAGACCTTTGTTTTATCCTGGACCAGGTGTTTGGTCTTCTGACGGAAGAAATGCAACTTTTTCAGTAATTGTAAAATTATAAATAGAAAAAATAATACAGCCATATCGGCATGACTTTCGATGATATAAAATCGTTATATATTTGCCATTTTTAGAGTTTTAAAGATGAAATGAGTTTTTACCCCTCAGTATAAAGTCAGATACTGAGGGGTATATTTTAGTCAATACTAACTACACAATACTCACCACTCCTTAATATGTTTCTCCAAACTCCTTATGAAACGGCGAAGCCCTTCTGCCAAATCTGCTTTTGAAGGATAACCAAATCCAACACGAAAATAACGTTCAGATTGCTCAAACCAATGTCCATAGCCCACAACTGTTTGATAATCATGGTATAAAGTATGTTGAAAATCATTAAAACTATCAATCTCTAATCCTTCTTTTAATCTTAGAAACCCCACTGTTCCTGCTTGCGGCTCAACCCATTCCAAAAATCGTTGTTCAGACATCCATGTTTTCATAAAAGAAAAATTTTCTCTAATATGGGCATGTATTGGCTCTAAAAACGTCTTTTTTTGTGCCAACAAATGCTCTGCAATTACTTCTTCAATAATAGGATTACCTAATATCATTTGTTCTTTAGCTGCTAATAATTTGTATATCAATGCTTTATCTCGACAAATTAACCACCCAATCCGAATACCAGGCGCACCAAAGGCTTTTGACAAAGAACAAACAGAAATAACTTTTTCAGACAAAGATGCCATATAAGGCAACAACGGTGTTTGAAAATTCAAATCACGATACGTTTCATCTACAAGCACATAACAGCCGTGTTTTTCAGCCATATCAACGATGGCTTTTATCGTTTCGGGTGTATACAATTTGCCTGTTGGATTGTGCGGATTGGTTAAACTGATAAGTTTTGTATTGGGTTTCAAGGCTTGAAGCACCCCCTCAGTATCAAGGTCAAAATTTTGATTAAAATCCAAATCCACAACTGTCATTTCGCAACCTATTGCTCGGGGCGTTTCCAAATTGGTCGCATAATTGGGTCGAATAACCACAATATGGTCGTTTTTGCTTAATAAAGTCGTTGAAATCATAAATAGAGCCATCGCTGCTCCTGTTGTGACTAACACATTTTCAATCGTGAAATCAGAACTGTTTTCAAGTATTAATGAACGCAACAACTCACTGCCTCGATGTTCTGGATACGCCAAAACGAGATGCGACAGGTCAATGTTTAATTCCTTAAAAGGTAAGTCTCGGACTGAACTTTCAGCTAAATTATAACGTATTGTACTGTAACCCATTTCTTCGGGCGATTCGATTTCAATCGGCATTCTGCGATAATCCATACTTTTTTTTTGTTTACTTTGTTTTAAAATATGCGACAAAATTACTTGATTTTGTTTTAAAATAATAATTTTGCACAGTCCTAATCATTAAATCATTGCAATCCATTTAAATCAGTGATAAACATGGCAATAAAGAATATTTTAGACTCAGTCGCCTACGAATCCATCAAAAAACGCATTGAAAATCTTCAACCCAATGCCGAAAGAGTTTGGGGCAAAATGGATTCAGCCCAAATGTTAGCGCATTGTTCTGTGCCAATCGAACAAGCGATAGGCAAAACGCCCTTCGTAGATGAAAGTAATTTTTTATCAAAAACGCTTATTCGTTGGGTCGTTTTGCGTAAAATAAAGCAAGGGGCATTTGGACGCAATTTACCAACAGCCAAAAGTTTCTATATTACTGATGAACGCTTATTTGCACTTGAAAAGCAACGTTTGTTAGCAAATCTATCCCATTTTTTTGAAAAAGGGCAAAAAGGTAGTTTTATGCCCCATCCCAGTTTTGGCAATTTTTCTGCCAAGCAATGGGGAGAATTAACGCATTTGCATTTAGACCATCATTTGTCGCAATTTTCAGCGTGAAATTACTCCCCTCAGTATAGATATAAAAATTCATCATTTATATTTCATCATTCCCAAAAGTTATGAACGAAGAAGTAAGATACGAGGACGACAATATCAGAACCCTCGATTGGAAAGAACATATTCGCCTACGTCCGGGCATGTATATCGGCAAATTAGGTGACGGCACTGCACCCGACGACGGTATTTACGTCCTTTTAAAAGAGATTATTGACAACTCTATTGACGAATATGTTATGGGGTACGGCAAACATATTGACATCAAAATTGAAGAAGGGACGGTTATTGTGCGCGATTTTGGGCGCGGCATTCCGCTTGGAAAAGTCGTGGATTCGGTCAGCCAAATCAATACTTCTGGCAAATTTGACTCAAAAGCCTTTAAAAAATCGGTGGGCTTGAACGGTGTCGGCACAAAGGCGGCTAATGCCTTATCCGAGTATTTCAAGGTGCAAGCCTTCCGCGATGGCGAGACAAAAGTAGCTGAATTTTGTATGGGTGGCATTACCAAAAATCATAAATTGGGTAAAACGACCGAACCAAACGGCACTCTGATACACTTTAAACCCGATACGACGATTTTTAAAAACTATAAATTCCGTGCTGAATTCATCGAATCCCAATTGTGGAATTATGCTTACCTAAATACAGGTTTAAAAATCAATTTTAATGGCAAAACCATTTTTTCAAAAAACGGTTTACATGACCTTTTGACCCGTAAAATTGGGGAAGAACACATCGAATACCCTATTATTTTCTTGAAAGGTGAAGATATTGAGATTGCTATGACCCACGGACGGCATTACGGTGAGCAACACCACTCGTTCGTCAATGGGCAATACACGACGCAAGGCGGTACGCATTTACAGGCTTTTCGGGAGGCGATTGTGGATACTGTTCGCAATCATTTCAATAAAAAATACGAATCACAAGACATTCGTACTTCCATTATTGCCGCTATTTCTGTCCGTGTTGAAGAGCCTGTTTTTGAATCTCAAACTAAAACCAAACTGGGGTCGCTCAATATTGGTCCCGAAGGACCTTCGGTTCGAAAATTCATAGGCGACTTTTTGCAAAAGGCACTTGATGATTATTTGCATAAAAACAAAGAGGTCGCCGAAGCCCTCAAACGCCGTATTGAACAGAATGAACGTGAGCGCAAAGAAATTGCGGGCATCAAAAAATTGGCGAATGAAAGGGCTAAAAAAGCCAATATTCACAACAAAAAATTGCGTGACTGCAAGTTTCACCTCAACGAAAAAGTACCTGCGGGCAAAGAAGATAGAGTAGCACTCACTTCGGTCTTTATTACTGAGGGGGACTCTGCGAGTGGATCTTTGACGAAAGCACGAGATGTGGAGACACAAGCCGTCTTTTCGTTGCGTGGCAAACCCTTGAATTGTTATGGTTTGACTAAAAAAATTGTCTATCAAAACGAGGAATTAAACCTATTGCAACACGCCTTGAATATTGAAGACGGTATTGAATATCTGCGTTATAATCGTGTTGTCATTGCCACCGATGCCGATGTAGATGGGATGCACATACGTTTATTGTTATTGACATTTTTCCTTCAATTTTTCCCTGATTTGGTCAGAAATGGTCATCTTTTTATACTTGATACACCGCTTTTTAGGGTTAGAGATAAAAAAACAACTTATTACTGTTACTCAGAAGAAGAGAAAAAAGAAGCGATTCGGAAGTTGCGGGGGAAAGCTGAAATCACTCGATTCAAAGGTTTAGGTGAAATTTCACCCAATGAATTTCAAGACTTCATAGGCGAAGACATTCGTTTACAACCTGTTGTAATGACTGACGATATGAATATTGACCATATTTTGGATTATTATATGGGCAAAAATACGCCTGAACGCCAAGAGTTTATCGTTGATAATTTGCGTTTTGAATTAGACGAAATTGAGGATGACATTGAAGTTGCTGAAGCTATGGCAGAAGTCGCTTAATGTGTTTTTAGAAAATTAAGAAGCCGTTGATACCCCTCAGTATCAACGGCTTTTATTATGAGAGTAAGAGATATTTGTTAAATTTGTCGAATTTTATTCATAAAACACATTATTGCCGTTTAAACGTTTTCTGGAAAATCCTAAACCTTGCATAGTGAATACTCTAAAATCTTTTTTTAGCAATATTTTTAACAATGGAAAAACAACCGATTTATACACCCGCAAGTCGCGTTGGAAATGGTATTTAGGTATTATTGGTGTTATAATTGTTGGTATATCAACTGTTTATACCAACTATCTTGTTGTTCAACTACGTGAACAAGAAGAAAAACGATTGGAATTGTTTAGCCGTGGGCAAGAAATTATGGGAAGTGTTGATGGCGAAACGTATAATAATTTACCTCAAATCATACGCGATTTGGTAGAAACAATAGCTGTTTTCGACCCTTCTATACCTATGATATTAACGGATGACCATTACAATATTATTGATGCCCGTAATTTTTGGCGGCTTGATAGCACCGTTGCCACCGCTGCCGATACAGCCTATATCAAAGGTATTTTAGACCAATTAATTTTAGAAAATCGACAACCCGTTTTAGTGAAAGATGATTTAGGTATCATCATTAATAAAATATATTTCGATGATTCTCACCTCCTGACTTTGTTGAAATATTATCCTATTTTCCAATTCATTCTTATCGGTTTATTCATTGGCTTCGGCTATCTCGGTTTTAGTTCAGCTCGTCGCAGTGAGCAAAATCGCGTGTGGGTCGGTATGGCAAAAGAAACAGCACATCAATTGGGTACACCGATTGCAGCTATTTTAGGTTGGATTGAACACCTAAGGTCGTCGCATGAAGGCGATGAGATGACCCAAGAAGTAGTGAATGAACTCGAACACGATGTTGACCGTCTCACGCTTGTCGCCGACCGTTTTTCAAAAATTGGTTCTGACCCTGAACTAATGCCTACTAATATGTATGAAGCCATTAACCGTTGCCGCATTTACATGCAAAAACGCTCTCCTCGAAAAACTGTTTTTGATTTTCCTATCCTTAATACACCCCCTCAGTATGCAGGCGTAAAAATGAACAATCATCTATTCGATTGGGTTATTGAAAACTTGTTACGCAATGCCATTGATGCTTTAGACAATGGTAAAGGCACTTTAAGGGCAACGATTTATGAAGAACCGCAATGGGTCTGCGTGGACCTCAGCGACACAGGGCAGGGTATTCCACATAACAAGTTCAAAACAGTCTTTCAACCTGGTTTTACGACCAAAAAACGGGGTTGGGGCTTAGGATTGTCACTCGCCAAGCGGATTATTGAGAACTATCATGGTGGGAAGATATTTGTTAAAGACTCGACTTTGGGTAAGGGAACGACGTTTTGTATTAAGTTGCCGAAAAATGGAGTGGTATAACTCATATGCAGTTTAAGGGATTTAAAAAAATTCCATAAACTGCTTTCTACCTCAGTATTTTAAACTTTTTTTACCTTTCTCTTATAAAATTATTGTTTTTTGTCTAATTCAATAAAATTCCCCGTTACACCACAGCCCGGTGTCCAACTGGTTTCTTGCTTCATTTTTTTATTAAAAAACAATTCTGATGTCCAAGGGTTTATTCGCCACACATTGTAATATTTAGTCACAAGACAGTTTCTTTTGCAATCGCCATCTGTTTTTTCATCATACTTTTGGGTCACCATAAAATAGTACTCTCCTGCATATAAATCTCTTTTGCTAAAGCCAAAAATTAAAGATGCACTAAATTCTTTCTCTTTCCCTGTTTGCAATCCATTCTGTTTACAAATTTCAATTGCCTGATTATAAGTCAGTTTAAACTTATCATATTTAAGCACCTTTCTACCTTGAAACGAGACTTCGTAAGAGTCGAATTGATCAATTATATTTCCAATAGAGTCAAGTTCTATTCGCAACAATCCATAATACAAATGCTTATTATCTAATTTCACGGTATAATCTAAAGCAAAAGTGTTTGGTTTAATTTTTATAGGTTCATCCCAATTGCCAAGATATTGGCGATCTATGTATGTATATCCATGAAATTTAAACCGTATGTTATTCCTGAAAAATGCCAAACCATATTTTTTTATGATGATATTATCAGCAACTTGTTTCATGGAATCCAGTAATCCTTGATAAGGATATTCTTTATCATTAAACTTCCAAGTATCCGTATCATAATCTTTAGTACACAGCCAAATACCTTTAGGAGAATATTCTACCCAACGACCAAAATATTCACCATTCTTTCTTTCCCATCCTTGTGTCTTTATGAGTGATGTGTCGTTTATATATCTGACACTGTAAAAAATTGAATCTTTATGCTTAAAAGTTTCTTCCCAAATTTTATATACCGAGTTTCTAATTATTTCAATTTCAGAAGAATCTGTAACAATTTTTTGAGTGCTAAATTGCCCGAAAATAGGTGCAATACAACCTAAGATTAAAACAAATAAAAAAGTTTTTTTCATTTTTTATACACAATAAATATTTGAAAATCGTTGATTTAGAAGCCACTTAGTATTTTACTAATGTAATACAAAGTTATATATCAAAAGAGCAAAACGATTTTTCCTACTTTAATTATTTCTATGACACCACTTTTTTTCATAAAATAGAGAGATTTTGTATGGATTTTTTTCAATTCCCGCATCTTAATTATAAATAATAACGGTTTTGAAACAACCATATAAATCACATTTATTTACAATTAAAAACAATCTGCCATGCTTAAAATCATCGCTCTTTTTTTCGCTTTACTACCCCTCAGTATGAACACACCCGTTCATAAATCATTAGCCGTCAATGGATTGGAAGACAAGACAGATGTCTTACAAAACAATAAGAAAAAAGGTAAAATCCAAGTCGCTTTATTGCTTGATACCTCCAACTCAATGGATGGACTTATTGATCAAGCCAAATCTCAAATTTGGAAAATGGTCAATCGCCTTGCTTCTGCCCAAAAAAATGACGAGGCTTCGGATATCGAAATCGCTCTATTTGAATATGGCAATGACAACCTCGAAATGGGCGAAGGCTATATCCGTATGATCAGTAGTTTGACGAGAGATATGGATGGTATCTCTGAAAAACTGTTTGCACTTAAAACTAAAGGAGGCAGCGAATATTGTGGTTGGGTGATTGGTGATGCTGTCAGTAATTTGAAATGGTCAGATGACAGCGATGACTTAAAACTCATCATCATCGCAGGTAATGAGCCATTTGACCAAGGGCCAAAAGACTATAAAGAAACGTGTAAATTGGCGGATAAAAAAGAGATCGTTATCAATACGGTACATTGTGGTCCTTGGCAAGAAGGCGTTCGGACGCATTGGAAAGACGGTGCAGACATTGCCAAAGGTAAATACCTCAATATCGAGCAAGACCGAAAAGTCATTCACATCATCACACCTTGGGATAATCGAATGAATGACCTTAATGGAAAACTGAATAAAACCTATATCGGTTATGGTTCTGTTGGCAAAGAAATGAAGGTACGTCAAGAAAAACAAGACATGAACGCCGCCGAATATGGTATGTCAAATGCTGCCTCACGCACTGCCTACAAAGCTAAAGCGCAATATCGCAACGATTCATGGGATTTGGTGGATGCTTCTGAAAAAGACAGCGATAAGGTAGCCAATATGAAAGCAGAAGAATTGCCCGAAGAAATGCAAAAAATGTCCGTTCCAGAACGCAAAGCCCATATCGAGAAGTTGAGAAAAGAACGTGACGATGCACGTAAAGAAATTCAAGACTTAGAGAAGAAAATTGCTGCTTACACCGCCGAAGAAACCTTAAAACAAGGCGATAATTTGACCTTGGATAAAGTGATGCAAGATGCTGTGGTGGAACAAGCGAAGAAAAAAGGTTTTGTTTTTGAAAAATAATATCCCTCAGTATTTTGTGGTTTTCCTCTATTTCCCACTTATTGGAAAGGGTCTATCCAAAATATTTCGGTATTAGACCTCAAACCCCGCTATATTTTTAGTAAATTTGCCCCGTTTTTCAGAAGTGATAAATTTATCACCAAAATCGAAAAACGAATTTATTGAAAAATGGGAAATATAGTTGCTATAGTTGGTCGCCCAAATGTGGGCAAATCTACTTTTTATAATCGCCTCGTCGGTGGACGAGAAGCCATTGTTGATAATGTTTCGGGCGTGACACGCGACCGCAAATATGGTATGACGGAATGGAATGGAAAAAAATTTAAAGTCGTTGATACAGGCGGTTTTGTTGAAGGCTCGGACGATATTTTTGAGACGCAAATCCGTTCGCAAGTGCGTTTGGCTTTAGAAGAGGCGGATGTCATTGTTTTTATGGTGGATGCCACAACAGGCTTGACTGACCTCGACGAAGACATCACTGAAATGCTACGCCGTACCCGCAAACCTGTGATTTTAGCGGTTAACAAAGTGGATAATCCCGCTTTGCAGCTCGCTGCGAATGAATTTTGGAGTTTGGGTTTCGAAGAAGTGTTTTTTATTGCTTCTATTTCAGGTTCAGGTTCGGGTGATTTGCTTGATTCGGTGGCTGAAAAAATCGAAAATGTTGAGCCTTTGGAAACAACATTGCCCAAATTAGCTATTCTCGGACAACCCAATGTCGGTAAATCATCGTTGTTGAATGCGCTTTTGGGCGAAGAAAGAACGATTGTTACGGATATTGCAGGCACCACACGCGACCCGATTCATACGCATTACAACAAATTTGATAAGGAATTTATCATTGTTGACACTGCAGGTATGCGTAAAAAAGCAAAAGTCCATGAGGATTTGGAGTTTTACTCGGTTATGCGTGCCATCGAAGCCATTGAAGAATGTGATGTTGCTTTGCTCATGATTGACGCTCAAACAGGTGTCGAAGCGCAGGATATGTCCATTTTCAGATTAGTGCTTGACCGCAAAAAAGGGGTTGTCATTTTAGTCAATAAATGGGATTTGGTTGAAGGCAAAGGAGCAAATACAGCGCGTGATCATGAAGCAGAAATAAAAAATCGCATTGCACCATTCAATGATGTGCCTATCATTTTTGTATCTGCCAAGGAAAAACAACGGATTTTACGGGCTATCGAACTCGGTCTTGAAGTTTTTGAACGCCGTAGTTTGAAAATTAAAACATCTGTTTTGAATGACTGGCTCGAAGAAGTTACAGCACATTATCACCCGCCTGCTCACCGTGGGCATTTGATAAAAATTAAGTATGTCACGCAAATTCAAAATTTGCATTATCCTGTATTCCAATTTTTCTGTAATCATCCGAAGCACGTTCCAGAAAATTATAAACGGTATTTGGAGAATAAATTAAGAGAGAAATTCAACTTCTCAGGTACGCCTATTGCCTTGATTTTTAAGGAAAAATAAAATTTGGGAATCATGCATTAGTTCGAGTCTTAGGGATTTAGTCTAGGGATTTAGTCTTAGGAAGCCTTCAAGGCTTCCTAAGATTGTGAACTAAAAAAAACAGGGCGACACCCTTAAAAAGGCTCGCCCCGTTGGAAAACTATCGCAAAAAGAATAATTCGTGATTGATTATTAAAGATTGCTTAATGATGAGTAATCCCCTCAGTATTTGCAACTAAAAGAGGTGCTGTTACTACGTCTTCCTCGCCGTTTTTGTTTGGGTTGTAATTTTTAAATATCGTCATTTTCAAACGTTCACTCAAGTACAACATTGCGGGTACGAGGATAAGCGTTAGGAACGTTGCAAACAGCAACCCGTATATCATCGTCCAACTGAGGGGTCCCCAAAACGCTACGCTGTCGCCACCAAAGTGTATGTGTGGATTGAGTTCCGTAAATAAAGTAACAAAATTGATATTCATACCGATTGCCAAAGGTATCAAACCCGATGTGGTTGCTGCGGCCGTGAGTAATACGGGTGTCATACGTGTCCGCCCTGATTCGATAATCGCTTCTTTGAGGGGTACGCCTTGCTTCAATAGAATTTCTGTAAATTCAACAAGCAAAATACCGTTCCTCACCACAATACCTGCCAAAGCAATGACCCCAATACCTGTCATAACGATTGCAATGTCCATACCTGTAAAGACAAAGCCCAGCAAAACACCAATAATGGAGAAGATAATTTCAGACAAAATAATAATCATTTTGGAAATGGAGTTGAACTGAATAACCAAAATCAAGATAATTAATCCAATACTTGCCATCATCGCCCAACCGAGGAAAGCCATGGTTTCGGCTTGTTCTTCTTTTTCACCTCCAAATTTAATTTCGACATCAGAGGGTGCTTTAAAGTTTGCCGCTGCCGCTTCGACTTGTGCAACAACTTGATTGGGATTGAAATCACTCAAAACATTCGATGAAATGGTGACCACCCGCCTTTGATTTTTGCGTTTGATACCGCCCAAAGTATTGCCATAACTGACGGCTGCTAAGGAATTCAGCGGCACAGAGCGCAATTGTCCTTGCATAACCATATCCCGATAAACAATTTTTTGTCCCAAAAGGGTATTTACATTGTCCCGTTGATTTTCTTGAAAACGCAGGTTTACAGGGAAATCTTCGTCAGGTGTTTTGAATTTTGTAATCTCTTTACCAAACAACGATGTCCGCATATCCATGCCGATTTGAGCCGTCGAAATGCCTTCGCGCATCGCTCTTTCACGGTCAATATTGACGGTAACTTCAGGTTTTGTAATGTTCAAATCCGATTTTAACTCCTCAACACCTGCAATTTGTAGTGAATCAAGGTAGCGTTTCAAACCTTGGGAGGCCTTCGCTAATTCTCTATAATCCTCCCCAGAAATCTCAATCGAAATCGGTTTCGACGTGGGCGGTCCCCCCGCTTCTTGTTCCACCACGATTTCAGCACCCGCAACACCTCTCACAGATTCACGAATCTGTTTCAAAACAGCACTCGTTGACTTGCCGCCCCGTTCTGCAAAAGGCACAAAAGCAACGGTGACTTTACCAAGATTTGAATTGGTTGAAAGGTCAAAAGTTTGTGGGTCGCCCGCCCCTACTGCAACATTTGCGATTACAGACGATACAACAGGATTGTTCTCACCTAAGATACCCATTATGCGTTTTTCAACGTCTTTTGTCACTTTATCAGTGTATTTTGTATCTGTACCAACCGGTAATTTGATGTATGTATAAGCGAAATTCGGTTCAGCTGCTGGGAAAAACACAACATTGGGCTTGGCAATACCGACCAAAATAAAACTGACAATTAGCAATACAATAGTCGCTAAAAGCACACCTAAAGCCCGCCATTTTGATTTCAAAATACCAGTAACAATATTGGCATACACGTTTTGAACGCGCGGCCAAACCTTCTTTTGGAATGCTTCTGACGCATCGTTTAACACAAATTTATTCAATAAATACAGGAAGAAAAAGGTCAATGTTAAGTTGCCTATGCCAAAATTAATCATGTAACCAATAACAACCATCACTAAAAAAACAAGGCAAGTGATGAAAAAACCACGCGTCGCTTTCTTTTGCTTTCCTTCTGGATGTGGCTTCATGAAGTCAACAGCAAACACTGGATTGATGATATAAGCCACGATAAGGGAAGCAAAAAGCGTCACAATCATCGTTATGGGCAAGTAAAACATGAATTTTCCAATCGTTCCTTGCCAAAATGCCAACGGAAAAAACGGTGCGAGGGTGGTTAATGTACCCGACAACACGGGTAAAAATATTTCGCCTGCTGCTAATTTTGCCGCTTTTTTAATCGGCACTTTCCCATTAGCAAAAATACGGTGGGTATTTTCGATGACCACAATTGCATCGTCCACAACGATACCTAATGCTAAGAGGAAGGAGAACAAAACAATCATATTCAAAGAGAATGTTTTGTAACCCAAAAAGCCTGTAAACAAAGTCGGCTCGAACAAAAAAGCCACTGCCATCGAAAGCGGTACAGACAATGCCACGAATAAGGCATTGACCGTTCCCATGAAGAACAATAATATAAATGTTACAAGGATAAAACCGATGATAATCGTATTAATTAAATCTTCAAGAGTCACTTTTGTCCTGTCGGATTGGTCGCCTGTGATACCGATTTGTAGTTCTTTCGGAAAGCTTGTTTGCTTCAATTCATCACAAATACGCTTGATTTCGTCGCTGGCAATGATGAGGTTTTGACCGCCGCGCTTGATAACATTGAGTGAAATGACGTTTTTACCATTGAAACGGGCATAACTTTTTGGCTCTTCGTAAGAGTCTTTCACCTCCGCTATGTCTTTCAAACGCACAATTGCACCACTACCACCCCTCAGTAGAATCTCTTGAATTTGACGTGGATTTGTGAATTGACCCGAAATCGACATATTGCGTTTGATATTGTTCATGTCCACATTACCGCCAGAAATAGTCATGTTTTCACTCGCAACTGCTCTTTCTATGTCTGTCAATGTCAACATATTAGCCGACATTTTGTACATATCCACGTTGATTTGTATCTCTCTGTCGAGCGCACCCACCATGTCCACACGGCTGATTTCTTTCATCCCTTCAATGCGGTCTTTCACGATATCGGCATAATATTTCAACCTATCAAGGCTCAAATCGCCTGAAACGTGGACGTTCATAATCGGCACTTGCGAAATATCAATGTCAATGACTGTCGGTTTCTCCTGCAAGTCGGAGGGTAAAGTCGCTTTGTCAACAGCATCTTTTACACGCTGTTTTGCGAGTTGTACGTCTTCCGTTGTGTTAAATTCACACATCACAGACGAGAAGTTTTCAACTGAATTGGAAGTCACCTTTTTAAGTCCTGGAATGGCTTTAACTTGCTTTTCGATTTCTTTCGAAATCAATGACTCTATATTTTCAGGCGACGTACCCGGATAAATCGTGTTCACCATGATTTGTGGAAACACAACCTCTGGAAATTGTTCCTTTGGTATATTAATATACGCCATCGTTCCTGCCACCATCAGGAATAGGGTCAAAAGATAGATTGACGTTTTGTTGTCAATTGACCAACTCGAAGGTTTAAACTCTTTTATATTATCAAGCATGACTGTATATTTTGATGACGCCGTGACGCCATTTGTTTTACAAAAAATTGGGCTAAAATACTGAGGGGGGGTAATTAGGAATTAGGAATTAATTTTATTCGTTCCTAATTCCTAATTAAAACTAAATAGGTAACACAAAAATCACGATGCTCAACACAAAATAAATAATGCCAAGTCTTAAAAAATATTTCCCTTCTGGAATTCTAAAAAAGGATAAACCGCCGCCGGCGACTAAATTCATCATCGCCATAGAACCGAGAATAACTGCAAAACCCCAATGATTGATACCGCCTACGGAGAGCGAATAAACAGGTGCTGTGGCTGAACAAGCCATAACGATATTGGCAATAAAAACAGTTAATATTGGGTTATTCATATCAGTTTGTGGCTACTTTGTCCCCATTATTCAAATCCTGATACCCTACGACTACCAATTTATCGCCTGTTTTCAAGCCTGTTAAAACTTCGCAATTCGCACCGTATTGTTGCCCTACTTTGACATCTACACGTTTCGCATACCCGCCTTCTTCAACCATTACAAAGTCTTGGTTGGATAAATCTTTTTGTATCAGATTGATAGGAATAACCATCGCTTTTGGATTGGAATAGTTCACAACTTTCACCACTGTCGCCATATTAGGCAACAAGCCAGATTCATTTGACCGAATCGGAATTTCCACTTTCACTGTTCGATTTGCAGGATTGACACCCGCACCTATGTAGCTAATTTTTGAAGAAATTTCTTTGTTTATGTCCGTAAACTGTACCATCACACTGTTACCAACCCGTAATCTGCCCACATAGGTTTCAGGTGCATCCACACGGACTTTGAGTTTAGAAAAATTGACAATCTTAGCCAAAGGCATACCCGGTGCTGCACCTGAACCAATTTTCATTTGTACTTCATCTACTACACCCGAAATCGGTGCTTTGATTTGGTACAATTCTGCGCTTTTCTGAAGGGTTGCCATAGATTTCTCTAAGGATTCTTTATTGTTTTTTGCCGACAAAAACTGTACTTCCGAGCCGATGTTTTGCTTCCAAAGCGCATCTTGTTTTTGGAAAACCTCGTTTACCAATTCATAGCGTTTTCTCAATTCGTCCATTTGGGATGAGAACAAGTCATTGTCAATAGTAGCGACAACCTGCCCTCCCGCAACACGGTCGCCTACCTTAATATACACACGGTTGATAGCTCCAGGCACTTTGGCATTGACATACACCTCGTCTTCAGCCACAACAGCCCCTTGTAATTCAATAAAATTGGTGAATACTGTGGGCGTCACTGAAGCCGTATTAATGTATTTTATCTTCTCTTTTTTCGTCGTGTCCGATGCACCCAATTCTTTTTCAAGTGCAGAAATTTGTGCTGATAAATCAGCTTGTTTTACTTTGAGGTCAGCGAGTTGTGCTTTTTTGTCGACGCCTCCACCGCCACAAGCAGCAAAAACAGCAACAATTAAAATAAGTGAAAGTATCTTTTTCATAAAAATTTAATTTTATATATCGTTGATAATGAATTAATTAACAGGTAATTTCATATAAAATGTAAAAATACTGAGGGGGAGAAAATAGATTTAGTAAATTTTAAAAATTTACTAAATCTGAATTAATTTCATCATTTCCCCAAAGCTATTTGCAATGCCTTCTGTGCCGTCAACAAATCAAATTGTGCTTGCCGGACGTTTTGCTGTGCTGCATAAAGCTGCTGTTCAGCTGTCGTAATTTCAAGGCTCGAACCGATGCCATTTTTATATTTCGTTTGTGTTGTCGTATGAATTCGTTCCGCCAACACCTCGTTTTTCTTTTGCGATTCAAGGCGACGTTGGGCATTTGCATAAGAAATACGGGCATTCAAAACTTGTAAAGTTACAGCACGTTCAAAATCTAAACGTTGGTATTTAAGCTGTTCAAGCGCAATTTTCGCCCTTTCCACCTTCGATTTGCGTTGATTACTGTCCCAAATATTGACTTTAGCACTAAAACCAATAACACCCGTCGGCAGTGAACTAACAGGCTTTGAAAAATAATTATCAGATTGTAAATTCTCTGTAAAACTCACAAAACCCGCAATAGTCGGATAAGCAGATGCTTTGTTCAAATCAACCGACAAGCTATTAAGTTGTTCTACAGTGTTGAGTACAGCATATTCTGAGCGTTTGGTATAGTCAATTTGACCCACCAAATCTTCTTCTGGTGCTGAAACCATCAATGTATTGATGTCATCCGCCAACTCTAAACCTTTATCCATCGGATAACCAATGACCATTTTCAAGGCATTCAGTGCCAATCCTTGTTGACGATTAACATTATCATACTCGGATTTCAAATTGGCGAGAGATAGTTGAAGCCGATCCACATCTAACTGCTCCACAAAACCCGCTTTGTAAGTGGCAGTGACTTCTTTAAGCAAACTCTCTACGTTTGCGATATTTTTGTCTAAAGTTTTAAGACTTTCTGTAATCAACAAGCCAGGCAAATAAGCATTCATCACTTGATTGCGAACTTCGGCTTGTTTTGCCGACAATTGCACATTCGCTAATTGCCGCGCCAAACGAGCCGCTTTCAAAGCCACATTGTACGAGCCACTGTATATCAACTGTGAAGCAGTGATACCCGCTGACAAAGTATTTTTCTGTTGAAAACTTGTCTTTGAACCTTGTCCCGGAGGTTGTGCTTGGATTACTTCGTTGGTCGAGCTGTTTTTCACATTGTTCCCTTGCAAAATACCAGTCACTGCAGGTGTGAAAAAATCAGGAAAAATGACCTTTGGAACAAGGTAAAAATAATTGTAGCCCAACTCGCCATTCACCTGTGGCAAACCCGTTGCTAAGTTTTCCTTGATGAGCAGTTCAGCATCACGGATACCCATTTGGGTACTTTTAATGCTATTTGTGTTTTTCATCGCATAGTTAACCGCATCCTCGAGCGACATGCGCACGGTGTCTTGGGCATGACCCCTCAGTATAGTAGTGAACAACACTAAGAATAGGATGATTTTTTTTGAAAAAAGAAACATAACAAATTGGTTTAGAATGTTTTAAACTATAGGTCAATGACCCAGCAAAGCCTTCATTTTGTTTTCAAAAATGGCAATACCTTTTGGTGTAGCAATGCCATGTATATGATAAATCAAGTATTGTGTAAACAGTTGCACCTTGTTATACTGCTTGATTGGAAAAGTATCTTCGTCAATAAAAGACATCATTTGACGAACATATATTTTAGAAACAATTTCAGCATCAATATCCATGCGGTACAAACCCTCTTTTTTACCTCTTTCAATATTCATTTTTGTACCTTCGTAAATGCGTTGATTGATGCCTAACTCAAACTTGAGCCATATATCTTTATAGTATTTCTGTAAATCATACACTATCGTCGGTGACGACATCAGTTTGGCAAATTCTTCAATACCATGCTTTGCAAAGCCCATCAATTCATCCACTGCATTTTCAGCTTCTACTAATATGCATTTTGTTATATCTATATCTCGCTTTTCCTCAAGTTCAAACATTTGATTAATGAGGTCGTTTTTATTTTCAAAAAACTGATAAAGCGTTTTTTTAGACATGCCCAATTCCCGTGCAATGTCATCCATCGTCACACTTTTAATCCCATAACGGTAAAATAAAGCCGTGACTTTCTGCAAAATATTATTTTTTGTCTCTGCTGTCATATCGAATGCAAATGTATGTCGACGAAACGTAGGAAACTAATATTG
This sequence comes from Saprospiraceae bacterium, assembly GCA_031411275.1. GTDB lineage: Bacteria > Bacteroidota > Bacteroidia > Chitinophagales > Saprospiraceae > JAAFJT01. Next base: position 13,675 of record JANOAU010000202.1, on the reverse strand, counting down.
GTTCTAAAGTTTCCAAAGTTTTTTTAGTTTTCTTTTTAATGCGACAAACACAATTAATAAAAAACAATATTAATGAGCTGATAATCAAATACTTAAATTAGTTTTACAAATAAACGAAGGTCTATCCACATAATGCTATTTTATTCTATGAAGTGTCGAATTTGGTAGATGAAGTGACAAAATTTTATTTTGAGTGACGGATGAGAGAAATGGATATTTTAGTTTGGGTCAACAAATTTCAGAAATAATAAAAAGAATGTCCTTGAACAAAAAAAATAAAAGAGGCATAATGTCGCATTAGCGACAGTATATTTATAACCAACGATTTTAGGATTTTTTCCCTTTGATTCATAGAATCAACACCCTATTTTTAATATGTGCGCTTCAAAACACACCCTTTTTGCAACGATACAAATGCCCCATTATCAAAAACCAAATGCCCCGCTACATAAGTTTGCAACACAGACCCCCTCAGTATCTCACCTAAATAAGGCGTTATTTTATGCCTATGTTCTATGTCTTTTTCAACAACCGTAAACGTTTTTTCAGGATGCCAAACCACTAAATCAGCATCAAAACCTTCTTTTATCTGCCCTTTTTCGCTCAAACCAAGGAATTTTGCAGGGTTTTCTGATAGTATTTTCGCAATATCAGTTATCCCCAAACCATGTTGTTGTCCAGCAGTCCAAACCACAGGCAAGGTAAATTGCAAACCCGCAATGCCACCCCAAGCCTTAGCCAAATTGCCAGAAGCAATTTCCTTCAAATTCGGCGGCGCAGGCGAATGGTCTGAACCGACAAAATCAATCGTTCCGTTCATCAAAGCTGCCCACAATTTTGCATTGTTCGCCCGTTCACGAATCGGCGGCGCACACTTGTAAACGGTCTGTCCATCTGGAATATCTTCGGCAGCGAAGTACAAATACTGAGGGGTCGTCTCAATCGTCAAAGGCAGCCGTTTTTTCGCATTTTTTAATTTTGAAACCCAATCCGCAGACGATAAATGTACAATATGAGTCCGACAATTTGTCTCTTTGCACAGGCATAACATGAGGTCAATCGCTCTATTTTCCCACGTTTTAGGGCGTGAATGTAAGTAAGCGGTGTAATTCGTCGGATGTTTTTGAAAAAAAATCTGTTTCGTATGGGGACTATCTATTTCACAATGTGCCAAAATAGGCAAGCCAAAAGTGGCTATCAAAGGCATCGCTTTTCTCAAATCCGTCTCCGTCACATTCGGAAATTCATCAATCCCAGAATGGGTCAAAAAGCACTTGATACCGAACACGCCTGAACGCATCAAATCGGGTAAATCATCAAAATTTTGAGGTACTAAACCACCATAAAAACCACAATTAACGTGCAATTTGCCTTCTGTTGATTGTATTTTAAGGTCAAAAGCCGCTTTTGTCGTCGTCACGGGCGAGGCATTCAAAGGCATTTCTATCATGCTCGTCACACCACCTGCCGCCGCAGCACGGGTTGCCGTATTGAAGCCTTCCCATTCCGTCCGCCCGGGTTCGTTGATATGCACATGAGGGTCAATCAAACCTGCCATAACGACTGCATCGTCCACATTTTCAACATTTTCACCTTTAAAAATGCCCCCCTCAGTAATTTTAACGATTTTAGCATTTTTTATAAAAATAGTCGCTTCTTTGATGCCATTTGGCAGTACCACACGGCGTGAATAAATTGCTTTGTCGAATGTCATATTATTTATTTTTATTTGTTAAAAAAAACACAAATTTCACAAATGACATGAATTTTTTTTTGTCATCCTGTAAGGAACTAAATTCGTGTAATTTGTGAAATTCGTGTCTAAATAAAATGCTAAAACAATGAAAATCAATCTCATACAAAACAGTTACGGCAAATCAGCCGTTCGCTTGGCTAAAATCACACGCCACACTGAGGGGCATGATTTCAAGGAAATCCATGTGAATATCCAACTTGAAGGCGACTTTGAAACAGTTTATACTGAGGGGTCAAACGCCCAAGTCTTGCCCACGGACACGATGAAAAACACCATTTTTGTCCTCGCCAAAGACCATCCTTTGACAACAATTGAGGATTTCGGCATATATTTGACAGACTATTTTTTATCCAACAATCCACAAGTATCAGCTGTAACAATTGACCTTGCGCAGATTCGTTGGGAACGTATGACAAACGGTCATGTCGTCGAGCCTTTTACCTATATTGGTGGCAGCAACGAACAGCAAATTACAAAGATACGCAGAAGTCGTGCAGATGGTATAACAGTCGAATCAGGAATTCAAGGTATGCGTATTTTGAAAACCACTAAGTCCAGTTTTGAAGGCTACGTTGTAGATAAATTTACGACACTGCCACCCGCAGCTGACCGCATTTTAGCAACCGAAATGGCATGTATTTGGCATTATGAACGTTCAGAAGATATTGATTTTCAAGAAGTTAGAAATAAAATTCGTCAAGAACTCTGTTCAACTTTTGCAGAACACCACAGTAATTCCGTTCAACAATCGCTTTATGTTATGGGCGAAGCCGTTCTGAAAAATGTGAATATTGTTGATGAAATCAGTTTCAAAACGCCTAATTTGCATTATTTGCCCGTTAATCTAAAACCCTTTGGTATAGAGAATAATAACGATGTATTTGTCGCTTCGGGCGATGCGTTTGGTTATATAACAGGGACATTGCGCCGTGAAAAAGAGTGAAAATCAACATTTATGACATTATAAAAATGTCGTAAAGGTGGGCTTTAATCTTATAAAATATCAAAAATGACATCTAAAACTAATGATTTACCTTCATTTACACAACTTACTGACCTCGCTGCCGAGCGTTTTGGTGGCAGTGTACTGGCATGTAGTGACGATTTTTTTGCCGAAAAAGAAAACCTCATAAAAGCTGGTCGCGGCATTTTCATTTCCGACAAATACACCGACCGCGGCAAGTGGATGGACGGTTGGGAAAGCCGCCGCAAACGCACGGCAGGTCATGATTGGTGCATCGTTCAACTCGGTGCAAGTGGCATTATTGAAGGCGTAGACATTGATACAAATCATTTTTTGGGCAATCATCCGCCATTTGCGAGCATCGAAGCCTGCCACATAACTTTTGATAGTACCGAAATACCTCCTTTATCCCTTGCTAATGATTTTGATTCTGTAATCTCGACAGCTTCAGACTTTGATTCGGTTGTTTGGACAGAGATTTTGCCAAAATCACCTTTAAATGCCGGCAGCCAAAACTTTTATGTTGTTGAAAACAAAGGCACATGGACACATTTACGCCTTAATATTTTCCCCGATGGCGGTGTAGCAAGGCTAAAAGTCTATGGCAAAGTGCAAAAAGATTGGCTTAATCAGCCTTCCGATGTACTTATTGATCTTGCAGCAGCTGTCAATGGTGGCAAAGCAATTTTGTGTAACGATGAATTTTTTAGCCGTAAAGACAATATTAATATGCCAAATCGGGGCATCAACATGGGCGATGGTTGGGAAACAAAACGCAATCGAACACCTAATAACCGTGACTGGCTCATTTTGCGCTTGGCTCGAAAAGGGCGTATTCAAAAAGTGGTGGTTGATACAGCACATTTTAAAGGCAATTATCCCGACAGATTTATGTTAGAAGGTTGTGTTTTGGCAAAAGCCGATGAAAATCTGTTTTATACTGAGGGGGGCGTTACGTGGACTCCGATTTTAGATGAAACAAAATTAGAAGCCGATAATGAACATTTTTTTGAAGAGGAACTGTTGACAAATGAACCATTTACACACGTCCGATTGACGATTTTTCCAGATGGTGGCGTTAGTCGTCTGCGGCTTTTTGGTCATATCGAAACCGATGTTTTGACGGTTGAAGAACTCAATAACGTCCCTTTCGATGTGTTTGAAATGTATATGTCAAAATGTTGCGGGTCAAAAAATTGGGTCAAAATGATGTACGAATCTCGTCCTTTTTTGAGTCAAAAAGATGTATTTGAGAAAGCGGAAAGCTGTTGGTTTTCTTGTAAAAAAACGGATTGGTTGGAGGCATTTACGCATCATCCGCGCATAGGTGATGTGGAAAGTTTGAAGCAAAAGTTTGCTTCGACTGCTACTTGGGCAGCAGGCGAACAAAGTAAAGTGCAAGCCGCTTCTGACGACATTTTAGAAGAGTTAAAAATGTATAATGACTTGTATTTCAACAAATTTAACTTCATTTTTATTGTTTTTGCCACAGGCAAAACAGCAGAACAAATGCTGTCAATTTTGAAAGAGCGTTATGAAAACGAAGCCGTCGAGGAGCTGATAAATGCCATGATTGAGCAAAATAAAATTACTAAAATTCGATTAAAAAAACTGCTGTTATGAGTCAAATTACTACCCATATTTTAGATACAGCAATCGGCAAACCTGCTGCGGATGTACTTGTGGAATTGACTCAAAAAACTGCGGATGGCTCTTGGCAAACCCTTGCCGAAGGCAAAACAAATGCCGACGGTCGTGTCGCTGATTTGTTGTCAAATGAGACCGTTTTACCAACCGGTATTTATAAAATGACGTTTTATACTGAGGGGTACTTTGAAAAGCAAAATCGGGTTAGTTTTTATCCTGTTGTTGACATTCAGTTCAGTATTTTTGATGCGTCACATTATCATATTCCGTTGCTGTTGAGTCCGTTTGGGTATTCGACTTATCGCGGAAGTTAAATAATTAGGAATTAGGAATTAGGAATTTATGTTAAACAGAATTTTATTTAAAAACTATGTTTGCTAAAAAAATTTATTCTTAATTAATAAAAATGTTTTTTATTAATTAAGAATAAAATTTTGTTGGCTTCTTTGTTAAAATTTACCTTAAAAATGAAATTAACATTTACTTCTGCGGATACGGCACCTATTTTAAGCGACCTAAAAACGGCAAATATTGCTTATCAACACATATATATAGGTGACTCTGCCGATAGGCAGCCTGTGCATACCGTTTATGGGGGTGCCAATTTATTTGCGCATGATACAGCAGCGCGTTTTTCTGCTGCTGCTTTAAAGAGTTTGACGACCTACGCACCTAATTTTGCAGTGTTAGCGCGGGTTATTGGTCTTGAAGGGTCTGAAAATTTGCCTGCCGATACCATGAAAATCGCTCTTTTAGGGCAAAAATTGGCAGATATGAGTCCCGAAAAACGCCGACAACACCCTGCTTGGTTGGCTTTTACAGTCTATAATCGGGTAATAGAAAAGTTGAAAAGGGAAGCCTTAGAAGATTTTAGAATTGATTTTGAAGACGGTTTTGGCAATCGTTCCGATGAAGAGGAAGATGCGACAGCCGTACAAGCGGCTTTGGAGGTCGCAAAAGGCATGGCGCACAATTCGTTGCCGCCTTTTATCGGTATTCGCATTAAGCCTTTCAATGAAGATACAAAGGCACGGGGAATTCGCACGCTCGATATTTTTTTGACAACGCTTTTAACAGAAACAAAAGGCGTTTTGCCCTATAATTTTATTGTTATGTTGCCAAAAGTCGTACTTGCTGAACAAATCAAGGCTTTGGTACGGCTGTTTGAATTGCTTGAAAAAGCCTTCAATTTGCCGCCTAAAACCTTGAAAATGGAAACAATGGTCGAACAAACTCAAACAATCATGGATGCCGAAGGGCGCAATCCGTTGATGTCGTTGATTCGGGCGAGTGACGGGCGTTGCATAGCGGCACATTTTGGTACGTATGATTATACGGCGAGTGCTGGTATTACGGCAAAATATCAGACGATGGGACACGCTGTTTGCGATTTTGCACACCAAATGACAAAAGTTGCATTGGGTTCGACGGGCATCATGCTCTCGGATGGTGCGACGAATGTTATGCCTGTTGCACCGCACAAAGGCAGTGATTTGACGGCAGCACAACAACGTGAAAATATGGAAACGGTGCATAAAGCGTGGAAAATTGGCTACGACCACACAACTCATTCGCTCATCAATGGTTTATATCAAGGTTGGGATCTGCACCCTGCACAGTTGCCGATGCGTTATGCAGCGGTCTATGCGTTTTTCCTGGATAGTTATGAGCAAGCGGCTTTGAGGTTGCAACATTTTGTCGAAAAAGCAGCGCGAGCAACCCTTTCAGGGGCTATTTTCGACGATGCCGCAACAGGACAAGGCTTGTTGAATTATTTTTTACGTGCCTTAAACTGCGGTGCGATTTCGGAAGCCGAAGCAACGGTGACGGGGTTGAGTATTGCGGAAATTGAGTCGCGGTCTTTTTTGAAGATTTTGGAAAATCGGCGAGGGAAGTGACCCCTCAGTATCAATAGGGTTTAGTCAAGCCTGTGATGCTTCTTTAGCTTGATTGATAAGCCAACGAATTAAAAAGATAAAACATAAAATAAGCATAACTATTCCAACAGAGGTTAGTATTATTGAAGAAAGGATACCTACTAAGCCCGTTTGAGCTGCTGAAAGTGAAAAAAATATGACGGCAGCAATACCACATAGAATTGCTGCAACACCATCTGCTGCGCCTTTGGGTTGTGCTTTTTTTAGGGAAAATTGCTTAAAAAAGCCTATTTTTTTCTTTTTAGAAACATTAACGCTTGGTACATAAGGCTCTGTTTGCGAAACTGATGATGCAATGATAGCAAAAGCTGATTGTGAAGTAAAAATAAAAGTCAAAGACAATAAGAGGCATTTTAAAGATTTCATAAGCTGATTTTTTGGTGAATTTGAGAAAAATTAATAATGCAAAATTGCGGTGCTTATGTAGCTGATTTGTGAGGAATTTCGATAATAACAAAATTTATTTTCTCTAATGTCAATTATTTTTAAAGATTTGTCTCACCGATTTAAAACGTTATTACGTTTTTTATTACGCAATTTGCTTTAACAACAAACTCTAATTACTTTTGTCTAAACAATGACAACCAAAAAGTTCATTTTAGGATTTTATGTCAATTAAAATAAATTTGCCTATGTCAGTCGTATTACAAATCAATCCTTCGCTTGAAAAAAGAGTGCGTCAAAATGCCTTGAAAAAAGGTGTTGACTTAGGACAATTTATCGTTCAGTTTTTAGAACTGAATTTTCCAGAAGAAAAGCCTAAACCGCCTGTTATATCTAAGAAAGAATCTCTTTTATTAGAAAAAATAAACTCTTTTATTCCCATTGAAACGTGGGAACGTTACTATTTCCTTAGGGCGAAAAGGACAAATGAAACGATTAATACATCAGAAAGCGCAGAATATGACACCATTAATCAGCAAATCGAAGCTGCTACGGTTAAGCGTTTGACCTTGTTAATTGAGTTATCAAAAATTAGGAAAATTTCATTAGACGAGTTGATGCAACAACTTGGCTTAACCACAATAGACGATGAACAAATCACTCCGTAAACGTGTAAAAGAAAGAGCGCGATATCTATGTGAGTATTGTTTAAGTCCTGAACGTTTCTGCACAGCTTACTATGAAGTTGACCATATAACGCCGATTTCTGAAGGTGGAAAAGACGAATTTGAGAATTTAGCAACCGCTTGTGGTGGTTGTAACAACAATAAATCAAACGTAACGCAAGCCATAGACCCTCTAACAGGGCACATTGTCTCACTATACAATCCACGTATTCACTTATGGACAGAGCATTTTTGCTGGAATGATACCTATCTTTCAATGATTGGTCTTTCGCCAATCGGTCGAGCAACGATTAAAAAACTAAAATTAAACCGACAGAAGTCGTCAATTTGAGAACCGTATTGCTGACAGTCGGACTGCATCCGATATAATGATATAAAAATGAACAATCAATCAAAACGCATACTCATAACAGGCGCAACAGGCTTTGTTGGGTCATATTTGACAAGGTTTTTGGTTAAAAAAGGCTATACACACATCGTTTGTTTGAAAAGACCGACAAGCCGCATGGATTTGGTGGCTGAAGTGCAAGACAAAGTGACGTGGGCAGAAGGTGACATCTTGGACGTGCCTTTTTTGGAAAATATACTGAGGGATCATCACATCGAGCAAATTTATCATTGCGCGGCGGTGGTGTCCTTTGACCCGCGTGACCGAGAGGAAATGTACCACATCAATGTTGTTGGTACTGAAAATGTGGTCAATGCAGCTCTTGAAGTGGGCATCGAAAAACTGATTTATACAAGCAGTATTGCCGCTATCGGGCGTGTGGAACACCAAAAATGGGTGCGTGAAACCAATAAATGGCAGAGGTCGCCGCTCAATTCGCATTATGCTATTTCAAAATATCAGGCAGAACAAGAGGTATGGCGCGGTGTGGCAGAAGGACTAACGGCGGCGATGGTCAACCCGACTGTCATACTCGGTTCGCAGTTTTGGGAACAAGGGACAGGGCGACTTTTTGACCAAGTGGGGAGTGGTTTGCGCTTTTATACTGAGGGGTCAACAGGCTATGTGGATGTGCGTGATGTCGTGGCTTTTATGGTCGAACTGATGAACTCACCTATTGATAGTCAACGTTTTATACTCAATGGCGACAATATGATGTATAAAACCATGTTTGAAAAAATCGCTTTGATTTTGCATAAACAACCTGCCAATATTGCTGTTACGCCTTTTTTAGCAGCATTGGCTTGGCGGGTCGAATGGCTAAAAAGTAAATTTACGGGCAAGCGTCCTTTGATTACAAAAGAGACGGCACGGACATCGGCAACGACTTTTTATTTTGATAATAAAAAATCGTTGGCAGCATTTCCTGATTTTTCATATTCAGATATTTCGGCAACGATTGAAGAAACGGCAAAACAGTTTTTAGAAAGCCAACAAATAGGATTGCCTTATGCCGTATTAAACATCTCATAAATATTTAATAAAATGAAAATCAATTACAACGACAAAAAAGAATATGTCTTGACATCAGACGAGGACATTTTTCTCGGCAGCTTAAAATTGGAAAAATGGTCCTCTTCAAAAGCCCAAATCACCACTCAATATGGAGAATTTTATGATATTGAGAAAAAAGGCTTTTGGGGAACATCAATCGGCGTTTCAAAAAGTGATGTAGAATTTGCCGAACTCAAAATGAATTGGAAAGGGCATATTGTCATAGATATGTTAGCAAATGAGAAAGGGATGGATTATTTATTGAAATCGAGTAATATGTGGAAATCTCAATACACCGTCTATAATCGTGAAGATATGGAATTACTGATTTTTACGTCTGACTACAAATGGAAAAAAGGTCATTATGATTTTAAAGCAGACATTAATCCTCATTTTACAGAGGAAATAGATGAAACGCTCGTCTTAATTGCCACATACAGTGTCTTATACCTTATTATGGTACAGACTGCTGCTGTGGTGGCTGTTGCTGTATGATATACAATAAATTGTCGTCATATTCCTGTGTTTTATTTCACCTCTTTTTTAGATTTTTCAATTCATCAAACTTATGAAAATCGGCATTATTGGCGGCGGCATAAACGGTTTATTTTCAGCCTATTATCTTCAAAAGCAAGGGTATCAAGTGACGATTATTGACCAAAGCGATATGTCTGATGGCTGTTCTTTTGGCAATGCAGGTATGATTGTACCGAGTCATATTATTCCGTTGGCAGCTCCGGGTATGATTGCGAAGGGTTTAAAGTGGATGTTGAGTTCCACGAGTCCATTCTATATTCGTCCGCGTTTGAGTGGCAATTTGGTGAAATGGGGTTGGCTGTTTTATAAAAATGCCACGGCTGCCCATGTTGAAAAATCCATTCCCCTACTGAAGGATATTAGTTTGTTGAGTAAACACTTATATCAAGACTTTCAAAAGCAAAATTACTTCGATTTTGGTTGGCATGAACGCGGTTTGATGATGTTGTATCAAACCCAAAACATGGCGCATGAAGAAGCCGAAGGCGCAGCAACGGCAAATAAAGCAGGCATTGAAGCGCACGTTTTATCTCAAAAAGAAGTGCAAAACCTTGAACAGCATACAAAAGTCAATGCCATGGGTGGCGTTTTTTACCCTGGCGATGCCCATTTGAGTCCGCATTTATTAGTTTTAGGGTTAAAAAAACGCCTACATACTGAGGGGGTCACGTTTTTATCTAAGACAGAAGTTCTGAATTTTGAATTAAAAAATCAAAGAATTATAAGTGTTATTACACAAAACGGCAAATTAGCATTTGATGAAATCGTCGTCGCTGTCGGTGCTTGGTCGGGTGTTTTGACGGAAAAATTAGGCATTTCACTACCATTACAAGGCGGAAAGGGTTACAGCATAGGCTTTGAAGGTTTGGGTAATAAAGTTAATATTCCAGCTATCATGCTTGAAGCACGAGCGACGGCTACGCCAATGGGCGGTGATTTAAGATGTGCTGGTACCATGGAAATTGCGGGCATTGACCTAACTGTAAATATGAATCGGGTCAAAGGTATTGTGCAAGGTGTAAACAGTTTTTATCCAGAATTAAATGTGCAATTGCCGCAACAACACGCCGTTTGGAGCGGTTTACGTCCTTGTTCACCCGATGGACTGCCTTATATTGGTCGTTTGGAACACCTAAAAAATGTAACGATAGCAACAGGGCATGGTATGATGGGTTTGAGTTTAGGTCCTGCGACGGGACAGTTGGTGGCTGAAATTGTTGGAAAGCGACCCCTCAGTATGTCGGTGGATTTGTTGAGTCCGTTGCGGTTTCATTCATAAAAAGCATCCCTTTGCATGCTAAAAATAGCTTATTCACCTATATATAAACTTGAGTTACCCGAAGGTCACCGCTTTCCGATGCTTAAATATGAGTTGATTCCAGAACAACTTTTGTATGAAGGTAGTGTAACAAATGATAATTTTTTCGCACCCAAACCACTTTCAGAAGACATTATTATTGATACGCATACTTCCTCCTATTTCAATAAAATGAAGCATTTGGAACTATCGCCAAAAGAAATGCGCCGCATCGGTTTTCCATTGACCGAACACCTTTTTGACCGTTGTATAACAATTGCAGGCGGAACAATTGAAGCAACATATTTTGCTAAAAAATATGGAGTGGCAATGAATGTAGCGGGTGGCACACACCATGCTTTTACGGACAGAGGCGAAGGTTTTTGTTTGCTCAACGACCAAGCTATGGCGGCTAATTATTTGATAAACAAGGGTTTAGCAAAGCGTATTTTGATTATTGACCTCGATGTGCATCAAGGCAATGGTACGGCTGAAATTTTTAGAAAATCTAAAAATCAATGGTCAAAAAAGACAGAACTTGTTGCTCAAAATTCTAAACCCAAAACTCAAAACCCTAAAAATACTGAGGGGGGTGTTTTCACCTTTTCAATACATGGGGCGAATAATTATCCGCTTCATAAAGAGCAAAGTGACCTTGATATTGGCTTGGCGGATGGCGTGGAAGATGGGTTTTATCTCAAAGTTCTAAGAGAAAATCTTAACCTTTTGATGGATGAAGTGCAGCCCGTTTTTGCGTTTTTCAATGCGGGTGTAGATGTTTTGGCAACTGATAAACTCGGCAAATTGAGCTTGACAATGCACGGCTGTGGGCAACGGGATAAGTTGGTTTTTGAAATATGTAAAAAGAACAATGTGCCGATTGTCGTGAGTATGGGTGGGGGTTATTCCACTCGTGTGGCAACGATTGTTGAGGCTCATGCACAAACTTTTAGGATGGCACAAGAGGTGTTTTTTTGATACAAAAAATTTAATACTAAATATTTTGGTGTAGGACAAACGAATTTTAACATTTCGTCGTTTTAACAAAAACAACAATCGTATAATTCTCCAATCACTAAAAGATATTGCTCATGGCTTCTATTGCTACAAAAATTTTACTCGTAGAAGACGATCCTAATTTTGGTGACGTTCTGCGCTCTTATCTCGAAATGAATGACTATGATGTGACCCTTGCGACCGATGGTGCCGCAGGTTGGGAAGCGTTTCGTCGTGGTTCAGGCTTCTCTTTGTGTATCCTCGATGTGATGATGCCTAAGAAGGATGGGTTTTCACTCGCTAAAGATATTCGCGAAAAAGACAAAGTTGTACCGATTATTTTCCTGACCGCCAAAACGATGAAGGAAGATATTTTACAAGGCTTCAAAATTGGGGCAGATGATTATATCTCCAAACCCTTCAATTCAGAGGAATTGTTGTACCGCATTCAAGCCGTTTTGAAACGCTCTGCACCTAAGGCAGATCCACGTGATGAAGTACGTGACTACCGCATTGGTAAATATAATTTCAATTTTCCTTTGCGTATTTTGACTATAGATGGCTCAAAAGAAGAAATCAAATTGTCACCTAAAGAAGCACAATTACTCAAAATGTTTTGTCAACATATTAATGACGTTTTACCACGTTCAGAGGCTTTGACAAAAATTTGGCAAGAAGACAACTACTTCACAGCGCGTTCAATGGACGTTTTTGTCACTAAATTGCGTAAATACCTAAGTGGCGATCCCCTCATCGAAATTGTCAATATTCATGGCAATGGCTTCCAATTATTAGTAAAAACAGAAGAAACCGTTTAATCTAAATATGAAATATGAATGATGAAATATGAATGCCCCCTCAGTATTTTCATCATTCATATTTCATATTTCATATTTTCTAATCATGCAATCCAAAGCGACAACTGTTGAACAATATCTCGCCGAACTGCCTGAAGACAGAAAAGAAGCGATGACAAAATTGAGGTTACTCATCAATGAAAACATACCTGATGGCTTTGAAGAAAGGATGAGTTACGGCATGATTGGCTGGGTAGTGCCTCATTCACTTTATCCTGATGGCTATCATTGCGATCCTAAACTGCCCTTGGCTTTCATGAGTTTGGGTTCACAAAAAAACTATATCGTTTTGCATCACATGGGTTTATATGGCGATAAAAACCTTTTGGATTGGTTTACAAAAGAATACGTTGTCCATTCTAAATCAAAATTAGATATGGGCAAAGGTTGTGTCCGTTTTAAAAAACCAGAACAAATTCCTTATACTTTTATTGGCGAATTGGTTCGTAAAATTTCTGTTGAAGATTGGGTCATCACTTATGAAACTGCTTTTAAGAAATAGATTTTTAAGATAAAATACTGAGGGGGTACTTGCCAAATTGTGTAAGTACCCCCTCAGTATTATTGTCAGTTCTAATGCTGAATCATAATTTTTTCCACCTTTCTTTCTCCATCTGCTTGATATTCAACAAGATATAAGCCATTTTTAAAATGACGTGCATCAATTTCTACACTACGATTATTTTGTCCGTGTCGCGCAAAAACAGTTTGACCGATGCTGTTTAACATTCGAATTGACCAATGAGCATCTATTTCAGCATTGATAGACACATTGATTTTGTCTTTTGCGGGATTCGGGCTGATGCTAAAATCGGCTAATTTTCCTTTGAGAGCAGCATTCGGCATCTCGGCTGTGCTGTTGATGGCGTGTGCCACAAAACCTACTTCATCGTCTTCTTTGGCAGTAGCACCCATATTGTTAGGCGACGAATCCAAGTCGCTTTCATTCATAGCCGCTACTTGAGCCGTTTGCGTTACATTTTGGGTATTGTTCAAAACAAAAAGATGGAAAGTCGCTGTTGCAATCGCCCCTGCATCTATTTTGTCAAGCGTCCAAACGCCATTCCAAGAGTCATATCTGCCTTTGTCCGCATAGGCGGCTTGATAGGCGTAAGGTCCAACGCCATTATTGGTGCGTTTGTAAGGCGGCAACCAATTGATTCGGACACCTGT
>JANOAU010000201.1:0-21905 GCA_031411275.1 Saprospiraceae bacterium | reverse complement strand
GAAAAAAAATGTTGCAAAAAATTATTATACTTTTTGTAACTTTCAATTACCCATCAAGAAATGGAGTAAAAATTTTTCGAAGAAAAACAAAGTCGGTTAAAATTAACACAACAACTATAACTATAACTTATATTTAGTTATAGTTATAGTTGTTGTGTTAATTTTAATTGTACTAAACCTTTTTTAGGGTGATACAAATCTGTAAATGAAGATGAACAAACATAAATGGCATTACTAGTGCCCATGCATTATTCGGAAAGGTGTTGGCGAGGCAACTGCCTTTTTCCTGAATAAAACGCAAAACACTTGGCAGATTTAAAGCTGTGTCGCAAGATTTTATACATATCGTAGATCCCGAAGAAGTCGGGAGGGGGGCATTTTGAATAGACAAATTATGGATAAAAGCAGCCGAATAACTCAAAGATTGAATCTGTGCCGTGTCTGTGAGGTTCAATGCCGCCGTTTGGCTAATCGTCAGCGCACCAAAACCCGTTCCGCATGCTGCACACGCGTTCATTTGCGCTTGTTGTTCGGGCACAGGGCAATGAGGTGGTAGCGAAACGGATAAAGCCAAATTATTGTTTTTGCTACCGCTAAAAACAGACATTATCCGTACCATACTGCTATCAGAATCGGCAAACGAAAGGGCTGCTGTTCGTTGCGCCGCCATGCTCTGTACATGAGCTATTGACAGAAAAAGAAGAGGAAAAAGAAAAAAATAATGAAGCCCAAAACACGGTCTATATTTCTGCATGTAACACTGTTCTCTATGTTTTTGAATCATTTCTCACCAATCATAAAACACAACCCGACCCGACACAAACAAAACGGCAAATTGCGCATGTTCATTCGTCCGCAACAAACTAACAGGGTCATCTTGCAATGCTATTGTGCGCTGTTGAGTCGCCCCCCTTTCTGTACACGCAAAAACAACGGCTTCTTCTTTTTGCAGAACGATAAAACTGATTGGTGAAACGAACAGTATATCCAATACATTCATGTGTTGCGCGAAGAAATGCGCCTCATTGACGGTGTTTTCAATCGCTATTTTTTCGATGTCTAATACCCATAAACCGCATTCGGTTGCCAGTACAAAGATGTTTTTCTCGAAGCTCGATTGAAACACTTTGTAAATTGGGCATCCAATGAACATTCTCTCCACTTTACCATCTAATTGTATGAAAAACAAACAATCATCGTGATAAAAAAAGCAAACTGAATTGTAAAAAAACAGAGAAGCGGGGCAATCAGTCCAATAGTCTAAGTTGAAATCTTTGTTACCGACAAGGCAATCTTCTGAATTCAAAAGTACGCCTTCCGTTGTGAAAAACAACAACTCGACCCGACTATTCAGTTGGCACAAAACAATGATTTGGTCCGAAGCATAAATGCCCACAGCAAGCGCGCCATCGGGTATCCAAATCGGAGACAAAACCAACAAATCGCTTGAAAAAGCTTCGTTTTTATCCATCTCAATCGAGAATTCAGCTATGGATTTATGCAAAGACCACATCAAAATCTTATCCTTTCGACCTTGATTGAAAGCACTTGTAAAACCCAATGAGCTAAAGCTTTGTACCGAAGCGTATGCCTGGCTGTATTCCATTTTTTTGCCAGACCAATCGCTTTGCACGACATCAATATAGCCCTCACTGCTCATGACGATAGAGACACCCACGGCGACAAAACCATCGTAAAAACTAAATGTCTTTCGCCAATCCGTTTCGCATCCTAACTCAATAGGCGTTTTCTTTTTAGGTGGAACGGCTTTCGGTTTACTTAGTTTTTTATGCAAAAACAAGTCAGTATCCTTGCCAATCAACACATCTTCGGGGAAAAAATGTTCGAGGAATTGGACCATCGTGCGGTTGCCTTGCACGGCTTCTGCACTCACAATTTGATACACAATCGGGCGCGCCTTTTTTTGAAAATGCGGATTTAAATATTTTTTGTTGACATTCACCAAAACATCCAGAAACGAAAGCTGTTGTTGAGGTGAATTTTTAAAAATAGGTTCAATTTGTTGCACCGCTGCTTCATCAGAATCAAGCATCATAAAGTCAAAATATTGGCGCAAGCAAGCCTCTGAACTGGTGTAATGTGTCGCCGACCACCCCCTCAGTAAAGTGGCTTTTGCACGAGCGACATCGTTCAGTTTTTCATTTTCTAAACGGGCTGTTTCGATATAGTTTTCAAGAATTATCGCTTTTTTGACGCATTTTTCGTAGTAAAACACAGCGTTTTTGCGTTGACCGATGTGTTGATACAAATCACCCACTTTTTCGTCTTGTTCCAATTTTCCATACATTCCAATGGCTTCGATGTACAATTCGCCTTTTTCAAGACATTTGGCGGCTGCCGCCAAATTGTTCAAATGGTCGCGGTGCAAAGCCGCCGCTTCACGATAAAAACCGCCTTGCTCCAACACATTGGCAGCTGCCGCAAAATCGCCCAACAAGTGCGCATAGATGTACGCGGCGCGGCGAAAATCTCCGTTTTCATTGGCGCGATTGGCGGCTTCTAAGTATTTTTTTCGCAGGTCATAGTAATGATTATCCGTGCTCCAATCGTCCACAGCTTGACCGCCGCCGAGTTGCCCCAAGTTAAAATCCGTCGTGCGTACACCTAAGCCGTCGCTCGGCGGCGCAACACCTCTGTCCGCGTATGGATTGTCAAGCGGCAAAGCATATTTCAACGCCTCATCGGGGTCGTTATTGAACATATCGAGTAGGCGTTGCAGCTCGCTTTCACGCTTCTGTTGCAAAGCTTTCATGCGCTCGTCGAGCCACCGATAAGGGCCATCCAAAAGACTCGGGCTGCCCGTCGAGTTTTCGGTCAGCGCGTTATTGAGCGCGTCCAATGCGGCGCGACTACCCCTCAGTAATTGCTCTCGTATGTCGTCCATCATCTTGTCAAAAGCAGATTTTTCGCCGTTGGGCGCAGAACCATCCTTTAAAGGGATGTCTTTCAGTGGTTTTTGCTCCATGCCTTCTTTAAACGAGTTGAAAACATCCTTACCCGTTGGTGCTAAAATATTGATTTGATGCAGTGGCGGACGCGCGGGCAAACCTTCCTCGGCGTGTGTCCAATCCGTATCTTTTGCAACAGCTAAATCTATCAATTTGTCCAAATCGAGCTTATCAGAAGCATTAAAACCCACCCAGCCTATCGTCGGATGAAACAATTGGACATCAAAAATCAATATTTTCGCTAATTCTGCTTCTGATACTGAGGGAGTCAATTGGGCATTAATCGGAATAAAAAGCCGCTCTCCTACTCGACTGAACCACAACAAATGCGGCGAAATACTGTCCAATTGCGGCTTTTCTGTCACCACAAACAAACCCACAACTGCCACCGATTGCAGCGACGCGGGCACGGCATAGCAAGCCCAATCTGCCGCCGCGCTTCCCCAACGGCTCATTTCCGTCAACCAAACGCGCGGGTCGTTGCTGTTGATGAATGCCGCTTGTGCCGCATCCTTTTTCGTTAGCGGCTGATGCGTGTATGTAATGTCGAGGCGCATAGGCTTTAAGCGTCTATAATATGGTGAATAAAACCTTGAATGTATGTTTTGAAAAAATAGACCACAGGCACTTGCGCACCATTGCGCACACTCAAATAATAAGGGTTGCCGCAATATTGTCCATTCGATGCCCAAGCGGTTACTTTTTCGCTCAAATTGGGAATAATCGTTATTTCAGGTATCGTCGGGTTGCTGCTTTTCAAATGCCAAAAACCACGTGAATCAACGGCTGCGATACTGCCATCGGGCCATTTTTTTTTAAAAAACAAGACCGATGGATTATCAAACGGCGTTGAAACGGTCAAAGACCCCTCTGTGCCTTCTTCAACGGCATGATGCTCAACAGTCGTTTGCCTAAATACCAAATCGTTGTTGTTTTTCATTTGAATACTGAATTTATCAATAATCAATTCGTTGCGTGTATTGATAAAAACAGCGGTCGGGTTCAGCAACGGGCTGTTTCGGTTTTTGATAAACTGTTTGACCCGTTTCAGACTGATTTCTTCTTTTTTCAGTGTATAATTTTGAAAAATGGCGTCAAAATCAATGGCTTCTGACGACATCGTGGCTTCTCTGCAATCCAGTATTTTGCCATTTTTCAAATAAACATGCGATTGATAGTAAGCCATTTCGTCAACAGTTGCAAAGGTTTTGCCTGTAAAATCATGGCTTTCGACATGCCCATTTCGGATGTCAATTTTGTAGAATTTAAACAACCGCGTCACCTCGTTGCTGACCACGATGTAGAGCATCAAAATATTGCCAAAACCCATGCAATATTCACCTTCTTCGATGACAGGCAGCAATTCTTCCGCGCCCGATTCGGGTGTTCGCCACCGCAAAACGCGCTGTGCATTTGTGATATTGACCACGCCTACTGAGGGGTGCTGCAAAATCCGCATACGTCTCAACAATACACCTGTCGGCAAATAAAAAAGCGGCAAAGGTTTTTGGTCGTAAAAAAGAGGCGTAAAAAGTTCGTCTGTTGCCTTCTTTTTTCTTGGTTTTTTTGTTGGAAAAAGCAAGTCTGCCAAATCAAAAGTCGCGTTGCCCAACGACTTGTTGCGCCCACCCGACAAATCAAAAACTTGCAACGCTCCTACCCTATTCACGACGATTAAATAAGTCAAAAACCGTTTCGCTTCTGCGATAAATGGTTGAAAATCAGGCGTTTTTAGCGTTTCAGCATCTGTCACAAAAACAATATCGTGTGCTGCCGACGAACGGGTATTGAGTAAAAAATCGCGCAAAGCCACGCCACAATGCCAATGAAAATCCAATTGCCCCAGTGCTTCGACAACACCTTTTTTAGTCGTCAAATCCAATGTTTCGCAATCCTCCCCCCTCAGTGCAAAGGCTTGGATGCGGCTGATATGTTGCTTTTTTTCGGCGCAAGCCAAAGCCGCCGCCAAAGCAAAAACGCGCGGCAAACCCCACAACTGAATCGTTGTATCCAACAAAATTGTCCGCTCGCGTTCGATATTTGAAGGCGGTTCTTCGCGCCGAAGATACATGGCTTCGTTGTTGACAAGCCGTGCCGTCAAAGTATCGTCGTCTTGCGCCAATTCGCTCAACAACAAACGGTCGAGATTGCCGCGATTTGTAATATCCGAAAAGCCGCCAAATGGTTGGTCACTCGACCCTTTCGCGTGCATTGGAATGTGAATAGCCGCCGAAAGCCGTTGCGTCAAGCGCGCCAAACCTTCCGTTTTGTCGTCCTTAAGTAATTCCTCCATGAGGGTCAACGGCTCTGTTTCGGGTTCGGGCAAAGGCGCAATATCATCGGGTTTTGGTGTGTCAACAAGGTTCGTGAGCAGATATTGCTCCAAAGCGGCAGAGCCTTTTTGTCGCCAAACAGAGCTTTGCAAAGCCTCCAGTTCAGCCAAAAAATTGATAGGCATGCCAATCTGAAACGCCTGAATACTTTCATGGGCAATCATGCCATTGAAACGCTCAACAAGTGTTTCGATGTCCTTAGTCGCAACGATTTTGTCGGGTATGTTTTCAAAAACAGCCCGCAACAAATGAATACGCATGGATTCGCTGCGCAAATCTTTGACAACGCCATTTATCACATCGAGCGTCTCGAAAGCATTGTGCAACAACATATCTAATGAAACAGTGGTATCTCTTACGTTATATATTCCAGAACTACGCATTTGTTTATGTAAAATCTCACGCGCCACACACCGATTGCGCCAATTGTCCGAACATGCCGCAATGCCCAACATCACTGCGCCCAAATGCGGCACAGGTACACCCGACAGACCCCTCAGTACAGCCCATAATTCGGCTTTGTAACAAAGGGTTGTGCCCGTTTGCCACTCCACGACTTCGCCATTTTCAGCCCAATGCCAAAAATTATTTGTGCGCGCGTCGAAAAAATCGAGGGTCATTTCTGTGATTCTATCCATCGGTTGTTTTGCTGTGTTAAGCGAACGGCACTGCGTGTACAGTTCACAAAACTATCTAAATCAATGCGTTGTGGCAATGCCTCTACTAAAGTGCGCGTAGGGATTGTATCAAACAGTAAAAATGCTTCCTTTTCTAATTTGTATTTTTTTGATAATAAACGTGCCGTGATTGTCCATTCAAACGCCACACCACAGGGCAATAAAATCTGTTCATCTTGCCAAAACATGTGTCCGCGTATCGGTGGCAAAACGTCGCCCATCACCAACACTTGCCCCTTTTCAGACACCGCAAATTGCAATCTGCGCAAGCGTATTTCAGGCGCATTTTCGACATACTTGAGCCATTCCTCAAAATGTGTCAACAAGGCAACGCCTTTTTGCTCTTGTTCCGAAACCACCAAACGAACTGCCGTTGTTGCTTCCACAATGGCGGGTAAAGCGGATTTTGGTAACTCAACAGGTATGAAATCCGATAGCAATTGCCATTTCAAATTGGGCAATTTACTGAGGGGGGTCAAACCACCCATCGGAAAAAGCAGCCCGTTTTTTAAAACAAAAATGCTTTGAATCGGCAGTTTTTGAATGTCACCGGGTGGTTTGTTTTTGCTGAAAATACGGCGTAGCCAAATTTGCGGCGTATTGTCTGCGACAAAAGTCGCCGCCTCAACGTTCGCCAAGGTGCGGATGCCCGCGAGCGCGTCGCGGTCTTTTTCAGACAATATGACGACAAATTCGTTCATTTTTCAGTATTAATCAGTCATTTAAAATTTTCTGCCACAGCGCATCAATCGGCATTTGAATATAAGCCCGTTGCGTCTCGTTCGAAATCCATGCTGATCGACCTGTCAACTGCCGCAAACGGTCTTTTACAATCGCTCGTTCTGACAATGACACGTCGGCATTGCCCCAAGTCTCGTGGAGCGCAGTCACTTCTTTGAAAATCACATCGGCATTTGGCGCAGTTTCGGCAAATGCGCGCGGGTGAGCATCGGGCGTTTCGCCATCTGCTTCAATGACGTTTTTGACGATTGCCGCGATGACTTCTTCTTGCTCTTCGGTGTCCCAAATATAGCGCAGCACCCACATATCGGAAGGTATCGCCACCATGCGTTTCGACAGCAAGGCACTCGCCGCAATCAGCCGTTGCAACTTGACCGCTCGACGGTCAGAAACGGGAATACCTGCATTGCGCAGTTGTTGAATCAAACCAATGTATGTAGGTCTAATTTCTTGAATATCAACTTGTTGAACAAGGCTTTGGAGGTGGACAATGTCCTCGTATCGAATCGTTGCCGCATCAGGAGCTATCTGTTTTTTCTCCATTTTCCAACCCGCATCGAGCACATTGTTGAGCAAATGCGTATCTACATAATCGCAGCGTACGCGCAATAAAAAGCGGTCAAAAAGGGCATTCAGTGCCTCGTCTTCGGGCAAATGATTGCTCGCGCCGACAATCATCAACACCGGCAAATCGCGCGTTTCGCGTCCACGACGGAACACTTTTTCGTTCAAAATCATCAATAAACTATTCAAAATCGCACTATTGGCGTTCAACAGTTCATCCAAAAAGATAAGATTTGCCTCTGGCAGCATCCCCTCAGTATTCGTAACCAGTTCGCCTTTGCGGAGCTTGCGAATGTCGAAAGGACCAAAAAGTTCGTTCGGTTCCGTGAAGCGTGTCAGCAGATATTCAAAAGTTTTACCTTTCAACAGCTTCGCCAATTCGCGCACCATTGCCGACTTTGCAGTGCCTGGCGGACCGAGCAAAAACAGGTTTTCGCGCCCGACGAGACAAATGCCCATGAGGTCAATAATATCGTCTTTTCCAACGAAAATATCTTTGAGATGACTCAATACGGGACTTAGATTGTCCACCAATTTGAGGTCTTTATTTTCCATAAATTTAGTGATTGAGTGATTGAGTGATTAGTTAACTTCAGTCGTTACCATTGTTCTTGCAAAATCTGCCCAAAATACTGAGGGGTAGTCGCCCAAAGCCACTTTCACCCATTCGCGTTCTGGTTCAGAGAGGGCGCGTTTTAAATCTTTTTTTTGAATGATTTTATCCACATAAGCCAACCGCAAAGAGAGATGATTTGCCACGATTTCAGTCATTATTTTCGGATTATTGTCGCCTAAATCAACGCCAACTGCCGAAAAATACCACCGATGAAGTCTTTTTTTGAGCACATCAACCAAACTGTCACTGGGAGCTAAACCCTTTGCGAGCGTTAAGAGTTCGGGCAAGTATCGGAAAGATAAGTCAACGGAGTACATTGTTTCGGGTGTTGTTTCGCCCGAGAAGTCCGTCAAAAGCTGCTCAACAGTCTCTGCCCCTATGTGTCGAAGAAGGGTCAAATGGAGGGTTCGATAAACAAATTGTGCTGCCCACAAAGCCGCTTTAGGCTCAAAATCGGGCGGTGTGGCAGGCATATTGCCCACATCTTCGGCATAGTATTGCTGCAAAATGTTGAGGGCAGCATCGGCTTCTGCGCCCGTCACCTCTTCTATTTCTGTGCCGACGGTGACTTTACCTGTTTGGAATAAATCGGTTAAAAAAATACTTAATTTCATTTTCAGTAATGGTTTTAAGAATTTCGAGAACTTGGCTGTATAACAAATTCTCGAAAATTCAATAAAACGTAAAACTACGTACAATTGGGTTGAAAATTAAAATAGCGTTAGAAAGTTTATGAAAAACTGAACTTATTCACACCTTATGTAGTATATGAATAATCTGCCATTCCATTAGAGTATGGCTGACTTATTCGTTTCACTTACAAACCACCACGCAATGAAAAAACAAAAAGAAGAATCCGCTATCGTCATCACCAAACATGCTTTCAAACGCGCTAGACAAAGTATATAAATAAACACCAAACATAAGTCCGATTAACAGTACCGCTGTATCTGTGACACAGCTGAGATATCTCTATACATAGTTGTATAAACAGGAGTTGTGTTATTCAATCCATACTATGAAAGCCTTATCTCCTAATGTTTGGAGAGTACTACGTCGATTTATAAAACAATAGAAGCCACCGAAATATCGGTCGCTTCCGTGAGAAAAGGCTTGAAAACACTTAAAAACACTTAAAAACACTTAAAAAGGCTTGAAAAAGCTTGAAAAAGCTTGATAACGTTATCGTTTTTTTATGTCGTTTTCGCTAACGTTATCGTTTTCGCCATATCCATTTTGTCCTTTTTACTGCTTTCAATAGGGGTACATCCCAATGATTTAAAGCTGTGATAATCGTCTGGACGAAAATTATTTTGTTATTGTTCTTGCTTATTCAATCCCATAGGCTTTTTAAATCAGCACAGCCAACCGCCGAAAACAGGACAGCTGAGACGTCGTGTTACTCAACGCGTACAATGAAAAGCCTTATCTCCGAACATGTAATTAGATGTATAGATGTGTAGAGCATTGCATAGATTTGTAAAATAACAGAAGCCACCGATATATCGGCAGCTTCTGTGTGAAAAGGTACGAAAAGGTACGAAAAGGTATGAAAACACGTGAAAACACGTGAAAACACGTGAAAAGGCTCGAAAACGTTTTCCTTAACGTTTTCTCATGCCGTTTTCGCTAACGTTATCGTTTTCGGCATAACCATTTTGTCGTTTTTCTTATCTGATTGCAACTGCTTTTTTAAGCTGTTGATGCGATATTGTTGAATCGCAAAAATCACGATGGCGATGAGCGTAACGATGAACGCTCCTTTCATTATGCTAGGTGTCATTGATTTTGTCCTTTTTGTGTGGTGAAAAAATTAGGGTGACTTTTTAAAAAATCAGTTATCCGATTCATCGTAATTACCGAGTTTTCATTTTTGATAACCGTTGCTAATGAAACAATCAATAGCTGTTCATGACTATACTGTGGATGTAGTTTTTTCAACTGTTTCATATTGTTAATCATCCGATTGTAGTTGTCATTGCTTATCCAATGTGGAATCACTTTCCCTTGAAGATTTGACAAAACATTGCGCTCATCAACAACTCGTTTGTACATGTCCATCACTTCCATTTTTTGCTGTTTCAGCGTTCGTATTTCAACGTCTTGGGCGAGCACTTTCTCTTCCATTGCAACCGTGTTATCCGCACCGTTTTCGTTTTCGGTTACACTTTGAAATCGGGATTGCAATGCTGCATTTTGCATCTCTAACTCAAAAATGCGTTCCTTCAGTTTCTCAACATCATCTCCACCAGAATGTCGCTGTCTTAAAATACCATCGATATAAGCCGATACGGTTTTGGTGTTTTGCGTCGCTTCGGCTTCGAGAGCCGATTTCAGGTCGGGTTCGACGCGACAGCCGACCATGATTTTTACCTCTTTTTTCATTATGAAAAATTTTTAGTGCTTTGAATAAATGCGGCAAGCCGCTATCGGGACAAAGGTAATACCTAACCGAGGTAGCTGATCAAACTTTACTCAATACGGTTTTTTTTCAGATTATTGGAGGTTATCGGAAGTAAATTTAGGATTTAGTGATACCTTTTTGAAAACAATGAAGTATGCGTTGTGCTATGATGGGTGGAAAACAACTGAGAGATTTAAATACTGAGGGGATGATGCCGAATTCTTCAGGATATCTCTCGATACTTCTACGTAATGCTATATAACTACCCTCAGATAGTTCGATGATTTGCTTTTTTGACAAAACAGGCGTTTCTTCTGTAGATTCACCTAAACGCTCTCGGATTTTGATTACCACTGACATGGGTAACTTGCGACATGTGCTATATTCTTCAGTTGATATAATGTCAGAACAAAAAAGCCGAATCCATTGACTAAAGGTTTTCTTGTTCACGCAATAGGGTGCATATAATGCATTTTTATAAACCTTTTTATCAGCTTTCTTCCAAAATAAAGCGATGGCGATAATGAAAGCTAATATAGCCAGTACCCATATCCATACTTCCGAGCTTATTTTTTGGAAGATTGTTTTCTCCTCAACCTCTTCTTTGAATTCACGCTTTTTATTGTCGTTCACTGCTGTGTTTTTGATTAAAAAATCTAAAGAATTGGCAGGTTATCGTTAACATTAATGATAACCTGCCAATTTTGCCTATTTATTGCCAATAAAGCTATTCGTAATTGCATTACGTTTTCAGCATCACTTTTGTTTCAACGCCCTACCCTATTTAGACAATCAACACAAAAACGGACAATGTTCAATGAACAAGCTTTTGCGATTTGTCTACTGGCATAAAAGTATTGATATTCAATGATTTATATAAAAAATCTCACTTTTTAAACTAACTGAGAAATCTCTAAATTTGGTGCTTCTTTAGCCCCCTACGAGAACTGATTTTCAAAAATAAATAGGATTTTTAAAATACATTGATAATCAATTAGTTAAATAGCATACATTTTAAAGCAGTACCATCGTCACGTCCTTCGATAGACCCATTTACACCCACCGCCACTACCCTATTTTCAAACAATTTGCTAATAAACATACAAATTAAAACAAATCGTATAGATTTGCCTTTAATTTGCAGCATACTAATTTTGAATTATTGAAAACTTATTGAAAACTTATTGAGAGTATGATACCTGAAACAACACTGTTCACAACCATCCGCATGTATCCGCACGCCAGAAAGCCGCGCGTCGTGCGTATTCCCTTTTCATTCAATACCACATGGGCTTAAAAGCATCAGAAACCATTGATTATGAGCGAATTCGGTGGCGAAGCTGTCGCAAGTTTGCACGACAAGCCAACTGAAATTGGACAGAAGAATACATGGATAGAATCTATTAAAATCAAGTGGCAATGTTAGACAAAATACCGTTTTTGCTTGGTGCAAGTCCTTGGATTTTGATGGATTTTCGCTCACCTTTGCGCTTGCGCCCGACAAAACAGGATTATTACAATCGGAAAGGCGTGGTTTACGATAAAGGGATTAAGAAATTTGCTCTTTATACAATTATAAAATTGGCGTACAGATGACTAAAATGCGCGTATTTTTTACAGGAGGAACGGGAAAGGCAGGTAAGCATGTCATCCCCTACCTGCTCGAACAAGGACATAGAGTATTGAATGTAGATTTGAAGCCTCTGGAGCACCCGGGGGTAGATAATCTGGTAGCAGATATTACGGATTCTGGACAAATGTTCAATGCCATGAGTTCGTATGCGGGCTTAGATGAATTGGAACTCGGTAATGGCGTACCCAAATTTGATGCGGTCGTACATTTTGCTGCTGTATCCAGAATCTTAATCAAGCCTGATAATGAAACTTTTCGGGTCAATACCATAGGCACCTATAATGTCATTGAAGCAGCTGTTAAACTTGGTATCAAAAAAATTATTATTGCTTCGTCAGAGACCACCTATGGTATCTGTTTTTCAGATGGGAAAACTGACCCTAAAGCCTTGCCTCTGGAAGAAGATTATGACGTTGACCCGATGGATAGCTACGGATTATCGAAGGTTGTCAATGAAAAAACAGCGCGGAGCTTCCAAAAACGGTCAGGGTTTGATATTTACGCGTTGCGTATCGGCAATGTGATTGAACCGCATGAATACGCTGAGCTGTTTCCATATTATTTTAAACACCCTGAAGTGCGCCGTAGGAATGCCTTTTGTTATATAGATGCCCGTGATTTGGGGCAAATCGTGGATTTATGTTTAAAAAAAGACGGTCTGGGCTATCAGGTTTTCAATGCTGGCAACGACCACAACGGTGCCATTATTCCAACGAAAGAATTGGCTGAAATGTTCTTCCCCAATGTGCCCATTATCCGTGAAATGGGAGAGCATGAAGCCTTGTTTTCAAATCGCAAAATCCGTAAAGTGCTGGGATTTAAAGAACAACACAACTGGCAGAAATATGTAAAAGGGGAGTGAATTGGCATTTGGTAAGCCTGCAAGAACTGAATTAATAAAACGGTGAAAATAAAAGCAAAATTTATGAAATATCTTCATTTTAGTAATAACGACAAAATGCCCATGTTAGGCTTAGGCACTTGGAAATCAGCCAAAGGTGAGATTTATCAAACTGTCAGAAAAGCCATTGAAATCGGTTACCGTCATTTTGATTGTGCCTTTATTTATGGCAATGAACACGAAATTGGACAAGCGATTTCAGATGCCATTTATAATAAAGAAGTAACCAGAAATGAGCTTTGGATGACATCAAAACTTTGGAATAATCGCCACAAAAAAGCGGATATTCAATCAGCCATTGAAATAACGTTAGATAGTCTGAAGCTCGAATATTTAGATTTATACTTGATTCATTGGCCCGTAGCACTCAAATATGAAGTTAATTATCCTCAAAATGGCAGCGAAATGGTCGATTTAAAGCACATTCCTTTGACTGAAACTTGGCAAGGAATGATAGCTTTAAAAGACAAGCAATGGGCTAAGCATATCGGCGTTTCAAATTTTAGCATCAAAAAAATCAATCAATTAATTGCCGAAACTGGCATTTGTCCTGAAGCCCTACAATTAGAATTGCATCCATTTCTTCAGCAGGAAAAAGTTTTAGATTTTGCCAATGCTAATGGCATTGTACTGACTGGATTTTGCCCGCTTGGTTCTGCGGATAGACCTGCAAACAGGATTACAGAAGGTGAACCTAAGTTGTTTGAAAATAAAACAATTATAGACATTGCCCATGATAAAGGTATTACGCCTGCACAAGTTATGCTTGCGTGGGCAGTCAATAGAGGCACTTCGGTCATTCCAAAGTCCGTGAATCCACAAAGACTAAAAGAAAATCTTGAGGCAGCTGATATTGAACTTTCGTCATCAGAAATGCAAAAAATTAACAATTTAGACCTACATTATCGGTATATCAAAGGTGATTTTTGGTGTTTGGAAGGCAGTGGTTACACTTTAGAAAACCTTTGGGATGAAGGTTGAATGGAAACCGCTGGCGCTCAGGCTTCACAAAACACCCCCAACATACAAAAAACGAACAGCAGCACCAGTATTGTCCTTTTTTTACCGATATCTATTCTCCTAACCGCCTGACCTCTTCAAGCATCTCAACAACCACTGATAACAACGCAGACACCCAGATTCTATCCCTCATTCTTCCTCTGCCATTACCCAAAATTAAAAACAATTTGTTAATAAACAAACAAATTAAAACAAAACGTATAAATTTGGCTTTAATTTTGCAGCATACTTTTTGAATTATTGAAAACTTATTGAAAACTTATTGAGAGTATGATACCTGAAACAACACTGTTTACAACCATCCGCATGTATGTTCTACCTTTTTTGCCCGTGTATCGGGACTCTCCATGCAAGGCGCAGGCATTGACGAAAACGACATCCTTGTTATTGATAAATCGTTACAAGCGCACAATGGCTGTATTGCGGTCTGTTGCCTCGACGGTGAATTTACCTTGAAACGCATCTGCATCAAAAAAAACAGTGTCTAGCTCGTTCCCGAAAGCGATGATTTTAAACCCATTATGGTTACAGAAGATAATGAGTTGATAATCTGGGGCGTCGTCACCTATGTCATCAAAAAAACCTAAAAGAATAAGCAAAAGGAAAGTAGCAAAAGGCAATTCTTAGAAACTGTTTTAAAATCTAAACTTAAATCCCTGTTTGCACTCGTTGATTGCAATTCATTCTACTGCTCTTGTGAGCGCGTATTCAATCCTATAATTCAGACACGCCCCGTTATCGTATTGTCGAATAACGATGGTTGTGTCATATCCAGGACGAGTGAAGCGAAAGCCTTAAACTGGATAAATCAGTGAACTTGTGCCACCCTCGTCAATCCAAATTGTGCCACGTCCGTCAGTCCAAATTGTGCCACCCAAAACCCACCTAAAATAGGATGAAAATGTCTATTCTTTCTTAACCTTGACGTTGAACCAAGTTGCGTAAGCAACCCAAACCAACGCCATCATGTCGAATACAAGAACAGCCATGCTTAATTTACAACATCTGATGCGGCTCACCGGGATGGTTCTTCGAACCGTCAAATTGCGGTGTATTTAGGGATACATCGGAACAGTATGAACAATTATGTTCAATTTTTTGATCCGTGTGTTCAGAGTTACGAGACCTTATTGACGTTACCTGAAACGTCCTTACACGCCCTGTTTATGGCGACAGAGCCCGCGCATGAATCGTCAAGTCGTTATACGGCATTGCGGTCTCTTTTTCCTTATTCGGCAACCGAGCTAAAGAAAGTAGGCACCACGTATGTATGGACAGAATATCGGTCGCAATACAGCCATAATTATGGGTGTAGTCAATTTAAGACGCATCGGAAGATGTATCTGAATTAACAAAAAGTGAGTATGTGGATTTCAGTGGCAAAAAACTGCCTAATATAGGACAGATTGATAGGGAAGATTAGGGAGCAAGAAGTCTTCATCGCCATTTTGGGCGGCAGCCAATACACCTACGTTGAGGCAGTTGAAGACCAAAGTTTGCCAAATTTTACGACTTCACAACGTTATGAATTCATGAAACCATTACATACTTCATGTCTTTTTCGTGCTTATAAGCTCTAAACGCTGGTTCTACTACCTCACAACTATAACGTCTGTATTCGCTGCCTGTATATCTTTAACCACCTTACGATATCAGGACGTACGCCAATGGATAGCCCAAATAACTTCAGTTTTTTTCATCTTTGTTATCGCTTTCGAGCAATTCGTTAGACTTATCTTCGCTTGTTAATTTTAAGAAATTTTCAGAAGAAACAATGGGCTTCTTCAATTGGCTTTCTAGGCGTTCTCTTGCTTCACCTGCCATTCTTCCACCTCTGTTCGCAGCATCATGGCTCTCGTGAAACCCTTTTGCATTACCCTCTATTGTCACTTGTCTTGTTACCTCTTCGCCTAATGCGACAAAAATCAATTCAAGCAAAGTCATATTGTCTCGTAGATTTTGCTTTTCCAACCCTTTTAATTGAGCGTGTTCACTTGGATTCAATCCAAATGTCTGTTTCGCTATGGTTGCTGTTAAAATACTGTATTCTTGACCTTCCTTGACTCCCCTATTTTTCCATTCATCGGTTAAAAGTTTTCTGGCTATGATACTTTTCTCTCTATAACCAATCCAATCATCAGGATAGCCTTTTGCTTTATATATTTCTCTGGCTCGGTCAAAAGTCAATTCTGGGTTTTCCGTTTCCAGTATGCGCTCTGTTCCAACCTGTGCCAACCATAGTTTTAACGGTTCTGCTTTGGGTGATGGCACCGACATAACAATACGCAGCACCCCCTCAGTATCTGCACAATCTGACGGATAGTTTTTACCATCTTGACCTCTCAATTTCAGCTTTAAACAAATTGGTGAAAGGTGGATATCTCTCTTTTTCATGTTGTGCCAATACTGACTTGGTTTTTCTGAATCCGTCAAAAAACCAATAACA
Organism: Saprospiraceae bacterium; assembly: GCA_031411275.1. GTDB lineage: Bacteria > Bacteroidota > Bacteroidia > Chitinophagales > Saprospiraceae > JAAFJT01. The sequence goes on along the minus strand of JANOAU010000201.1, from coordinate 5,601 downwards.
TCAACCACCGAAAAATACCATTCTTCATTGTGCCATACCTTTCTAATTTCTTTACCCTCAAAAGGGATCATTTCATTACTTTTATCCATCATCGATTTAGCGTTTTCTTATAAAAAATACATCTTTTTTGGAATAAATAAATACAAAAAATGCGTAAAAAATACATAATATTATCTGTCATCATTAAAGTGCCGATGCTAAGGCTAAGCTCAATTTATGTACATTTTTTGCACTAATTAAGTGTAAAAAATGTACATAAAAATTACATTTTATACCATTGTTTAAAGTACCTATGGAATAAAATGTAACCGCAACTTATTTCGTTTTCTTTTTTAAAGCACTCATTTCAGATTCAAATGCGGCAAAAATATCCGAAAAGACAATGTGGTTTTGCTGCACAATAGTTTTTATCACAAACTCTCTCAAATACTCATCTTGGCGATAATCTTCTACCTGTAAGGGGCGTTGCAACGCCTCTTCTACCTTTTCAATCCGTTTCTTACTCTGTCTATTCGTCTGTAAACCCTGTATTGCTTTGTCTAAGACCGATGAATCCCCCACAAGCAAGGTCTTAATCCGTTGCCGAATCTGAGCCGCTTTATCCAGTTCTAAAATATGCAGTTCAGCAGCCAGTTTTTCATTCTCTCTCTTTAATTGCTCCTCCTTGGCTTTCTTCTTATCCTGTTCTTCTTTTTGGTCTGTGTAGCCATTTTTTAAGGCTTGAACAAAGTAACCTGACACATTCGTTTTTATGTGTCCCCCGATTTTGGCTCTTTGTGTCACCCTAATTGCCTGATTTATCTGCTCTTCTTTGTATTGTTTCACTAAATCTGCAAAAACCATAGGTGTTACCCCCAGATTTTCGACAACTTTCATATAAAATAAACCAAACAATCTATCTGGTTCTGTCTGCGGAAACTCTATAATCTCTGTTTTTTGCGGATCATCATTTTTTGCGACAACATACTGAGGGGGTGCAAGAAACAGAGCAGTTTGTTTGGGTTTGGGTTTATCTTTCCGCAAAATACTCATTTCCTCATCTCCCTTTTTATGAAAATGAAAATATAAACCCACAACTCTCCTACCCTCTTTCAATTTTTCAACTTCACCAATATTCAAATCGGTGTATTTATTGATTTCTCTGACCGCAGGTTGGATGACTTTTTGGAAAAAATTAGGAAATCGAGGATACTCTTTTTCTAATTCAAACATCCTTTTCATTTCTTCAATCTTGAATGTTCTGTTTCCAATAACTTCATATTGCTTTAGCAGCTCATAAATCCGCGTCGCATACATGCCCAATTTGGTTACATTTCTGAGGTCATAAGTCGTAAAACTCCTTTGCAATTGCAGCAATAATGGCTTCATTTTCTGCTCAATCGTCAAATCAATGTATTCTTGGCTATCATCTCTACCCTCTTTACCTTGTGTAGAGTAGTCAATTTGTCTTAAAATATGATATTGCACCTCTCGAGGTTTTCCATAATCTTCATACCTGACATAGAAACTTTTATTCATGAGTTTCTTAGCCCCTTCTCTCAGTAGGTCATAAGATTGATGCGTTTTTAGGTCAAACATATTGACAATATCCTTGTACCAAATCCTATAAACACTGAAATCGTTGTCTTCTTTACGGATTTGAGCCAGTACCGATAGGAAAAACCGCGTTTCCCACACATCAAACTTGTATCGCGCTTCAATCAGGTCGTTTGACTTTCTAATAAGGGTGATACCTTTATTTTTTCTGGTTTTTATACCTTTTTTCATATTCTAATAGTTATAAACTAAAGTAACCAAATTGGGATGAAGAATAACTAAATTGGGAAAATCGGGCTATTTACCTACCAAAGGTAACTAAAATGGGCTGAGAACGCCTACTTTATAGCGGTTTTTATCCCATTTTAGTTACCTATAAAGATTGTTCAGGCGTTTTTGTCCCATTTTGGTTGCTTTTAAATGGACTCAATACCTTCTTCCCCATTTTGGTTACTTTTTTGTCCCATTTTGGTTACTCTACATCCCATTTTAGTTACACAAAATCCCAAATTAGTTACCTTTCTTCCCAAATTAGTTACCTTTTCGGTCATAACTTATTTATTATCAGAGCATTATGGCGGTTTAAAAGCAATAAAAGATTTTTAAAAGAATTAAACAACAACAAAAGAGCAATTTTTTCAAATGTTGTTGTTTTTTATTATATAAATGTTTTTTGTTTAAACCCCACCCAGATTCCGGGCCACCTCTCCTATTACCGTTTGTATCATGAATGTAATAGTTTTCAAAGTCTATTTAAGCTTCTTGTTTGCGTTGAACTTTTGAAACAGGAAATACAATTTATGTGTATTTTTTGTGCATTTTTTACGCATTAATTGTATGTTATTTACACATTTTCTATGTCATCGTTTATTAGAATCATTATGTAGGCGGTCAAGGTCAAACCTTTCCCTTTGCTCTTTTTCTTAATGATGTCATATTTATCTTGCGGAATATTGAGACTGACCCTGTGCTTTGCCTCATTATCGCTTTCTTTAGCATGTTGCTTTTGAGCAATAATATCAGCAGGATCTTTTAAAATTTCTTTTTTTGTAAAACGGTCTTTTGCCATTGTTATAAAATTTATATAAATAAATAAAGTACAAAAAATGCGTAAAAAATGTGCATTTTTGCACATTTTTTACGCATTTTTAAGCGTTGAAGTTTGATATTATATTTTCGATTTCATCTGTCAACCTATTGAATTCATCACTCGCTTTTTTGTCTTTCCCTTCCACAACGCCAATGCCATCTAAAGCTGTTTCAGCGTAAGAAGTACGGGTTGCAAGCCTTGTATTCAATATAGGCACATCATATTTTTCTAAACCCCGCACGATTTCACTTGAAATATTTGCCCTATCGTTGATTTTGTTGAGTACAACGAAAGATTGAACGCTCGCCATGTCTAAGGCTATCCTGTTCTTATTTGTTTCCTCTAAAAGCCCTAAAAACTTTTCATAAGCTCTAAAGTCATACAAACTGGCAGAAACAGGAATCAAGATAATGTCACAGACGACGATTGTGCGACTTGCCAATTCCGAAATTTGGGGCGTACCGTCCAAAATCAAGACATCAAATTTCTTTTCTAAATCATTCAATGTCTTAACTTTGATTTGATCGGGTTCAATAGCGAACACCTGGATAACAGGTTTATCGTCTTCGCGGCAAGTTGACCATTCGACGGACGAGTTTTGTTTTTGATCAGTATCAATGATACAGACACTTTTTCCACGTTGGGTTAAGGCAACAGCGAGGTTTACAGCAATTGTTGTTTTGCCAACTCCACCTTTGAGATTTGTTACGGCGATTTTCATAAAAATAATAGTTTAAGGCAAAAATAGAATTTCTCATCTGTAAAAAAAGCTTTTAGAGTGAAAATGTAATTTAAAGTTACATTTTTTACTCAAAAATACGTAAAAAAATTACAAATAATACGTAAAATTGAAACCAAAGGTATTTGCTCAAGAATTTTGCTACTTGATAGCGCACGTAGATTGGTATATTTATGAATGCAAACATCTGATGGCTAATTTCTAATACAAGAAGATTAATGAATGAATTGAAGTTGGATAGAGTAGGGGAGTGCCTTTTTAAAGAGTGCACAAATAATGCACAAAAAAGATGTAAAATAAATACAAAATTTACGTATTATTTCTTCATAGCTCTTCCATGATTCATATTCTATGTCCTGAAAAAGTTCTGGATTGTGCTCTTGACAGTAATTAACTTGCGATAAATGCCATCTGATGATTTTTTATAAAATTAAATAAAACTTTAATTTTCATAAATTTATAGGGCAGGCGATTATGATAAAAGTCATGTCGAACCCTATTATGTCCGACGATTCAAAAACGATATTTTAGACGATAAAGTGAGGGCTAATTTTCAAGACTGTGAAATTGTTCGTTTGAGTGCCCCCCTCAGTAAGGATGAGGTAATTTTCCTACAACGACAACAAGAACTTAAATTTGCATAGTTGGCAGAGTCTTCAAAAGAAGATTTATTGTTTTCAATTGGCATTTTCAAAGGTTATATGTCTTCGCCCAAAGCGGCTTTGACAACTTTAAAAAATCGGTTAGAAAAATTTAAAAATAAAGTTGAAGGTGCAGATGTGGTCACTGATGATATAGCGGTATTGGAAGAGTTGATTGTATTAGTTCAAAAAATCTTAGACAACAAAGCAGACTCAAAATACAAGATATTCAAGAAAAAACTTCTTGAATTGGGCTGGACAGGGTGCAAACACAAGAAACTTTTAGCTACCAAGGCGAGATGTTATAAGAAATGGTTAGAATTGGAACAGAAGCGAAACGGATCTGTTTTGGATTTTTCAAAGCTCGATGCATTGCATTATTTGAATCATGTTTCAATCAGTCGGGCACTATCAAATACATCTTACAATAACTACTTGACGCAAATACGTTCACTTTTCAATGAGTTGAAAAAGAGTGCTTACATCCAAAGGAATCACTTTTTAGATATTGACACGAAAAGGGAAAAGCAAACGACAAGGCGACCTTTTACGAAAGATGAATCTGTGAAGATTGCTTCTTATTTGAATGCTAATTATCCGATGCTTTTTTTGGCTATTATCTTGGAACACTACTGCCTTATTCGACCCGCGGAACTGCGGCGGCTTAGGTTGTCGGCTATTGATTTCTCTAAATCTTTTATTTGTATTGATGCCGATGTCGCAAAAATGAATGTCGCGCGGGTTGCGACGATTCCCCTCAGTATCTGGGAATATTTGAAGCCTTATGTGGAATATCCAACGAATTATTTTTTGTTTGGGCAACAAAACCTCATCCGTCAAAGATGTGTGGAGAAAAAAGCTTATCAAACTCACATCGTTTAGCATTGAAGTATTTACAAAGCAAAGGAGAATTGAACGAAATTGATAAAATTTGCCTGTACAGTTGGAAATATCTTGGTATAAAAGAATATGCTGAATTGTTCGGTATTCTTGCGAGTAAAGAACAGGCTGGGCATAGAACGATAGAAATGACTTTGCGCTATTATCGGGGCAATGAAGTGAACAAGGATATTTTGAAAATGAAAATTGGCGAAAACACCGATTCTTCACCGCTGCCTCCTGAATAAAGGGAAAAACTTTTGGACTTTTGGCAAGTTTATATGTATTCAATTGTTTGTAAATGTTTTATGCACAATTAGCCCTCAATTAGGTGGGTGATATTTTGGCAAAAGGGCGAAGGTTTTGTCCATGGATACCAAAAAAAGCTTCAAAGATTCTGTCTTTGAAGCTTTTTTTTGTTGCTTTTACAATAATTGAATAATTATCAAATGTGTCTTTGTCTTTGTGTGTAAAAATTTTACATTTGTACTGTATAAAAACCTTAAAATTTGTCCTCAAAATTCTTTATTCTCTTTTTACTTTACAATAACATTGATAATAACCTTAATGCAAAGTACTAATGGTTCAATTTACAAATAACTGCACAGTTTAAGTTTTAAGAGGCTGTCCTTTAAAAGTCCACTTAAAAGGCTTCGCCATCGTTTCATTATAATAAAGTATAAACTTTTCAATTTGTTCTTTGAGGTCTTGTTTTG
>JANOAU010000200.1:0-16893 GCA_031411275.1 Saprospiraceae bacterium | reverse complement strand
TGCACGGTCCTGACGTGGATTCTCTCACTGCAGGCATTACGGAAAGTAAGTGCCTATACGATGGGACTTGCATTAAATCTTGAACCGGTATACGGAATTATTCTCGCTATTTTATTTGCAGGAGAAGGCAAGCTGATGAATGCAGGATTTATTTCAGGAGCTGTTATTATTCTGGCGACTGTTATTATTCATATGTTTTATAAAAGAAATATGATAAGCAAGAATTTAATTAAGAATTAGGAATTAAGAATTAAGAATGAATAACGTAAATTCCTAATTCCTAATTCAAAACTATCGGTTGCTCTTTATAATAGTTTTTTCCGGCGGCAGTCCAATCCACTTTTATTTTCCAAAGTCCTGATTGTAAAGACTTTGTGGGCAGTGACATATGGTTTCGAGCATCCGTTTCGATGTCAAAAGTGGCATCAACGCCTGTTTGAGACGGACGAAATAACAATACTTTACCCGATGGTTTGGACAAATCCGTAGGAAAATTGAGCGTAATGTCATTCCCTGTTGAGTCTAAGGCTATTTTTAAATCCGTTGTCAATCCTCTTGCATTTTGCATTTTAGCATAATGCGTTTGGTAATTGATGTCGTCATCATAATAGTCTTTTTTGACCAAACCAACATCGTGTTTCGTGGATTGATAGGCTAATCCAAGCATGGATAGCGCAAAAAGTGTATATACGAGGGCGATGCCCTTTCCCCAATTGAGTTTCATTGTCTTTTAGTTTATTAGTGATTAGTGAATTGGTTATTAGGAGTTGTATATTGGTGAATTGGAATTAAATGAATACCCAATCCCTAATAACCAACACCTAATTCATCGGTCCAACAAAGCTTGTTTTCACTTTATCCATCAGTTTGCCATTGGCATAAATTTCAATATTTAAAACGGTTTTCAGCCCCGTCAATTTAGCGTTTTCCATAATGATAAAGAATGTTCCTTCCGTCATTTTGCCTGCTGATACTGAGGGGGTCGTGACGTTACCGACATATTTTATCGCGCCCGCATCGTCTTTAACTTTTATAGTCAAAGGCAACTCTTTATGCGTTTTATTGATGATTTGATAGGTATAAAGGTTGCTAATATGCTGACTATCAACTTCTTGATACATCTGTCCTGGACTACGTAAGATAAGCATTTCAATGTCAGTCCGACCTGTTATCAGAAAAACATCTAAGCCTAAAAGAATGGTTAACACAACCGAATAAGCTGCCACGCGAGATGTCCAAATCTGCCTTTTTCCTGCTTTTATACCCGTCAAAGAGTCATAGCGAATGAGTCCAATTGGACGTTTGACCTTGACCATTACTTCGTCACACGCATCCATGCAAGCGGTGCAATTGGTACATTCCAACTGTGTGCCGTTGCGGATATCAATGCCTGTCGGACACACTTGCACGCAGAGATTGCAGTCAATACAATCGCCTAAAGGCTTGGGTTTGGGCGGGTCAATATGCATGACGCTGTCTTGAATATTTTTTAGGATATTGTTGGTAGCCGTGCAGGTTTCGCAGTCGGGACAGCCATTTTTACAAGGCTCTTTGCGGAGTGGTTCTTTTTGTTTTTTCATCTTTCCACGCGGTTCGCCACGTATGAAATCGTAAGCAACAACAATGCTATGAGGCACTAATAATACACTTTGAAGCCTTCCATAAGGGCAAATAGTCGTACATACTTGTTCCCGCAAGCTGGCAAAAACACCATAGAAAATAAACGAAAAACCAATCATTGACCCAAAACCAAGGAGGTTTTTACTGAGGGGTTCGCTGACAATTTGCAAAACGGCTTTCATACCAATGATATAAGCTAAAAAATAATTCGCTACGACAACAGCAATGAGAAAGAAAATAATATGCTTTAATAATTTCTTTCGCAATTTTTCGGGCGACAATACGGTGGCATTAAGGCGGCGTTGTGCATTGGCATCCCCTTCAATCCAATACTCAATTTTTCGAAAAATCATTTCCATAAAAACGGTTTGCGGGCAGACCCAACCACAAAACAAGCGACCAAAAACGACTGTAAACAACACGATAAACACAAGGAAAGTCAGCGTCGCCAAGACAAATAAATAGAAGTCTTGTGGCATGAACAACAAGCCAAAAATGATGAACTTTCGTTCTAAAACGTTCAAAAGAAATAATGGCTCGCCTTGATATGTAAGAAAAGGGAGTGTTAAAAAAATACCTAAAAACCCGACGCTCATCCATGTACGCGCATTGTAAAAACGACCTTTTGGCTTTTTAGGATACAGCCAAATACGTTTGCCCTCTTTGTCAACCGTCGAAATGGAGTCGCGGTAGGCTTCTGTGTCATATTCAAATTCTTCGGACATAACTTATTGATTTTTAATCAATTGGATAAAATTTCGCATTAAGATTCTATACAGGTTTCCATTGCCTCCATCTTTAGATGTAGAAACAAGAGTATATCATTTTTTCTCCATCTAAAGATGGAGGCAATAGAAGCAGGTTATACAAAAAAGTATATCATTCCGTTACTTCTTAACCGCTGTTGAGTCGCTTGCTGTACCCGCTTCATCCGTATATTTCTCGCCCTGTGGTGCTTTCGGATTTGGTGGATTTGTGCCTTTCAATGTCAAAATATAACTGGCAACACTTTGAATTTCGCTTGGCGACATCTGCGCTTCCCAGGCAATCATCCCTTTATCAGGCACACCGTGTTTGATGGTTGAGAAAATATTTTTGATACTGCCACCATGTAGCCAATACGCGTCGGTCATGTTTGGACCGACACCTCCCTCGCCTTTCGTACCATGACAGGCAGCACATTTACCGATAAAAATGCCTTTGCCTAAGTCCAAAGAAGCGGCATCTGTGAGTGCAGCAACTGTGTTTTCGTTGACCATATTGGCTTGACGTTCAGCTATTTCGGCTTTCATAATAGCGGCTTTTTTGACCGATGTTTTATATTCTGCCAACTGGTTTTTCTCTGGATAGAGATAGTGATAATAAATCATATAGCCAAATGCAAAGACAATAGTGATATAAAACATAGACACCCACCACGGCGGCAAACGGTTGTCAAGTTCATAAATACCATCGTGCGGATGCTCAATCAAGATGTCCGCTTCTTGTTCGATAGCGACTGCACCTGTACCAGATAGTTGAAACCACAATTTCTCGAACCAAGATTCTTTGATTACGGTTTCTTTGACCACAACAGCAATTTCACGTCCCTGTTCTTTAGCTATAGCTGCCGTGAGCAAGTCTTGATACATCTTCATTGTCCGCATGACGACAAAGCCAACGACTGTCACCATTAAACCAATGACACCGAGGAAAAGCCATTGCATGAGGTTGCTGAACTCCTGAGGATTGTCTGGTTTGGCTGCCTCTGTTTCGGCTGCCATCGCTGCTGTAGCTGATAGTGCCAACAGGATCTCAGCGATAATATGTTGCTTTCTATTTTTCATAAATCGTTGATTTTCATTTATTTGATTCATTTTAACACATAGCCAAATAGGACACATAGTTAGTTCCTTACAGGATGACAAAGAAATATGTGTTAAACAATGTCAAAGACTTTATTGGTCAAAATACTGAGGGGGGTGTTTAAGATTTAGTAAATTTTTAAAATTTACTAAATCTGTGTTCATTCCCCTTTTGTGCCATCATCCAATGGCAAATTAGCCATCTCTTCTGCCTGTTTTTTGTTGATGATAAACAACCAAATGACAGCACCAATGAAGACCGTAAAAAACAAAACTAATGGAAGCACAGCTAATAAGTCTCTACCCTCTTGGGTTCTAAAAATATATTTAAACATCTTTTTTAATGGTGAATAGTGAATGATAAATGGTGAATACTGAGGGGGATAGAATTGATTAATGTTGATTGATTATTGAATAGACAATAATCAATCAACATTAATCAATTCAACCTATTCTTTCGCCTTAATATCTGTACCCAATCGTTGCAAATAAGCGATAACAGCAACAATTTCGCGCTTGTCGAGGTCTTTGTCTTTGACACCCGCAGCGTTCAAGTCTTTGGCAATCGTCAAAGCTTGTTCGCGCAAAACGCTGTTGGCTTCTTTGTCAAAACCTTTTGGATAAGGTGTACCTAAGGTCTGTAAAACACGGATTTTGGCTGCCATGGTGCTTGTGTCGAGCTTGTTACGCAACAACCATGGGTAAGTCGGCATGATTGAGCCTGGCGACATAGTCGTTGGATCCATCATGTGGTTATAATGCCATGAGTTCGGATATTTGCCGCCTTCACGATGCAAATCGGGACCTGTGCGTTTCGAACCCCAGAGGAAAGGACGGTCGTAGATGTATTCACCCGATTTTGAATACTCGCCATAACGCTCTGTTTCATCGCGGAACGGGCGTATCATTTGAGAGTGACAACCGACGCACCCTTCACGGATATAAATGTCACGACCTTGCAATTCAAGCGGTGTATAGGGTTTAACAGACAAAATACGTGGTACATTATCTTGAATCGCCAACATCGGAATGATTTCAATCAAACCACCCAAAGCGACCATGCCAAGTGACCCAAACGTCAACCAACCTGCACGTCCTTCAATCCAACGATGCCAATGTGCGCCTGTGTTAGCGACGGGTTTCTTTTCGAGGGCAGGGGCTTCGGCATCTTCAGTTGCCATAAAATCACCTTGTTTTGCCGTTTTATAAAGGTTATAACCCATGATACATGCACCTGTCAAGAACAAAAGACCGCCGAAAGAACGCATCGCATACATCGGAATCAACTGCGTGACGGTTTCAAGAAAATTGCCGTATTTCAAAAAGCCATCGGGCGTAAATTCTTTCCACATCATCGCTTGCGTCCAACCTGCCCAATACAACGGAATGGCATAGAACATGATGCCCATTGTACCAATCCAAAAGTGGATATTGGCCAATTTATCGGAGTACAATTTGGTTTGATAAATCCTTGGAATAATCCAATATAGCACACCAAACGTCAAAAATCCATTCCAACCCAATGCGCCAACGTGTACGTGCGCCACCGTCCAGTCGGTGTAGTGACTGATTGCATTGACTGATTTAATGGACAACAGCGGTCCCTCAAATGTCGCCATACCGTAGGCGGTAACGGCAACAACCATAAATTTCAACACAACACTTTCGCGAACTCTGTCCCAGGCGCCCCTCAGTGTCAACAAGCCGTTGAGCATACCGCCCCAAGACGGTGCGATGAGCATAATCGAGAACACCATACCTAATGACTGCGCCCAATCAGGCAACGACGTATAAAGCAAATGGTGTGGGCCTGCCCAGATATATAAGAAAATCAAAGCCCAAAAGTGGATAATTGAGAGTTTATAGGAGAAAACAGGGCGATTGGCAGCCTTTGGCAAAAAGTAATACATCAAGCCCAAATACGGCGTCGTTAAGAAAAATGCTACTGCATTATGCCCATACCACCACTGCACCAATGCGCCTTGAACACCTGCAAAAACAGGATAACTTTTTGTTAATGAGACTGGAATTGCAAGATTATTGATAATGTGTAACATCGTGACAGTCACCCAAGTAGCAATGTAAAACCAAATAGCGACATACAGATGTGATTCACGGCGTTTGATAATCATACCGAAAATATTGACTCCAAAAGCGACCCATATCAAGGCAATTAAGATGTCAATAGGCCATTCCAATTCTGCATATTCATAAGAAGAAGTGATGCCACTCGGCAATGTTATGGCTGCCAACAGAATAATCAATTGCCAGCCCCAAAAATGCGCCCAACCCCACTTCATGGAGAAAACGGATGTTTTCAAAAGGCGTTGCATGGAGTAATAAACGCCCATGAAAATACCATTTCCGACAAAAGCGAAGATGACAGCATTGGTGTGCAACGGACGTAAACGCCCAAAAGTCGTTTGTGGTAAGCCAAAATTAAGCACAGGAAAGACCAACTGTAAGGCTAAAAGTAAACCTACGAGCATCCCAACGATGCCCCAAACAGCCGTTGCCGTTGCAAAGGCGCGTACGAGCGTGTTGTCGTACTGAAACTGTTCGATTTTACTCTTTTCTGAAACACGTTTGAGCGTTTCGCCGTGTTCTAAGTATGTGATTTCATTCATTTTTTTATAGGTTTTTCATTATCAAAAAGCATTCGTACTGAGGGGGTATAGTCATCGTCAAATTGCCCAGATCGTGTTGCCCAAATGAATGCGATTAGGAAACCAACAGCCACGAGAAGACTCAAAACGATTAAGAAGAACATGATTTTCATCAGCATTTACTGTTTTATGACACAAATTTCGGAAGGATAGAGAGGGTGATAGATGAGCGTCGTCAGTGTGGCAGGTGATTTTGGTCAAAATGGGAAGGGAATTTGTTTTGTGGGTTGATTTGTTTTTTTTTGCTGAAAATTTTAATAAAATGATTACACTTTCAATTTCTGATGAAGATTTGCAGCGTTCTGGACTCGACGAAAAAAGGTTCAAAATTAAATTGGCTGTTATGATGTATAAAGCACATGTGATGACACTGCCACAAGCGGCTGTTTTTGTCGGTATTTCGAAATATGACATGCAGCATGAGATAGGCAATAGAGGGACAAAAATACGTTGGAAAGAAGATTATCCACGTTTAGACGTAAATCGACAAGCAGGAGGATTGAAAGGGTTTGTCACATATATGGCAGATGATTTTGATGCACCCTTAGAAGACTTTAAGGACTATATGTAAAACTTATTTTTAATATCTAAAACAAGCACTATGAAATACTTATTAGATCACTGCTTCAACTTACGAGCCATAAAATTACCCATCAAAACCCCAAAAAGTACAATCGTAATGGAACTCAAAGGCATCAAAATAGCGGCATTCACAGGCGACAAATTGCCCGTAACAGCATAGCTTAAACCAACGATATTGTAGCATAAAGCGATAAAATACGCCCGATTGACGATGGTTGAACCCATTTTTGATAAGTGAAAAAAAGCAGGCAATTTTGGAAATTGGTCGGCTTGTAAAATAGCATCACAAGCGGGTGAAAAGTTATTGGTATTTTCAGAAATGACGATGCCGATGTCCGATTGTTGCAAAGCCCCTGCATCGTTGAGTCCGTCTCCAATCATCAACACTTTTTTGCCTTGGTTTTGGAGGTTTTTGATAAAATTGAGCTTGTCTGTTGGCGATTGATTGAAGTTTAGAAAGTCGTTTGTCAGGTATTGATTGAGGAAAACACGCTCTTTTTCATTGTCACCTGACAAAACATACACTTCTTTTTTTGCGGTTTGAATTGTGCTTATAATTTGTTGAAAACCAGCACGATAAGTAGGTTTTATATCGAAATAGCCTTTAACGCTATTATTGATAGAGACGAAAACGCCTTTTTCTTTCTCTCCCCTATTCTGTTTTAATTCATAGATAAAATCAGCCGAACCAACTTTTATAAATTGCTGATTGACAACGCCTTGTATGCCTTTTCCAAGTATTTCTTTAAAATCATTTACTTCATAAAAATGATTGTTTTGAAGGCTTTTAGCTATCTGCATACTGAGGGGGTGGTTTGACTGTTGAACGAGAGACAAAACAAGTGTTTTTTCATCGGCTGTTAGATCGCCTTTAAATGAAATGTCATTTTTCAAACGCTCCGTTATGGTACCTGTTTTGTCAAATACAACAGCATCTATACGTTCAAAATTCTCTATTACTTGCGTGTTTTTTACATAAAACTGATGCCGTCCAAGAATCCGTAGGATATTACCCATCGTAAACGGAATCGCTAAAGCCACCGCACATGGGCAAGCGACAATCAACACAGCCGTAGCTGCATTAACAGCCTTGCCCATGTCCTGCGGAAGCCAATAAAAAAACGCAACCATTGAAACCAATAGTATCACACCTGTAAAGTACCGACCTGCACGGTCAGCCAAAAAACTGATATGGGATTTTTTAGCCGTTTTGAAGGCTTCATTGTTCCACAATTCAGTCAAATAACTCTGCGACACCCTCCGCGTCAACGAAATATCAACAGAAGTACCCATTTGTCGCCCACCGGCGAAGACTTTATCACCAGATTTTTTACGCACTGATTCAGCTTCGCCTGTGACGAATGAATAATCCATATGCACATCACCCCTCAGTATTACACCGTCTGCAGGTACGAGTTCGCCATTTCTAACAGTGATAATGTCGCCAATTTGTAATTTATTAATAGGCATTGATACCTCACGTCCTTCTTTTCGGACATTGGCGGCAACGGGGAAATAGGACTTGTAATCACGTTCAAACGACAAGTGATTAAAAGTTTTTTGTTGAAACCATTTGCCGACCAAAAGAAAGAAAATCAATCCTGCAAATGAGTCCATATAACCCGCCCCTGTATGCGTCAATATTTCAAAAGCACTGCGCCCGAACAGCGCAAAAATGCCCAAAGACAGCGGTACATCGAGGTTTAAATGCCCTTGTTTGATGCCTTGCCAAGCAGAAATCATATAATCTCGTGCGGAATAAACCAAAACTGGAATCGCTAAAAGGAGGTTGATATAGCCAAAAAATTGAGCAAAATTGGCATCTAAAGATGCATCTAAACCCAAATATTCAGGAAAACTCAATAACATAATATTGCCAAAAGCAAATGCCGCTACGCCTATTTTGTAGTATATGGTGCGGTCAATGGGCAATTGTCCAATATTTTCAACATCATTAAAATTGATTTCGGGCGCATAGCCGATTGATGCAAGTATTTCCGCAACGCGGCGCAACGATATATCTTGATTTGAAAAAAGAATCGTTACATCTTTTTTCAAAAAATTGACTTTTGAATTGAAAATAGCTGGGTTGATGCGGTGCATATTTTCGAGCACCCAAATACACGATGCACAGTGCATACTCGGCAACAAAAACGTCACCCGTGTTGTGCTATCGTCTTGATAATCAATGATTTTTGCCGCCGTTTCTGCATCATCAAGGTAAGCATACTGAGGGGTCTTCCGTCTCTGCGTTATCCCTGCATTTGCATCAAGTGTATAAAATGTACAAAGGTTATTTTCGTCAAGAATCTGATAAACCGTTTTGCAACCTTCGCAGCAAAAGACTTTATCATCGAAATGTATTGTCGTGTCCACAATGTCGTCATGACAGTGAAAACAGGTTGTTTCTTTTTTTGAAATAACTGTTGGATGTTCTAAAGTTGCGGTTGTCATACTGACTTATTTTTGTACAAAAGTCAAGTTATTAGATTTATAAGAGAATGATTAACGTCATAATAGGCATTGATTTCTATCATAACAAAACGAGGGAGGTGCGACTCCTTTTTGGAAAAAAAATAGACATTCTATTCCGCAACTTTTATCTTTGCGAAAACAAAACAAAATGGCTCGTGATAAATTTCACTACAATGCAAGACGTGCATTAGAAAAGGACGGTTGGACAATCACGCATGACCCTTTACGCATTCAAGCGGGAGAAGTGAAAGGAGAAGTGGATTTAGGTGCAGAGAAAATTTTTGCTGCTGAAAAAGATGGTAAAAAGATTGCTGTCGAAATCAAAGGCTTTATCAATCCTTCTCCTGTTCATGATTTTGAAGAAGGTTATGGACAATTTAGGCTTTATAGACGCATATTATCAAAACAAGAAACCCATCGTGATTTATATTTAGCGATACCCGAATTTGCCTTTAATTCAAGAAATCATACAAACTGAATTTATTAACATTGTGGTTTTTGACCACATAAAAGAAACTGTAATACAATGGATAAAGTGGTAAAATATCGTCATTTAATTAAAGATCTATTAATTAATTACGCTTCACCGATTACGGACAATAATAAAGAATTAGAAGAACAATTAATTTTTGATACTGAACGTGACCATTATCAATTAATGTCTGTTGGTTGGCAGAATAATAAACGAGTTTATTTTTGTTTATTACATTTAGACATAAAAAACAATAAAATTTGGTTGCAAGAAAATAGCACTGACTATGATATAGTCGAAGATTTAATAAAACTCGGTGTACCTAATTCGGATGTTGTTATTGGTTTTCTTCCTGTCGATGTTAGGAATTTAACAGAGTTTGCAGCAGCTTAGAGTGAATTAATATGTCTAATTACGCCTTTTAAGAAACATCTTATGCAACCTTAGTAATGGGTTTCTCATCATGCCACAAGCTGATTTTTATCATAAATGAATGACGCGAGCAACAATTGTAGCTCCGTTACATTGGGTATAAAGCCCTGACTGAGCACTTGATCTTGGACAACCAAAGCAGGTGTTTTGATGATGTGATAAGTCACAATTTCTTCCCAATTGGATATTATTTTGATGCCTGGATAAATACCCAAAGCGTCAATAGCTTGTTGGACATGCCGCACCAACTGTTTTTGTTTGCGGTCTTCTGTGCCTATTATTTCAATTTTTATCATCTCCCATGCGATTTTAAGAACAAAAATCGGGAGAATAGATGGATAGGAGAATGAGGATTGTTATTGGAGAAGGTGATTTTGGTCAATAGCTGTATGAAATACACATTTAGGAAATTTTATAAAATTTCCTAAATGTTAAATATTGTGTTCGTTAATGGTCTGTAAATCAATCAATTAAACAATCTTTTCAATTTTTCATCTGACAAAACCGTAATCTTTCCGTCTTCTACATCTATCAATTTTTCTTCTCTGAAATCGGTGAGTGTTCGAATGACTGTTTCTTTGGCAGTACCCGCCAAAGCTGCGATGTCTTCACGGAGCATAGAAATGGGTTTCTTTCCATAGCGGTCATGCAACAAAATCAGCGTATCCGCAACACGTTTACGGACTGAATTGTAGGCTAAATGAAGCAGCTGTTCTTCTTTTGCAACGACATTGCCCGCCAGCATTTTTATGAAATTGACGGATACATCGCGATTGGCATGTAGTAAGCTGATAAAATCATCTTTTGGAATAGTTACAATGGTACATTCTTCAAGGGCTGTGGCATTGTCTGCTTGGTTTTCGCCACTCAACAAGGACATAAATCCAAAAAATTGTTTTTCTCCTAAAACATTGATTATTAATTCTTTACCGTCGTCATTGGTCTTTGATAACTTAACTTTCCCCTTTTCAATATAATACAAAAATCGTGGCACAGACCCCTCAGTATAAACGACAGATTTTTTCAAAAACAAGCGTGATTCACGGTCAATAGTCAAATTTTTCAACGCCTCCTCCCCTTTTGCTTCATTGATAAAAAGTGAAAAATCATTGATGCCGTTTTCAGCCGTTACTACTCTCATTTTTTCAGATTTGGCCAAACGTATTTCCACTACTTTCAGCAGCTCGTTGCTTTCAAAAGGCTTCGTGATATAGTCGTCTGCACCCAAATTCATACCGTACCGAAAGTCGGCTTTTTCAGATTTTGCGGTTAAAAAAATAAAGGGAATATCGGCTGTCGCTTGTTTTTTATGCAAAATACTCAGGGTACCATAACCGTCGAGGACAGGCATCATGACATCACACAATACGAGGTCAGGGCGCACTTTTTCGGCTATTTCAACACCTATTTTGCCGTTTTCGGCGGTAAAAGTTTCATAACCTGCCAAATCAAGGATTTCTGCCAAGTTTTCACGAATGTCCTCGTGGTCTTCAATAATGAGTATTTTTTTCATTAATTATTGTTTAAACACATAGTCATATAGAACACATAGGTTTTAGTTCCTTACAGGATGACAAAAAAACGATGTGTCCTATATGACTATGTGTTGAATAAAAATCTGACTGTAAAAGTAGAGCCTTTACTTAACTCGCTGTCAAAGGACAATTCGCCGTCCATCATTTCAGCATAACGTTTAACAATATACAAACCTAAGCCCGTGCCTTTAATATTCATGGCGTTAGAGGCACGGAAAAAGCGTTCAAACATGTGTTTTTGGTCTTCTTCTGGAATACCCATGCCTGTGTCAATAATGCTAATAGTGAAAAATTGACCATCCATTTTTGTCTCACAAACAATAGTTTCACCTTCATCTGAATATTTTGACGCATTGGAAATGAGGTTGATGAGTATGAGTTTCAAGAGTTTTCTATCCATTTCGATCAATAAATCCTCGTTTTGATGGTTTGTCACAAGCTTTTGCCCTTTTTTCAAAATTCCAGTCATTTCATCAATAACATCTTGGCAAAAAACGTGAAAATTAAACTTTTCGAGACATAAGTCCATTTTTCCTTCTTCCAAACGGCTGATAGAAAGAAAGTCGTTGAGTAACATCGTGAGCATGTCCACACTGTTTTTTATCTTCAAAAAATGGCGATGCCGCTTGTCTTGTTGCTCGGTTTGCGTGTATTGATCCATCAAACTGGCGGAGGAGAGGATGGTACTGAGGGGTGTCCGGAACTCATGTGAAGCCATCGAAACGAAGCGGGTTTTGAGCAAACCTAAGTCTTGTTCCTTTTTCAAAGCCTGTTGCAATTCAACTTGCAACAGCAAAAGGGACTGTTCGGCTGCCTTGCGTTCTTGGATTTCGTGATAGAGCTGTTGGTTTGTGGCAAGTAATTTATTGACAACATCGGAAAGCCTTTCCGTCCGTTCTGCAATTCTGCCTTCAAGTTCTTGATTGAGAATCAAAAGTTCTGCTTCTGCCTTTTTTTGCTCGGTCATATCGTGGACAATGCCTGTAAAAAGGCGTTTCCCCCCTAAATTGATTTCACTGACGGCTAACCAAAACGGAAAAGTTGTGCCATCTTTTTTCTTCCCCAATACTTCTCGCCCTATGCCAATTATTTTTCGATGCCCTGTTGTCAAGTAATTATGAATATAATTATCGTGTACATGGCTGTGCGGCATAGGCATCATCATCGCTATATTTTGACCTATCATTTCAGAAACTTCAAAGCCAAAAAGTTTGCAAGTGGCGGGATTGACAGATTCAATAATACCTCTGTCGCTAATCGTAATGATACCATCTACAGCCGTTTGAATAATGGCATTCAATCGGCTGGCTACGTCGCTGATATTTTCGTTTTCATGATTCACATTCATCCTCTTTTTTTGACAAAACTATAAAAGTCAATGACAAAAATCAGCATATTGTTGTCATTGGATGAAGAGAAAAATCATTGCGCAAAATGATTTGAATCATTAAGAAAGATGAAAAACCTCCATCAACGGCTTTACCACTGGCGAATTATCGGCATTTCCGTCCATAATATCGCTCATATACGCCCACCAACGTTGCATCACTTCATGCGCGGGTAGCGTGTCGAGCAATTCAGGATTTTCAATTTTTAAAATGGCAAACAAAGCATACGTTTCTTCATCAAGAAAAATAGAATAATCATTGATGCCGATACTTTTGAGCAAAGTGGCGAGGTCTGCCCAAATTTCGTCGTGGCGTTTTTTGTATTCGACAGCTTGACCACGATGTAGCTGCATTTTGAAAGCCACTCTTTTCATGTTGATGATGAGTTATGAATGATAAATGATGAATTTACTGAGGGGGTCATTCTTTAACGATTTTTAAGACTACTTCCTTGCCCTCTCGATTGATGTGAATTACAAACGCTCCCTTTGATAGTTTTGTGCCGACTGTTGTTTGGTCACTACCTCTACCATTTTCAAGCAATTGCCCTTTCAAATCATAGATTTTATAAGTAAAATCGCCTTTAGCATCAATCACAAAGCCATGTACTGAGGGGTTCGGATAAATGCGGATAAAAGGAATTTTGATGTCTTTTGTATCAGTTATCAATGGTTCTACATCAATATTCGGTCGTGGCGGCGGTGTCATGCCCTCACCCAGATAATAGCTCGGATGCGGAGGTTGGTTATAAGCTGAGTTTTGCCAAGCAACTGCTGCCCTATATTGCGGGTCGTGCATCAACGTAATCAATCTGTTTTGTGCTGGTATCGTCGTTGTAAAGATGCGTAAAGATGTGTTATCTGTTTTCCGAAGGATAAATTCCTCTCGCCAATCGCCAAAAAGGTCGGCACTTACTGAGGGGGTCGCTTTTGTACCATTGTTCGATGTGCAACTATCGGCGGTGAATAGGGTTGAAGTCGTGGCATTCAAATAATTCCATTTATATACTTTGTTGCCATCCAATAGTTCACGTGTCAAATCAGCGTCCCACCAAATGCCAAAATTCATGGAACTGGGGCGTGTCGCTGAAATCAACTGCCCTTTACATGAATAGAGTCCACCTTTTGCACCCCAACATTCATCACCTTTATAACGTGGGTCAATATCGGCAGTCATACAACGACCAACATCGGAGGCTTGGCCATCAACACCCCATAAAATTTGACCCGTCTTGGCATCTTGAAAAACCAAACCGTTTGTACCATATCGAGCGGGTTCTTCAAGGCAACGCCAAATTTCCAAACCCGGGCGGTCGGGGTCGAGGTCGCTCATGTGCAAGGCATCGCCATGACCTAATTGCGTGCTGTATAAAGGTGTTCCATCGTCATTAATTGAAGACGAACCATTGCAAATTTCATCTTTTCCGTCACCATCCATATCTCCAATAGTGATTTGATGGTTGCCTTGACTGAAAAAAGCACTGTTTCCAGACGTATTGCTGTCAAATTCCCAAACTTTTGTCAATTTGCCGTTGCGCCAATTCCACGCCACACGCACCAAACGCGTGTAGTAGCCACGTCCTGTTATGAAAGAAGGTTGTTTACCATCTACATAAGCCAAGGCATCAACAAAACGGTCAACACGATTGCCGTAAGTGTCGCCCCAACTGCTGACCGCACCACGAGCAGGCACATAGTCCGTCGTTGCCATAGCTGCACCTGTTAAACCATTAAAAACGGTCAAATATTCAGGTCCAGACAAGATATAACCCGCCGATGTCCGATAATCTGCCGTGTGATTCATGCTGTCAATAGGCTTTCCGATGCCATCAATCGAACCTGGTGCGGTGCGACAAGTCATTTCAGCTTTGCCATCCGAATCAAAATCATAAACCATAAATTGCGTATAATGCGCTCCTGCCCTTACATTTTTGCCCAAATCAATGCGCCACAACCGCAGACCATTCATTTTGTAAGCATCAATATACACATTACCCGTATAACCACTTTGTGAATTATCTTTTGAATTAGTTGGGTCCCATTTCAAAACAATTTCATATTCACCATCGCCATCCAAATCGGCAACACTGCAATCATTGGCAGTGTAAGTATAGACTACACCGTCGGGTGTTGTACCACCTGCTGGGATTTGAAGCGGAATATCTATAAATTGATTTGCCCAAACAAGAACGGGTTTTGAAGCTGCTTGTTCCACACCATTTACAACTGCCCGAACTGTATAATTGCTGTTTGTTGAAACCGTATCAATAAGGTTTGCTGTAGCTAAAATCGGTGTAGCATTGAGTTTTGTCGTGCCTCGATAGACATTAAAAGTGACCCCCTCAGTATCGTTGCCCAAAAGTCGCCAACCGATATAAACAGTTGTGGGGCTTATGCGGACAGCGACCACGCCCCTATCTAACTTTTCCATTTTGCGTTGGGCAAAAAGGTGTAGGTTAGACACAATAAAGGAGAAGACAATAAATGCCTTCAATAATGATGATAATTTAAACATTTTTATAGATTTTTTTGATTCAAAGCGAATTGCCAATACCTACAAGGAAAATAGATAAAATAATAGTAGCAATGCCAATAACAAATGTTCTAAACGTTTTTTGACTCACGTCAGACCATTCTTTGAGATATAAACCCCATGCATTTGCTGTCAAAATAATCGTTGCCATGTGCAGAATCCATGAACTCGCCCCATTACCCAATTTACTTTCACCCATACCGTAAAAGAAGAATTGCAGAAACCAAAGCGTTCCCGCAAGGGCGCAAAACAATATATTTTTGCTAATAGGTGCGCCCGAGTTTGCATATTGTCCGAATGTTTTGTTTTTAAAATGGAGATACATACACCAAATAAAATTGGTCGTCAAACCGCCCCACAATACAACAATATAAGTCACATTGTTCTGAAACAAAGGATTGAAGCCTTGTCTGACCGCTTCTTCTGCCATTGGCTTTCCTGCTTCTATACCAAAATTGAAAAACGAACTCAAAATACCTGAAATAATAGCAATTATAAGACCTTTAACAAGGCTGAATTCGGCTGTACTGTCTTGTTTCTGTTCTGTTGTTAACTCTTTTTCTTTCATCATGCCTGCTTTGCCTGAAATGGCAATGCCTAATAAACAGACCGCAACACCGAGCAAAACCAATTGACCGCCCGTATTTCCCAACATATCTGTAAAAGAGGTTTTTCCTTCTGTTGGGTTAAAATTGTAATATATCGAAGGCACTAATGCCCCAAAAGCCGAGCAAAAACCCAAAACCACAGAATTGCCCAAAGACATACCTAAATAACGTACACCCAAACCATAAGTCAAACCGCCGATGCCCCAAAGTAAGCCCATCAAATAAGTAAAATTTTTGACGCTTGACGCCGTTGTAGCAATAATTTCTGAAAAATTAGGAACGGTCAAATAAGCGGCAATAGGTGGCACAATGAGCCACGAAAATAAGCCCCCGACGAGCCAAAAATTTTCCCAAGCCCAACCTTTGACTTTATGGTAAGGCATGTAAAAACTACCCGACGAAATGCCGCCGATGGTGTGAAAAATAATACCCAGAATGACCTGCATGAGTGTTGTTGTTATAGCTGATGAAAAATGAATGGAATAGCATTTTAGGCAATTTTGGTATCAAAAAATGACATTTCCTGAAAAAATAGGTTTCAAATTCCGATAAAGTCTTGCCAAATATGTTTTTTCCCCAAATGATATTTGCTTTATTTGGTCACAAAGGAAACATAATTGTTTCGTTTGAAGGCTATTCCTTTTGTTTCTTTTTTTATACTTTCTGATATTTTAAAAATACTGAGGGGTCGTTTTCTTCTCTTTATTTTTATCATAAAAAACTCTTTATTGTTTTTTTT
>JANOAU010000199.1:0-46514 GCA_031411275.1 Saprospiraceae bacterium | reverse complement strand
AAATTTTTTACCCCCACGTTTTAACCCCAGCCCCGTCTGGATTTGGTCTTATGACGTGCGGATAGTCTATTTCAGTTTAGAGAGGGGAACGATTGCCACGTATGTTTTGAGTTGTAGAGAAGACTTAGTACAGTGGGTTGTTTAGTCTCAAAAATAATAGTTTTTCTCAAAAAAAATCAAACAGATACGCCAAAAGCATGCTCCTTCAAGAAACCAATCTCCTCTTTACGAAACAAACGTCCTCTGTGTGGAAACAAACCTCCTCTGTGTCCTAACGCACTTCCTCTGTCAAGAAACATGCTCCCTCTGTCAAGAAAGAGGTTTCCTCTGTGCCCGAATGTACTTCCTCTGTCAAAGAACACGCTTGCTCTGTGAAGGAACATACTTCCTCTGTGAGGGAATTAATGTCCTCTCTGAATGATTGATTTTCAGTGATTCATATAAAATTAAATTATTTTAAAAAAATAAATAAACTTTTTGAAACTTTGAAAAAGGCTTAATAGTATAACATTTTCATAATACAATTTGATTCTAAACCATTTTTTCTAACTTAAATTTTTTACACAATGAAAAAGAAATATTCATTTAAATGCACACAGCAAGAGCTGTATCTCGCCGTTCCGCTTGCGTGGGCACTGTGTCGCAAAAATTTATCTCGTTTTTCGAAGCTGAAAGGCTTTTATACTGAGGGGTATATCAATGACCGTTTGGCGGAAGTCGAAGTAGCAAAAGCGATTCCGAATTATAAAACCCGGAAAGATGAGCCGAGTTTAAATCGTGTCTATTTAGATGAAGCGATTGTGGCATGTTGCGACCATTTTTTGATGTTGAAATCGTTGATTGCTTCAGCTTATCGAGTGGATTTGTTGGAAGGTAGGTATGACGCAGCAGGTTCGACTTATTTTGCTAAAGCAGAACAAGGAAATGAAGGCGCTATGAACGATTTGAACGATTCGGCGTTGAAGTTTGTTCAAAATAATGAAGCGGATTTGAAAGCGAACAATAATATGTCTGCTACTTTTTTGGCAGATTATAACGAGGTGGTTGAGCAATATAAAACATACAGACTGGCTTATACGGAAAGTTCAAGCACGGCAAGTGACTTGACCAAAGACAATACAGAAGCAAACCATAACCTCTATAAAATGATGATGGCAATGTTGGCGGATGCAAAGGTTATCTTTAGAAGAGAGCCAGAATTGCGCGATCAATTTACTTTCACAAATGTTTTAGACCAAGTGGTTAGTACGAGTGTAGCGGGTATCCGTGGCAAAGTAACGAATGAAGAAACGGAGAAAGGCATCAATAAGGTTAAAATCACGATTAATGGCAAAGAAAAAGTGTATGAAACAAATAAATTGGGCAAATATGACATTGCACAATTGGCAAACGGCACATACACTATTACTTTTAGCTGTGCAGGCTACAAAAACGTGGTTTTCGAGGAGTTTGAGGTCAAAACGGGTGTGTATAATACCTTGAATGTGGCGATGGAGGCGATTGAGATGGCGGTGATGGCTTAATTAATAGTGAATGGTAAATAATTTAATGGTGAATGGTGAATATTCACCATTCACCATTAAATTATTCGTCATTAATGCCTATTATTGTCGTCAAAACGAATGACAAGAATGAATAAATTAGGCTTTTTACTCTCCTTTTTGCTGTGGCAATCATCCCTTTTTTCTCAAACGGTCACGGAAAACTATCCCGTTGACCCTGCTTCAATGGAACAAGCCAGTGTTCCGAAAGGCGAAATCATCAAAGGCACTTTCGACAACTCAAAAATATTCCCTGGCACTTGGCGGGAGTTTTGGGTGTATATACCTGCCCAATACAAACCCGACAAACCCGCTTGTGTGTATGTCAATCAAGACGGCATCCAATGGAATGCGCCGACGGTGTTTGATAATCTGATTCACAACAAAGAAATGCCTGTGACGATTGGCGTGTTTGTCAAGCCTGGATTGGTTCGGGCAAAGGATACGGCAACCGCATTGGACAGACTCAACCGCAGTTTTGAATATGATGGTCTTGGCGATGCATACGCACGTTTTATTTTGAATGAAATACTGCCCGAAGTTGAAAAACTGAAAACGAAAGATGGGCGTGTGCTGCGCTTGTCTCAAAGTGGCAATGACAGAGCGATAGGTGGTTCGAGTAGTGGGGCTGTGTGTGCTTTTACCGCTGCTTGGGAACGTCCTGATGCGTTTTCAAGGGTTTTTAGTGCCATTGGTACGTATGTCGGTTTGCGTGGCGCACAGGACTATCCGACGTTGATTCGGAAATATGAACCGAAACCGCTTCGTGTTTTTCTGCAAGATGGCACAAACGACCTCAATATATATGGTGGCGATTGGTGGAAAGCCAATGAAAGTATGGAACGGGCTTTGACCTTTGCGGGTTATGAAGTGAATCATGTTTGGGGCGAAGGTGCACACAATGGCAAACACGGAACGGCTGTTTTTCCAGATGCGATGCGTTGGTTGTGGAAAGATTATCCAAAACCCGTTGGGAATGCACAAACAAAAAATCCTTTTTTGTCCGATATTCTGCTGCCCAATGACAAAGGTTGGGAATTGGTGAGTGAAGGGCATAAATTTACTGAGGGGGTCATTGCGAATGCTGCTGGAGAGGTATTTTTTCAAGATATTCCGAATGGTAAAACCTATAAAGTCGGTTTGGATGGCAAAGTGCAATTGTTGCCTTTTGCCTCAAAATGCGCCAGTGGCACAACGTTTTCAGATGATGGGCGCATGATAACCATTACAAGCGGTTGGGGTTGTACAGAGAGACAAGTTATGAGTTATGATAAACAATTAAAAGCAACTGTTTTGGCAGATAGTCTCGGTGGCAATGATATTTTGGTTGCCAAAAATGGCAATATCTATATCACACAGCCTGATGGTAGAGAAAAACCAAGCAAAATATGGCTTTTAAGACCCAATGGCGAAAGGCTCGTGGTGGATTTAGGGATATTATTTGCCAATGGTTTGTGCCTCTCTCCCGACCAAACGCAGATGTATGTGACGGAATCCGCTTCTCATTGGGTTTGGGTTTTTCAAATCAATGCGGATGGTACTTTGACGAATAAACAGCGGTATGGCTGGCTGCATGTACCCGATACGGCTGAAAATGCGTGGTCAGATGGTATCAAATGTGACCGTCAAGGGCGGGTGTATGTGGCGTGTCGTTTGGGTATTCAAGTGCTGGATCAAATGGGGCGGGTGAATGCGATTATTCCTGTACCGACGATTGGACAAGCTTCTAATCTCTGTTTTGGAGGATCTAATTTCGATATCTTGTATGTAACAAGCGTTGATAAAGTTTATAAACGAAAAGTCAAAGTACAAGGGGCTAATACTTTTGAAAAACCGTTTAAACCAGTGCCACCAAGACCTTAAATATAAAAGGGGTTTCTTAACAAAGAAACCCCTTTTATATTTAAGGTCTTATTTTAATTCAAACTATATTGTTGAATGCTAACAATAAGAACATACATTTAACCCCTCAGTATTTTATTAAAATTTTATTATCATAAATACAAACAAACATTGTTATTTATAGTATTAAGCACCAATACACCCTACTAATCATAAATTTTGATATTTTACGCAATTTATTGTTGTTAACTTCTTAATGATAAAAACCCAATTTGTTCATGCCTTTCTTATACTTTATAACAAGCCGTATAGTTTTTTTGTAACTACTTAGGTATAACACGAATTTCACTAATTACACGAATTAAAGTTGAATTTTTAGTATCATTTCTCTTCTTAAATCCTAAAATTGATTAAAAATCATTCGTGTAATTGGTGAAATTTGTGTCAGCTAAGTAGTTACGTTTTTTTACTTGTTTATAAAATTCTCTTTTTACTTATCTTCATTTAGAGATTAAAATTCAAACAAATCATTGTTATTAAGAATTTTGAATGACTTGGAAATTTTATTTGAAAATAAATAAAAAAAATGTAATAAATAATTTGAGAATTACAAATGTATCTCTATATTTGTATGATGAAAGATAATTTTAAACAAAATTAATTTTGACAAATGAATAAATACAAATTACTATTACGACACAATAAATGCTTGTCTCTTTCTTATCTAAAATCGCTCATAATTCGATTATTGTAACTTAATGATAACAACTAATTACCTTAACCTTTATACTTTCACATCGTTGTTTATTGATAATTAATTAATCAATTTTAGCTTTTCTATTAATTTAATTAAAACAAGACTGTAACCGCGGTTTTATCATACCTTATGTCAGGTAAATTTCTATCGTCAAGGTAGGAATAAAGGACTGTCATTGCTTTTAATGAATTGAAAGGCTAGTATTGTACTTTAATTTATAAATAAACAAACAAAATGCTTAGCATTATGGCAAACCTTAAACCCGTCTGGTGGACTGTTATGTCCCTACTTCTTTCATTTCCAATAATGGCTCAAAATTCATGTGGCTGTGACGTAACCCTTACACCGACTACTTCACCGTCCTATTTGACTTATCGTCCTTGGACTCCCGGCAAAACAGGTGCGAGTTATTTACACATTCAACCTGGACAAACCGTTTGTTTAGCCGCTGGAAACTATAATCAAATTCGTTTTACGGATTTTCAAGGAACAATTGATTCGCCAATTGTCTTCAAAAATTGTGGCGGTTTGGTCAATTTAAGCACCAATGATTACCATACGATGTCATTCGATAATTGTCGGTATATCCGCATTACAGGGACAGGCGATAGCAGTTTGACGTATGGCATGAGTCTAAATGGTTCAAAATCAGGCTATTCGGGTTTGGTCATTGTAGGTTTGAGTACCGATGTTGAGGTTGACCATCTGCAAGTGACACAAGCCAGTTTTGCGGGTATGATGATTAAGCAAGACCCCACTTGTAGCGGCAATACATGGCGGGATAGTTTTACGATGTATAACATTAAAGTACATGACAATTATGTCAGAAATACAGGGAGCGAAGGCTTATATATAGGCAATTCATTTTGGCAACAAGGGTTAACGCGTACTTGCAATGGACAAAGTATAATTGTTTATCCGCACCGCATTTTAGGTCTTAAAGTATATAATAATATCGTAAAAAATGCAGGTTGGGAAGCTATTCAGTACGGTTGTTCGCCCGATGCGGAGGTGTATAACAATGAAGTTGATAGTTCAGGTCAATCCAATGTATCACAACAATGCAATGGTATTCAGTTAGGGGCAGGTTCAGGCGGTCTTTTGTATAACAATACCATTCGCAATGTGAAATGTGGTGCTATCGTCGCTATTGGTTTTGTTGAAGATACTAAAATTTACAATAACCTTATTGTGGGAACGAGCGATGGTATGTTTATAGATACACGCGACAGTATTCAAAACAATATGACTTTGGTAGTAGCCAATAATACTTTATCCAATATCACGAATGTGGGCTTAAAGGTTTATGATTATGGTTTTAATTACTATCAAATGGTAAATGGCAAAAACACTTTTTTCACTTTTCCTAAAAACTATACGCCGATAGTTAATAACAATATCATTATTGGTTCTTATTGGGGATTTCAAGTCTTGGGTGCAGCCCCACAACATATAGACAGTACCAAAAATTATATTTTAAATACGCCTTACACTTCTCCGCCAAGCTTTTTTGTGTCTCATAAGGTCAATTTGTTTTCTGACACATCCCAATATCTTTTGTTATCCACATCGTCTATCATAGATTGGGGTGTGAGCATGACTTCACAGGGCGTTGCGACAGATAGATTTGGTATATCGCGCCCCCAAGGCAGTAGTTTTGATATAGGCGCACATGAATTGCTGTATGAGCCGCCGCCTATCCCCGCTTTTGATGAATCTGATAGCCAATTGACTGGTTTGACACTTTATCCAAGCATTTCTAAAAACAGTATTACTGTAAAAATACCCCCCTCAGTAAAATCTACTTTTTATAGAGTAGTCAATGCTCAAGGGCAAGTTATTTTCACTAAGTTTTACAATAACACTATGGGGTCAGAATTTTCATTGGATATACAACATCTGAAAGCAGGGCTTTATATTTTTAATTTGTCTGACAACGAAGAGCAGCATCAAGTTAAATTTATTAAGCAATGATGAATGTGTGTCGTCTGCGAAGACTATAATTTAAAACGCACAAAGCCGATTGATAAACCCTATCAATCGGCTTTGTTTTAGGTATCCCTTAAATGACTTAAATACTGAGGGACCTTTAACGCACTCTTTTCCAATAAAATCTTATAAAAACCTATCCTAATTCCTTTTATTTCAAGACATTCGTGGCAATTCGTAAACGACAATTCTAAAATAAAAAAGGTTATCAAAATGAAAAACATCCAGCTATTCTTCTTATTTGTGGTGCATATGGCGGTTGCTCAAAATGGAAAAGAGAAAATATTGGTGACAGATTTGACCAAAATCAATCAAATAACCAATGTAACAGCCTCTCCTGATGGCAAATCGGCTGTTTATGTACTCAAAACAATAGAACAAAATGAAGACAATAAATTAGAATATGAATATCGCACTCATTTGTATATAACTGATTTTAAAACAGTTAAACAACTGACACGGGGTACTGAAAGTGTGAGTGCTGCCGTATGGTCGTCCGACTCAAAACAGATTGCTTTTTCAAGAAATGTTAAAGGAAAACCGCAAATTTTTGTCATGCCCCTTGACGGTGGCGAATCATTTGCTTTGACGGATATAAAATACGGTGCTTTTAATCCGAATTGGTCAAAAGATGGTAAACGCATTTCTTTCCAAGTGAGTCTTAGTTTCAATGAATTGTTGAAAGATTCAATTTTAAATCCGAATAAAGGTGTACCCTTGTTTTCGATGGAAAAACCAGGTTTTAAAAATAATGATTATCTGAAGCTGAACAAGGATATTAAACCCAATCCAGACGGTACAATCGAAGAAATACGCGCTTATTTGCTAAAGGATGAAGAAGATAAGAAAGTAAAAGTCTTTAATCGTTTGAATTTTCAAGGCGAAGCAACGACACAACCTGACATGAATATCAATCATATTTTTGTCATTGATGTCAAAGAAGGGGCGAAAGCTGTTCCCATAACGTCTGGTTTTGACAGTTACAATGGCGGTATTTGGTTGTTAGACAATCACCTCATTGTGTACAAGGATTTGGATGAACAAAAACATCCTGACCGTGATTTTGACGGCGCCATTTTTACCATCGAGGCGGACGGTAAAAATAAAAAACAGTTGTTTGGAGAAAAAGGGATGAACTACAATGGGGCTGTGTTTTCTCCCGACCATAAAAAATTGGTGTTTTTTAAGTCACCTACTGAGGGGGTCAATTTTGCTCACATGTTTATGGCTCAAGCAGATGGTAGCCAAGTACAACAAATAAATTTTGACCGTTCAGTAGCTTCTGTGGCATGGTCAAAAGATGGTAAATTCCTTTATTTTACAGCACCCTCGAATGGTGGACAACCTATGTATCGGTTTGATACCACAAATGGAAAATTGGAACAACTGACAGATTTTGAATCGGGCATTTTGAGTTTCGATATAGCCAACGACAAAATTGTGTATGCTAAAACAGAAGTGGCGAATCCCGAAGAATTATATATAGCTGATATGCAGATGAAAAATGCTAAGCAGTTGTCAACGCATAATGATTGGGTAAAAAACAAGGCTTTGAGTTTTCCTGAAAAACACACCTTTACCAATTCAAAAGGTCAAAAAATTGAGTATTGGATTATGAAACCCATCAATTTTGATGCTTCAAAAAAATATCCTTTGCTTCTAAATATGCACGGCGGCCCAACGGCTATGTGGGGACCGGGTGAGTTTTCGATGTGGCATGAGTTCCAATACTTCTGTTCTCAAGGGTACGGCATTGTCTATGCCAATCCGCGTGGTTCGGGTGGCTATGGCATTGATTTTCAAAGATCTAATATCAAAGATTGGGGTACGGGTCCTACGGAAGATGTCTTAACAGCCGAAACAGAAGCGGCTAAACTACTGTGGGTAGATACAGCACGTCAAGTTATCACAGGCGGTTCGTATGCAGGTTATTTAACAGCTTGGATTGTGGGGCATGATAACCGATTTAAAGCGGCTTTTGCCCAACGGGGTGTCTATGATTTAACCACTTTTTTAGGCGAAGGCAATGCGTGGCGTTTGATTCCGAGTTACTTTAATCTGCCTTGGAATGATGCAATTGAAAAGGTGTTGATTTCTAATTCGCCTTATACTTTTGTTAAAAGCATCCAAACACCATTATTGATTAAACACGGCGAAAATGACTTGCGTACAGGCCCTATTCAGTCTGAAATGATGTATAAATCTATGAAAATACTCAATAAAGAAGTAGAATATGTACGTATGCCGGGCGCGACTCATGAGCTTTCTCGTTCAGGTAATGTGCGTCAAAGGATTGACCGCATGTTGCGTATTTATGAGTTTTTTGAACGGTATATTGGTCAAAAGAAGTAGTTTGGAAAGCTTATTTTGTTGAATATCACGTTTAGAAATCAAAACGTGATATTCAACAAAAAAGAGTTACCAAATCTTAGTTCGTTTCGCTTCTTCACGATACATTTTTGCCCCCTCTTTAATGCCAAAGGCTTCATAAAATTCAGGCACATTCACAAATGGGCCATTAACCCGTTCTTTGGCAGGCGCATGAACATCGGTCATCAGTTGCCTTGCCAAACGCTCTTTTGTAGCGTGACCCATCCAACCAAGGGCATAGCCCATAAAATAGCGTTGAAGGGGTGTATAACCCGCTATTTTTTCGCCTTTTTTATACTGCTGGGTCTTTTTGAAAGCCCGCAAACCAAGGACAATACCGCCCAAATCTGCTATATTTTCACCCAACGTCGCTTCACCTCTGACGTGCATGGTGTCAACAGGCATAAATTCATTGAATTGGGCAATCAATTTGTTGGCACGTTGCGCAAATTGAGCAGAATCCAAAGCTGTCCACCACATTTTCAAATTGCCTTCTGCATCAAATTGTCGTCCTTGATCATCAAAGCCATGTGTGATTTCATGTCCAATCGTCGAAGCCGCTGCATAACCATACGCCACGGCATCATCCACTTGGTCGTCCGTATAACCAGGAATCATAAAAATACTGGCGGGCATAACAATTTCATTGTTAGACGGATTGTAATAAGCATTATAGGTCTGTGGTGTCATATCCCATTCAGTGCGGTCAACGAGTTTATTGAGTTTGTTTGCATAATAATTGAACCACCATTTATTAGCGTTCAAATTATTGCGAACATAACTACTACGGTCAATCGTCATGGCAGTAAAATCTTTCCATTTGTCGGGATAACCTATCTTTTTACTTACTTTTTTAAGCTTATCCAATGCTTTTTCCTTGGTTTCAGCACTCATCCAATCCAATTCCTTAATATTTTCAGTAAATGCCTCACGGATGGCTTCGCTCATATCTTCATAACGTTTTTTCGATTTTTGAGAGAAATATTCTTTCACAAAAAGCTGCCCCAAAGCATCGCCTAACTGTCCTTCTTGGGCATCGAGTACCCGTTTCCAACGTGGTTTTTGTTCCTTTTTGCCTTCTAAGGTTTTACCAAAAAAATTGAAATGTTCTTCGTCAACAGCCTTAGGCAAATAACGAGCAAGGGAACTAATAAGGTTGAAACGTAGATAACCTTTCCAATCCTCAATGGTAAATTTTTTCAAACTGGCTTCCATTTGCTTGAAAAATTCGGGTTGCCCAACGATAAGCGTATCCGTTCTCAACCCTGTTTTTTCTAATTGTTTTGCCCAATTTACTGAGGGGGTCAATTTCTGTAAATCATTGACACTCATTTTGTTATAATTAGCATGAGGGTCACGCAAGGCTTCAATAGTGCGGTGTTTTTCGGCAAGGAAAGTCTCTAATTTGACAATGGAAGCAGCATATTTGGTTGCATTCGCTTCGTTATCGCCCATAAGTTGCAGCATATTCGCTATGTGTTTAACATACTCTTTTCGGATATTGACATTGCGTTCATCTTTTTTGAAATAATAATCGCGTTCACCTAAACCCAAACCGCCTTGTGAGAAATGTAAGGAATTAACCGCGCTGTTTTTTTCATCTTGATAAACATTTGCGCTGAACATCGGCGTAATCTGGCTTGTGTGCATATCCGCAACGACATTTAACAATCCGTTTATGTCTTTTATGGCTGCAATTTTATCTCTTTCGGGTTGAATAGCTGTCAATCCATTTGTTTCAATCGCGACTGAATCCATGCCTGTTGTCCAGAAATCACCAATTTTTTGTTCATTTGTGCCTTTTGCTGCATTGGCTTTTGCCGCATTTTCGCTCACTGTTTTCATTTTGTTGTAAATGTCATCATTCACCATTTTGCCAATACTCCAAGAGCTTTCACTCCCAGGAATCGGATGGTTTTTAATCCAACCACCATTAGCGAATAAGAAAAAATCGTCGGCAGGACTCACAGTTGAATCCACATTGGCAGCAACAACATCATTTTCTGGTGATTTTGTAGTAGCATTTTCGTTTTTACAAGCAAAAAACAATGCAAAGACAAAAGGTAGGTAAAGAAGTTTCTTCATTTTGATATTTGATTTGTGTTAGTTAAGTGTATGGTATTTAGTATTCGGGTGTTTGGAAATTCAGAAGCTATTGATTGTCAATGCTTTCCAAAGCATTCAAAAAACCAAATACAATACATTAAATACTTAAGACTTAATTTATAGAGACAAAGAAAGTGAATTTTTTATTGGTTTCAACCATAAAGATAGGCTTGTCAATAAGGGGTTGCGTGAGATGAAGTAGGGGCAAAAAAAAATGCCAAACGGAAAACCCGTTGGCATAAACTAACCATGAAAATAATTAACCAAACGTTTTAATATTTACCAAAACAATGCCAAAAAAAATCTATGTATTATCTAATCTTTTTTTTCAGTCTCTTTTACTTGTTTTATGACTGCCTATTTTTACTTTTATGCAAAATTTACATTTTAAAAAATATAAAACAAAACCTACTTATGAACAAATATTCAAGCCATTTACGCTCATTTTCTTACTTTTTCATCCCCCTCAGTATTTTTTGGGTGTCATGTCAAACCGTCAAACCTTTTACAGATTATAAATCTCAAAAATCTATTGTTGCAGACAAAGCAGTTGTTTCAGCTGCACATCCTTTGGCAACTAAAGTTGGTTTGGACATCCTCAAACAAGGCGGCAATGCGATTGATGCGGCGATTGCCGTGCAGTTAGCTTTGGCAGTTGTTTATCCAAGAGCTGGGAATTTAGGCGGCGGAGGCTTTTTAGTCTATCGAAGCGGTGACGGAAAAGATATTTCGACCCTCGATTATCGCGAACGCGCACCCTCAAAAGCCACGCGTGATATGTATTTAGATACTAATAAAAACGTCATGGTTGGCAAAAGCGAAAAAGGTGTTGTAGCAGCAGGTGTGCCAGGAACGGTAGATGGTTGTTATAAAATGTTTCAAAAATATTCAAAACTAAAGGATTGGAAAAAACTCGTTCAGCCCGCTATGGATTATGCCAAATATGGTTTTGCAATCACAGAATCAGAGGCTAATCGTTTGAATGGCAACAAAATAGAGTTTCTAAAAAACAATACTAAACCCACAGCATTGGTTAAAAAAGACACGGCTATTGCTTGGAAAACAGGTGATGTTTTGAGACAACCCGAACTCGCTGAAACCCTTGAACGCATCAGAGATAAAGGTAGAGACGGTTTTTATGATGGCAAAACGGCTGACCTCATTGTGGCTGAAATGCAGCGTGGCAATGGTTTGGTTTCAAAAGCCGATTTGAAAAACTACGATGCTGCTTGGCGCAAACCGCTTGTTGGCAAATATCGCGGCTACGATATTATAACGATGCCGCCGCCTTCAAGTGGTGGTATTGCCCTTTTGCAGTTACTCGGCATCGTCGAAGACTACCCCCTCAGTAATTATGGCTTTCACAGTGCCGAAGCCATTCACTTGTTCGTCGAAGCAGAACGCCGCGTGTATGCAGACCGTTCGGAACATATGGGCGATGCCGATTTTTATAAGGTTCCAGTCTCGGGTTTGGTAGATAAATCCTACGTTGTCAATCGTTTCAAGGATTTTATGCCCAATCGCGCAACCCGCAGCGAAGATGTCAAAGCAGGTAACCCGAAGCTTGAAAAAGAGAATACAACGCATCTGAGCATCGTTGATACTGAGGGGTCGGCTGTGAGCATCACCACAACCCTTAATGACAATTACGGCTGTCGCACAGTCGTTGGCGGCGCAGGTTTTTTGTTGAATAATGAAATGGATGATTTCAGCGTGAAACCCGGTTATCCCAATATGTACGGTGCGATTGGTGGAGAAGCCAATGCGATTGCTGCCAACAAACGACCCCTCAGTAGTATGACGCCTACTATCGTAGCGAAAGATGGAAAGCTGTATATGGTTGTCGGTACGCCGGGCGGAACAACCATCATAACCTCTGTATTTCAAGTGATTACAAATGTCATTGATTTTAATATGTCAATGACCGATGCCACTCATGCCAAACGTTTTCACAGTCAATGGCAACCCGATGTGGTCACTGTAGAAAAAGATGCTTTCACTGATTTGACGGTTAAAAAGCTAAAAAGTTTGGGACACAACATCGTTTATCGCCCTTATATTGGTCTTGTTGAAGCCATTTTAGTCCGTCCCGACGGTAAATTGGAAGGTGTCGCAGACAATCGCAGCGACGACGATGCAGAAGGATTTTGAAAAAAAATCAAATAACAGGACAATATTTCTCAAAACTTTCAATAATATTACGAAAGTTTTGAAAAACACGTTTATTATGCAATTAACAACAAGAATGTATTGAAATTATGACAAAGAAACCTAATCTAACCTTTTGGCAAATCTGGAACATGAGTTTCGGATTTTTTGGACTCCAATACAGCTTTGGATTACAACAATTCATTATGTCGCCCGTCTTTCGATATTTGGGCGCAGAAGAAGACAAACTACCCATTTTATGGCTCGCAGGCCCTGTCACAGGTCTTCTAATTCAACCCATTATTGGTGCATTGAGCGATAAAACTTGGTCAGAAAGATGGGGCAGACGCAAACCTTTCTTTATGATTGGTGCCGTTATCACCACTATTGCGCTTATCATGATGCCTCATTCCAAAACGCTTTGGATGGCGGCAAGCCTTATGTGGCTTTTAGATGCAGGTTTGAATGTGACTATGGAGCCTTTCCGTGCTTTTATTGGCGATAAATTGAACGACTCGCAAC
This sequence comes from Saprospiraceae bacterium, assembly GCA_031411275.1. GTDB lineage: Bacteria > Bacteroidota > Bacteroidia > Chitinophagales > Saprospiraceae > JAAFJT01. Next base: position 33,239 of record JANOAU010000199.1, on the reverse strand, counting down.
GCACTTTGGGCTTCGCAGTACAAAGTTTTTTCGTCGGGTTTGGTCAAATTTTGGCGAGTTTGATGCCAAAATTCATTTTGCCAGCCTTCGGTATTGCCGTTGTTGCTTCTGCAACGGGCGGCATTCCTGAATACGTGCATTATTTGTTTTATTTCGGCGCATTTGCCATACTCACTTCTGTTTTAGTGACTGTTTTTACCACTGATGAGTATCCGCCCGATGATATGGAGGCATTTAATCGGGAAAAAAAGAAAGGTTTCAGCCTCATCCACATGTTCACAGAGGTTGGGGTTGCCTTGCGAGAAATGCCAAAAGTCATGCGACAACTGTGGTGGGTAAAGTTTTTCACTTGGTATGGTTTGCCTTTGATGTGGCAATATTTCTCATTAGCCGTCGCCCGTCATGCCTACAATGCACCGAACCAAAACTCGCCAGGGTTTGAAGAAGGGACCGCTTACGGAGCTTTCTGTTTTACTTTTTTTAATGTAGGGTGTATTGGCGTTTCGCTTTTGATTCCATATTTGGCGAGAAGCCTCAGTCATCGTATGATTCATGCCATATTTTTGACGATTGGTGGCATTGGTTTTATCTCAACGTTGACTTCAGATAATAGCCAAACCTTTGCAATCGCTATGTTATTAGTTGGTTTTGCTTGGGGATCCATCCTTTCTATGCCTTATGTGATGTTGGCAAATTCAGTGCCGCCACAACGCATGGGGGTATATATGGGGATTTTTAACGGCTTTATCGTTGTACCACAGATTATCAATATGATTACAGTGCCTTTATATTACAAATCACTTCTTGGCGATGATCCACGGAATGCGCTTGTTTTGGCTGGTATTTGCTTGATTTTAGCAGCAGGTGCTTGTTTTTTGGTGTCTGAACCAAAAGAATTAACGCAAACTCTTTAGTTACGTGATTTTTTTTTCAAAACAAAAAACACTCCTTCATTACTGAGGGGGTGTTTTTTGTTTTGAAAAATTACTTTTGCAAATGATTTATTATCTATTATCAACTATTCATTATCAACTATTCATTATCAACTATTCATTATCAACTATTTTGAAAATCATCATCATAGGTGGCGGTGCTGCTGGTTTTTTTGCCGCCATTACTGCCGCAGAAGCCAATCCAAATGCGGACGTAACTATTTTAGAGCGCGGAAAAGACGTACTACAAAAAGTAAAAGTCTCAGGCGGCGGACGTTGTAACGTAACACATGCTTGTTTTTTGCCCCATGAATTGGTCAAAAATTATCCAAGAGGTGAGAAAGCATTGTTAAGTCCATTTATGCGTTTTTCGGCAGAAGATACGATTCAGTGGTTTGAACAGCGAGGCGTTGCGTTAAAAACCGAAGACGATGGACGCATGTTTCCAGTGACCAATAATTCTCAAACGATTATTGACTGTTTGGAAGGTCAAGCGGAGCGTTTAAACGTAAAAATACTGAGGGGGTATCGTGTCGAAGATTTAGAATATGTTGACAGTCAATGGCTTGTAAAAACCAATCGCCAAAGTTTTGACGCCCATAAAGTGATGGTAGCGGCAGGCAGTTCGACAGCTGTTTGGGATTTGTTAAAAAAATTAGGGCATACTATCATCGAGCCCGTGCCTTCACTTTTTACATTCAACATTAAAGACAAACGCATTGATGGCTTGGCAGGTTTAAGCGTTCCAAATGCTATGATACAGATTGAAGGTTCAAAATTAAAAACATTGGGACCGCTTTTAATTACACATTGGGGTATGTCGGGTCCCGCCATTCTAAAACTATCGGCTTGGGGCGCAAGGGAATTGAATGACCTTGATTATCAATTTGTTATACGCATCAATTGGATTGGACAATTCAATTTAGAAGAAGTAAAAAACGCTTTAACAGGGGAGATAAAAACTAAAAATCTAAAAAAACTTATTGTCAAGACCCCTCAGTATAATATACCCTCAAGGCTGTGGTTGCGCTTTTTAGAAGTTTCAAATATCTCTGAAACCCTTATTTGGGCAGATATTTCTAAAAAACAGATTCAAAACCTCGCGGAACAACTGGCACAGAGTCGTTTTGAAGTGAAAGGAAAAAGCACTTTCAAAGAGGAATTTGTCACTGCGGGGGGCATAAAACGCGATGAAGTGAACTTCAAAACCTTTGAAAGTAAGTTATTACCTAACCTCTTTTTTGCAGGAGAAATTTTAGATATTGATGCCATCACAGGGGGCTTTAATTTTCAAGCGGCTTGGACGGGCGGCTGGATTGCAGGACAAACTATGGCGATTTTAACTAAGGAATGACCTTAACTTTTAAATAATAAACAAATAAATGGCGGTATTTTTAGTAATAAACCTAATTTTGTATTTTGCGATTTATCAAACAAACAAAATATAACATTATGTCTCCAATTGATACACCTAAGACCTTATGGGAACTGCCTGCCGCCGCAAAAAATATGACACGTATCTACCGCTATATGCGTTGGTTGCGCCGTCATTATCAGTTAGATTTTAATAATTACGAAGAAGTTTATCAATGGAGCGTCGAAAAATCCGCTGATTTTTGGCAATCTATTTGGAAATATTTTAATATTAAATCCTATTCGCCCTATAAACAAGTTTTATCAGATGATGAGATGCCACATGCCTGTTGGTTTGAAGGGGCAACCTTAAATTATGCAGAGCATATTTTCAATGGCAGAACGGATTTTAGCCCCGCCATCAAATTTTTGTCCGAAGATACCCCCCTCAGTACAATGAGTTGGGAGGAAATGGAAAATCAAGTAACGCATATAGCAGCTTTTTTGAAAGAAAACGGCGTGGTAAAAGGCGATCGCATTGTCGGTTATTTGCCCAATATACCCGAAGCCGTTGTTGCTTTTTTAGCTGCCGCAAGTTTGGGCGCGATATGGTCAAGTGCTTCGCCTGACTTCGGAACAGCTTCTGTCATTGAGCGTTTTGCTCAAATTGAACCTAAAATTTTGTTTGCTGCTGATGGCTATCGTTATGGTGGAAAAGCGTTTAATCGTTTGGAAACAAGTGAAGAAATTGCACAACAACTGCCGACATTAATACAAGTTGTCCTCATTCCTTTTTTAGATAAAAAAGTGGAAAATTATCCCAAAACAGTACATTTTCCCTACACAACTTGGCAAAACGCCCTAATTACTCCAGCCGATAAATTGACATTTGAACCTGTTGATTTTGCACATCCGTTGTATATTTTATTCTCTTCTGGCACAACGGGCATACCCAAAGCGATTGTACATGGGCATGGTGGTATATTGTTGGAGCATTCAAAATATTTGGCTTTTCACAATGACCTCAACGCTGGAGAGACCTTTTTTTGGTATTCTACAACGGGTTGGATGATGTGGAATTTTGCTGTGTCGAGCCTGTTGTTGGGTGGTACTTTGCTCATATATGATGGTTCTCCTGCCTATCCTTCTTTAGATTTTTTATGGAAATTGGCAAGCGAGGCAGCCGTAAACCACTTTGGTACAAGCGCTCCTTATATTGTTTCCTGTATGAAAGCAGGTTTTGATACAAAAACAGAAAAAATCAAGTTGCATCACCTCCGTTCTATTGGTTCAACAGGGTCGCCACTGCCTGATGAAGCGTTTTCATACATATATAAACATATCAAAAAAGACGTGTGGTTGGCTTCCATTTCAGGCGGAACCGATGTGTGTACGGCTTGGGTAGGCGGCAATATTTTATTACCTGTTGTCGAAGGCGAAATTCAATGCCGTTGCTTAGGTTGCGCGATGGAGAGTTGGGATGAATTGGGCAATCCTGTCCTCAATGAAGTAGGGGAGATGGTGGTCACAAAGCCTATGCCTTCCATGCCCGTTTACTTTTGGCATGATGACAATTTTGAAAAATACAATGCCTCTTATTTTGAAATGTACCCCTCAGTATGGCGGCATGGTGATTGGTTGAAAATCACTGACCGTCAATCACTTATCATCTATGGACGCAGCGATGCCACCCTCAATCGGCAAGGTGTACGTATCGGAACGGCTGAAATTTATCGTGTTTTGGATGCCATCACAGAGTTAAAAGATGCCTTAATTGTCAATTTAGAATTGAAAGGCGGCGAGCATTTTATGCCCCTTTTTGTAGTTTGTAGGGAGGGGAGTGTTTTGGATGAAGGTTTAAAATCAAAGATAAAAAAATCATTACGCGAAGCCTATTCACCGCGTCATGTGCCTGATGATATTATTGAAATATCTGATATTCCCTATACGATTTCAGGTAAAAAATTAGAAGCACCCGTCAAAAAAATAATGATGGGTGTACCCCTCAGTAAAGCCGCTAATTTGGGCAGTATTCGCAATCCGAAGGCTTTAGATTTTTTTGTAACATTCGCTTCAAAAATATCCTCAAGCCATTGAATCATTCACAAAATCAAGCTTATTCATCAACCACAATAGATAGACAAAAGAGATGACTAAAATAATGATAAGACCAAAAATCGGCATTAAACCCAGGGCTACAACACCCCATATTGAAGTTTTGGCTGATTGAAAAATGGCATTGTTATTATCGTTTATATGTTCTTGATAATATTGAACAAAATCACCCAAATTGTCTTGAAAAGTGATATAGCTGGGTTTTAAATTCTTGAAAAAATAGGTACCTGCTTCTTTTGAAGATGATTTTTTTATCGCTATAAAATTCTCAGCATTCTTGAAATAAGTCAAGCGGTGGGCTATCATGGCTTGAAAAAAAGTATCATCTTGAATATTGAGAGAAGAACTTAGGCGTAAGTTAGTGATATAGTGGTTTATATCCTTATTTACGATTTGCCAATTTGAAAAAAGGCTATCTACATGATGATTATCAGATGCTTCCAAAACTTCAAAGAGGCGAATGAAATTTTGACTCGAGGCGGAAGTCCATTTCTGGAAGGTATCGAAATTACGGCTTTCTACATCCACCAGTTGATTGTACTTTTCATTGGATGAATAAAGCAAATAGGCACAGCCAATGATGGAGATTATTTGGAAAAAAATGCAAATAACGATGAAGTTATTTGCGGAATTTTTGCCTTGTTTATTGTTTATAGTTGAGTTCATAATAGTTAAAAATTCTTTTCAATCAATGTTGTAATCAGTTCATATCAAAAATGATTTATCTATCTTTCATTTACTGTATGAGGTTTAAATTTCATTCAAAGCGCAAAGATAGATAATATGGATATTTGACTTTGTTTTTTATAGAAATATTAATCCAAGTATAATATTTTATTTTATAACACAATACATTTATTATTAATTGTGTATTTCAAAATAAGCATAAAAAAAAACGCCTGTTTTCTATCGAAAAACAGGCGTTTTTGTTGCATAAATATCAAATTATCACTTCACTTGCACCCGAATGCCTTCCGAATGACTTGTAAATTCTGGCGCATACATACATTGTATCGTTGTTACACCATTCGACATATCGCCACGATGACTGACCACAAGCGGGTATTCAAAAACGTAGGTGCCTTTTGGCAGATAATCGAAAAAGAAATTTGTCGCTGCATCGCGGGTACTTTCGTAATAACCCAAGCCACCTTGCCATTTGTATTTGCTCACAACATTTGTGGGTTCAAAACCCGAAGCGCGCATATCTTTCATGTGCACAAATTCCATGTCGCGGTCCACACGCAACTCAATTCTGACCTTAATTTTGTCACCTGTACTGAGGGGTGTCTTTTCGTCTATCGGTTTCATTATCAAACCTTTATCGCCGTTTTCTTCTTTGAAAAGTTGTTTTACCATCTTCAAAGGGGTGGCTTCAAAGGTTTTTATTTTGTCCAAATTTTCAAAATATTGCCAATACATCGCACCCCAAGCGACGACTTTATTGGGGTTTTTGACTTCGATACTTGCCATTTTTGGCGAAATATCTGCTTTGTCAAAATCTGTTTTGAAGTAACCTGTACCCGCTTCTTTGTCTATTTTAGTTACATCCAATCCCTTTCCACCTACGGAAATAGATAAATCCGTATCGTCCAATAACCAGTTATCACCCGTTTTTAATAATGCGTAAACGGCTGATGCTGTGGCTTTTGTGGTTCTCCAAGCATTGGTTTGTTTGTTTTTCAACAACCACAATTTCAAATTATCAACTGCTTTGTCGTCTTTAACTTCGTTAAACAATTCAATCATTAAAGATTGTGTTTCAATTGGCATTTCGTACCAATAAAAACCATTTGGCGTTTTCCAATACATCCCCAATTCCTCGCTTTGAATCGCTTTTTCTTTCAGCGATGCCACGATTTTTGCGGGTGTTTTGAATTGTCCAAACACCTCACTCGAGTAACGCATCAAAGCCAAAGCCAATAAACCTTGCTCGTATTGACTTTTTTTCAAACCATATTTTTCCCCTTGTTTCAAGAAATATTCAAGGATTTTCGTTTGTCCCATGGTTTGATTTTGGAAAAAAGACCGTGTATAAAGGTAATGAATAACCAATGACGATAGGTTGTCATCTTCCATTTTCAAGCGACCTTTAGCGGCTTCTTTTTCCAAGTCTTTGTAATAATCCACAACCCGTTCATCGCAATAAGTAATGGCTTTTGCGATCATTTCCTTGGTTTTTAAGTCATCATTAAGCGATTTTACGCCCAATTTGTCCAAATGACCAAACCCCTCAGTCATGTACTGCGTGATATACCAATTGTCACGCCCGCCTGGAAACCAAGCAAAACCGCCGTTACTCAACTGCCTTTCTTGCATCTTTTTCAAGGCTGCGGTTGACTCATTCGCCATGCGATTCAAATCGAACAACAAGCCTACGTTCTTCTTCTGAATTTCTTCATTTTGCGCTTGCAAAACCCATGGCGTTTCTTCTAACAAAGCATATTTCAATTCTTGGTTTTTTGACAAATTCGACTGCAACGCTTTGGTATCAATATTCCGCCAACGATCAAAAACCGCTTTGATTTTTGGATGCGAATTCGCCACCGAAGTCGCTAAACTGTTGGCATAATAACGTGAGAAAATCTGCTCGGTACAGTCATAAGGATACTCCATCAAATAAGGCAAGGCTTGGACAGCATACCACGCAGGGTTTTGTGTAAATTCAAGTGTTAACTTATTGTTTGTCAAAGTATTAGACGTATTGTTTTTCAACGATTCTAATGTAAATTTCTTCGTTTCACCCCCTCTTACACTCATCGGAAGCGTCTCTGTTACAAGCATACGATTGGTCAAAACAGGCAATGTATTTTCCTCGCCATCGCTGAAATTACCTGCTTTCGCAATAACCCTATAAGTCACTGCTTGCACTTTTCCAAGCGGAATTTTAAGTTTCCAAGCCAAAGGCGCGCTTTCTCCACCATTGACATCAAAAGACAAGGTGGCATCTTTGTTTTCCAACAAATCATCAATCGGTTTCATAGTCAAAGCGTCGAATAATTCAAGTTTGGCAGACCCCCTCAGTATAGAAGCAGTCATATTGGTCACTTTTGCCGTAAATTCGATGTCGTCGCTTTCACGTAAAAAACGCGGTGCATTCGGAAAAACCATCAAATCCTTTTGCGTCACGACTGTTTTTTCAGAAAAACCAATTTTCAAATCCGTTGTATGCGCCATCGCCAAGAATTTCCAACGGGTTAAAGCCTCATTCATTTTGAATTTTACAATAACATTGCCCTCCATATCGGTCATCAATTCAGGAAAAAAGAAAACCGTTTCGTTGAGGTTTGTTCGGATTTTGACGGCGGATAAATCTTCTGTTTTTTCTTGTTGACTTTCTTTTTCAGCAGGATTATAGCCCTTTGCTGCCGTATCTGTTTGTATGGTGGCTGCAGATGGTGGTGGTGGTGCTTCGCGCATTTGTTTCGCTGTGGGTTTCCCCATTCCACTTACAATGACCTCATTCATTTGGGCAGACATCGGTGCAGCACTCCGCATAAGTATTGGATGAGCATCATAAAAACTAAACCCAAACCAATTCAAAGACCGATACGTTTTTGTTTCTTCACCGTAATTGCCCCCCTCAGTAGGATAATAAAAACCGTTGGAATAGGCTTCCCCAAAAGTAGGTGCATTGTAGTGGTAAATCGGATAACGAGACGGGTAGAGGTTCAAACCCCAATGATTAGCTGCAAATTGGTCAAGCGAAGCATCGTACATCGTCGCAGCCATTTCAGCAAGGGCTTTGTCCTTATCTTTACCACTGATTTTGATGCGCCATTCTTCTTCGCTGCCTGGCTCCATTTTATCTCTAAACGTTTGATATTCAAAGGTTAAGTCCTTGTTTGTGAAAGGGATTTCAATCGTTTTAGTCTCCAAGGTCGAGCGATTGTCCATCACATAACTGATGTGCAGAAAGATATTACCTCGGTATTCTTCTTCCAATTTTACGGCATATTCGACCATGCCTTCAATCGGATGCCAAGAGCGTTTGACGATTTTATTATTGATTTCTTCTTCAATCAAGACGTTCAAACGTTCCGCAGACGTGCCGTAATGCAACGTTGCGGTTTGTTTCGGCTCATACACATCTTTATCAAGCCATGAGAAAAACGTTTTGTTGGCAGGAACAATATCATCGTTTGTGTCATATATAAGGACATGTTTGACGAGTTCTATTTTCTCACCCGTTGCATCTGTGGTTTGTATGGTAAAGCGATAGACACCTCTATCATATTTTTTAAGGTCAGAAACATCTACAAAACTTGTATCTATTCCGGCATCTTTCGCTGGCAAAGGTTTTGTTGAAAAAGTGGTTTCTGACACCACTTTTTTGACTGCCCAATTTTCAACTTTATCCTCATTTTTGTAGGGAATAAGCGGAAAATCACGTCTAAACACGTCTTCTGCAATGACATGTGTATCAGGTGTTGCCCAATAACGCTCAATAAAAGGACGGCGTGGCGAAGTCAATAATTCAATTTTAACAGTACCTTTTGCACCCAAAGGTTGTCCATTCAGGTTGTTGGTTGTGATTTTAACCGTTTTGGCTTCTTTGCGATTTATCTCAATCGGTAAATCAATATCGAGATTCAAAGATATATAACCAATTGACACATTAGCTTTTGTGCTGTGTGTTTCACCATTGATGTCAGTGACATCGGCATAAACGGCATAATCGAAAACAGGTTTTTTATCTTTTGGAATAGACAAATCGGGTAGGGCTTTGAATGTGATTTCAAAGACACCTTTTGCATCCGTCGTAGCCTCACCATGAGCGATTTCCTGACCCGCCGCCGCATAAGGATTCCATCCCCAATAACGCCAATAGGGGAAGCGTACTTCTCGGACAACACGGTACTTAACTTTCGCACCATCAATGTTAGAACCCGCAAAAGCCTTTGCTTCGCCTTTTACTTTAACGTCTTGATTCAAAGTAAAATCACCTGTCAAAGGCAGCATTTTGACTTCAAATTTAGGACGTTTATATTCCTCCACTTTTAAATTTATTTGTCCACCAATGTTGGCTTGAATAGTCATATTGCCCAACAAACCAGTCGTTGGGGCTGTAAAAAACCCATTCAGAGTACCGAAACTGTTTGTTGTAAGTTTTAAACTGCTTACTTTTTGCCTGTTGACATCATAAAATGTCACTTCTACAGGCGAATTGGGTTTTATGGTTGGCGTTTTAGACCCCTCAGTATTTCGGCTATAAACCAAGCCTTTGAAGTAAACGGTTTGCCCAGGTCGGTAAATTGCTCGGTCTAAAAAGAACTGGGTTTGGGTGATGACTCGATTTTCTGGACGATAGAAATAATTAGAAAAACCATCGCCTGTAATAAGCGAATCTTTACCATAAATGAATTTTGCTGTAAAATATTTCTCCTTTGGCAAACGCGAATAAACGAAGCCACTGCGGTCACTTACTGTTGTACCAATTTTTATTTTGTCTTCTAAACGTGTTTTAGGATTATAACGGTTTTCCCAAAACTCCACCGTTACACCTACTAACGGCGCACCTGTTGAACGGTCGAGTACAACAAATTCATTGGGTTCGTCGGCACTGTTGCGCTGCCAGTAAGCAATATTGGAGACATTGAAAATTGTATAACTGACTTTACCACTGTTTTTGAGCGCGTAATTACTGTTGTCGGCTGCCAAAATAAGGTACATACCATTAGGTAATTTGTCTATTTTGATTTCCGTCCTATGAGGGTTATAGTCACCATCATTGGGCAAATTAACAACCACTTTTTTTACAACAGGCAGACTATTATAATACTTCAAACGCTCTTGTTCATCCTTGAAATCACGCCTATTTGTTTGCTCATAAAGCCTAATAATTTTGTAATATATCGTATCTAAATTCTTAAAATTAACAGAAGACAAAATCGCTTTATTAGGCACATTCACCTCTTCAATTTTGAAATCTACTGAGGGGGATATTATCTCATCAATCAAGGCACGGCAAGCGGCTGCACCATAGGCTTTTGGAAATTTTCGGATAGCTTCTTTGGCAATATCAAGGGCTTTTTTATTATCAAATTTGCCGATATTTTCAGGATTAGGTTTCCAATTAGCAGCTTTATTGTGGTAATGTTGTACTATTTTCAAGCAAATTTCTACATATGCGGGATTGTTAACATAATTAGCCCGTAATATGTCGAGTCGGTTGATATATAAATCATCTTTATTGGACATCACAGCGTTTTCATGCACGAATGACAAACGTTTTAAGTCCGCATCAATCAAAGCAGTAGGATTTTCATCTTTCAGATGCAAACGTAGCACTTCTTGCATGAGCTTTAATGTCCATAACTTCATAGAAGAAGAATCAGGGCTTTCTAACTTAATGCCAACAAATTTTTCTACATCGCCAAAAAAGGCTTCATTGTCTAATTCAAAGGTATAACTCGGCTTCGACAAATACGTTTTTTCATCCATAAAAAAATCAATGGCTCGGTGTGCCAAAAAATCAAAAAGTACAGGTCTGCGCTCGTCCGACCCCTCAGTAGTAATGGCATCAAAAATCTTTATCGCTACTTCCTTTGAACGGTTGTCGTTGAGGCTTAAGCGATAGTTTAAAGCGGCTTCATCGGACAGTTGCTGCATTGTCCAAGTCCGTATATCATCTGTTTTGAAGTTAGAAGTTGTTGTACGGTCGCGTAATTTCCAGATATTATTGTCTAAATATCGACCATACATCTCGCCGAGCATGGATTGCAAAATTTGTTTAGTAGGGAATTCTGCCTTTTCCATATCTATGCGCATCGTGTTAACCGATTTGACAAAGCCATCTTCTTCCAATTCAGACAAATATTTGGCTTGATAAATAAGGCATTTGATGATTTGAGAAGGATTGCCTTCTTTTTTCGATTTCGCCAACAGTTCTTCAACTTTTTGAAGGGCTGATTTAGGCAAGCCTTGCCCTTCGAGAACGGAAATCTCTTTCCATTCCTTAGCGTAATCGTCGGTTCTGAATTTCATGTTTTGAGCATTGAGACTGCCTAAGAGCATCAGTAAAGGGAGAATAAAAATGAATTTTTTCATAAGATAATTGACTTCGTTAAAAAATAACCTGCCTTCGGGCTTTTGGAAATTAAACGTTAAAAATAGATGTTGTTGTTACTTTAAGACTGAGAATCCTTGAATTGTTACATCATGTTTGTCGTTAGTTGTTCTGTGATAGAGATTTCAACAAAAATTACAGCTATGCACATCATGTCAATCTGTAAAATCTGGTAATCATATCTAATGATGCAAAAAAGGAAGTTTTGGCAGGCGATACACAGAATGTTAACACTCTTTTAACTTCTTCTAAGTTTTTCAACAAAGTTAAGCATAAACAATGCCTTTTTTATACTATTTGAGCCTAAAAGATTGTTTTTCAACATTTTGTTAAAGTAAATTAGAATATTTACAAAATATATATACATGAATATTCTTCCTCATTTGCGCCCTTAACGCAGTCACTATTTTTAGAATTAGGGTACTAAACACAATCATTTTTAGCGTAAATAGGGCATAAGTCGTTCGCTTTAAATAATCGGGAATATTATTTCCTATATGTCATTGATTTTAAATAAAGTAGAAAGCCTTTGCATCTTGCTTATTGCCTTTTGCCTAATTCTCCTCCTTAATTGTTGGTTTATTTCTTTTTTGCTCCCCTTTAATGGCATGAATTTAGCATAATTAGTTCAAATACAGATACATCTCACAAGATATATCCATGTTTTCATTACTATGTAGAATAATAAACTCATAACTAACAGACTCATTTCATGAGAAAACTTTATTTGAAACCATTTATCATTATCCTCCTTTGTGCTTTTTTTATCTCCCCACTATTGGCACAAAACAATAACTTGAAAGTCGCCTTCAAAGATGCTGCCTCTGCACCGCGTAATCTTAATGTGTGCGGTGACGAAGCGACTTTGACAATGACCGTTTCTACTGAGGGGGCATTGTCAGCCACGCGGCGCAACATTTCAGCGACTTTAAAGCTGTTTAAAGGCATTCAATTTGTCCGTTTTAATGCAGCAGGAACGTCCGCAGGGGTCAATGTGAGTACCTCCAATAGCGATGGAGCGGTATTCACTTTGCCCGATTTGACACCTGCCAGTGGCACGTCATTCGTCAATATCAGTTATGTTATTCGGGTCAATTGCTCTTATACCGATACGCTGACGCAGAACGACTTGATAGATGTGAAGGATTCGTGGGATTTTCGCTACGATATGGGCGTGTCCTCTGGTTTGACAGAATCTGATTTTTCAACACCTTACCGCGACCAAATCAAAGTACCGTTTTTTACGGTGTCGGTGTCGAATAATGCAACAGCGGCTCGTGTGGGTCAATGTTTTCAAAGAACGATTCTCATTAATAACTCAGGTCTTGATGGCTATATCAAGGGTTTTGAGTATAATAATACACAAGGCGCAGGTATTTCTGTCCAGAGTATGTCTATCAATGGACAAGCAGTAACCTTTACGAAAACGCCTGTTTTTAACTTAGCGGGTGATACGGCGATTGCAGTCATCGTGCCGTCTTCTATATTTGCATTCAATACACGCGGTCCTTCGCTGCCTGCTAATGGTGATTTGCTTTTTGACCCTGATGAAACGGTGACAATTGTTGAAAATTTCTGTATTGTCAATTGTGACAAATCACGTATAAGTACACATGCGATGTCATGGGGTTGCGACGACCGTTTTTGTAATACGATTTCAAGGCAAGACCTTATTCGTCTTGGAGAAGGACAAGTCAATGTCGGTTTTGTGGGTCAAGGTTCAATACCTGATATTATCGGCGGTTATTGTCGTGTGGGTCAGTCAACAGTTAAGTTTACAAACAATGGGGTAGAAGTGGATCCTGGCACGGCAGGTATGTATGATTTACAACTCGGTATCGGTTTAGGTGACTCTCTCTTATTGAGTAACAATGGTTATCGCATTACAAAAATAACGGTTGCGGGTATCGAATTACCGACTCCCTCAGTACCATTAGCAGATTTGAGGGATAATCCTTTGTTTACGATTGACCCTGATGGTGACGGCGTGGGTTTAGCGGATACAGATGGTGACGGCTATTTTGATGATTTGCCCGTAGGGAAAAATGTGGAAGTGACGATAGAATATGAGGTGGATTGTAATGCCTCATTGACCAATAGAGATGATAATTGCAAAAATGATTTTGAAACAGCTTTTAATGCCCTACTCAACTATACGGACTTGTGCGGCAGCCGCGAACAAGTCATCAAGCCTCGTTATTTTGCGCCTTTGAATGTCAATGATTTGGTTGAAAATTGCTCTGAACCTGATACTTATACCGATGAAAAACCCTTTACAATTCAGCATCTTGAAAGGCGTAATATTTTCAATTTTGAAAGGAATTGTAATGGTCAAGAGGAAATATTGGTCAAAGTGAAAGTGCCAACGGGCATAGAGGCGATAAAAGACTCGATGTTTATGCTCCGTTATACAGATACGATGTTTTTGAAAACCATGACGCAATCGGGTGATACCGTTTATATGACTTTCAGAGCCGATTCCGTTAAACAGAAAGGTGATTTATCGAATCAGTTAACGGCTATTGACTATCTCAATGGAGATTATACGGTCAATTTTGGTTTCAAAGCAACGTGTACAGCCGTTCCCGGTCCAACGGATTTTCCTATGGAATTAGCGTATTCATGCCCTCCTTGTGGCTGTCAGCATGTTTGGTATTGCGATACTTTGGCGGGTCCTCGAGTGCATTATGCGTCACCCCCTTGTGTACCCAATATAGCATATGAATGTTCAAAAGGCTTGAAAACAAGCGATTTTACAGCTACAAGAACGACTTTGGGTTATACCGACGGGACTTACCAAACTCCTATTTCGCCTTCTGATGCCAATTTGAAAGTAGCGATGCCTTGCGATTCAGTGCGTATGACCGTTTTAAATGTGGTAGGCAATGACCCTATTGCTGACTCAATCGGTGTACGTATTTCTTATAATAATATTACGAAGAATGCACAAACCAATTTGAACGACATTTTTACCTATGGTAAAGGTTTTGTTGAATTTGTAAAAAGTGGTCAGACATATACTTGTCCTGTTGATACTTCTAATATCCGTGTGGTTAGAACAGATTCAACAAAAGCCATTTATGTGGATTTGAGTAGCTGTTTGACTTCGCTCAATATTGCCCCCCTCAGTAGCGGCGACTCGGTTAACTTCTATGGCGATTTCAGCGTTTTTGCAGAAGGCCCTTTTAAAAATACATTTGAAAAAATACCGCAATTCCGTGCTTATGGCTATCATATTGACGGTGGCGAGGAGTTTGCTTGTGACAATTTTGGCGAAACGTTTAAGGTCGGAAAAGCCCAATCTATTTTCTCTTTTCCAAGTTCTTCGAGCTATCCAAGAGGCTGTACCGAAGCGAATTTAGAGTATAAAATTATTATGATAAACAATGGTTATTCTGATCATTTTGGCAACGAATACCGTCAATCCGTAGGCGTTGACTCGTTTTCGCTCCAATTTGACCCAGAGTTCATTCGCGCTTTTACAACTGAAGTTGAAGTCTCTATTCCTGACCATCCCTATGTAGGCAACAATTTTTACCCCCTCAGTAATCTGGACTCAACAGGTCGTTTTGTCGCTCGTTTTGATACTTTAAACATCGTTCCGTCGCTCAATCGAGTATCAAGTTATGCCTTTAATTTGCGTATCAAAGCCACGCCTAATTGTCGCTCTTTAACAGGCAGTGCCTTGAATAATAATGTTTTTTCTTTCGATCCAAAAATTTTCTATCGCGATCGTTATTACGCTTTAGAAATTGGTGACGGCTCGTGTTCCCCTTATCAGCGTGACTCGGTGCTGAACGGTGATATTGTTTACACTGACCCACCTGCCTTGACCTTAGTGCCTGTTACCAATCCGACTATTTCGACGGCGACTGATACGGCGACTTGGATTGTCAAACATTGCAACACGTCCAATAAAGGCGGCGCAAATTCAACATGGATAAGCGTCGAACCTAACCCCTCAGTACAAAATTTTACGGTGGTGAGTATGCGCGACATCACCGATATTTCGAATCAATTTGCCTTGGATTTTAGTAATTATGGCGATAATGGTCGCCTTACTTTTGCTTATACGAACCCTTTAACGGCTGCAACGCCCGATAAAAACTTGGATGATATTTGTAATGTCATTGAAATTAAGGCACTCATTGGCGATTGTGGTGAAAGTAAAGTAGACATCAATTCAGGTTGGAACTGCGCCCAACCAACTGACTCGCTTTGGAATCCGTCCCTTTATCCACCTTGTACAGATTTGACCGTAGAGGGTGTTGTAACGACCGAAGCACCGTTTTTAGATGCCAATTTTGTCAACCAATCGCTTAACAAACCAGGTGTTTGCGATTCTACTGTTTTTGAAATTTTATTGAGAAATACGGATTTAGGAAAAGTTTTCGATGTCCGCACACGTATCACATTACCGCTTTTGGGTGCAACCTATATTCCTTCAAAGGTAGAAGTGGCTTACCCTTCCAGTGCACCTTTTCATACGACAACGGGCGTTCCAACAGTTGTTGGCGTGAATGAACGAGGCAGAACTTTTGAATACTCGAATTTTTCAAAATTAGATACTTTTTTGCATCAAAATGGCTTAAAAGGCTTTGACCCTAACAATCCGACGGACTCCAATGAAGTGAAAATCCGTTTCAGTTTTTCAAACGATTGCGATTTCAAGAGTGGTTCGTTGTTGTATTTTTCTTTCCTCGGAAAGTCGTCGTGTGGTACACCTTCCAATAATGAAACAGGTGAATCATTGCCTATACAAATTCAAGGGGCGGAATTGACCACACCCAAATTATACGCCGTAGGCAATAACCCAACGAACAATTTTGTGCCAGGTGGGGAGTCAACGATGGAAATTAATTTTACAAATTTAACCGCCACGCCAAGCGATTCAGCCGATGAAATCTCTGTAAAACTACCTGCGGGCATACGATACCAGCCTAATTCATCAATAGCGGTTCAACCATTTTCTTGGATTCCCGATGAGCCGCAAATGCGCGAAATAGGTGATATTCAAGTTCTTACGTGGTATCAACCGCAAAATTTGTTGGCGTTCGAGCAAGGTATCCTCCGTTTCACCGTCGTGACACCCGATAGTTTAATTTGTGATGGTGGCACACGGACGATTGCCGTTTCGACTATGGCTGAAAAGGAATTGATTTGTCAAACCTCTCAAAGTTTTTGTCGCATTGAAATAATTACAACAAGTGATGGTGAACAATTTTACAACATACCCCTCAGTACAGACAGCATAAACGTAACTTCTGTGCCGCTTTTAACTGCAGGAGTTATTCATGTTCAGAGAGGTGACTCGGTGGTGTTAAGGGCTTCTGGAACGTCTGTTCGTTGGATTGACGTGGCAAATAATAATATTTTGGGCACAAATATGACCCTGAATTTTACACCAACACTTGCTCAAACCAATATCAGAGTAGAGGCAACGTCTGGTACTTGCCTTATGCCCTCTACAGTGCGTATTTTAATGCCCACTGATACCGCGCCACCGACGATTGTAGTACGTGATACGACAATTGGTTGTCGTGGTTCGTTTCCGTTCCTTTTCCCAATCGTAACTGACGACTTTGACCCGAACCCCGCAGTAACCTACACCGATGTCATCGAACAACTGCAATCCTGTGGCGACCGTTTGTTGCGGACATGGACGGCTACGGATGCTTCTGGAAAAACAGTTTCGGCAACGCAAATCATTACGCGTATTGACCGATCGCCGCCTGTTATTACGATTAGAAATCCACAACTCTTATCTTTGAATTTTCAAAACGGTGATACCTTAACTGTTGATTGTCAACATATTCCGCTATACAATGTTTTTGATATGAACATGACGGACGACTGTGACGACAACCTCAGCAAATCTTTTGTGGATTTAGCGGTCAAGTTTGGGCGTTGCCAACAAGACGGTTTTATTACACTTATGGACTGCGAATGGCGAGCCGTGGACAAATGTGGCAACACAGCAGCTTTCAAAATTTTTATAAAAGTAACGGACAGAGATACGCCCCGTATCGTCAATTTGCCAACAGATATTACGGTTAACAGCATCAGCGAAGTGCCGACAAGACCACTCAATGTGTATGGTCAAGACAACTGTGATGATGATGTCGCCATCGAGTTCAGAGAAAATAATCATGGTGATACCTTAATTATAAGAAAGTGGATTTTGATGGACGACTGCGGCAATACCTCAACGGGCGTGCAATACATCACAATTCGTAACGTCAATATCGTTCCACGCGATACGATACCCCCTCAGTATCAACCCAATAATCCAGTCATTCCAAGCAGTTTTAGGAGTGGTCAAACCATTAATTACAATGGTTGTGATTACACATTGAAGATAAATGACATGATTGTTACGGACAATGTGGATAGAAATCCACGTGTCCGTCTCGATTCGACGATTCAATACGGTAATTGTCGTTTAGAGGGATATATCAGTTTGAAAAATTATACTTGGACAGCCACAGACAGTTCTGGAAATGTAGCGACTCTCATCGTTAATATGCGTATTGAGGATAAAATTGCGCCGACTTTTGGCAATGTGCCTACAAATATTGTCTTATTGCAAGGCGAACCATTTCCAAGTGTACCTAATGTCAATCCTAAAGATAATTGCACAACGCCCACAGTGGATTACAATATGATTCAATCTTTTGTGGGCAATGATACAGTTTATACAAGGACTTGGACGGCTGTAGATGAGTGTGGCAATACGGCTTCTATTCAACAAAACATCACACGTCGTGTTATCAACATTCCGTCGCCTGATACAATAGCCCCTCAGTTTCAGCCAATTAATCCTTTAATACCCAATAATCGGCGCAGTAGTGACTCCATATTTTATAATGGGTGCAATATTGCCTTTGTTATCAACGATATACTTGTCACCGACAACAGAGATAGAAACCCGCGTGTGCGTCTCGATTCGACCATCCAATTGGGCAACTGCCGTGTTGATGGCTATATTAGTTTGAAAAACTATACTTGGACAGCCACAGACAGTTCTGGAAATGTAGCGACTTTCAAAATCTATATACGTAGTTCAGACTCGATTGCCCCTATTTTGAGTGATATTCCAAGCAATGTAACCATTACTGCAACCGACCCTTTCCCACAAGACTCTCGAATTGTAGTTGAAGACAACTGTAGTACGCCCAACACAGAAGTATCCATAACGCAAAGGTTGGTCGGAACGGATACTGTTTATACACGTCTATGGACTGTTGAAGATGTTTGTGGCAATGTATCAACGGCACAACAGATTATTACAAGACAAGCGGCCATTCCTTCGCCTATTGATACGACACCCCCTCAGTTTAGAGGCGTTGATTCGATACTTCGCAACGCACGGAGTGGCGATACTCTTTATTCAATAGTATGCGGTACATCGTTGACTCAAAGCAGTGTCTTTGTTTCAGACAATAGAGACCCAAATCCAAGTGTTCAGTTTGATTCTACAATAGTTAATGGGAATTGCTTGGTTGACGGTTTTTTAGTCTTCAAAACCTATACTTGGGCCGCCAGAGACAGTTCGGGTAATACGTCAAAGTTTACCATTCATCTAAAAATAACGGACAATACGCCGCCACAAATAAGCAATGTACCCGCTGATATAACGATTTCAGCAACGGATGATTTACCCGTTGCCAATGTCACAGTGTCTGATGATTGTACGATACCTACTTTAACGTTGGATTTGACCATTATTCAAAGCGGTAACGATACACTCTTTGTACGCACTTGGACGGCTGTTGACGAATGTGGAAATGTCCGTATTTCACGTCAAAATATTTATAAACGTGGTCAAATCAGTCAAAATAATGGTTCTATTGTTGATAATATAACCCGACAAATAGTTGAAAATCAAATAGATACAATATGCTTTAGAGGTGTAAGCCCTGACAGCACGTATTTCGTCACGAATATTTGTCCTGATTCGACAACCAATCATGCAACATTTACTTTGATTCGAGGCGGCACATGTGTGGTTATTCAAGGTGTTTCTGTGGGCAGCACAAAGGCGTGTTTCCAAGTATGTGACCCGCGTGGGCATTGTGATACGACGATTATTACTGTTATTGTTACCGAAAAGCCTGTACAATTACCTCATTTGGTAGAGGATTTTGCTATAACACGTAAGAATAAAGCCATTGAAATTCCTGTTTACCAAAATGATACGATTCCGGGAACGGTTAAATCATTTGACGTTCTCTTAAATTCTAAATTAGGAGAAGCCGCTACGAAAACGTCAGGCAGAACATACTTCATTGTGTATGCACCTAAAGCTGATTATTGTTCCACGGCGCGAACAGATAGCCTCGTTTATCAGATATGTAATGAAGCAGGTTGCGCCCAAACAAAGGTGTATGTGCGGACCTTATGCGATGGTTTGATTATTCGCAACGGTTTTTCACCGAATGATGATGGGAAAAATGACTTTTTTGTTATTGAGAACTTAATTGACTATCCAAATACGCAAGTGACGATTTTCAATCGTTGGGGCGCACAGGTTTATACCAGTAAAGACTATAAAAATGATTGGAAAGGTGATTTTAATGGCAAGTCATTACCCGATGGCACCTATTTCTATCATATTGTTCTTGAAAGCGGAGAAATCTTTACAGGATATTTAGAAATTCTACATTAAATTTGGTTTTAGATGAAGTTGGAAGAGCGTCTTGCGTGCAGGACGCTTTTTCTGTTTTCCATTCAAAAGCCCTCAAACCTCTGTTAATTTTGTGCAAATGTTAACGCATCATGTTCCCTTTTGAGAATTTTCACTTAGTTTTGCGCATATTGACAGACCCCTCAGTAAATGGTGAATATTCACCATTAAAATATTCACCATTCACCATTAAACAAATAAATCATTTTCTTAATTAAACCACTAAAAATGGACCCTTCCGGTTATGATTCGCTACTATGCCAAAAAAAATGGGCGACTCACAGAGTTGACAACGCCGGAGGTGGGCTGCTGGATAAATGTCTCACCTCCTTTCAGCCGCGAAGAAATTGATACTTTTTCGGAGCAATTTCTCGTCCCTATTGACTTTTTAACTGACCCTTTAGACATTGATGAACGACCGCGTTATGAACGGGATGAAGACGTGCGCCTCATCATTTTCGCTACCCCTGTGCTTAACAACGGCATTGACCGTGAGAACCAAGCGATTTATATGACCGTTCCGACGGGCATTATCATGACAATCGAACACGTTATTACGATTTGTGGCTGGGAAAACCCTGTGTTAGAGCAGTTTTTAAGCGAAAAAGTTCGTCATTTTGACCCTGCTGACGAACGCAAGTTCATTCTGCAAATTTTGGAGCAAAACGTCAATCGCTATTTGTTGAGTTTGCGAAAGCTCAATCACAAACGCAATGTGATTGAAAAAGAACTGTACGAATCCAGCCGTAATATGGAAATCAAACAGTTGTTGAGCATCGAAAAATCCTTAGTTTATTTTGTCAATGCCTTGAATGCGAATGAGTTATTGAAGATGAAAATGAAAAGAACCAATTTCCTACACGTCAATGACGACGAGGATTTGCTCGATTTGTTTGAAGACATCATCATTGACAACTCGCAAGCCTTGGATATGTCAAAGGTTTATACCGACATCTTGGGCGGTACAATGGATGCGTATGCGTCAATCATTTCAAACAATTTGAATATTGTTATGAAGCGTTTGACTACTATAACAATTGTCTTAATGGTGCCGACACTCATCGCTTCTTATTTTGGTATGAATGTCAAAATTCCATATTTTGATACCGCGCATCCCAATTCTTTTACTTTGATTTTGGTTATTTCGTTGGTACTCAGTTTGTTAGTTGCTTTGTTATTTCGACAACGAAAGTTTTTTTGATATACATTATTGTTTTTTATCAATGTTTCATTCATACGCCTTTTTATTTTTCCACAAAAACTTATTCACCGTGTTGAAAACTTATCAACACGACAAAATTATTGATTATCAATACTTTAAAGAAGTTATTCACCGTCTGTGGATAACTTCTTTTCTTTTGTTTTTAGGATTCTTTCTAATTTCGTACCATCAAAAGCAAACGATTCCCACACAAGATACTTTACTCGATTGAGGGTAACGGATATGAGAACAAACGCTACAAACAAAACAGACTGAAACCAAACAAAGATTAGAGTACGCCCACTTGCACACATAGTATTATAACAGCAGACAAAAATTCTTTAAGCGCAATGCCTTAATTATCCAAAAAAACCTTTGGATACTGAGGGGTGTGTTCTCATGGATATTATAATAATTTGTAAAATTTTAAAACAAAAAAGATAGTATTATGTCAAATCTCGTAGAACCTATTTTAGCATCAAACGACAACCGTTTCGTTCTTTTCCCCATTAAGTATGACCAAATTTGGAAATACTATAAGCAAGCCGAAGCCTCTTTTTGGACAGCCGAAGAAGTGGATTTATCCAGCGATATGAACGATTGGGAAAACAAACTGAACAAAGACGAAAAGCATTTTATCAAGCACGTCCTCGCTTTCTTCGCTGCTTCTGATGGTATTGTCAACGAAAACTTGGTTTTAAACTTCATGCGTGAGGTACAAATACCCGAAGCTCGTTGTTTTTATGGTTTTCAAGTCGCGATTGAGAATATTCACGCTGAAATGTATTCGCTCCTCATTGACACCTATATAAAAGACCCAACAGAAAAGGATTATTTGTTCAATGCCCTACAAAACCTCGAATGTGTGTCTAAAAAAGGCAATTGGGCAATGCGTTGGATTGAAAATGCACCCACTTTCGCACACCGATTGATTGCATTCGCAGCCGTTGAAGGCATCTTTTTCTCTGGTTCTTTCTGTTCCATTTTTTGGTTAAAGAAACGTGGTTTGATGCCAGGCTTAACTTTCTCCAACGAACTCATCAGCCGTGACGAAGGTTTGCATTGCGATTTTGCGTGTATGTTGTACCAAATGTTGGAAAACAAACTCGACCCACAGGAAGTCCAAGACATCATCACCGAAGCCGTCGAGTTTGAAAAAGAATTCGTCACCGATGCGTTGCCTGTCTCATTAATAGGTATGAATGCGGCTATGATGTCCGATTATATCGAATTCTGTGCCGACCGTTTGCTTGAATCTTTGGGCAATAAGACCTTTTATAATACAGAAAACCCGTTCCCGTGGATGGAAATGATTTCGCTGCAAGGCAAAACCAATTTCTTTGAAAAACGGGTCGGGGAATACTCGAAAGCAGGTGTTGGTAAAAATGCAGAAGAGAAAGTATTCTCGATGGAGGATGATTTTTGACCCCCTCAGTATCAGCAGCATTTTTTGTCATTCTTTCACTGCGTTCAGAATGACAAAATAAATTTAAAATTTAAAAACAATAAAACTATGTTCAAAGTAGGTGATTTTGTAAAAATCAAACAAGGCATCATGGATGCCGATGAAAATAAATACGACCTAAGCGGTTGGCAAGGACACATCATTGATATTCAACCAAAAGATAGTCCCGACGATGAAACCATTTATGAAATTCATTGGGACAGCCAAACCCTGCGGGATATTCCAGACGAATACATCCAAACCGCTTTTGATGAAGAGTTGTCGTGGTCAACCTATTACGCTGGTGAAAACGATTTTCTGCCCGCAGAAGCTACTGAATCGCTTGAAATTTCAGAAGAATTTGCGGATAAAATGGAGGATTCGTTTTTGACGGATGAGGAGGATGAAGAGGAGGAATGAGTGACCCCGCAGTATTCCACATTTGGTTACAACTTTGTTTTTTAAATGACTTCTATTAATAAACTCTATTGTTATAAGGCACTGTACTCAAAATTTACATTTCAATGAAAAATTTTTACTCTGGATTAATCCTTTCTCTTGTCTTTTGGTCATGTTTTGACTCTTCGGATTCAATCAAAAAGGAAAATTTTGTACCTACGCTTAACGAATCAAACATTGACAGTGCAATAGCAAAAAATTCTAACAACATGTTGTTTTTGAATTTTTGGTATGGAATGAGTGCGAATGAATTTGATACAATTGCCAAGTATGAGTCTAAAAATTCCAACTTAAGAAGCGTTCCAACTGATTGGGGGCGAGATTGGTATTTTGATTTTTCATACGTATCGAATAATAATGATATAGCATTGATTCCTTCAATATTACATGCTCATTATGATGAAAACGGACTAACAGATATTGAATTATCGGTGTGTGATTATTCTAATATTTTGACAGAGAATAGTTGGGATTCAAATAGGATTGATACCTTTTTAAAAGAAGTTCAAGGAATTGTTATTGCAGATATTTATAAAAAAAAATACAAAAAATCCCTGTATAAAGATTATTCATATTCCTATGAACCTAATCGATTTTCTATAGAATCTATTCGAAGACAAAAAAAAGATTTGCCAGTTAAAGTTGTTTATCGAACGGATTATCCCAATGTGATTGCTATAATAGAACTCTCATATTACCAAGGTAAAGTTTTGGAACCAAAAGATATGAAAATAGCCACATTAATAAGGGGAGAGATGAAAAAAGTAGAAAAAATCCTTACAACATCTTGTAAGATAACTTATATAAATGATACAGAGGTAAAAAAACGTCAATTAAAAGATGACAATTATAATAAACATCAAAAGTTTTTGCAAGATTCGACAAAAAAAGCAAGTTTAAAGAAACAAGAAAAGAGCATCTAGTTATGAATAGTTTATTTTTAAATTAATATTTTATGCTCTACAAATTTTATATAAATGTTTAATGAATCATTATAATTAATTAAAACAAAAGAAAATGGAAAAAATTAAAAATGAGTTAAAAAATTATCTAATCCTTAGGTATCCAAAACGAAAATATTTAGAAGAAATAATCGATGGAAAACTATCAGACAACCAAATTATTGATGCTCTGAATTACGCCAGACAGAAAGGAGATCGTGTTAGTGATTTCATCTTTCATGATAATCTATTTACAGTAAAAATGGAATCAGGGGTCACATTTTTAAACTAATCAATATTCTTTATAATTTTTAAGATTCTTAAAATATTACATAAGATAAGATTTTGAAAACAATCAAACCAGTTTCCTCTAATTCATTCTAAAAACAAAAAGATGTCAAAATTCATAGAAAACGAAATCATCATCAACGCACCTGCAACAGAAGTATGGGATGCCTTAGTCAATCCCGCCAAAACAAAAGTCTATATGTTCGGCTGCGAAACCATTTCAGATTGGCAAGAAGGCAGCGAACTGTTGTGGCAAATGGATTATGAAGGCAAACCCTTCATTCCCGTCAAAGGACACATCAAAGAGATTGAAGAAAACGAGTTTTTGTCTTATACGGTCTTTGACCCCACTTCCACAATGCCCGATATTCCTGAAAATTACTTAACCGTCACTTACGAATTGTCGGAAGACTTTGGTTTAACAACCTTGACGGTGACACAAGGCGATTACGATACTGTGGCAGAAGGTGAACGCCGCTACACGGAATCGTACAACAATGGCGAAGGTTGGCAACCGATTTTGGACCAGATAAAAGTGTTGGTGGAGACCCCCTCAGTATAAGTGGATAGTGGATAGTGAAAAGTGTATAGTAATAAACGTGAGAACGTGTTTTAAAAACCATTTGGTACAGAACCTTTTGTCGCATACAGAAAACACTATTTTGCGTATTTTGTCATTAATTTGATTACACGTTTTCTCTTTTTGAATCCATTAGTAGTATTTGGGATGAAAATCAAGGTTTTTTGATACTTTTTATACGTTTTTTGCTCTTTGGAGAGCAAAACTTGTTATTCAATAAACAAAAAAACGTTTCATATCAATACTTTTTAAGTTATATAAACCCAAAAAGGGTTTGTGTAAACCCTTTTTTAAAGGTTACAAATCAAAAAAGGGTTTGTATAAACTCTTTTTGAAAGGTCACAAACCCAAAAAAGGTTTGCATATAACCAATTCGATTATATACAATTCAAAAAAGGGTTTATACAAACCCTTTTTTAAAGGTGACAAATCAAAAAAGGGTTTACACAAACCTTTTTTTAAAGGTCATAAACCCAAAAAAGGTTTGCATATAACCAATTCGATTATATACAATTCAAAAAAGGGTTTATACAAACGTCTTTTTGAATTGTGTAAACCAAAAAAACGTTTAGATAAACCTTCTTTTAAGTTGTAAAAGGCAAAAAAGGCTTGTCTATAATTAATTTGATTGTATTCATAAACAAAAACGAATTTAAGAATGGCTTCTTTTAGAGTAGGCGAATCCGTAAAAATGAAAAAAGGCACGATGGATGCCGAATATGAAAAATGGGATTTAAGCTGCTGGCAAGGTTGGGTTGTCGCAACACCAAAACGTGGACAAAGAGACACCTATCAAATCCTGTGGGACACAAACACTTTTAAAAATATGCCTATGGATTTCATCGCACAAGCCAATGAAGACCATGACGAATGGGATGTTTATTACACCGTTGAAGCCGAATTGGAAACGGCATTTGCAAAAGATACGATGAAGGATGCGGAAAAAATAGCGAAGGAATGGCGTGCAAAATATCCGAGAGAGGAAGATTGATCGAACGAAGATTTACGAAATTTTAAAATTTCGTAAATCTGGACACCCCTCAGTAAAAATAGAAATTTTAAGCATTTTATATGAATAGTTGGACAGAATTTGCCGAATTATTGAGTCAATTGCCTTTGATAGATGCTGTAAATGCCACAAAAAAGCAATTAGACGATATCAGACCTTTACCACAAGAGGTTGAAGGGCGGGTTATGCAAAAACTGCGGCTTGAATGGAACTATCATTCCAATGCGATTGAAGGGAATAAATTGACACGCGGTGAGACTTATACTTTTTTAATGCAAGGCTTGACGGCAAAAGCAAAGCCGTATAAAGACCATCAAGATATTAAAGGACATAATAAAGGTATAGATTTCTTATTTGACCTTGTGAAAGACCAAAGGGATTTAACCGAAGGCGATATTCGAGATTTGCATACCATAATCCTTGTCGAACCGTATAAAAATCCAGCATTAACGCCAGATGGTCAAGAGACAACGCGATTGATTCAACTTGGTAAATATAAAACGCAACCCAATTTCCCGAAAACAGCCACTGGTGAAATTCATTATTATGCGATGCCTGAAGAAACACCTATTCTGATGCAGGAATTGGTGGATTGGTATAATCAAGCAAGGCATAATGAAAGAATACACCCCTCAGTATTAGCAGCATTTGTACATCATCGTTTTGTAGAAATTCATCCATTTGATGATGGGAATGGACGATTGGGCAGAATGTTGATGAATTTGATTTTAATAAAGCGCGGCTATCCACCTGTTATCATAAAGCAAAATAAACAGGATGAATATTATGCGATATTGAGTCAAGCAGACAAAAAAGAATACACACCCCTTGTAGAATTTATGGCTGAATCACTTTTAGATTCTATGAATTTGTATTTGAAAGCGGCACGTGGGGAAAGTATTGAAGATGATGCGGATTTGGATAAGGAGATAGCGCTGTTTAAGGGGAGTTTTGAGAAGACATATCATTATGATAACAGTAAAGTAGTTCCACAGGTAGTTAAAGATATTTTTATTCCAATTTGTGAAAAAGGAACTCTTAAACTGAATGCCTTAGATGATTTATTTTTGAGTAAAGATGTTTTCTATGTTGTTAATGGTTCTTATACAGAATTTGAAGAAGTAGAAACAGATTTTGGGTTACAAAGCCATCATAGCGAAATTGATTATGAAGATAGATTTAGTGATTTATCTAAATTATTTGAACATATTGAAAACGGTATAGATGTGCGATTTTTTGACTACTGCTATAAATGGTCTAAGTTCAACAAATCCTCTTATACATTTAATTTTTTGGCTAAATTGTGTTTAAGGTTTGAACATACTTATTTTCAAATTGACTTTGGCGACTACAAGCTTTTATCAAAATATTACGGTGAACCTATTACAGATGCAGAAAAACAAAAAATAGCTATTGAATGGGCTAGACTGACTTTTGAAAATTTAAAAAAGAAAATAGAAGAAGTTAATAAAACATAGCCCCTCTCAGTAAAAATTGATGGAAATGCACATTTGAAGAAAATTCGATAGACCATGCCTACGGCATTTATGAAACTGATGAATAATATTCTACCGATATGTCATGCCTAACGGCATTGTGTTTTGAAAATGATGACATTCGATTAGGAAAACGATAGAATCAAAATGCCGTAGGCATGGTCTATCGGTAGAAAAGCAATAACGAACGGGATTAAGTGCCACCGGCACGACATATTGACATAAATGGAGACCGAATTCGATATATCATGCCTACGGCATTGTGTTTTGAAAATGATGACATTCGATTAGGAAAACGATAGAATCAAAATGCCGTAGGCATGTTCTATCGGTAGAAAAGCAATAACGAACGGGATTAAGTGCCATCGGTACGACATATTGACATAAATGGAGATCGAATTCGATATATCATGCCTACGGCATTTTGGGGGTCGGTGATAATGTTTCTACCGATATATCATGCCTACGGTATTTTACTGGAAAAACAATATTATTTTATTACTATCTAAACATACACTTAAAATATGGCAAATACTTATACGCAACTACATATACAACTCGTATTTGCTGTTCGATTTCGAGATGGTGTCATTCAAAAAGACTGGAAAGATGATTTGTATAAATATATGACGAGTATTATTCAGAACAACAAACATAAATTATTAATAGTCAATGGAATGCCAGACCATGTACATATTTTGATGGGTTTACGCACACATCAAAGTATTGCAGATTTGGTAAGAGAAGTCAAAGCACATTCTTCGAAGTGGATAAACGAGCAAAAATTTATTGGGACTCGATTTGAATGGCAAGAAGGTTATGGCGCATTTTCTTATGCAAAGAAAGATATTAAATACGTGATAGATTATATTGAAAATCAAGAGCAACATCATCAGAAACGCTCATTTCGTGAAGAATATTTAGAATTGTTGAAGGTTCATGAAATTGATTATGATGAACGATATATTTTTCTTGATTTGATATAAAAGAAAAAACACCACATAAAATGCCATAGGCATGGCATATCGGTAGAAAAGCAATAACGAACGGAATTAAGTGCCATCGGCACGACATATTGACATAAATGGAGAAGAAATTCGATAGACCATGCCTACGGCATTTAAGAAAAGGGCGAATAATATTCTACCGATATGTCATGCCTACGGCATTTTGCACAATAAATTAACAAAAATATCCTAACAATATATCTATTCACACTAAAATTTAAAAATACAAAACAATAAAAAATGCAAGTAATAAAAAGAACTGGAAAACGCGAAGATGTCAGCTTTGACAAAATCACGGCGCGCATCAAAAAATTGTGTTACGGGTTGAATCCACTCGTGAACTATATTGAAATTTCAAAAAAAGTAATTCAAGGTCTGTTCGACGGGGTGACGACAACAGAATTGGATAACTTGGCGGCAGAGACAGCAGCGTCTTTGGCAGCGCAACATCCTGATTATGCAGTTTTGGCAGCCCGTATTGCGGTGTCAAATTTGCATAAAAATACCGACAAGTCGTTCTCGCGGACGATGAAAGACTTGTACAACTACATTGACCCAAAAACAGGCGACAAAGCGGGGTTGATTGGTGAGGAAACGCATAAAATCATTCAGAAATACAAAGATAAACTCGATGCGGCTATCATTTATGACCGCGATTATGAGTTCGATTATTTCGGATTTAAGACTTTGGAGCGGTCTTATTTGCTCCGCATGGATAGAAAAATCGTTGAGCGTCCACAACAATTGTTCCTACGCGTGTCGGTCGGTATTCATGGCGAAGACATTGATGCGGCGATTGAAACGTACAATCTGATGTCAGAAAAATGGTTTATTCATGCCACGCCAACCTTGTTCAATGCGGGTACGCCAAAGCCACAATTGTCTTCATGTTTCTTGTTATCTGTTACAGATGACTCGATTTCAGGCATTTTTGAGACATTATCCCGTTGTGCTAAGATTTCTCAATCGGCAGGCGGCATTGGTTTGTCAATCCATAATGTTCGGGCAACAGGCAGTTATATCAAAGGAACGGGCGGACAATCGAATGGCATTATTCCGATGCTAAAAGTTTTCAACGATACAGCACGTTATGTGGATCAAGGCGGTGGCAAAAGAAAAGGTGCGTTTGCGATGTATCTTGAACCATGGCACGCTGATATTTTTGAATTTTTGGATTTGAAAAAGAATCATGGCAAGGAAGAAATGCGTGCGCGTGATTTGTTCTATGCGCTTTGGGTACCTGATTTGTTTATGCAACGAGTCAAAGATGATAGAGAATGGTCACTGTTTTGTCCAAACGAAGCCCAAAAATTGTTTGATACTTACGGCGGCGAGTTCGAGGCTTTGTATCATCAATACGAAAAAGAGGGCAAAGCACGTAAGACCGTTGCTGCCCGTGAATTGTGGAATAAAATCTTAGAATCACAAATCGAAACAGGTACACCTTATATATTGTACAAAGACGCGGCGAATAAAAAGTCCAATCAAAAGAATTTGGGTACGATTCGTTCATCGAATTTGTGTACTGAAATTATGGAATACACCTCAAAAGATGAGGTAGCGGTGTGTAATTTGGCTTCATTGTCGTTGCCAAAATATGTCAATGTACAGCGGCAAGAGTACGATTTCCAAAAGTTGTATGAGATTACCCGCGTGGTGACAAGGAATTTGAATAAAATCATTGACATCAATTATTATCCGATTCCAGAGGCGCGTTACTCCAACTTTAAGCATCGTCCGATTGGTTTAGGTGTGCAAGGTTTGGCAGATGCCTTCATCATGATGCGGATGCCCTTCGACAGCATCGAAGCAAGGCAGTTGAATAAAGATATTTTTGAAACGATATATTTTGCAGCTATGACGGAGTCTGTGGCATTGGCTGAAAAACTCGGACATTATGAATCGTTCCCAGGCAGCCCCCTCAGTAAAGGCGAGTTTCAATTCGATATGTGGGGCGTGAAGCCTTCAAAACGTTGGGATTGGGTAAGTTTGAGAGAGAAAGTACAAAAAGTAGGCGCACGTAATTCTTTGTTATTAGCACCGATGCCGACGGCTTCGACTTCGCAGATATTAGGTAATAATGAATGTTTTGAACCTTATACGACAAACATTTATACACGCCGCACCTTGTCAGGCGAACACATTGTGGTCAATAAACATTTGCTCAATGACCTCGTGCGTTTGGGCTTATGGAACGACGAAACGCGCCAAATCATCATCGCTGCCAATGGTTCTATCCAAAACATCGAAGGATTGCCTGATGTGTTGAAAGCCTTGTACAAAACATCGTGGGAACTCTCGATGAAAGCGATTATTGATATGTCTGCCGACCGTGGTGCGTTTATTTGTCAATCACAATCCTTGAATTTGTTCATGGAATCCGCCACATTCTCCAAAATGACCTCGATGCACTTCTACGCATGGCAAAAAGGTTTGAAAACAGGCATGTATTATTTACGAACAAGACCTGCTGCCGACCCAATCAAGTTTACGCTGTCTGCCAAACATCAGCGCGTAAGGGTAGGGGAACACGCGGACGTTTTGACCCCCTCAGTAAATTTGATGTCCAGCTCTGCATTGGTGGAAGAAATACCGAATCAAGTAGAAATTGATTTTTCAGCCATCAAAACGATTTCGGCAAAGGATATTCAAGAAGCCGAGAATTTTCCGAACGCATGTAGTTTGGATGATCCAGATTGCATGGCGTGTTCAGCTTGATTAAATTTATTCACTTTTACTTATGTTTTAGCGGCGAGCCTCGGTTGGGGTTCGCCGTTTGGTTTTTTAAATCGTAAATTATTCCAAATAATATACACAAATACTTAAATATTATTTTTATTTTTATCTTTGAGTTATTATGAAAGTTATAAAATTAAAAATCTAACTACAAGATGTTTAAATCAATAATTGCTACCTTTTTTGGATTATATTTATTCTATTTATTTATCAATGCGATAGTTAAGGATATAAAATATAAGCGCGAATTTAAAGTAAAAGTCGAAAAATTAACTTCTCAATTAGAAGAAATTGATTGGGAAGAGACTGATAATCAATGGGAAATAGTAAAAAAAGATTATGAAGATACCGTTAAAAAAATTAAAGAGCATGAATCCGCTTTTGTAAATATAATGAATCACAAAGGTCCATTTTTAAATGGGCTGTAAAATTTATATTACCATGAGTAATCAAACAAATATTGATCAACTTGTTACCAGATTGAGTAGAGTTGAAAATATCAGAGATGATATGAACTCAAAAATTACACATTTGGGAAATCTTAATTCAGAATTGAATAAAAAATTAGATAAGATTAAGCAAAAAGAAAAAGAAATTTTAATTAAAATTGAGACAGAGAAAAAGAAAATAGATTTTGAGTTAAAACTTAAATCTGTTGAAATCGAAAAAAAACGCAAAGAACTTGCTGAATATGAATTAAGTATTAAGACTTTGTACAAAGAAAAAACCATTGGATTTCCATGGTATGCAGAAGCTGTTGCTGAATTTATTGCTTTAAAAGATGGAAAAGTGGCTGATTTTTTAGTTACAAAAAAAAGACCTTCCGAAAAAAGTGCTGAATTGGTTCGAACCATTTCAAAAGAAAAGAATGATTTAGTCAAACAACTTGTGATTGCTAATAAGATGGTCAAATACTATGAATATCTTTTCCCTTTTTTAACAGAATTTAGAGATGCTGATATAGATGATTTACTGCTGGCGGTTTTAGAAGACAAGAAAAATGAAGCAACTGAAAGTGATGACCCAGTTAAGACTTATATTACAGAAGGAGAATATCAAAAATTGACAACAACGGAGAGAAACCAAAAGGCTTTAGATAGATATGTATCATCATTTACAAAGTCCAATGCCAGAATTGGAAAGGATTATGAACGATATGTTGGACATTTGTACGAACAACAAGGTTATAAAGTCAAATATCAAGGAATTGAAGGAGGTTTTGAAGATTTGGGACGTGATTTGATTTGTAAAAAAGGAAATAAAGTGCTAATTGTTCAATGCAAATATTGGGCAAGTCATAAATTAATCCATGAAAAGCATATTAATCAACTTTTTGGAACAACAGTTAAATATTTTATTGAAAATGTTTTAGGAAAAAGTTACAGTTTAAATTTAGCGTATTCTTTAGATGTAATAAGGCTCGGCGATATCAAACCAGTAATTTATACATCAACAAAATTATCTGAAACGGCAAGAAGCTTTGCAAATGCATTAAGTGTTGAAATATTTGAAAACCAACCAATGAAACCATATCCGATGATAAAATGCCATATTTCTAAACTAACAGGTGATAAAATCTATCATCTTCCTTTTGACCAACAATATGATAGAACTATAATTGACGCAGATGGTGAGTTTTATGCAATGACAGTGAAAGAGGCGGAAGATAAAGGATTTAGAAGAGCGTGGAAATGGCTCGGAAATAAATGACCCCTCAGTATAAACCCAAAAAAGTCTTGCAAACCCACCGTTTTGCAAGACTTTTTTGATTTAAGAAAAGGTATTATCTCATTGCGCCACAGAAAGGCGATTGGCTTCAATCATATTGAATTAAGCAACGGCATAGCCAGTAAAAGGACGCTTATAGGGTGCATGAAAAGCCAAAACAATATCTTCTTTCGGAATATTATTTTCTTCAAGGAC
>JANOAU010000198.1:0-5907 GCA_031411275.1 Saprospiraceae bacterium | reverse complement strand
CAAAAAAATCCTTTATGCACGCATTTTGAGCAAAGCGAAAAATAGGGAGTAATATTCCTAAATAATTTTAGCTTGATACTTACTTTTTTTTGTTTGGCAAATGTAGCAACAAATCGAAAAAAAAGGCTTTGATAGGTGGTTATAATTATTGGGGCAAAAGATAATCCATTCTCCCTGTCTCGTCCAATCTCTTCGTTCACACATTTAAAACAAGTATTCGCTCATTGCCCACCCACCCCCTCAGTATAAAGTGTATT
Source organism: Saprospiraceae bacterium (assembly GCA_031411275.1). Lineage (GTDB taxonomy): Bacteria > Bacteroidota > Bacteroidia > Chitinophagales > Saprospiraceae > JAAFJT01. Next base: position 5,650 of record JANOAU010000198.1, on the reverse strand, counting down.
TTTGTCTTTAAAAGAAACAACACTTATTTCACTTTCATCTAAATGCGCGCAATGAAACCGTATAAAATAATCACCTTTTTGTCATTCCTGCTTTTCAACGCCGTCTCTATGACAGCCCAACCGATTATCAATACCGTCTCAACCAATGCCGCCTCCGTCGGTCGGTATCAAAAATGGGAATTGAAGGCAATGCTTAGTAATACGAGTTATGTCAATGCTTACGACTTCGCACAAGCCACCTTGTCTTGTGTATTGACAGCACCGAGCGGTGCCACTAAAACCGTTGATGGTTTTTGGAAAAACGGCTACGTGGTGAGCAATATCACAAATGGCACGTTGGCGACCAACGCCGCCGACAATGGTTGGTATGTCCGTTTTTCGCCAATCGAAGAGGGGACATGGTCTTATTCACTGACGTTTACAGATGCCGGTGGCACATCAACGGCTTCAACAGGCACTTTTACCTGTACTTTATCAACCGATAAAGGTTTTGTGAGACGACAAGCAGGAAAAAACTACTTGAAATTTGACGACGGCAGCCCTTACACACCCATTGGTCAAAACCTCGCCTGGTACAACAACAATGGTATTGGTGACCTCAAATCATGGATAGACCCTATGGCGGATAATAATGCCAATTACCTCCGCTATTGGTTGTGTTATTGGGCAACAGAATTGGAATGGACAACCGTAGGCGGCAATTATCCTTATGCGGGTTTGAAACAATATGAACAACGCCGTGCCTTTGAACTCGATTGGTTAGTGGATTACGCACTGCAAAAAGGCGTGTATATTGATTTATGTCTTCAAAATCATGGTCAAATACAAGCACCAGGTGTGGCGGGGAATTACAATCCACAATGGGATTCCAATCCTTATAGTGCTGCTTTTGGCGGCCCTTGCGCCAGTCCAAGTGCTTATTGGACGAATGCGACGGCTAAGGCGATTTATAAAAACAAACTGCGTTATATCGTGGCGCGGTGGGGTTACTCTCCTAACCTATTGGCATGGGAGTTTTTCAATGAATTGGATTTGACAGAAAACTATGCTGGAAACGCTGCCAATGCCTCCACTTGGATCAACGAAATGTCTGCTTACTTAAAAACAACTGACCCTAACAGCCATTTGACCACCAATAGTTATGTCTCAACGGCGTCGGGTGCATCTGTTTTGAATGATGCTAATCTCGACATCAGCCAAGTACATTATTACGATGGACTAAATGTGGCAGACCCACCCGTTAATCCCAACTATGAAACCATCTTGGCAAGCCAAGCCCAAACCATGACCACAACGTATAACAAACCATTTTGGACAGGTGAATTCGGCTTGTTTATTGACGATGAAATGAGCAATACTGCCACTTTTGACCCTGAAGGTGTGATGTTTCACAATGTCATGTGGTCAACTTTGCTCAATGGTTCGGCTGGTGCAGGTGGCACTTGGTGGTGGGACTCCTACACGCACCCCCTCAGTACCAAGACCTATAAAGTGTTCAACCAACTGTATAACTTCACAGCCAATCAAATGAATGTTGTTACTAAAAACTACCAAACCCTTACGCCTACGTTCACAGGCACAGGGAGTTTGACCAATGCAAGCATCACCCCTCAGTATGCGGGCTTTCAGCCACCCACTTATGCAGCTTCTGCTGCGCCCGCTAATAATTTTACGCTCAATGCTGATGGTACTTTAACGCCTGCGGCAACGAATTTGAGTAATATTTTATTCAATGCTTATCACCCGACCGCTAAAAATCCGCCCACGTTTAATGTCAACTATCCCGCAGCAGGAGCGTTTAAAGTGACGGTTTCTGGTCGCGGTTCGTCCAGTTTCTCAAACCTCGTAATTACTGTAGATGGTACGACTGTTTTGACGCAAGTTGACCCGGCGAACACGACTTATATGGTCAATATCGCATCGGGTATGCACACCATTAAGGTTGACAATACAGGCAATGAATGGATTCAAATCAGCAATTTTACTTTTACAAACTACGTCCCTGGTACTGTGCCTATCAATGCCAATGCGTTGCGCGACGGCAACCATGTGGTGGGTTGGCTCTTGAATAAAGATTATAATTGGCAATATTTACGTACCCATGCCAACAATCCACCCCCTCCTGTATCCAACGCCTCGATGAACTTTTCGGGCATGACCATCAATCAACCTTATACGATTCAGTTTTATAATACTGAAACCAATGCTTTGTTAAGCACAGCCAACGCCACGGCTAATGGGACAGGTGCTTTAACAATTCCGTTGCCCACCTTGGCGTGGGATGTCTCTTTTCGCCTCGAAGCCAGTGCTTCACTCCCTATTGAATTGCTCACATTTTCGGGCGAAGCCCAAAAACAAGGCACTATTGTGACCCAATGGATAACAGCAACCGAAAGGAATGTGAGCCATTTTGAGATACAACGCAGTGCCGATGGTTTCAACTTCACCTCTTTGGGTAAAGTTGCCGCCATAGGTAATTCATCTAACAGACAGTCCTACACATTCGAAGACATTAAGCCAATTGACGGCATTAATTATTATCGCTTGAAAATCAACGATTTAGACAACACAAGCAGTATCTCCAATACCATTGCCATCATTATGACCAATGCCAAAACCATCGGCAGTGACCCCTCAGTATCTAACCTCGCAGCGTATCCCAATCCAACAACCGACGACTTAACGGTGCAGTTTGACATGCTTAAAAGTGCCACAATGACCATTATATTGACGGATGTCAATGGTCGTAGGGTACAAACCACGCGAACATCTTTTGCAGAAGGCAGCCAAAACATCACCATACCGATGCGTGATTTGGCGCAAGGTATTTATATCCTCAATATCAGTTCTGGCGAAGGACGCGGCGTGATAAAAAAGATAATAAAACAATAAACAAAGCAAATTAAATAAATGACAGCATAACAGTATTTTAACACAGGTCTCAATTGCCTCCATCTTTAGATGGGAGCAAGGATTCAATATTTTTATTCTCCATCTAAAGATGGAGGCAATTAAAACATGTGGAATAGGATGATATAATGTCCGAAGGACTCCTTTAGAGGTAGATGCCATTGAATTGCTTTTACTTATTGTACGCTTTTTTTTGCTTGCGAAAAAACAGTGCATGATTGTAAGATTAGTTTTGCAATTGTTTCTTCACTATCATTCCTGTTTACTTAAACATCATTCCTGTTTGCTTAAACTTCATTCCTATTTGCTTAAACTTCATTCCTGTTTGCTTAAACCTCATTCCTGTTTATTCAAACTTCATTCCTGTTTACTTAAACATTATTCCTATTTGCTTAAATGTTATTCCTATTTGCTTAAATGTTATTCTTGTTTGCTTAAACTTCATTCCTGTTTGCTTAAACATCATTCCTGTTTACTTGAAAGTTATTCCTATTTGCTTAAATGTTATTCCAATTGGAAAGACAAGACATGCCGTGGCTAAATGACGACTACTCATCTGCCCTCAAATTCCAATTAAGTGATTTAGGGTCAATCAAGACCTATCAATTCCGCTTCCGCATCATTGGCAAGAAAGGCTTGGTGAGTCCGTGGTCGGTTATTGTGGAAGTTTTTGTATCGTGATGTTTTTGCAAGGTGTTTTTGAAAGCTTACTTCTTGGTTGAGGGGTGGGCTTTGTTTCCTGATGATATAGGATGTTCCTTAAATAAACTTCAAATGTTAACACAACGAACGGCAAATCTGAGTTCTGTCTTCCACCAAAACACTGCAATTAAAACAGTTTTCACAACGTCGCTTTTTATAAAACCTCCTTTTCTCCCTTACTTTTTATCTCCCTCATCTATTCTCCTACTTCACTCACTCAAGAAGGGTGTTTACTCATTGTTGTCCCTACCCCCTCAGTATAAGGTGCATCTTTGTATCAACAAAAGAGAAAAAAACAAAGCAACAAGCTTTTATACAGTTTATGGATAATACCTCGAATATCCATAAAAAAAGTATGAGGCGCGGAAGCCGAAAAGCGCATGAGTAGGCAATGAATTTTTAAAATAAAATACAATGAAAACTAAATTTTTGTCCGTTTACTCACTTATGAAAACAGTCCTCGTGTTAATAGTTGTCTTTTCACCTGTATTCTTATTGGCGCAGAATATAGGTCAAACCACGCAAGGATTGAGTATATTAGAAGGAGGGCTTTGGCCCAACAAAACCTGTTCCGTCTGTTGGGAAAATCCCTCAAATATGGATGCCACACAACGGCAATGGGTGAAAGATGCCATTACAACAACGTGGGAACGTGAATCAGAATTTCGTTTTACAGGCTGGGGTACTTGTAATGCCAGCAGTAGAGGTATCCGCATCCTTATCGCTAATGAATGGCCCCGTGCGAAAGGTTTAGGCACTCAATTAGATGGATTAAAAGATGGGATGGTCTTAAATTTTAATTGGTCAAAATGTCCAGTAGGAAGTACCAGTGAGGCATGTATCAAAAAAGTAGCCGTACACGAATTCGGTCACGCTTTAGGGTTCTCACATGAGCAAAACCGTACAGATGCGCCTTCAGAGTGTCAAAAAGATGCTCAAGGAACGACGGGTGACTGGTGGGTAACCTCTTATGATGCGAATTCTATCATGAACTATTGTAATCCAAAATGGAACAATGAAGGTTTGTTAAGTGAATTAGATAAATATGGGATTCGGTTTTTATACGGTGGTGGTGGTTACATGACCGACCCTATCATCTACGCCACGAACCCCACAAACGACTTACTTTGGTATAAACACACAGGACATTGGAACGGAACATTCGATTGGGGAGCTGGTTCAGGTAATAAAGTAGGTGTGGGTTGGGTATTCAATCAACTTTTTTCGGATGGCGATGGTCACCTTTATGGCATTAAAGATAATGGCGATTTGATGTGGTACAACCACAATGGCTTCCATGATGGCACTTTCAAATGGTCACAAACGTCTGGTGCCATAGTCGGTAAAGGTTGGAATTCAGGAAATAAAGCCGTCTTTGCAGGTGGGAACGGTGTGCTTTATATCATCAACAAAGACGGCGATTTGCTGTGGTATAAACATTTGGGCTATCACGATGGGACTTTTACATGGCATCCAGCCAGTGGTACTAAAGTTGGGAATGGTTGGACTGATTTTAATGCTGTTTTCTCAGGCGGCAATGGCGTTATTTACTTGATAGATAAAAACCACAACCTTTTCTGGTATAAACACGCAGGCTTTGCGACAGGCACAAATAGTTGGTATGGCGGTGCCACCAATAAAGTAGGTAACGGTTGGACAGGCATTAAGCAGATTTTTTCAACGGGCTGGGGAAATATTTACTTTGTCGCAACCGATGGCTCTTTGCGTTATTACAAACATTTGGGCTTCAATAACGGTACTTTCACTTGGGGAAAAGGCAGCGGCAATAAGGTGGGCAATGGTTGGTCAGGTGTAAAAACCATCGGCATGGGCGGTTCTAATTATTTCTATCTTAATTCCATTATCACAACGAGTGTAAAGCTTGATCCAGTTATTTTTAAGCGTAATTGATGCTAAGTCTCTGGACAAAATTATTTGCGATTATATTACTCACTGTTTTGCCTACGGCAAAATGCGTACAAGGAAAAAATCTATTGGAGGCAGTGTGTTTTTTTTGAAAAAATCTATGATTTTTTCA
>JANOAU010000197.1:0-108165 GCA_031411275.1 Saprospiraceae bacterium | reverse complement strand
TTTTCTATTTTATCAGAAAAGAAAATAACGCCTACTTTGTCATTATTGTTGATGGCAGAAAAGGCTATAACCGCACAAATTTCTGTAATCATTTCGTTTTTAAACTGTTTTTTTGTCCCAAAAAAAGCCGAATGGCTCATGTCTATCACAAGCATAACAGTCAGTTCTCGTTCTTCTTCAAACACCTTAATAAAAGGCGTGCCTGTCCGAGCCGTCACGTTCCAATCAATATTCCGCACATCGTCGCCATAGCTGTAACCACGCACTTCCGAAAACGACATGCCCCGACCTTTAAACGCCGAATGGTATTCACCTGAAAAGACATTGGCAGATAAGCCTTTTGTCTTAATTTCTATTTTGCGTACTTTTTTGATGAGTTCGCTGGTCTCCATATTATTTAACACATAGTCACATAGACTACTTAGCTTTTAATTGATTTATTTTAAATGATTTAGAAGTTTTCACCGTACCATACTCTTATTTCTTTTGGAACAGTAATATTTGATTTATGCATTTCATATTCTATCATTTTATTCCCTTCATTTCTAAATCTAAACCTAATTATATCTTTAGTCAAAATCAAAACTTCCTGTTCATAATCGAACTGTATAAAACGATTCAAGAAGAGTTTTCTATTCCTGAAAAACAAAGTATCACTGCTTCGGGAATGAGTGGGTTTTATAAATTTAAACCCGTCATATATCACATTTGCAGCGTTTCCAAATGCTTTGTTTTTATCAGTTTCTATTTGCCAATTAAAATAAAATTTATATTCTTTAGATATTCCTGTATCTCTGTATGAAAAAACAGAACCATTTAATATATTGATTATTGACTTTAAACTATCTCGCTCATTAAAATTTTGGCAAATCAGCATTTTGGGGGAAACTAAAACAAAAAATAGCAAAAAACAAAGTTTAAATTTCATTTTAATATATTAGTTATCAGAGATTTGGGAAGTTTATAGTAAAGGTGTTTGAGGTCACAAATTGTGACCTCAAACATTTTGATTTATAATTTTAAGCCAACTTGAGGGTACAATTTGCGCCCTCAAATTTCTAAGGTCACAAATTGTGACCTTAGAAACAACCCTAATTCAATCAACAAGAATCAATCAACCTACGGCACTTCTACTTTATTCAAAATCTGGCTGATAATATCTTCTGACGTAATATTTTCGGCTTCTGCTTCATACGTCAAGCCGATGCGGTGGCGCAAAACATCGGGACAGACATTGCGAATATCTTCTGGAATGACGTAACCTCGCCGTTTCAAGAAAGCCAAAGCCTTTGATGCCGTTGCCAAAGCAATACTCGCCCGCGGGCTGCCGCCGTACATAATGAGGTTTTGTAAATTAGCCAAACCATATTGCTGCGGTGTGCGAGTAGCAAAAACGATGTCGAGGATGTATTGCTCGATTTTTTCATCCATATACACTTTATTGACCACTTCACGTGCGTTCAGTATATCTACCGTATTGACAACATAATTGACTGCGGAGAAGTCGCCCGTCATATTACGGCGAATGATTTCGCGCTCGTCTTGCTTGTTCGGGTAGTCAATTTTGACTTTGAGCATAAAACGGTCAACTTGCGCTTCGGGCAACGGATATGTGCCTTCTTGCTCAATAGGGTTTTGAGTAGCCAAAACCAAAAACGGCTCCGAAAGCGGGTAAGTGTGATCGCCAATCGTCACTTGGCGTTCTTGCATGGCTTCCAAAAGGGCAGATTGCACCTTGGCGGGAGCGCGGTTAATTTCATCAGCAAGGACGAAATTGGCAAAAACAGGACCTTTCCGAACAGCAAATTCTGCTTTTGCAGGATTGTAAATCATCGTACCGATAATGTCGGCAGGCAGCAAGTCAGGCGTGAACTGAATACGGCTGAATTTGGCATTGATAGCACTGGCTAATGTTTTGATAGCCAATGTTTTAGCAAGTCCTGGCATACCTTCAAGAAGGACGTGACCACGGGTCAAAAGACCTATCATCAGACGTTCAATCATATGATTTTGTCCAACGATGACCTTTGCGGTTTCAGCATTTAGTTTTTCAACAAAAGAACTGGCGATATAAATTTCTTGATTGAGCGCTTCGATATCAACATAACTTGTCATTATAATGTGCGGTTTGGTAGTTTCAAAAATTAAATTTGTATAAAATAAAAATGCCATGCTTTGTAGGCGGGGCAAATTTGATAATTTTTGTCTGAAAAAAAGTGTTAAAAAGCGTTAAATACTGAGGGGGCACATTATTTAATAGGAAGGACATTGCGTTATTAGGTGTATAAAAAATTTATACATTTGTGAAAATCCTATGCAATAAGTCTGAAAAACGCCATAAGGGGCGAATATTGGGGTAGCGACAAACTGCGATTTAGCTCAAATTATCAAGCAGTTGGGATTGATTTAGGCATCCTAAAAAAATAACTTACGATTTATCCATAACTTTGCAGGAGTACAACAAAGATAGGAAAATTGAAAATTTGCAAAGAGAGCTACAATTTTAAAAAGCCTAACAACCGTCAAAGTTGACAATATACTCTATATTTATTTGAAAATGGTTTGCCTAAAATAATAGACTCAAATTATACATATCCAATGTTTTATATTTTTCACTTTTCGTTTTTCACTTTTCATTTAGTATAAAATGGACGAATTACGCATCACAACAGTTCAAGCCGATTTGGTTTGGGAAAAGAAAATAGAAAACCTGTCAAAATTCGATGAATTACTGAGGGGTATTAAGCGATGTGAAACAGATATCATTGTTTTGCCTGAAATGTTCACAACGGGGTTTTCAATGAACCCCGTGGCATTCGCCGAAACAATGAGTGATGCCACGGTCTTTTGGCTCAAAAAAAAGGCTTGGGAACTGGATGCGGTTTTGACGGGCAGTTTTATTTGTTTGGAGAACGGCAAATATTATAATCGGTTGGTATGGATTCAACCAGACGGATCACTGTCTATTTATGACAAACGCCATCGGTTTACGTTGGCTCGCGAAAATGAGTTTTATACTGAGGGGGTCGAAAGGCTGATTGTGGATTGGCGTGGTTTTCGTATATGTCCATTGATTTGCTACGATTTGCGGTTTCCAGTGTGGGCAAGAAATACTATACAGGAAGCACAAAGCGACAGACACGCGGCTTATGACGTATTAATATATGTCGCCAATTGGCCCATTGCCCGCAGTCACCATTGGCGCATACTGTGTGAAGCACGAGCGGTTGAAAATCAGGCTTTCGTTGTAGGTGTTAACCGAGTTGGGATAGACGGCAATGGGTATGAATATCGAGGTGATACTTCTGTTATTGACTATGGGGGCGATATTTTATTTCGCCGTTCTTTTACTGAGGGGGTAGACACCACAATAGTTTCTAAAGGAAAATTAGAGAATTACCGTAAAAAATTTGGCTTTCTTTTGGATCAAGATGCTTTTGAAATTAATTTGTGATATACATATTAAAAATCGCAATTTTTAAATTATAACTCATTGATTATTAATATTTTAAACAAGTAATTTTACCTAATTTTATTGTTTTAACATAAAAAAGACAAAATTTACTTTTGTTTAGAAGTGTTAAAAAGACAAATAAAATTGGAAAAAAACACCAATAGGAGTAGAAAATATCAATCACTTTTCTACCTTTGTTCCAGGCAATAAAGATTGCTGAATCAGAGAAGTAAATTTTATTTGCCTATTTTATAGGAAGGACACAATTTTATTTTGGCGACTCTGACGCTCTCATTTTTAACAGTTAGACAGATTATGACAGATTTTAAGTCTTTTACGGAACAAAATCCGTATGCACAAACGAAACGAGTCAACCAATTCATTTTTCCAATCTTACTCACTTTTCTGTCCCTTAACATTTACGCCGCACCGACGGCAACTTTATTTAAAAACCAAACAAAAATCAACACGACAACTAATTTTCCCATTCCGATTAACAACACTTCTATGTTCATGAGTATCGCAGCTAATGCGCCGACTCTTGTGCGGGAACATGTATCGTCTTCCTTTGTAACACCAACGGAACGTCGTCAACAAGTTGTTTGGTTTGCAGAATCGCATACGGAATGGGGTATTCAGTACAGTTCAGGTAGCTCATCCATAGATGATGGCTTCGATTGTTCTGGTTTTGTACGGTATGTTTTGAAGTATTTTGACATCAAAACAAGCCGCAGTTCATCCGAACAATTCAAAGACGGTTCTCACATTCCTGTCTCATTGGCTCGGGGCGGTGATTTGGTTTTCTTTGGGGGTAAAAACAACATTTCGCATGTTGCAATGGTGGTTTCAAACGATAAGAAAGGTTTGGTGGTTGTCCACAGTACTTGCTCGCGGGGTGTTATCAAAGAAAACATTACTCATTCGGATTATTGGAGACCGAAACTGAAAGAAAAAGCCGTAAATATCATGGGTTTATAACCTTTGATGACGGTTTAACTATTACTCTTTGTTGTCAAAATGAAAAACCAACTCAATAGTACAGGCAAAAGGCATTTCGATGCTTTTTGCCTTTTTTTGTGCTGCGTTCTGCTTAGTTTTTCCAAGAGATTTTCTAACATTTATTCAGGACAGCACATAAATAGCTGCTTGATGGGATGTTTTGAATAGATGTTAGATGAAAGTCGTGGGTGTGCCTTCGCCCACCGATTGAAAATCGGTGGTTTCAATATGTTAGATGTTTTATAAGAAAACCCTACAAATGATACTGAGGGGGGCGTTTTTACAAAAAAAAAAGCTACTGGAGTGTGCCAGTAACTTCTGTATAAATGATGATTTAGCTTGATTTTTCTTTTGTCAATTGGAGCGTGTGACGACAACTGGTAAACAGATTTTTGTAGGTACGCTGCTAATCGTTATATTTTTTGCTGTTTCACATCCATCCGTATTGCTCACCGTAATCGTATGACTGCCAACGGATAAGCCGAATAAAGTGGCTGGGCTGGGATATGCGACAAAACTACCTATATCTATTTTCAATTGAGCCGTTGCTGAAATGGCATTCGTCAAGTTTGAAACATTTACTTCTTCTGATGTGCCGGGACAGGCTATGGGTTTAGATAATGTAAAATCTGGATTCATATTAACAGTTACCACGACCTGCGCTGTATCGTTACAACTGGTGCCAATTTGGGCTATCAATAAATACGTGGTGGTAGTAGTGGGTGATACGGCTGTTGGCGTGGTGACGGGCGTTCCACCCGCAACGGTCAATGTCCAAACGGGATTTACATAATTGTTATAATTCGTTATCTCTGCCGTTAAATCTAAGGTTGTACCAAGACATATCGACTTGGATACATCTGCAATAACGGGTGGATAGTTAACATTTACTAAAACTTGTGCAGTATCTCTACAGCCACTGCTGTTCTCTTCTTCTAATATATAAGTCGTTGTGGTGTTAGGCATTACAGCGGTAGGTGTTGGTTCTGGCGTTCCACCGACGGTGTTTAATGTCCAAACAGGATTAGCCAATGAGCCATAACCGACTATCAATGCGGTTAAATCTACTGTTGTGCCGTTGCAAATCGTTGTTACGCCATCGGCAATATTGGGTTTGGTATTAACATTTAAAGTGAGCGTTGATGTCCGATAGCAGCCTGTTGAAGTGTTTTCTACGCGCACATACAAGATGGATGCACTTGAAATATGCGGACTACTGAGGGGGTTCCCATTGTTTTGGGCATCTGCCAACGTGGCATGGTAAGTCACTGCGACCCCTGTTGCGCCCCCTGTTACTATCGCGTCTGCATTTGCGAGGGTAAAATTTGCTATGCCATTGCCACCCATTTGTTCACATCTTGACAAAGTAGCATTGTTGGCAACGGGGCTTAGGGTAAAGTTTAAATTAAAAGTATCATTTTTAGTGACACAGCCAGAAGGCGATGCGTAATCAGCCGTGAGAATGTAGGTGCCGCCATTGTCAATGACTTTGATTGTTGGAAAATTGAAAGTGAAATTGGTCGCATCCACATGATAGGTTCCTGCGTTTAAGGCAGTAATCTCATTGGCGGGTGCTACCGAACCAAAGTACCATTTATAATTAGAATAAGTGGCTTGGTCTTGTGGCGTTAATATTAAAGTATCGCCTTCACAGGACATTATCGTTAGATTGCAACTTGATGAGGCGGTTGTGATAGAACCTACTTGAGCTTTTAGAGACATTAAAAGAGAACAAGCAAGAGCTACGAGGAGGACAATTTTATTAACCTTATTCATGAATAAAGGATTAAAATTATGAGTATAAGCGTTGTATTTTATCATTCTGAAGCACTAATTATTACTATTTGTTCGCGTAATTAATATCGGAATACATTGCGGTGTTGGACAACAAATCTGTGTTTGAACTTGCAAAGCCGTTCCCGTTGAATAACAACCGGCGGGTGATTTCTCGAACAGGTAATAAGTACCGTCGGTCACGGCTGTGGGTATACTGACTAAGGCTGAACCTGAACTGTTCGATACATGCCATTCAAAAATGCCCCCTGTGACGGAAGGGGTTAATGCAGCAGAAAGAGCCGTTAAATCAACTGTCGTTGTCGGACAGGTATTCGTTTGTGGCGACGATACTGAGGGGGCGGTTGGTTTTGGTATGACAGACACGACAACTTTCATCGTATCGGATGTATAACAATTGAATACATCTTTGATGATGTAAAAACTGTCTTTAGCCGTCAGGGTTACTGCAGTTGAGTCGGTCACATTTGTCCAATTACTGTTATAATATCTGAAATACCTTTGGACAACGGAGTCCTTGGTTTTTACGGCTATATCTCTGACCAAATTTGTCAAATTAATGGTTTGAGAAGCACACACTGTTATCGTTGTGTCCAATAATAGCGGTACAAAACATGGATAAAATCCAAAATCGTAGGTATGATTGGTTGTACCTGCATCGCCTGTTGTCAAAGAGATAACGGAATAAATGCCCGATATTGCCGCATCGGAGTCGTTAAGGTCGTTGCCATTGTTCGTTGTTGAGTTGGCAATAGTTAACCTCATGGTATCCAAAACAGTTTGATTTTTATTGTTGATGCGCATTTCGTAAGCCATATTGGGTCGTAAAGTCGTATCTACGCCCGTCCCTGTCCACGTAACACCTGCGACGTTTTTATCCGAAAAATAGTATTCACCACTGGCATTTGTGGTCGTTGACGCTATTTGTGTACCGCTTTTCCAAAGGGAAACGGTGATGTTACTGAGGGGTATCTCACAAGGGTCTTGCACACCGTCTCTATCTGCATCTTTCCAAACATAGTTGCCTATTTGGATGGGTTGCGCTTGGCAAAGGGTGATTATATCACCAATACCAGTTGACTTCGCACTGCCGCCTACAAAGACTTGATAGGCAGAAGAAACGACTTGATTCCCTGTTGTCGAAGATAGTTTGATGCTACCACCCGTAAAATAAGCCACAGGGTCTAAGGCGGAGGTCACGACTTCTCCTTTTGACACCAATAGTGCTAAGCCCCCTTGAGCCGATTCAGCATGGACTGCAAAGACTTCTCCTTTATAAAACTCTGTTTCAGCGGGTACGGTTGCGCTCGTAGCGGTAGCCCCATACACAAGTGATTCCATATTCCAAATGCCATTATTGAAATTGGCTCTCAAAATATCACCTCCCGAAACAGCCAATTCTTGTAAGCCCGATGTGGCAAAGTCAGGTGCATTGTTGTTATTAGAAATCTGATGGCTTGTTCTATCCGAAAAACCCAGAACCATGGCACCGTCGGCATCAATTTCTATATCCGACAAAATGGGTGTCGGATGGCAAAGCCTATAATAACCTGCCGACGTATAAGCTTGAAAATTCGTCGCATTGAACACATCTTTCCACGGATACCAAGCCCGCGATGAACTTGGCATACCTGTCGCACCGCCATAGGTTGGTTCATTCCAAGCGGATGACCTGAGGTAATTTAAACCGAAATTAAGAACAGGATTCGTACTAAATGTGCTTGTTGCGAGGTTCATTTCATAGACAAACGCTTCTAAATTAGATGTTTTGGCATTCGATGGCGAAGTGGCTGAGGCATCGCAAACTGTACCGACATATAATTTACCTTTATGCACTTTTAAAGCAAATGGACGGCTCACGCCGCCGAGACAGCCTGGATTTGGGATAGCGATACTGTCCAATATGACTTTTGTGGCAATGTCCACAACAATGATTTTTTTAGTAAAAAGGTTGACCACATAGAGTTTCGTTTGGTCATCTGAAATATCTAAATCGCCCAAACCGACTTCACCGACTTTGGCAAAGGCTTCTACATCGGTATTGGCAACACCTACGCCTATCAAACCGCGAGTGGCATTACTGCTAATTGTTCCAACATTGGGTATGGTTACAAAGACAGAACCATTGCTCGCAGCAGAATCGGGGTTGGCAGCATAAATAGCCCCTAAACCACCCGTACCTAAACCTGAATGTCGTTTAACAAAAGTAGCTGCATAGATACGGTTAGTTATGTTACTATACGCCACGCCCCATGTTGAACCAATATTGCTTTTAACTGACACCACTTTTTTACTCGTCATACTCGTTCCGAAGGCGTTATAGTCCCATGAGACCAAAGCATCGGAGGGCGAATCGGTGCCAATATCACCGTTGATATAACAAGGCGTGGCTAATTTGGGATTTGTTTGACAATAATCAACAGGGTTATTCACACCGAGACTGACTGTACAACTGGCAGAGGTGATGAACTGTACATCGGTGCGTCCGTTTGTACCGTTAAACGTCGGTGAGAATGGCGAGGGAATATTTGAAAATTCAATACGGTATTTATTCGTCGAGCTGGGTGCTGGCGAAAGTGTACCGAAGGTATATTGTCCTAAATAATCAGTCGTTGTGGTTGCCACGAGGTTGTCGTTGCAATCGTAGGCTTTAACGGTTACGCCGCCTACGCCTGTTGTTTCGTTACTACCTTTAATGCCATCGTTGTTGTAGTCACGCCAAACAATGCCGCCTGTGCCGCCTGTTTGACAAGCCGTCAAGAGGCAATTACCTGCGGGAGCGGTGACATTTTGATTTGAGGTACAGGTGACATAAGAAGCGGAAACCGTCAAAGCAGCCCCGTCAGCAGGGACAGTAAAATTTAAAACAGCGGGTTTAATCGTTGCAGTTGCAGGGTTAATGGTTTGTGAACCCGCGCCTGTGACAGTTACCGTAATTAATTCAGATGGAATGACATCCACCCAATCTACAATGGCTTGAATGGTCGCAACAGATGAACCGCCTGTGGTATTGCCATTCGAATCATAACAGCTTGATACATTAGTTGTTAAGGTTGGCGTACAGTCATAAGCATAAAAACCAAAGTCGTAGGTGTGGTTGTTAGCACCCGAAGCACCTGTTGTAAAGGATTTTACAACATTGCCACCCGATAGTGTTCCGTCAGCATCTCGGAAACTTGAATATATATCGCTGCCACCATTATTAGCCGTTGATACGAGCGATGTACTGAGGGGGGTCTGCGAAGTATAACTGAGAATACGGATTTCATAAGTCGTAAAGGGCAATAGTTGACTGACATTGTACGTCCAGCCACTCGTTGAACCTGTAGTGGCACTCGAAAAGCCGTATTTGCCGCCATCCGCTGTTGTGGTTGAGGCTATTTCAACGCCGCTTCTAAAGAGTTTGACGGTGATACCATCTATGCCCGCTTCGTCAGGGTCTTGTCTGCCATTTTTATTCGTATCATTCCAAACCAAATTACCCACTTCAAGCGGCGCGGCATCGCAAGTGGCTTCCATGAGACCTAAGCCGTTTGATTTTCCAAAAGTACCACCTGAAGAGGTCGTATTATAGATTTGGTAGCGCATGGTGTCGTGTGTGTAGCCATTACTTACCGCATGACGACCAATACCTCCCGTAAAAACACTAAAAGGGTCCATGATGTTGGAAACGAGTTCATCTCTTTGTGGATGATACAACAAGCCGCCTTGCATGGTTTCTTGGTGCGTGGTGAGGTAATATTCACCTGCAAAAAACTCACCGCCGCCAGGACCTTGGTTGTTGCCGACACCGCTTCCTGTGGGTCCACCTGAAAAAGAACCGTTACTTTCTAAGGTAAAACCACCCAAACCGTTTGCTTTTAAATAAAGAATATCGCCACCGATATAGCCATTATATATGGCTGAGCCACCTGTAGTTGCGATTTGATTGTACCCTGTTTGATGTCCTGTTCTATCCGAAAAGCCGAGAATCATATTTCCACGTTTATCAAACTGAATATCCGTAATTATAGGTTGTGGACGCATTTTACGGGTGGCTGTTGGCGTACCCGCTGTGCCTTGGTCGTAGATATCTGTGAAGTTATTGGCCCATGTTTCCCATTTATCGGTGGCAAAACTGTTATGCACTTTTCCTTTTGTATAGTTCAGAGCAAAAGAAACAACAGGCGAGGCATCCCAAATGCTTGTTGCGGGGTCGAAACGATAGACATAAGCAAACAAATTGGCTTGTGTACCCGATGTTTCGCCCGAACAAATGACACCGACATAGACTTTTCCTTCATAAAATTCAATCGCCCAAGGTCGGGCAATGCCATTAGTACAACCTGGATTGGGTATATTATAAGAGGTAAAATCGGCATTGGTTACCGAAGCTGCTGATTTGATAGGATTGCCAATATTGAAGGAAAAAATTGTTTTTGCAAAGATATTTACCCCCCACAATACTTGTCCGTTGTCGCTAAAGTCAATGCTGCCAATCCCTATTTTGCCCATGTGAGCAAAAGCGAGAGAGTCGGCGCTCGAAGCGGTTGCCGAAGCAGGGAGTGTCCGACCCGCGATGAGGCTACTACCGACATTAATACCAAAATTTTCAATATTGATATAAGGTGAAACAGACCCCGAACCACTGCTAAAGTCGCCGATAAACAAGCCGCCTAAGCCCAAAGTCTGTAAACCGCAATGCCGTTTGAGCATCGTTGAAAAAATCATCTTTTTGCTCTCTTTTTGGTAGGTACTACCCCAAACCGTACCCAGCTCACTGGCAATTGCTATTTTAGTCGGCATGGGCGTTGTACCTGTGCGGCTCAATGGGAAACTGACTAAGGCATCTAAAGAACCACCCGTGCCACCCCCTTGTGGGTTACCTGACACAAAACAAGGTACAACGACATTCGGGTTGTTTTGGCAATACATGACAGGGTAATGTACCGCCAAATCAACAGAGGAGTTGGCAGCCGTAAAGACCTGAACAGTGGTATTGCCAACAGAACCATTTGCACTGTTCAAATAGCTGGATAACCTAAACTCTAAACGAATCGGAAGAGTCAAACCTGTGAAAGCATAATTGTCGCTGGAGGCATCCAACGTTGATGTTGTGGTCACTTGCGTCACCGAGTCTCCGTTGGTATTGAAAGCGACCACTCGAATATTGGCTTCTGGTAATTCTCCAGAATCATAAACACCGTTGGCATTTAAGTCACGGAACACTTTACCACTTAGTTGTGCCTCCAATACTGAGGGGGTCAAAAAAAGACCAAAACAAAAGAGAATCGTGTAGTAGTTGGCAAAACCAAATCGTTTGAGTAGTTTTTGCATTATCGGTCGTATATTAAAAAGTTCTGAATGAGCTTTTGCATTTCAATGCTCGTTATATTAGCTTTTTAATATTTACAAAAGATATGCCGAAAAAATAAATTTATTTTTCTTCAACTTTAAACATACTGTTTTTCAACCCAAAAGCTGCCATTAGAAAGGTTTTTGACTAAAATAGCACCCCCCCAGTATCCGACACAGCATATCGCTTACGTATAAATTTCTAATGATATTTTTTTCAAAGGGAATATATGAGCGCTGCTCAATAAGATATTGAGAGGGGGGCAAAAATTGTCTTTGCCGATAGTTTTAGAAGTTTTTTTTGTTATCCATTTAGTACCGTAAAAGAATAAAAAATGACCGTTCACCATTTTAATTCAACCGTTTTCTTTAAATATCAATTTGTCTTTCACTATATTTGTAACGTTACAGAGGTTGAATATTATGGTCTTAAATCTGTTTTTTAATTTCAAACGATTCAACCTTTTGTACTGAACCTATTTTATAAATCTTTAACTAAATTCAAATTTCTATGAAGAACTTACAAACACTTGCCAACGAATTGGTAGCAGACAGAATGACGCTTCTCGTCACTAACGACATGCTTAACATCAGAGGCGGCGGCGGCGGCTCAAAGAAGAAGTCGAAAAAGAAGTCGAAGAAGAAGTCAAAAAAATCAAGTAAAGGTGGTGGTTACGGTTGTGGCTGTGGCTGTTGGTAATCTTAAAGACTTGAAAACAAATAAACCCCTTGCCCTAAAAGCAGGGGGTTTGTTTTTATGTGTACGGAGGTCTATACACTCGGTTTTTCCGAGTTTAAGGTCGGCTTTTCTGGGTTTAAGGTCGGCTTTTCCGAATTCAAGGTCGGCTTTTCCGAGTTTGTGAGTGACTAAAATGATATTAAGCATAAAAAAACCGCCGTTGCCATTGGCAAAAGCGATGGCAACGGCGGGAAATTTGACTTTTTGATGGACGAAGACGGCGATAATTTGTAAAAATGTCGTGTTCTTTTCAAAAAATCAAGCGGTTTTTTGAGCAGCTTCAACCTGTTTGGTCAATTCCTCAATACGTTTGTTCTGTTCCATGGTTAAAGCGGCTTTTTGAGCGCGATTTTCATAGAGGAAATTCAAGTCGTCATAAGCAGCTTTGTAGTCACTATCTGCTTTCGCCAATAAAGCGATGGCTGCTTTCACAAAGGCGGCTTGCTCCATCAAGTCAATGCCAATCAGCATGAAAGTGCCTTCCATATTGCCGACCCAGCCTTTGAGAATGCTTTTGAGTTTTAACAATTTTGTTGCGGCATCAATATCTCGGGCGAAGGCATCGTAGTTCACAGCTTTGGCATGAACAACGGTGCGGTCTGCCGTGAGTGCTTGAAAGGCTTTTTTTACATACGTCCAACCATTTTGCTCGCCCATGTTGGCACCATTGATACGGTCAGCTGGTTTTACGTCCTTGACGTAAGAGTTGATGAAGTTTACAAACTCTGTTGCTTTGGTTTCGGCAATGATGTAACCTGCCTCGTCGAAATTGATATCAATCCTGTTTTGCATGATAAAAGAGGTTTTAAAAACTGATGAAATAATGTTGTTGATATTAGTATCAAAAACTATTTCAATGCTTTTTTAGTTCATACAAATTAAAAAAAATAACATTAATTTTTTTTAATTTTTTTAGCCATAACAAAAGGCTATTTGGTGTTTACCCAAATAGCCTTTTATCATTTATTTGCACAATTGACTTAATTATTGAGCAGAATCGGAATCATATTAATTACAACACCCATTGCCTGTACAAGACACCAATTGTACACGATAGCGGGTTGAAGCACCCAAGCTTGTGACATTGTATGTCGTACCCGTTGCACCACTGATATTTGTCCAAGTTGTGCTGTTAGGGCTTGACTGCCATTGAATGCCACAAGTACCCAAACCAACCGTTGGTGTTGCTGTTAAGGTGACATTAGCACCGATACAAACAATCGCGGGCGGAATAGAGATAGATACTGAGGGGTCGGCGACGACTGTTAATGTAAGGTTGTTAGAGGTTGCATTACCACAAATAGACCCCGATTTAATAATAAGAACGCGATAGCGCAACGACGAAAGGTCAGCCGTTGAAGGTGCATAAGTCGTCGCTGTTGCGCCAGAGATATTTGACCATGTGAGGGCATCAGGAGAGGATTGCCACTGGTAACTGATGCCAGCAGAGCCATTAGTGAGTGTGGATGTTAAAAGGACAGAGCCACCTACACAAACAGTCGCATTATTGGCAGAGATGCTGACGGATACATTTTCGCAAATCACCGTGGTTTTAACCTCAAAAAAAACGCGTCCACAACTGTCTGTGACGATTGCCGTTATGAGGCAATTGGAGGCAGTTGATACTGAGGGGGGGATAAATGTTGTATTGGCTTGAGTTGCCGAAGGACTAAATGACCCACCACAAGTAGATTGCCATTGCACAGTATAATTAGCAATATTATAACCAGAGGGTAAAGTTAGGCTGAGGCTGGTCGGCGAACCAGCAGGTATGGTGTCGGGAATATAACCGATTGTCGGTACAACGGCTCTTTCATTGGCAGATTGGTAGCTGAAATTAAACATAATCCGTTGAGCCGCTACCCGTTCTGCTATTGTACCACCTTTATTGTGGTCGTGTGCGGCTTCGTAAAGGACATTACCTCGTGTGCTATCGCCAAAAGCCTTGCCATAAGCGACAATGGCGGCGGGGCCAGGAGATAAAGTAGGCACATTTTCCTGAGTGGCATCCAATACAGCTACTTTTGTGCTGGTTCGCCAGCTGCCACCCAATAAAGGCATAAATACCTGTTCAGAGCCATTCTGAACGGCATTATCTATTGTTCCCATAAATTGCATAAAGGGGTGGGTAGGGAAATAATAATTGTAAGGCGGTGTTGCGTCTTTATGGTCACTATAGTCCACCAACCCAGTTGTGCTAAGGAAGTTCATTTGCTGCGTTAAGTTGCTGGGATCTTTAATCGCTTCGAGTACCGAAACGGCATGGCAAGCCGCCCAGATGGCACCTTTGTGGTCTCTGTTCCAAGTCAGCAAATTACTATGCGTTGCCCAAGTAGGGTCGGCATGAGGCATAATGAATATATCGTTGCAAGTACTCAATTGCGAAGGTGCTAACCAATTATAAGCAGTTGATGGGATGCCTGCATTTATGAAATAATCCTCTGCAATTCTGCCGTTTTGGTCATCCAATGTCCAAACAGGTGCTGTTTTGAGCGTGGTATAAACAGGTATCGTTATCGGGCTTGTGGTTGTCGTGCCGACGACACCGAGCGATTGCCAATAGCTGATACGCGCATTCACGGCGGTAGACCTATATGCGGCTGGAATGATAAAGGTACCGCCTTTATAAGCTGTGCCATTGTATGTAAAATCAGCACTGTCCTTGAGTTTACTGCTGTTTATCACCCATTTTATAGGAATATAGTTGTTTTTTAATAAATCATAGATTAAGCCATAAGGTTTCAAACCATTATTGATGGTTTGCGGCGTGACACCCATATCAATAATGAAAGCACCCGAGGGGAGGGTCTCCGTCGTTTGTGCTTTTGCAGAGATTGATGCATAAAACAAGGAAATAACAATAAAAAGAATAGCCCGACTGATGGATTGCCAAGAGTCAGCCGATTTAAAAGAAGTTATATGTTTTGAAAAATAAAAAGAATCCATTTATCTATCCATTTGTTTTCCATAAAAGATTACTATGGCAATGATGAATCAATGGCATTTAATTATCATGCTATTTTCTTAATTGCAGCATCCATTGCCAGTACATGCCACCAATTGCGCCCGATAACGGGTTGAAGCACTGAGACTGGTGACATTATAGGTATTGCTGGTTGCGCCGCTGATATTTGTCCAAGTCGTTCCGTTAGGGCTTGATTGCCATTGAACGGTACAAGTGCCTAAGCTCACTGTTGGTGTTGCTGTCAAAGTGATATTGGCACCGATGCATACAATGGCGGGTGGAACAGTGATTGATACTGAGGGGTCGTCAACAACTGTAAAGGAAGTATTATTGGAAGTGGCTGTTGGACATCCTGTACCTGTTTGGTTGATAATGACACGATAATAAGTCACTCCTGCTGTTGTAGTGGGTGGACTATAGGTACTACTAATCGCACCTGTGACATTAGCCCAACTTAACAAATCTGTGGACACTTGCCATTGATAACTCGTTGAGCCTGTGCCACCTGAAACAGTTGAACTGAGGGTCGCTGTACCGCCTACACAAACGGTACTATTGTTAACAGAGGTCGTTACTGAGGGATTGGCAACAACTGTTACAGTGGTCGGTGAGGATGTAACTGCATTACAGTCATTACCCGTTTGAGTGATATTAACACGATAAGACGTTGTGCCTGCCGATACACCTGTAACGCTGTAAGTAGAACCCGTTCCTCCAGAAGGTACATTTGTCCAAGTGCTGCCTGATAGGTATTGCCATTGATAAGATGTAGTGCCTGTGCCATTGCTTACCGTAGCGGTTAAGATAGATGTACCTGTGATACAAATAGTAGGTATATCCACAGCGACAGATACTGAGGGGTCGGGTACAACGGTAACCGTAATAGCATTAGAAATACTTATTGGGCATAAGGCACCGGTGCAACTGTAAACCGTTCTATATGAAGTTGTTGTTGTAATATTGGTCGGTGAATAAGTCGTTGAAGTCGCGCCGGCAATATTGGTCCAAGTTGAGCCAGTTGAGCTTTGCCATTGAAGAGTACAAGTGCCTGCGCCACCTGTTGCAATGGCACTCATGGATATATTACCACCCGAGCAAATAGTACCACCACCGCTGATTGAAATATTGGCAACGGGGCAAATAATGGTGTTATTGAAAGGATAACATTTAAATTGGAGCGAACTTAATCGTTCTTCAATACTCGCACTAATACTCGCCCCGCCATATTCAGCACCATAAGTAAAACTGATGCTGCTGACATTGCTGTAATCGTAAGAAATCATGGCATCCAAAGCCGTTTCATCCACGCCTGTCTTGTTGGCATAAGCGCCCTTGCCTTTTAGTGTTCCACTGGGTGTTATAGAAGTAGGACTTTGTAATTGATAACCTGCATATCCTGTTGCTTGAAAAAACTCACGTATTTGATTATTATTGCCACTACCATCCACATCTACGGCGGTCATGTTTAAGACAACTATACTACGAGGCGTAAGTGCAGCTGAATCTACAAAGTCAATTCTAAAATCAATGCTTTTTTCTCCAGCGGGGTCCGTATTGCCCGGGGTATTGTACCAATTATAGTCAATAATGGGCTGAAAAGCAGCATCATAACCGCCATTTGTGGCAGCTGGTTCATCCAAAGAAACTATGTTTATATCTGAATGTGATTTTCCGACAATGGTTAAAATAGCATCTGTTCCAGTTGTAACACTGCTAAAACGATATCTTGATCCTGTTGCACCTGCCGCACCTGAAATAAGAACGGGGTTTTGTAAATTCAAAACAGGTCCAGAGCAATTGAGAGAAACATAGGTTGTCGCTGTGGATGTGCAGCCATTTAAAGTGACGGTGACAGAATAATTGCCATAATCATTGACGGTTGAAGGAGAAATAACAGGATTCTGACTGGTCGAACTAAAACCATTTGGGCCTGACCAAGCATAAGTACCACCACCAGAACTTGTTAATAAAATGCTACTGCCCAAACTAACAGGTGCGTTAGACGTTGCCGTAGCGGTTGGTAGGGGGTTGACGATGACTGCTTGTGCGTTTGAAAAGGCTTGGTCGCAATTCGTTCCAGTGCATGAATAACTTATACGATAATAACGTGTACCAGCAGTCGAGGTAGGAGGTGCATAGGTACTACCCGTTGCACCAGAAATATTTGAAAAACTGATATTGTCCGTTGAAGATTGCCATTGACGCGTACAAGTACCCGTTCCGCTTGAACTGGTTGAACTTAAAGTAATGGAACCATTGATACAGACCGAACCACCACCGCTTGTTGTCGCAACAGGATCCGCAACAACGATGACACTCGCAACAGTAGAGGTCGTTGCAGCACAACCACCATTTTGAACAACGACACGGACTTGCCAAGTACCTAAGGCATCAAAGCAGCAATTACTCGGCGCAGTGGTACTGCCTGCCCCGCCCCAATCTGTCCAAGTGCCGCTACCGGGTTTAAAGTATTCCCAACGGATAACGGTTCCCGTATTGCCTGAAAGCGTATGTTGGGTGGTTAAAACACCTTGATTTTCGCAAATAGTCTGCGATGCTGGAGACACGGTGCCGCCTACTGAAGTCGTAGAGATTGTTACATTCGTGGTTGCACTGGCAGTACATCCATTAGGTGCAGTATAGTCTGCGGTATAAGTACCTGCCATATTCGTTGTCACACTTGCCCTTGTTGGGTTTTGCCCAAAAGCGGCATAAGCTAAACGACCTGACCACGATATAGAGCCCAGACCCAAATTAATGGTTGCATTGAATTGAATAGTGCTGCCTACGCAATAAGGCCCCGTATTAGTCACTGAAATAGTGGCGGGTGTATTGACCGTTTTTGTTACAACATTAGTGTATATATAAGGCGCACAACCTTGTCGTCTGGTGCCCCGCCTAAAATAATGCGTGGCAGTGATACTCGGCGAAGCGTAAGTTTGACTTGTTGCTCCTGCAATATCTGACCATACAGTGTTATCGGTACTGATTTGCCATTGATATTCTAATGTGCCTGAACCGCCCAAAGGTGGAAGAACTTCAGTCATTACTGAGGGGGTATATGAAGCAGCACAAACAGATTGGTTGCTGACAATTGTACCCGCTGAAGTCACATTGCTACACGTTGGGATACAGGGTAATGAACCATCGAATAGAAAAGAATGGGTTTCACCATTGCCAGACATCGTTTTGAAAACAACATTGCCATCTACATGACCATTGGCAAATGTGGCTGCTGCAAAAGGTGCTAAGACAGTGCCTTTGATACCCACAGCATTGATATTGAGGGTGGTAGCTTCATAAAAATTCCAAACGATTTTGGTTTGCGATGGATAAAGGCTTAATCCTTTGCTCGAAAAATCAACGGCTGTGCCACTAACGTTTATCAAAATACCCTGCACACTTGCGCCATTAATAATTTCAAGACCCGAACAGCTTAACAATTCTGCTGCTGTAAGATTGAAAATAAGTTGCGCTGTAGAACTATTACAATCCAATTGGATAATATTAGAACCCAGCAACGTCTTTGTGCCATTTTGACTTCCCAATGTTCCCCAGTAAGTGGAGCGTGTTTCCAATTCTGTTCTGATAGTTGTTACATTGACGGATAACGCTGTGCTTGGAAAAATAGAGCCATTGGGCGCAGTGAAGTTACCTGAAATCGTACCCGTAGCCTTAACATCGCCCCAGTTCACTTGACCATTATCAAAGGTTAAGTTGCCATTGACCAATAGCACATCACCTTGATAGGCACTAAAACCACTACCAACACCATATGTATTGATGGTGACGTTGCCGCCAAAGAGTGCTTTTCCTAACACATCAGAACCAGGACTGATGGTACTCGCCTCAAAGACGATAAGATTAAAACCATTACCCGTACCCAAATCGCATTGGGCATAGCTTTGATTGAGTCCATAAAACAAAGAAGCAACAATCAAAAGTCTTAATATAGTATGTTTCTGCCTTAATATGTTTTGTGAATATTTCATCTATACATGTTTCTTAGGAACATCGAAAAAATCAATTATCAATCATTGTTTTGCAATTCGTTGATTTTCAACTGATTGTAAATTCATCATTCATCATTTATATTTCATCATCTCTCCTTCATTATCAATCTGTATCTGTTACCCTTTATATATTGCAACGATAATACAAAAATCTAACCATTAATTACAGCAAATGTGCCCTGTACAAGTCATTTGCGCTCGATAGTGTCTCCTATATTGTTATGGTTGATAATATTGTAGGTATTCTCGTTGCACCACTCAGGATAGTGGATATGTGAGTCTTAAAAAAAAGCACAAAAAGATGGAAAAAGCCGCTTTGTAAATCTAATACTGAGGGGACTTCAATAAGACTTGTTAATTCCTTCACAGAAGACAGGGGCATTTGGACTCCATAAATAATGCTTTAAAAGTATCGGGAGATAAAAAAAATTAGACTATAGCTCATTTATTAGAGAGAAATAACATATAATTTTATCTTTTTTTGCATAGTCAAAAATTAAACCAAATGTCAGTCAATGATAAGTTTTTTGTAAATAAATTATGCTAAAAATCAGTTTTCAGAAAAAAGGTATAAATGAGTTTTTGTGTTAAAGAGTAGCCAAAGCTCTCTTTCCTTTTTTAAAATCTTAGAATTCTGTACAAATGACTTTTCAAGTCGTGGTTAAAAAATATGTCAAACCTTTATTTCTTACTTTAAAATACAATGTTACAGATTTCTATCCTTTGTATGAACCACTATTTAAG
The DNA here is from genome assembly GCA_031411275.1 of Saprospiraceae bacterium. Lineage (GTDB taxonomy): Bacteria > Bacteroidota > Bacteroidia > Chitinophagales > Saprospiraceae > JAAFJT01. The sequence goes on along the minus strand of JANOAU010000197.1, from coordinate 88,123 downwards.
CTTATTGTGTGACACTAAAAAAGTCTTGTTTTAGAGATTCATAATTTGTTTTCATTATTTTTAAACACTTAAAATAAAGGCATTTGTCCTTTCATAGTTTAATTGATAACCTTATGAGATTGAGCCATCTGTTACGCCGATTCGGCTGTATTGATACCTTTAAAATTGCACAGTTACCCTGCCTTTCAAAAAGAATGGTGTACCGGGTGTAAAATGAATTTCCTCAACCCTCTCTGTTTCATTTTTTAATCGTGATTAGCGAGACTATAGCTTTATCACGGGTTGAAACCCGCGTTACTTTCACCGTTTTACAAATGACTTAAAAAGCCAAATAGCCAATAAACTCAAGGCAGAACCCGCCGCTAACCAACCTAATAAATCACCATATTGGGCATAAAAAGTCAAGTTCGTCCTGAGTGGAATGCGTTGAGAAATGACAGCATCTTTGCCATAAGCTGTCGGTTGTTCGATATCACCACGTAGATTCACAAAACAACTTGTGCCAGTATTGGCGGAGCGAATGACCTGACGGCGCAACTCAATAGCCCGCAACGAAGCAAATTTTTCATGCTGCTGATACCCGGGTGTATCATCCCACCACCCATCATTGGTGACGACAAACAAGGCTTGCGCACCCGCCAAAACATAATCCCGACAAAAATCACCATAAATGGACTCATAACAAATGGCTGTACCAATCGCCTTGGTGTCATCTTTGCTCCGAAACACGGTGCGCTCCGCTTGCATACCTAAGCCACCAACAGTACCTCCAAATTGTCGAAACAAAGGCTTTGCCCAACCAAAAAGAAAACCATAAGGCAATATTTCAGGACCGGGAACGAGTTTCGATTTTTTATAAATCGGTAAATGCACCCCCTCAGTATTTGACGTATCATATGTCATTTGAGTAGAGGCATTGTAGTTTTCCCAATAGGTTATAGTCCCATCTCGATTGTCAAACTCTCGGACGGTGCTTGGTAAGCCTTCTGGCTTTTTTGTGACGTATTGGGCATATATTTTTAGGGCATCAATGCCCATAACAAGATGGAGTTTGGGGTAACGATTGACAAATTTTTGCCATTCTATAACTTCTGGTCTATCTGCAAAATGGTCAACATTGTGAAAATCGAAACTCGTTTCAGGAAAAACCAAGTAATCGGTGGTGGAATCCAATTTTTGAACAGCCAATTTTTGAAATTTTTGAAATTGGTCGCGCCACGGAACATCAAATTTCTCATAATGCGGCTCATAGTTTGGTTGCACGACAACGACTTCGGCGTAACGTTCACGCGGGTTGTTTTGGCTGCTTCCTCCCCAACTGTCGTATATAATTATTGACAAAACGATCGGAATCGCTAAAGTCAAAAGGGCAATCCATGTCTCACGGGATGCCCGTTTTTTTTCATAAACCGCTTTTGATGTTATTTTAAAAATTAAGAGATTCAAGACCAAAATCCATAGAGAACCGCCAAAAACGCCTGTATATTCATACCATTGCACCCATTGAGGCTTTTGAGCAAACGCATTGCCGAGTGTCAACCAAGGCCATGACAATTCCCAATTGAGGTGTAGAAATTCCCAACCCAACCAATATGCAACGAAAATAAGAGCATGTGGGAAGGTCGGTAGCGGACTTGTTTTACCACCCCTCAGTATTTCAGCCGTTTTATGGAACGCCCAAAATGCCCAAGCCATAAACAGCGCATTGAGGTAATTGGCTAACATACCAGCTATCAATCCAGCATTACAGACCCAAAAAGTAGAACCGATATTCCAAATAATGAAGGCATGGAAAGCATATTTTATAATACCGTGTTTTTTACCCCCCGAGTTTGCTTCGTTCCTCGCAATGACAATATTAGCTTCCGAAATTTCCTTTTGAACCATCAAAAGCGGTACAAAACCCACAAACATGAGGGCGGTCAAAGGTGAAATAGGGAAGCCTAAAGTCAGTAATATACCGCTTAACGTCGAGAGCATCAGCCACCTTAGATTGTATTTTTTTTCAAAAATAAAAACTATTAAAACCCAAATAGCGAGTAAAAAAGGAAGTGTCCACCACGACCACAGAGGGCGTTGCGATATCGTGTATCCACAAAAAGCGATGATGATGAGGGCGGCGGCGATGCCACCAAATTTTATGTTGCGATTCATTTTTTAACGTAAGGCGTTTTAAGCGACAAATATAGGTAGAGCAAATTGTTAGAATTTAAAATGAGTAGAAAGTTTTTTTTAATAAAGAGGGATAGTTTGTTTAGTTTTTAAACTAACTTTACGGCGTTTTAAATAAAAGGGTTAAAAATTGGTAAAAGTTATCAAATTTCAACCAATTTTGCGCCACCTACTGAGGGGTCTTTTGAAAAAGAGAGATTATTAGACATAAATAGTTCAAACTTAATAAAAAAATGACAACATTCGACCACATCCAAGTCACGGGTAAAAAGGACACACGTAGTGGCTTTGGCGACGGCATTTTGGAAGCCGCAAAACAAAATCCCAATATCATAGCACTCACCGCAGACCTTGCGGGCTCTATGAAATTGGATGCTTTAATCAAGGAATTGCCTAAACAATTTGTACAAGTCGGTATCGCTGAAGCGAATATGATAGGTATTGCGGCAGGTTTAGCCATCGCTGGTAAAATACCCTTTACGACGACTTTTGCTAACTTTTCGACAGGGCGCGTGTATGACCAAATACGTCAATCAGTCGCTTATTCTGATAAAAATGTGAAAATATGTGCTTCTCATGCAGGCGTAACCCTTGGAGAAGACGGTGCGACGCATCAAATCCTCGAAGACTTGGGTATGATGCGCATGTTGCCTGGTATGACGGTTATTAATCCTTGCGATTATGCCCAAACGAAGGCGGCGACATTGGCGATTGCTAAACATCATGGTCCTGTATATTTGCGCTTTGGTCGCCCTGTTTGGCCTATTTTTACTGAGGGGATGCCTTTTGAGATTGGCAAGGCTTTGCCGATGACAGAGGGCAGTGATGTGACGATATTGGCAACAGGTCATTTGGTTTGGAACAGTATTGAAGCCGCAAAGCAGTTGGCAAGTGAAGGGATCAGTTGCGAAGTCATCAATATTCATACAATTAAACCATTAGACGAAGCGGCTATTTTAGCGTCGGTCAAAAAAACAGGAGCGGTTGTGACGGCAGAAGAACATCAACGCAACGGCGGCTTAGGCGGTGCGGTTGCGGAACTGTTAGGTAGAATGATGCCGACACCACAGGAGTTTGTAGCGGTCAATGACTCGTTTGGTGAATCGGGCAAACCTGTAGAATTAATGGATAAATATGGCTTGGGCGTTTCGGATGTTGTGGCGGCGGTAAAGGCGGTTTTGAAAAGAAAAAAATAAATATATCTCGATATTTTCTTAAATTGCCAATTGTTAGGACAGTTGGCAATTTTTTTTTGGAAAAGGTTAAATAATCAAAATACAAGAATAAATGCTAAAAGTGTTTCTTTGGTGAGTCGTATTTTCATAAAAAATACCATTTTTAGCGTATCAAAAAATTAAAAGTATATATTTGCGGCTGTATCAAAATTTGTAAACGAAACAAAATTTGTTATAAAGCCGTTTTTAAGAAAATATATGCCCCCTTAGTATTTTACATATTAGAATAAAATTATTATTTTATGCTTGTGGTTTAAAGGAAAACTGTTTAATAAGCATCAAATTAAAATAAAAGAAGCGTGACCGCATTGACCCATACTCTCGATAAGATAGAACAAAGTGTTCGGCTATTGAAAGCCAAATTAGAAAAAATGGAGCGGGAAAATGCTATTTTGACAGCGCAAACTCGGCAACTAACAGAAGAAAACCGAGTATTGCAAACAGATTTACTGATGCGAGAAAGTGAAATTAGCTATCTCAAATCACAGCTAATAACGCAAGAGACGAAGGAAAAAGAGGCGCAGGAGCGACAAGGAAATTTAAGAAAAGAAATTGACCAATACATAACGGATATTGACGAATGTATTGGGTGGTTGCAAAAGTAAAGTATTGACGATGTCGGATTCGACGAATAACATAACCGTAATTATTGCGGGGCGCCCGTACCCTCTAAAAATAAAAGAGGGCGATGAGCCGATTATCCGCCGTATCGTCAAGGAAGTGAACGATAAAATCTCACTTTTCCAGAACACGTATCCCCGTAAAGACCGTCAAGACTGGCTTTCTATGGCTCTTTTGACCTGTTCTGTGGACTTGCATAAAGCACAAGCAACGCTGGCACAACCCGTACCTGTTGCCGAGTCAACCACCGACCCAGAATTTTCTGACCGCTTATCTCATCTTGATTCTCTGCTTTCTTCTTTGGTGAATTCGTAATTGGTGAATTCGTAACTTGTTAATGGTTATGGGTTAATGGTTATTAGGGATTGGTTATTCGCAATCAATCCCTACTAACCATTAACCCATAACCAAACCGAACAACGAAATCTCAAAGCAATGGCTTTGAGTGCTATATACACATTTATTAATTTAATATAAAAATCACCGATGGTTTAATATGGAAACAATATTAGGGGCAATAGTAGGTCTCTTGGTAGGCGGTGGCATCGGCTTCTATATAATGAGGCAGTTGGGGGCAAAAAATGTTCAAGCTGCACAATCTCTGATAGATGAAGCAAATAAAAATGCCGATTTGAGCCTGAAAGATGCAAAACTTACAGCGCAACGTCTTGTTGCAGAAGCAGAATCAAAAGCGTCGAATCTCATTGAAAAATCTGAAATTAAGAATGAACAAATTAAAAATCAGAAAATTCAAGAAGCGCGAGAACGTTTCAATCAAATGAAATCAGATTTTGATGCTAAAAAATCAAAAGAACTGATTGAATTAAAAGAGCGCGAAATTGAAGTTTCTGCTAAAGAAACAGCTTTAAAAACGCAAATAGAAACACATCAAACGGCTCATAAAAAAGCCCTTGAAGAGCTTAAAAAAGAACAACTGGATGTCGAAAGCCGTGTACAAGAAGTTGAAAGTATTCGTGAGAACTTGACCAAGCAATTGGTCATCGTCTCGAAACGAAAAGAAGATTTAGATGCCGCTAATGAGTTGAGAATCAAAGAGTTGGAACGTGTGGCTGCCATGACAGAACAAGAGGCAAAAGAGCAAATTTTGATTGCTGTCAAGGGTAAAGCTGAAAATGAAGCCATGATTTTGACCCGTGAAATCGTGTCGTTGGCACAAGCCAATGCCAATAAAGAAGCGAAAAAAATCGTCATTCAATCCATTCAACGCATGAGTGCAGAGTTTGCAATTGAGAACACAGTTTCGGTTTTCAACTTGGAAAGTGACGAAATGAAAGGGCAAATCATCGGTCGTGAAGGACGGAATATCCGCGCTCTTGAAGCCGCAACAGGTGCTGAAATCATTGTGGACGATACGCCCGAAGCGATTGTAATTTCGTCGTTTGACCCTGTTAGACGTGAAATTGCACGTTTGGCTTTGAAAAAATTGGTCACAGATGGTCGTATTCATCCTGCCAGAATCGAGGAAGTGGTGGCTAAAACCAAAAAGCAATTGGACGAACAGATCGTTGAAATTGGTGAACGGACGGTCATTGACCTTGATATTCATGGTTTGTCACCTGATTTGGTGCGCATGGTAGGTCGTATGCGCTACCGTTCATCGTATGGTCAAAACTTGTTGAAGCACTCGATTGAAACGGCTAACCTTTGCTCGCTGATGGCGGCAGAATTGGGCTTGAATGCGAAACAAATCAAATTGGCGAAACGAGCGGGTTTACTCCACGACATCGGCAAAGTGCCTGATGAACAAACGGAATTGTCGCACGCCATTTTGGGTATGCAGTTGTGCGAAAAGTACAACGAATCGGCACCCGTTGTCAACGCTGTTGGGGCGCACCATGATGAGATTGAGATGAATAACATTATTTCACCGATTGTACAGGCTTGTGATGCCATTTCTGGCGCACGTCCGGGTGCACGTCGTGAGATTTTGGAATCGTACCTCAAACGCATCAACGAATTGGAAGAATTGGCATTGGCACACGATGGCGTTCAAAAAGCGTATGCGATGCAAGCAGGTCGTGAGTTACGCGTTATTGTTGAAAGCGATAAAGTCAGTGACCAATTTGCAGACGATTTGTCATTCATGATTTCGCAAAAAATACAGGATACGATGCAGTATCCAGGGCAGATAAAAGTAACGGTTATTCGAGAGAAACGGGCAGTTTCGTTTGCACGTTAAAGTCTTGATTAACAAGTTTTTATGGAAAATAAAACGCTGCTAAGTTGTACTTACTTAGTGGCGTTTTATTTTTCCTCTTGCGTATAGAGAATAATGCCTGGCATGAATCGGAAATCCTTCAAATTATAGGTGTAAAGTGGTATTTGATGTATAATAGCGGCGGCACCAATGATGGCATCAGGAATTAGAAGACCATGTGAAAGATTGAATAGCATCATCAACTCAATTGCTTTTACGGAGGCTTGTTCATCAAAGTGAACAACATCGAAATATTTGATTTTCTTTTTCATTTGGACAAGTTCTTTTTTATTGCTCATGCCTTGATACAATTCCATAACAGTTATGGCTGAAAGAACAATGTTGTCATAACCGATATTATTGAGTTCCTGTATCGTATCAAGCCTCCCATTAAAAGCGTTAATCAGTATGTTTGTATCACATAAAACCATATAGCAATTTGTTTTTGATTATCTAACAGTGCGTTGCCATGCTTTTTGACGTATGGTTTCAATGGACTGCGGATTATCTTTCCAGATACCAAATAAATCAGAAGGGTCTATTGACTTATCGCCTTTGGAGATTTTTAAGCCTTTTTTGTTATTTTTTTTAGGCGTAGGAATTAAAGCATCCGTCACAATACGCATGCTATCCAATTTAAGTGAATTAAAAAAAAGAACAATTTTTTCTAATTCACTTTGAGAAGATACTTCAACTGTTACTTTCATATTATTTTTATTTTTGTACAAATATAGGATTTCCTTTTTGATTGACAAAAAATAAACACGCAACTTGCAAGAGGGCTTTTTTACTGAGGGGTCTATTTGGGATAAACGAACTATTTCTGTTGAATCATTAAACCATTTCCCGACAAGCCTTATACAAATCCTGCCATTCTTCACGGTTTTTAACTACCGTTTCAAGGTATTCCAACCATACCGTTTTGTCTTGAACAGGGTCTTTGATAATCGCTCCGGTAATGCCAGCGGCTAAATCTGATGCGCTTAACAAACCATTACCAAAGTGGGCGGCTAAGGCTTGACCACTTGTAACAACCGAAATGGCCTCTGCTGTACTGAGGGGGGCACTTGGCGATTTTAGGCGGGTTGCACCGTCGTCGGTTACGCCATTTCGGAGTTCTCGGAATATTTTAACGAGGCGTTGAATTTCTGCCAATGGTGCAGATTTGGCAGGTAAATCAAGGGCTTTGCCCATTTTTTCAACGCGGGTTTGAACAATTTTTACTTCTTCTTCAAAACTTGAAGGTAAGGGCAGCACCACCGTATTGAAACGCCGCCGCAAGGCACTCGACAATTCGTTGACACCTCTATCTCTATCATTTGCAGTAGCGATGAGGTTAAATCCTTTACGGGCTTGTATTTCCATACCCAGTTCTGGAATAGGTAATATTTTTTCAGACAAAAGAGTAATCAACGTGTCTTGTACATCGCTGGGGATACGCGTTAATTCCTCGATTCGAGCTATTTTGCCTGTTTGCATCGCTGCCATAACAGGGCTTTGCACCAAAGCGGCTTCACTCGGGCCTTCGGCAATCAAGCGGGCGTAGTTCCAACCATAGCGAATTTGCTCCTCATTCATGCCGGCTGTACCTTGTACAAGAAGTTTTGAATTACCTGAAATCGCTGCGGCGAGATGTTCCGCGACCCATGTTTTTGCGGTTCCAGGAACGCCCAAAAGTAACAAAGCACGGTCTGTGACTAAGGTTGCGACAGCTACTTCAATCAATCGCCGATTGCCAAAGTATTTAGGTTCAATGATTTGTCCCTTCACCTTACCACCCAGAAGGTAGGTTACGACAGACCACGGCGACATGAGCCAGTTTGCAGGTTTCGGCTTTTCGTCGTTTTCAATCAATATTCTTAGTTCGTCGGCATAAAGGTCTTCGACGTGAGGGCGTATGATGTCGTTGCTGAGCATGGTTTTTAGGAAATATGAAGTATGTAAATATGTATTTGCAAAACGTTGATTTTCAAGGGCTTTTAGAAAAATATCAAAAAATACTGAGGGGGGTATTATATCAAGTCTTTGTTATCAACATTCTCAACGTCTTTATTTTCATCAGAAGGCATAGAATCAGCCGCCATTGGTTCAGTTTCTGTATCAAATCGGGGTTTAAAAGGCGAGAGTTCTTGACCAAAACCAATCAGTTGACGTGAAGCGGAAATGCCCCATACCAATGCGCCAATAGCCAAAACACCTAAGCCTTGATACACTTTTTGCAACAGAAAGAAGTCATATAAACCATGAAAAAAAATGGCTAACAGGAGTCCTGTGAACATATATGTGTTGCGACGTTTGGGTACAAATTTTGCCAAACCCATATATGAACCCATCAAAATGGCAAAGGCGGCGTGAGCAGGAACGGCTGTAAAGGCGCGCCCTATTGCTGTACCGATGCCACCCTCTCCGTCCGCATTAAAAACGTATATTAAGTTTTCGACCGTTGCGAAGCCCATACCCACCATCACGGCATACACAATGCCATCCAGTGGCTCATTAAATTCGTCATTGGCATAAACAAAAAAACGGAGTAATAGGAATTTGGACAGCTCTTCAGTCAGTCCAATAACGGCAAAAGCAAAAATGGCAGTATCTAATAAACTATCGGCATTTTCCCAATCTTGAAATTGAATTTGTAGCAACATCGCGGGGATTGTACTGACACATCCAGCCACAAAAGCCTTAAAAAGGAGACCAAACGGTTCTTTTTCGTAACGATCCTGATTGTAAATCCAATAAGTGATAACAAGACCGGGCAGAATAGCAAATGCTATGAGAATCAATATCATGAATAAATGATTATTTTTATAGATTGCCTCTTCTCTGTGGTCTATTACTAACCAACAATCAATGCTGACAAAGTTCCATAAAATGACGGAGTGTTTTAACAATACGGTCTCGCGCTGTAAAAATACCCATGTGCGCCACTTTTGGTAAAATAAGGATTTCAGAAGTCGTTGCTAAGGAAAGCATCTGAAGGCTAATTGAGTAGGGAACGGTTTTGTCCTGTTTGCCAATGATGAGCAAGGCAGGGCATTCCAGATTTTTCAAAACATCGCTACAATCAGAACGATTAAGCATCGCTTCTTGTGCGCCAATAATAGTTTGAGGTGAGTATCTCGTGGCTTTGTGGATAAGGCTGTTGATAAGGAATTCATTGGAGGTAGCAAACAATTCGGCAAACAGTTTTGGAATCAATTGTTTGACATATATAACGTGCCCATTACGCTTGATAAACTCTATGCCTTTGCGCCGATCTTCTTTTTTTTCTTCGCTATCAGCGAAGGGATGCGAGTGAAACAAGCCCAAACCCGACAATACTGAGGGGTACTTTTTGGCGAAAGCCATGGTCACATAACCTCCTAAAGAATGTCCGACCATAACGCATTGGGTGATGTGTAAATCGTCCAAAACGGCTTTAACACTCTCTGCCATGAGTTCAATAGAATGTTCGGGAAGGATTTGAGATTCTCCAAAACCCGATAAATCGGGGCGAATAATTCTAAAATCAGATAAATTTTTAATAAATTCATCCCAAATCGTACTGTCTTCGCAAAGTCCATGCAGTAAGACGAGCGTTTGTCCTTTGCCTTGTACTTGATAGGCGATTTTTGTTCCTCTAAAATTTACAAAGTGCATATTCCAATTAAATTTGTCGCAAAGTAAGATGTTTCTTATGAAAACACGGTGATTCGGAAAAAAAATTGATTGTCTTGATACAAGTCAAGTGTTTTTCCTAATTTTACCAATTCAAAAATTAAAAATAGCAAATTAAATTTTAACGGGAAACACGTATGTCGGGCAACCTCTCCCCTAATCAAAAAGCTCTGCGCCGTTTGCTGCGCAACAAACCAGCCCTTTTTGGTTTGGTGGTCATCGCTTTAGCAATTATGTTGGCCATACTGGGTTATGCTATTGCGCCTGATGCGACACCCGATGCTAATGATCAAATGCCAGCGGTAGCGTTGAAAAACCCAGGATTTGAAGTCAAAATATTGAAACTTAAAAAAAATAGAGACATTGAGCAGCCTAATTTTATCTCAAAACTGCTCTTTGGCTCGCCTTCGGAATATGATTATGTGCCTATAAATAAAGCGGATTTTATAAAAGTCTTTCAAGACAATGGACAGAATAATGGGAAGGATACAACGCAAAATTTTGAAGCTCTCGAATTTGAAAAATACGCTGGCGAAGACCCAACGACAGGGCAACGTATAAAAGGCGTTATCAATACATTGCATCCTGTTAACATCGTGTTTTCAATTAATCCAGATAATGCTAAAATCACGACAGACAAAACGGCGCACCATTTTTACGATTTAAAAAATAAATCACAAAGTATTGATATTGAAACAATTAAAAAACAGGTAAGTGACCAAATTTTTGACAAAACGTTCTACCTTGGAACCGATAATTTTGGTCGTGATACTTTGAGTCGTTTGATTCTCGGTGTGCGTATTTCTTTGTTGGTAGGTCTTATTGCCGTTATTATCTCCTTGACAATCGGTATATTACTGGGCGCATTAGCAGGATATTTTGGCGGACGGTTAGACGATGGGATTATGTTGGTGATCAACACGGTTTGGTCAATACCTACGATTTTACTTGTATTTGCTATTGTTTTGGCTTTTGGACGGGGCATTGGTATCATTTTTCTCGCCGTAGGCTTGACCATGTGGGTTGATGTGGCGCGATTGGTGCGCGGACAAGTGATGTCGTTGAAACATATACAATTTGTGGAAGCCGCGCAAAGTATGGGTTTTGGCACAAGCCGTATTCTGTTGCGCCATATTTTGCCCAATATTTTAGGGCCTGTGATGGTCGTTGCTGCTTCAAATTTTGCGACAGCGATTTTGATTGAGTCAGGACTCAGCTATTTAGGTTTCGGTATTCAGCCGCCGACACCGAGTTGGGGTACCATGTTGAATGAAAATTATGGTTATGCCATAGGTGGAAAACCCATGTTGGCATTGATTCCTGCCGTCGCCATTATGCTTATGGTTTTAGCTTTTAACTTGGTTGGCAATGGTTTTCGAGATGCATTGGATGTTAAAAGTAAAGAATAAAATGTAAGATATTAAGACTTTAATTACAAGGATAGTAGGATATTAGCATATCGAATAGGAACGTTAAGATAAAAAAATGAGAAAATACTGAGGGGAGTATTACTTGTTAAAAAGTTGATTTTAAACAAGTTACACCTTAAAGAAAGTTTTTTTTAAATCTTTGTACTTGACACCTAATAATCGTAAAGTCGACAAAACAATACACATGTCTAAATTAGAAGAATGCGAACGCCAATTATTCCTCAAACAGTTGCAGATTAACCGTTTGTTGGACATCACTCAAGCCATCAACAACAATGTGAAGGCTGAGGGCTTGTTTGAAATGTACAAGTCGTTTTTGTCGTGGGAGTTAGGCGTTCGGAAATTAGCCTTATTTATTCCCGAAGTGGGTGCATGGCATTGTGTTATCCATGAAGGTATCGAAAAAGAACATTTGGAATATAGAGATATTTATAAACTGTTGGCTTCTTTTGGCAATACCCTAACTAAATTGGACAATATCAAACACCCTTTGGCAAAACATTTTGAGATGGTTATTCCTGTTTTTCACAAGGAAAAACCCATCGCTTATGCCTTTATTGGCGGATATGATGCGACCGATTTCAGCAAAGTGCAATTGATTACCACCATCACTAATATCACAGCCGTTGCCATCGAAAACAAACGCATGTTCAAACGCCAAATCGAACAAGAACGCTTCAATCACGAAATGACATTGGCAGGTGAAATGCAACGTTCGCTTGTGCCAGACAAATTGCCTAAAAATGGGATGTTTGAAGTATCTGCGATTTACAAACCGCATTTTGGCGTTGGAGGCGACTATTTCGACTGTTTCAAATATCATGACGACCGTTATATGTTTATCGTCGCCGACATTGCCGGTAAAGGGTTGTCGGCAGCACTGCTTATGGCTAATTTTCAAGCCAACCTACACGCCATTGTTCGCCGTGCCATTACGCCTGAAGAATTCATTCGGCAACTCAATAAAGCCGTTTGGCGGGTTACTAAAAGCGAGCGATTCATCACCATGTTTGTAGCAGATATTGATACCCAAACACGGCGGTTGCGCTATGTCAATGCGGGACATATGCCCCCTATTTTGATAACAAAAGGAGAAACCCTTCTGCTGAAAAAAGGCTGTTCCATATTAGGTTTTTTTACAAGTCTTCCCGCCTTAGAAATCGGTGAAATGGTTATTGATGAAGAAGCCTTATTACTCATTTTTACGGATGGCATAACAGATATTCGCAACCCAATAGGAGAAGATTTCAATGAGGAATTGGTCGTACAATTCACTGAAACAAACCAAAATCTACCCGCTCGTGCGTTTAATGAAAAGTTGATGGAACATATTGACGCATTCAGAAATGGCGAAGACTATCCCGACGATATTACCGTCTTAACAACCCGTTTTTTTAAACAATAAAAACAGGCGATTCACGGCATACAAAGGACTTTCAAAACGAAAACCTTTTCAAGGCATATTTCTGTCTTGAAAATTAATAACTTATAGGGTGAAATTTTTTTAAAATAATTTTCGTAAAATATCAAGCCGAAAACTGTGACGTTTACTGAGGGGTGCTGTCTCCTTGTTGTCTTTAAAAAATTAATAAAAATGGAGAGAGATTTTTTAAAAAGCCTCCATTTTTATTAATTTTTTAAACACCTCTCGTTAGCAATAAATTGTGTCCTTCTATATTTGTGCGGTGGCAACTATGTTAAAATAGATGCCATTTTTTTTTGCCTAAAACGAGCTTAGACGGAAGAGACAGCGTTGCCTTTTTGCTGTCGTTCCATTTTCCCCTTCCTACTTGCTCTGACAAACAGTATGATTGCACCGACGATACATCCCACGCCTAAAAGTAAAACAATGACGGCAAAGGCTTCTTGTTTGTTACACGCTAAACCACATGCCAACGGGACAGAAATAATACCCAATACGATACCCAAAATGCCCAACCAAATCATGCCACTTTTAGACATGCCGTCCACATCTTTACCCAATGTCGCTTGCCATTTCAACATCACTTTATCGTAATAATGTTGCCGTTTCATCTGTTTCCGTTCCTTTTTATCCACAGATACTGAGGGGTCAAACACAATGGAATTAATCGTTGTCATAGACGTCTCACCTGTTGGTTGATAGCGAAAAACAGCATTGCCAACGAACATATACAAGCCGAAAAGAGCCGTGTACATAATGCCAATAACCGCATAGCGCAGCCTAAAATAACGCTCAATCGTCAATTGTCCATAAGCACGAAGACGATCATACCGCCATTCAGCAAATTTATAAACTGCAATAAGTGCAAACATAATGACTAACATGAGGTCGGCAGGCACATTTTGAAGCAGCCCATAGCCGATAATCGTTCCGATACAACCTTTGATGATACCAAAAATAACAAGTAAGAAACGCGAGGCGAATACATGGCGACTTGCCCAATAGGAAAGAGCTTTCATTACGAATTCATGTTTTATTTGATTAGAAAAACATTTTTTCAATTATGTGTCGGGTGCGCGAAAGGTGGATTTCCGATAAAGTTAAAGAACTTTTTTCGTTTTTCATTATCCTCTCCTTAGAATTTTAAAAAAAAATCTACCCCTCACTTTTATAGCCTCTGCCCTAACTTCTTCACCATCTCATTTTTCCAGCTCACAAAACTACCATTTTGTATTTGACGCCTTGCTTCGCCCACAAGCCAAAGGAAAAATGCCAAATTGTGCAGCGTGGCAATCTGCCCTGCCAATAATTCGCCGACATGAAACAAATGCCGCAAATAGGCTTTTGTATAAAAACGACTCGTCGGAGCGGCCCCCTCAGTATCGTCGATAGGTGTATGGTCGTTTGCCCATTTCAGGTTTTTCATATTCATCAAACCATTGGCGGTATACAATAAGCCATGTCGAGCGTTACGAGATGGCAAAACGCAATCGAACATATCAATCCCAAGGGCAATATTTTCTAAAATATTGATAGGTGTACCAACCCCCATGAGGTATCGAGGCTTGTCTTTGGGTAGGATTTGACAAACCAAATCGATCATGGCATACATCTCTTCTGCAGGTTCACCTACGGACAAACCGCCAATGGCATTGCCTGGTTGGTTCTGTTCAGCAATAAATTCAGCCGATTTGACACGTAAATCCTTGAAAACAGAGCCTTGAACAATGGGAAACAGGGCTTGACTGTATCCATACTGAGGGGGAGTATTGTCAGAATATATAATGCAGCGTTTGAGCCAACGATGCGTCAAGTCCATCGAGTTTTTTGCATAATCGTAAGTACAGGGAAAGGGTGGACATTCATCAAAAGCCATGATGATGTCGCCACCAATGTCGTACTGGATTTCAATAGATTTTTCAGGCGAAAAGAAGTGTTTTGAACCGTCAATATGCGAAGCAAACGTCACACCTTCCTCCGTTATCTTGCGCCGATGTGCCAACGAATAGACTTGATAACCGCCAGAATCCGTCAATATCGGGTGTGACCAACCATTGAATTTGTGTAGGCCACCCGCCCCCCTCAGTATTTCCATGCCCGGACGTAGGTACAAATGATAGGTATTGCCCAATATTATCTGTGCTTTTACATCATTTTTTATCTCTTTTGTATGGATGCCTTTCACCGTGCCAAGTGTTCCGACAGGCATAAAAATCGGTGTTTCTATCACACCATGTTCTGTTTCAATCAATCCAGCCCGTGCATTCGATTGAGGGTCAATGTGTTGTAAAGTAAATGTCATAATATTTTTATTAGAAAATGAAAAGTGAATAGTAAAGGATTGTCCAAACCCAATACTATTCACTTTTCATTTTTCACTATTCACTTTTCGTTATTTATTCAATTCCGCCAAACTGATGGTACGGCGTTCATTAATATAATTTGAAGGTTCAAACGAAACCGCACCTGCATTTTCAGCGATGACATAAAATTCAATAGCTGTGAATTTGCCTTCTGGATTGACAACCGTACCAAATACCTTGTCACCTGCTTCACCATCATGGTTTTTACCGTCGTCAAACATTTGTTGCTCTATAAAGTTGTCTATCGACCCCACTGGGCGATACATTAAGCGTACACGACGTGGGAAATTATCCACTTTGGCTTTCACATGAAAATCTCCCACCGATTTTGTCGTAAACTTTTGACGATTGGTGAAGTTAATGGATGATACCTGAGGGGGAATATTGAGCAAATCAGGGTATCTTTTAAGGAATTTCGCCCGTTTTGACATCAATTCTACGATACCTGGAATCTTAGTTACCTTGCCAACAGTTTCAGAGATGCTGCGTTGAAAGTCTGCCAATTCATAGGGTTTTTCTTGAGAAGTATTATAGTAAGGTGTAATTAAAGACTGTAAAGCTGCTGCTCGGGTTTGATATGTATTGTTTTCAAACCAATCGTTCAAAATCTGACGAATGTGCGAGAAGTAAATTCTGCGGTAATCAGGATTTTTTAACAGTAAAGCTATCACAGGTCTCGATGCATTGTCGGCATGGAGTAAAGGGTCAAGTGCAACCAAACCGTCGAAATCAAGGTCGCTCATGCCATTTGTATTTTTAAAACTGCCAAAAGCCAAGTTCAATTCAGTCGGGATAAAATTGAATTGCCCCTTTGCATCACGTATCAAATAATAATTGCCACTATATTGCCCTGTATAACTATTCAAATTAACAATGACATTATTAAAAGCTAAAAACCATAAAGTACGGTCAATATTCAACACTTTATCCACATTTTGTGGTTCATCGTGCAATACTTTAGTCAATTCAATGAGGTCGTCCCAACCTTATTGAGAGCATATCAAAATTGCTTAAATAGCATTTTGCATTTTTCTCATATTTCAAAGCACCAAAATTGGTGTGGTCGCAGTCGTCGTTTGCAGTCGTTCTGGTATCAAGTACACAACGGAAGGCGGGTAAGATACTCCCCTCAGTACCGCCAAAGTTTTTTTGTATAAACGCCTCGTCTACCGCTTCAATATTGACATAAACGCCTTTATTGACGCTGTTGACGGTCAAATTGACATAATTGGCTCTTGGTGCAGGCATATAACGCCTTGCAATTTCGTAACCTAACACTTCGCGTACCATTGACGGGTCACGCAAGGCTTGCGAGACCGCTAAGGTTTTGTAACCTTGGTGGTTTTGTTTTTTATCAATCAAATTGAGTTTCAACAACCACGGATTGCGTTTAGAATCGATTTGATGCGTATAGTTGTTTGCATAGCTGACGCCTACATTTTGGTACGTTGTACCATCAATTTGCACTTTGGCAAGAGCCATTTCGTCGCCATTGATACGGTTGGAGTCAAGGAGGTTCATCCAATTGGCTTTGTCAAAAGTGATGCGAATGTCGTGAACCACAGAGCCATCGTATAAATCACGAGACTTTTGAGCCACCATGTTAAAAGAAAAAAGGAAAAGTGCTGCTGCCAGTAGTATTGTATTTTTTTTCATAATGTGTAAAGATTCAAAATAGGCTATTTTTATTTAAGTATGAAAGAGGAGGTATGAATTATGAATTATAAGTTGAAATTACATCATACTTCATAACTCATATTTCTTAAATTTTATTTTTTCATTCACAATCTTTTAGACCCTCACGGACTTCATCCACTGTCCACAATTTTTCTGTGTTGCCCCATGATGTGCTTATATAATTCATGACATTGGCTATTTCAAACTCTGTCAAACCCTTGATGCCCAGCATTTCTTGCGTCCCATAAGTTACACCATTGACAACTATATTGCCTTTCAAACCTCTTTTTATGACGCAAGACAGCTCGCTGCGATGTATTGAAAGATAGTCTGCTTTCGCCAAAGGCGGTACTAAACCATGAAGGCCTTCGCCGTTTTCTTGATGGCAGTTGGCACAGAGGCGTGTGTAGAGGATTTTACCTTGTTTGTAAACGTTGTCGTCATTGCTACATTCTGCAAAAATAAGGACAGTGACTAAAGGCAGTATAAAAATGAGTTTTTTCAAAATTATAAATTTATGTGAATCAATGCATTACGTGAACGAAGTTCAAAAGAATGCGAAAGTTAGGCATGAAAGAGGTGTTACAAAGAGAATTTGGGTTTTGATTTTGATTTTTTTTTAAAAAAGTTTTTAAAAACGATTCCCCTCAGTAGTTTTCGTTAAAAACAAGAAAAAAAATATTCTCTCGAAAAAATCTAAAAAAGCAGCTAATAATTTTACGACTATTTATGAAATCGAATAAGCCATGAGCCAAAACACTTGAAAATCAATACTTTAAATGGCTTTTACTTTGGAGATTCTTTGCAAAAAATCTAAAATAAATAAATTCGTAATAAAATAAACTACCTTTGCAAAAAATTTGTGTGCCGTTGCATGCAAATATAGTTCATGGTAAATAAGTAATTATGTGATGAGGTCAGGTTCGGAAACTCACTTTTACGATTACTAACTTACCGAATCACGTTTTAATGCTTATTTAATTAATGGAATTGTTTCAAAATTTAGGTCTGAATGAAGACCTACTGAGGGGTATTGCAGAACTCGGGTTCTCTACGCCTACACCTGTTCAGGAATTGGTTATTCCTACCGCACTTACTTCTACTGGCGATATTGTCGCCCTCGCCCAAACGGGCACTGGCAAAACGGCCGCTTTCGGTCTCCCACTTTTACAACTCATTGACTTAACGGAACGCCACGTTCAAGGCTTGATTCTGTGTCCTACACGTGAATTATGCGTACAAGTAGCGAGTGATTTGGTCAATTATGCCAAATTTGCGCCAAAATGCAAGGTCACGGCTGTTTACGGTGGGGCGAGCATCGAAACTCAAATCCGCCAAATCAAGGCAGGTACGCAAATCATTGTTGCGACGCCCGGTCGTTTGATTGACTTAATCGAACGTGGTGCGGTCAAACTCGACCAAATGAAACGCCTCGTTCTCGATGAAGCCGATGAGATGTTGAACATGGGTTTCAAAGACGATTTGGACACTATTTTAAAGTCAGCGACCAACAAACAATCGGTTTGGTTGTTTTCGGCTACGATGTCTAATGAGGTGCGTTCTATTGCGCGCAACTATATGACTGACCCAATCGAATTGACATCAGGCAGACGCAACGAAACAAACGAAAATATTGACCACGTTTATTATGTCTGCCGTGCAGACGACCGTTATTCCGTTTTAAAGCGTGTTGTTGACTCACACCCAGGCATTTTCGGTTTGATTTTCTGCCGCACAAAGGCTGAAACCAAGGAAGTGGCAGAGCAAATGACCCGTGACGGTTACAACAGCGATGCGCTACATGGCGACTTGTCGCAAAATGACCGTGACCGTGTGATGCTGCGTTTCCGTGAAAACAATTTGCAATTATTAATTGCAACCGACGTTGCGGCACGTGGCATTGACGTGAGTGATATTACACACGTTATCAACTATGGTTTGCCTGACGATATTGAAGTTTATACGCACCGCAGTGGTCGGACAGGTCGTGCTGGTAAAAAAGGCACAGCGATTACGATTGTGACAACAAAATACGAGGAGCGTATTCCGCAAATCGAGCGTATGAACAAAGCGAAGTTTACCAAGTTGCCTATTCCAACAGGTATCGAAGTATGTGAAGCGCAATTGTTACAAATCATCAAAAATGTGCATGAAACTGAAGTACAACACAGTGACATTGAACCATTTTTGCCTGCTATATATGATGAATTGAAAGATTTGTCGAAAGAAGAACTCATCAAACGCTTCGCCAGTATGGAGTTCAACCGCTTTTTGTTGTACTACAAAGATGCGCCAGATTTGAACCCACGCCGCCGCCGTATGGATGCGCCAATGGGTGGCGATGACAGACGTTCTTCAAGATCGAATGGTCAACATGCCCGTCTTTTTGTCAATATTGGCGAAATGGATGGTTTGTCAAAACGCGATTTTATCAACCTTTTAGGTGAAAACTTCAATGTACCAAACGGTGCAATTGGACGTGTGGACATCAAAAAATCATATTTACATTTCGATGTTGAACCCAATTTTGTAGAACGTTTGAAAAGCGGTTTGCAAAAAGCGACTTTTAACGGACGTAAATTGCGTGTTGATGATGCCACTGAATCGAAAGAACACCCAAGTGGCGGTGGTTCTTTTGGCGATAAAAAAAGCTATTCTGACAAACCAAAATCAGATTTTGGTTTCGATAAGAAGAAAAAAGACAGAGATAAGCGTAAGAAAGCTTGGTAGGGAAATGATGAATGAAGTATTATAAATGATGAATTTTTCTATCATTTATCTTTTCTTAATATATAAAAAGAGCCGTTGGATACCCCCTCAGTATTCAACGGCTCTTTTTATATAATTAGGTGCTATTTGATTAAAACCTTGTCCGATTTATGACAAATTTATGGGCAGAAAAAATTGTCTTTTAGATCAAAGTTTTGAAATACGCGCCAAATTCAGCAATCGTCATCGTGCCTTTGTCGCCATCGCCTTGTTTGCGGACGGACACCTTACCTTCTGCGACCTCTTTTTCACCGACGATAAGCATCAAAGGAATGCGCTTCATTTCTGTATCGCGGATTTTACGCCCGATGGTTTCGGCACGGTCATCAACGAACCCTCTGATGTCATTTTCAGCCAATTGGTTCAAAACGTCCTTAGCATAGTCGCCAAAACGGTCTGAAATGGGTAAAATCGCAATTTGATCAGGTGCCAGCCATAACGGAAATTTACCCGCACAATGCTCCGTCAAAACCCCAATAAAGCGTTCCATCGAGCCAAAAGGCGCACGGTGAATCATAACAGGGCGGTGCGGCTGATTGTCAGCACCAATGTATTCTAATTTGAAACGCTCCGGCAAATTGTAATCCACTTGAACTGTACCCAATTGCCATGAACGACCCAGTGCATCTTTGACCATAAAATCGAGTTTAGGTCCATAAAATGCCGCTTCGTCGTATGCAATAGTGGTTTTCAAGCCTACTTTCGTCGTTGCATCTATAATGGCTTGTTCCGCTTTATCCCATACTTCTTCTGAACCCAAATATTTACCCCGTTCTGTTTGATGACGCAATGAAATTTGAGCCGTGTAATTATCAAAGCCCAATTTTTCCAAAACGTACATTGTCAACTCTACGACATTAATAAACTCCTCTTCAACCTGTTCAGGGGTACAAAAAAGGTGAGCATCGTCTTGTGTAAAGCAACGGACGCGAGTCAAACCATGTAGCTCACCCATTTGCTCATAGCGATAAACAGTACCAAATTCGGCAATACGGACAGGTAATTCTTTATATGAACGGGGTTTATATCCAAAAATTTCGCAGTGATGCGGACAGTTCATGGGTTTCAACATAAACTCTTCGTCCATACGGGGCGTTTTGATGGGTTGGAACGAATCCGCACCATATTTGTCCCAATGCCCCGAAGTCATATACAATTCTTTTTTGCCGATATGCGGCGTAATGACAGGTTGATAACCGCGTTTGAGTTGTTCTTTTTTCAAAAAATCCTCCAAACGCGTCCGCAAAGCCGTTCCTCGTGGCAACCAAATGGGCAAACCTGCACCTACTTTTTCAGAGAACATAAACAACTCCAACTCTGCACCGAGTTTGCGGTGGTCTCGTTTTTTAGCTTCTTCTAACATAAGCAAATAGTCTTTCAACTCTTGTGCTTTCGGGAACGTGACACCATATATACGCGTCATTTGCTTACGATTTTCGTCGCCACGCCAATAGGCACCTGCTACTTTCATCAACTTTATCGCCTTTATCC
This sequence comes from Saprospiraceae bacterium, assembly GCA_031411275.1. Classification (GTDB taxonomy): domain Bacteria; phylum Bacteroidota; class Bacteroidia; order Chitinophagales; family Saprospiraceae; genus JAAFJT01. The sequence goes on along the minus strand of JANOAU010000197.1, from coordinate 67,067 downwards.
CCTCAGTCGTTGGGATATGCGGACCTTTGCAAAGGTCTGTGAAATCGCCTTGAGTATAAAAAGTGATGTCGCCATCGTTCAAACCTTCTAATAATTCAAGTTTGTACTCGTCGCCTTTTTCTGTAAAATACTGAATGGCATCGGCTTTTGATACGTCTTTACGGACGTATTGGCTCTTTTTACGTGCCAATTCGACCATTTTCTCTTCAATTTTTTGAAAATCGTTGGTCGAAAGTGATTTTTCACCCATGTCCACATCGTAGTAAAAACCTGTCTCGATAGCAGGACCGATGCCAAATTTAGTACCTGGGTACAACGCTTCCAACGCCTCTGCGAACAAATGCGCCGATGAGTGCCAAAAGGTTTTTTTCGCTTCGGGTGCGTCCCAAGTGAGGAGTTCCAAAGATGCGTCAGCGTCTATCGGACGCGTGAGGTCACGGACTTCGCCGTCTATTTTGGCTGCTAAAACTTTATTTGCCAAGCCCATAGAGATGCTTTTGGCAATGTCGAGGGCGGAGCTACCGCCTTCGTATTGTCGGATATTACCGTCTGGAAATGTGATATTTATCATAAAAACGCCTATCGTTATTGAGTTATGTGGTGATTTTAACGGAAAATACTGAGGGGGTGTTTCGATTGATTATTGTCGATTGAATATTGATTATTAATTTATTACAACAATTAAGCAATAATCAATCGAATTGGGGTGCAAATTTAGGTTTTTTATTAAAAAGAAAAACGCTCATTCTATCAAAGGTGACAGAACAAGCGTTTTTCTTTTTTTAATACATAAAAACTAAGATAAATCGATGATTTACACCCCTTCCGCTATCGCCTTTTCAGGCACAGCCGTAAAAGAAGCGGCATTATATTCCCGATTCAAAGTTGCAATCGTATCGAGGCTGATGCTTTTGGGACATTCTGCTTCACACGCTCCGACGTTGCTACACATACCGAAACCTTCGGCATCGTGTTGTGCAATCATGTCTTGCACACGTTTCGCTGCTTCAGGACGACCTTGCGGCAAACGTGCCAAATGCGCCACTTTGGCACCCGTAAACAACATCGCTGAACCGTTCGGACAAGCGGCCACGCACGCACCACAACCGATACATTCAGCTGCGTTCATTGCATGAGCCGCTTGTTCCTTGCCGATGGGTATAGAATTGCCATCTTGTGCTTGACCTGTGGCAACTGAAATATAGCCACCTGCTTGAATAATGCGGTCAAAAGAGGAACGGTCAACTACCAAATCCTTGATAACAGGAAAGGAACGGGCACGAAAAGGCTCAATAACCACCGTATCACCGTCTTTGTACTCGCGCATGTGGAGTTGGCAAGTTGTCGTTGCTTTCCAAGGACCATGTGGACGACCATTGATGACGAGTGAACAAGTGCCACAAATCCCTTCGCGACAGTCGTGTTCAAAAGCGACGGGTTCTTCTTTTTTGGACACCAATTCCTCATTCAATACATCGAGCATTTCAAGGAATGACATGTGCTCGTTCACACCGTCGAGGGCATAATTGACAAGTTCGCCTTTATATTTGCCGCCTTGCCGCCATATTTTTAGATTTAATTTCATTTTTTATGCAAATTTTAAATTTTATTAAACATACGAGCAGTATTGAGCGCATCGTTTTTTTGTTTTTTTATTAAAATACTGAGGGGGTGTTATAAGCATTTATTCACAACAAAATCCAAGACAATTTCTGCAAACACTAAAGCTTCTTTAGTCACTTCTTCATCGGGAACTAAGTCAATATCAGGGTATCTAAAACGAGTATCTAAACCTTGTAAACCTTGAAGTGCTTCTTGAATATCACAAAAATCTGAGTCCAAATCAAGGCATAAACTTAGTAACCTACTCAAATCATGACTTTTAACTAAAGGTAGTGAGCTAAATACAAGATAAGCCTTGAGTGCTTTTTCAGCGCATTGTTGAGCATGATAGACTGCTAAATCCTCTAATCCGAGGTCAACCATTCCTATTGCTCCTTTTAAGTCTCTATCAGCTTTGAATAGCCAACTTTTGTGTGGATTCATATAGTTTTATGCCTTCTTTTTGAATTTTATGCTGCAATGTTGACGGATGATTAGACCTTATAAGGAAATCTGATTCATTGTTCACTAACAAATCCTTTGAAAAACCGATGTTCCATAAAGCTCTATTACCTTTTTTGTAGGTTGAGAATACAACTTTATCTTGATCAGATAAGACAACCATCAAGTCCAAATCACTATCCTCATTCGGCTCTCCCCATGCGTAAGAACCAAACAAATAAATAGCCACAGGATCGTAGGCTTCAACTAAGCGTTTTGTTGCTTCTTGTATTTGCTCTTTTGAAATCATAATCGTTTATCAATTTTTAAACAAAATAAATATTTTCCTAAGAAACCACCCCCTCAGTATATTATGCATAAACCCGCGTCTGCAACTTGACTTCTTCAAAAACCAAATGCTCTTTATTCAAAATTGGGTCAGATGGGTCGCCGCCGTATTCCCATGCTGCCGTGTAAGCGAAATTTTCGTCATCACGTTTCGCTTCGCCGTTGTCTTGCGATTCTTCGCGGAAGTGACCGCCGCAGGATTCGTTGCGATTCAAAGCATCAATGCACATCAATTCACCTAATTCGATGAAATCAGCAACACGCAAGGCTTTTTCGAGTTCAGGATTGAATTCTGATGAACTGCCCGGCACGAATACGTCTTTATAGTATTCTGCACGCAAATCAGCAATCATACCAATCGCTTTTGTCAAGCCATCTGCATTACGTGCCATACCACAATATTCCCACATAATCTTACCTAAACGGCGGTGGAAACTTTCTACCGATTGATTGCCTTTAACATTCAAAAGCTGTTCGATACGATCTTTTACCCCTTTTTCTGCTTCTGCAAATTCAGCCGTATCTGTTGAGATTTTGCCCGTTCTGATGTCTTTTGACAAGAAATTGCCAATAGTATAAGGCAAAACGAAGTAACCGTCTGCCAATCCTTGCATCAAAGCCGAAGCACCCAAACGGTTCGCACCGTGGTCGCTAAAATTACATTCGCCCATCGCAAAAAGCCCTGGAACTGAAGTCATCAACTCATAATCTACCCATAATCCACCCATGGTGTAGTGAACGGCGGGATAAATGCGCATCGGTTGTTTGTATGGGTTTTCGTCCGTAATTTTAGCATACATATCGAAGAGGTTGCCATAACGCTCACGTACTTTGTCTTCGCCCAAACGATTGATAGCTGCCGAAAAATCGAGATAAACGCCTAAGCCAGATTTACCAACGCCACGTCCTTCGTCGCAGACATTTTTAGCAGCACGAGATGCCACATCACGAGGCACGAGGTTGCCGAAAGCAGGATATATGCGCTCCAAATAATAATCGCGGTCTTCTTCTTTGATGTCGTTAGGGTGTTTTGCACAGTCCTCTTTGCGTTTTGGCACCCAAATACGTCCGTCATTCCGTAAAGATTCAGACATCAAAGTTAATTTTGATTGATAGTCACCTGAAACAGGAATACAAGTGGGGTGAATTTGGGTAAAACACGGGTTGCCGAAGTAAGCACCCCGACGATGCGCCCGCCAAGCCGCCGTCACATTACACATCATAGCATTGGTCGAAAGATAAAAAACGTTGCCGTAGCCACCTGTTGCTAACACAACAGCATGAGCAGAAAAACGCTCCAATTTACCTGTTAACAAGTTACGTGCAATGATACCACGTGCTTTACCATCCACTTTTACAACGTCAAGCATTTCATGACGGTTATACATCTTACAAGCACCTGTCTTGATTTGACGACTCAATGCTTGATAAGCACCAATCAGAAGCTGTTGTCCTGTTTGACCCCGTGCATAAAATGTTCGAGATACTTGCACCCCACCAAACGAACGATTATCAAGCAAACCCGAATATTCACGGGCGAAAGGGACACCTTGCGCCACGCATTGGTCAATAATATCGGCAGAAACCTCTGCCAAACGATGCACATTGCCTTCACGTGCGCGGTAGTCACCACCTTTCACGGTGTCGTAAAACAAGCGATAAACAGAGTCACCATCGTTGCGATAGTTTTTAGCAGCATTGATACCGCCTTGTGCCGCAATCGAATGCGCCCGACGTGGTGAGTCGTGAAAGGTAAACACTTTAACATTGTAGCCCAATTCGCCCAACGAAGCCGCTGCAGAAGCCCCCGCCAAGCCCGAACCGACAACAATAACGTCAATCCGCATTTTGTTAGCAGGCGAAACGAGTGGCACATGACCTTTATAATCTGTCCATTTGTCTTCAATTGCACCCGCTGGAATTTTTGAATCCAAAATGCGGTCGCTTTCTTTTATTATGAGACCATGTACATCAATTGTTTTGATTGCCATTGTCGAAATATTTATTTAAAAATGATAAAAAATGTCTTTTTACTGAGGGGATATTTTTTAAGAAAAATACCAAATCATAAAGCTGTTGATACTTAAAACCAAGCAAAGCGGTGAATAATAACGTGAATCGAGTCCGCCAAAAAGGGTATGTTTTATTTTTTTGAAAAAACCAACGTATTTGAAATCGCCTATTGCTCTAATTAAAAGAACCAAACATATGGTGATTAATCCGTATTTTTCAACTAAAAGAGGTAAGGGTATATCCCATAAACCTGCCCTTTGTGCAAAAAAAATGCTGACGAATAAAAAAATAACAGCAACGGTATTTGTCATTATTGAAGAAGGCATAAGTGGCAATTGACCTTCTAAACCTTCTGGTAATGCCTCTTTTGCCCCGAATTTTCCACCGAAAGCCCAATAAAAATGAAGGATACTGATAAGTAAAAAAACTAAACTATTGACAAATCCGAGTAATATTATCATTTTGAAAGCATTTTTATCGAAAATACTGAGGGGGTGAAAATCAATGATTTAAGTAAAAAATAATCGGAATAATCGCAAAACCAAAGGGTATTAGGATGGCATATGCTTTTCCAACAGCATGGATAAAAGGGGAATACTTAGGATGGTTCACTCCTAAAGTCTGAAATGCCGATTGGAAACCATGCCACAAGTGAAATGCCAAAACAATTTGACCAATCACATAAATCGCAATGATGAGTGGATTTTGAAAGGCATCTGAAACAAGCGCATACAAATCCTTAATCGGCTCTCCGTTTTGGAAATCTGTATAGCCTTTTGTTGCTATATCGCCAAAGTGCATTTGACCCCAAAATTGCGCCATGTGGATAATGAGGAACGCCAAAATCAAGGTGCCGAGCAAAGCCATATTACTCGAAGCCCACGTCACGCCAGGAGGGCGTGTACTGACCGCATAAGATGATCCTTTTGCTTTGCGATTAGCAGACCACAATAACAAGCCTTGAATGGTGTGAACGATGATAAAGAAGTACAGACCGTACGAAATCATCTTTATAAGTGGAAAATGCGTCATAAAATACGTGTATTTATTAAACGCCTCGCCTTCGTCGTCGTGCAACAGCTGGAAATTGCCGAGCAAGTGGACAACGAGGAACAAAATCAGGAACAACCCCGTCAAACTCATTGTGAGTTTTCGACCAATAGAGGATGTTAAGTAATTCGTTAACCAAGCCATAAGTTATAAGAATTTGGATGAAAGAGAAAAAACTTGTTAGAAATGAATTGTTTTTCGTTAAATGAGTGCTTTTCAGAAAATATATACAAAACTATATGTAAAGTAGCAGACGACAAAAATCGTTTAATTTTTTCATAAAGAAGAGGGTTATTTAGATTTTTTTTAAATTGGCTTTCAATTTTTTTGGCACATTAACGGGCAATACTCATCACCTTTTTTTTAGGAGTTCTTCTTAAATCGGTAGGCAAATTATTCAATATTTCTTGTTTCAAAACCTCAATCAGCCGTTTTTTGACAAAAGCACGTCGTGTGACAAGGCTTACCTCACGGACAGGGGCAGGCGATTTGAAAAAACGGACGTAGCCCATTTGGTCTTCATCTAAGTTTTTCAAAGCCAATTCTGGTAAAATTGTTATACCTGAATTGGCTTCAATCATGCGTTTCAGTGTTTCGATACTGCCTGCTTCGTAAAATATATTATTGACAAAACCTGCCGATTGTTTCAAAGCACATAAATTTAAAATTTGAGATCTCAAACAATGTCCTTCCTCTAACAAAACAAGGCGATTGACATCAATATCGGCAGATAGGACGTATTTTTTCTTTAAAATCGTTTCGGCTTGGGCAGCATAAACGACAAATTCCTCGAAAAAAAGGGGGTCTTCTGAAAGGCTGCTTTCGTTGGTCGGCGTTGCCATAATAGCCACATCGAGTTCGTCTTGTTTGAGTTTTCTAATAATTTGCTCGGTGGTCAATTCCGAAATATGCAATTTTACTGAGGGGTGCTTTTCTGAAAAAGGGCGTATAAAAAGTGGCATTAAATAAGGCGCAAGCGTCGGGATGATGGCTAAACGCAACTCGCCTTTTATTTCATTTTGTTCCAAATCAGCGATTTCACGCAGCTTTTTCACTTCATCTAATATAGATTGAGCTTGCTCAATTAATTGAATGCCGACTTCAGTAGGTACAACGGGTTGCTTGGAACGGTCAAAAACTTTAACGCCTAATTCGTCTTCCAATTTCTGAATCATCATGCTTAAAGTTGGTTGTGTTACAAAACACTTCTCTGCGGCAGTGGCAAAATGACGGTGCGTATTGACTGCTAAAATGTATTCTAATTGCTGAAAATTCATTGTTTATTAATGGATAGTTGATAATGGGTAATGGGTAATGGGTAATGGGTAATATTCTTCTACTTATCAATTATATTGATGAGTTGATAAAAATTATCAGTTTGATTTATGGATGTAAAGTCCGTAAATTTGCTCAATAAAACAAGATTTTATAATTGAACGCAATCCAGTATTTTATGCTAAAAGAAAGGGTTGTGTCTTAATAGATAATTCAAACTAATAAATAGTCACTTTTTTGCGGTAAAAATAAACCGTATCCTTGTTTCAGTCTGCATTTCTCCTTGAAATGCAGACTTTTTTTTTGAAGAAAATAGCGTGTGGTTTTTGTAAAAATATCTAAATTGCCTTCACTATTATTTTTCTATGCGAATAGTCGCGTTTGTCTATTTTTACCCCCCTCAGTAAATTGCATAATTTTTAATAAAATTAAGTCCGAACTAATTTTAAAGAATCATCTTAAAAAAATACACAATGAAAGAGCAAAGAGCTATTCCCGTTGTTGATTTATCAAAATTCAAAAGCGGCACACCGCAGGAACGTCAAGCATTTGTGGAAACGCTTGGCAAAGCCTTCCATGAAGTCGGTTTCGTGGGTGTCGTTAACCACGGTATTCCAAAATCGTTGATAGACGATTTTTACAGCGAAGCTAAAGCCTTTTTTGCCTTGCCTGTTGAGACTAAAAGAAAATATGAAGACCCGAAATTAGCAGGTCAACGCGGCTATACAAGTTTTGGAAAAGAACACGCCAAGCATACGCAAGTCGCTGATTTGAAGGAATTTTTTCAAATTGGTCAAGAAGTGCCTGACGGAGATGATGACGAAGACTTGTATCCTGATAATATTCATATTGACGAAAAACCTCTATTTACCGCTTTAGGCATCCAACTCTATCAAGCCTTTGAACGGGCAGGGGGTTCTTTATTGCAAGCCATTGGTTTACACCTTAATATAGGTGAACATTATTTTGATGAGAAGATTCAATATGGCAATTCAATACTGCGTGCCATTCATTATCCACCCATCCGTGAAGAGCCACAATCGGCGATTCGGGCAGAACAACATGAGGATATTAATCTCATCACGCTCCTTGTAGGGGCATCAGCAGGGGGATTACAATTGTTGACTATGAATGATGAATGGAAAGATGTGGTGCCAGAAGAGGATGAAATAGTCATCAATGTAGGCGATATGTTGCAGCGTTTGACCAATAATTACTTGAAATCAACGACGCATCGGGTGGTTAATCCGCCACGTTCCGAGTGGCATTTGCCCCGTTTGTCTATTCCGTTTTTCTTGCACCCTGTTTCGCAAATGGATCTGACATGTTTGCCTCAAACAGTTACCGCTGAAAATCCTTGTGCATATGAGCCTATTACAGCAGGGGCGTATTTGGATGAACGGTTACGCGAAATTGGGTTGAAAAAGTAGTATGAAAATAGGAATCATTCCGAATTTTTAACATTTTAAATCCGCATAAATTCTAATGAATTTTTAAGGATTTAAATAAAAAAATCTCGAATTTCGTAACAACGAAATTCGAGATGACCCCTATTGTATGAAGCAATAAGATTATTTAAAGATTTTGAGCAAGTAGCTTAGCAGACTTCTCTTTTTCAGTGCGTTTAGGTAATAATAACCAAATACGACCATATTTGTGCATATTTTTGATGCGTGCTTTTGCCTTATCGCCTTCACCCATGTATAGGTCAATATGACCCGGTCCTTTGATTTTGCCACCTCTATCTTGGGCAACCACGAAACGCATTTCTGTCCGCACTAAATTACCACTTTCATCTAAAATAGGCACTTCCGCCAATAACACAGAGCCTAAGGGGATATAATCGTCGTCAACAGCAATTGTGAAATCTGTACTGAGGGGTACTTTGGCAACTCCCATAGCCTTAGCTTTATCTCGCTGTGTAAAAACTGAAGTATAGGATACCAAAACCTTTTTAACATCGTCCTCTTCAGTGTCTGTTTCTACTCTTTTCGAATCACCGTCGTATGCCACCACACGGCGGTCACCATCTGGAAATTGCAAATAAGCAACCCCTTCGACTTGCATACTGCGTATATCCTGACGGTCACGCACATAAGCAAGCGACATATTATCGTCGCTGTTAGCTGTTTTGGCTAAATAAACTGGATATTTGAAGACCGCATCTGCTTTGCGGCGGGCTGGAATGATAGGAGAATAGTAACCTGTAAACAGCACATTACCTTCATTATCTTCACCCTTTAATTGATAGGCATCGAGAAGAGTGGCAACGTCTTTATTCGATTTAGCTCTACGAAAGACATTTAAAACCTGGTTTAAGTGTTTTGGGCTAATATCAAGCCCGTTTATTGCCCGTGTGTCTGCATTTCTAATAAATTTTTCTTGATGTTCAAGGGCTTGACGAAATCTATCAGGAATCTCAGGAAGTGGTAACAAATCAATATCAATTTTTGTAAATACCTTCCATAATTTACTGCTTTTTTTAGAGACCACTAATGTTTTTCCAGTCAATGTTAAGGTTTGTTGTGTGTCTATATCGTGTATCAGGGAGTCGAGAGCAATATTTTCGATTTGGTTCGACTCCTTCAGACTTCGGAAATATGCCATTGTCCCTACTGAAAAAATTAGAGTGCTTAAAAATGTTATCCAATACTTTTTCATTTATTAAAAATTTGGTGAAAAAATAACGTGTTCTGCCATGTAATGTATATGGTGGCTTTGCTGAACACTTTTGCGTATCACACCCTTATTTGAACAAAAGATTTAGAAAAATCAATATGTTCACGGTGTAGAAATACGCAGAGTTATAGGTTTGTTCAGGTGTAGTTTCCTGAAAAATTAATAGTATTAATCAAAAACAAAATATGCTTTTAGCTTTTCAGCCACATTGTCACTTATTACACCGACCTTTTTTATATCATCCATACTCTTAAACGCACCATGATTGATTCTATATCGAACAATAACTTCTGCTTGCTTCCGTAATAAATAAGGATGCACGAGTTCTTCGATAGTAGCTGTATTAATTTTGATTTTGCGTTGTGGAGATGATATTAGCCGAAGGTAAGGCGTAATAGACTGTAATGTAGAATCGGGTAAACCATAAACTTCTTTAAGTTGGTTGAGCGAGGTAAAACCACCCATTCGCTCTCTATGTTCTAAGATTCGGAGCGCAAAAGTACGACCAATTCCCCGTAGATGCATCAAATCGTCCAAAGTTGCTTGATTGATGTCAATAGGCACTTGCTCTGTGATACCCGTTTTTTTTATAACTTCACTGTTAGCCAAGTTGGGGAAATATCCTTTTGTAATGGCTTGGTTGTCAGCAATTTGGACAAATGAACTTATACGTAAAAAGTCAATGTCTGATAAACTATAGATTTTTTTCAAATCTTCTTTTGTCCGAAATCGTCCACCTTTTTCTCTGTAATTTAACAAAACTTTAACAGTTCTATCATCCAAACCTAAGCCTAACAGTTCATTTTCGGTAGCTGTATTGGGGTCAAAAGGCTTTAATTCGATAAGTCGTTGTATCTGTTTTGAGGCGTTATACTGAGGGGTATAACCATAAGATTTAGGTGAAAATGAGTCGCTATTTTCCAACTCAATATAGTCTTCCAATCGCTCATAGTCTGATTCTTTGATACCGTATATCTTTTTAACATCTTCTTTCTTGAAAAATCGTCCACCTTTTTCTCTAAAATGAATAAAAGTAGTTGCCACTCTCGGCGATAAACCAAGGTGCATTAAATCTTCTTTCGTCGCATTGTTAGGATTAAAAGGAAAAAGAACCCCTTCATTGCTCCCATTAGCCCATGATACCCCCTCAGTATTAGCAGCTTTTTGACCCACAAAAGTGGCTATTTCTTGTTCAAAAGCAGAAAAATCTGCGATTTTGTGGGTTGCTTTGTTCATAAAAGAATAAATCTTTGGTAAAACCAAAATACTCAACAATAAAATTGTTAAGACCAATACACCATTACGCTCTCCTCGCGAATAGTAAAAATAGGATGTGAAAAAATGTCTCATTGAGTACGTTTAGATAAGTTGTTAAATTAAATAAAATTTCATTATAGTTGTTTTACCCATGCACCTTTTTCTGATGTATCGTAATAAGGTATATGTAAAGTATGGCATTCATTTTTCCACTTTTCAACCCGCCACCGGGCATTAGAACCATCAAAAATGACTGAATCAAAACGGATATGTTGCTGTAAATCAGCGATAGTGAAGCGGGCATTTTGATGTAATAAAACGGTATTGACGGACAAAAGGAAATCATTTTTAGGCAGATAGTCCAGTATCGCTATTCTGTAGTCTTGAAACTGACTCATGCCAAAATGGTAAATAAAATTCGTATGTTTTTCGGATGCGTTAAATTCATATGTTTCTAACTTGTTGATTTTCAATCGCATTCGATAATTTTCAACAGCAAATTTTATTCTGTTTGCGGTATCAGATTTTAAAGAAAAATTATTTAAAATGGAATAACATGTTTGTCCATCAATGAAGTCAACGACCGTGTTTTTGTTGATATCATAAACAACAATCTCTCGTTGCTGTATCGTTTTGATATTTGAAAAAGCAAATAAAAGGCTTAAAACAGTCGCTATACTGAGGGGGTATAACAAGACTTTTAGCTGCCTGGTTTTTACAGCCATAGCCACACCTATGAGGGCAGCATAAATACCCAAAACACCTACTGCCGATAGCCAAAAACCTGTCAAAATACTGAGGGGTAGCTTTTGGATAAAAAACACGATTTCGTTCATCGTCCAAACCAAACCGAATAATATTTTGCCTACAATTAAGCTAATATATGGTAATTGAGAAAACACAAATAAAGTAATACCTGAATACAAAGCATAAGTAGAAACCTCGACAGCCAACAAACCCGATAACCAAAAATAGGTTGGAAATTGATGAAAATAATACAATGAAATCGGTGTCACCACTAACTGTGCAGACAACCCAACAGCGGTCATATTCCATGCCCAATTAGTCAATTTATTCTTGAAAATCAATAACTTACGAATCTTAGGTTGAAAATATACGATGCCCACAACGGCTAAATAAGACAGTTGAAACCCCACATCAAACAACCAAAATGGATTCCAAACCAACAAGGTAAATGCCGACGCTGCCAACACATTATAGATGCTTACACGCCGCCCCCAACCTTTGCCCAAGGCTATAAATGTGGACATCACGGCTGCACGAACAACGCTTGCTCCTGCACCCGTCAACAATGTAAAAAGCCAAATTAATAGAATAGAAATAAGGGCTTTTGTCCACCGCCACCGACGGCTGCCCGATTTATAAAAACGCAAAATCCATTCAAAACCCTTGAAAATCACTAAAATATGCATACCAGAAACCGCTAAAATGTGCATCGAACCCGTACTGATATAAGCGTCTTTAACCTCTGCCGTCACAGCATCGCGATAGCCGAGTATGAGGGCAGAACCGACGGCAAATTCACGTTCAGTAGGCAAATGCTCTTTTAAAATTGCTATCAACCTAATTTGCCAATGCGAAATGGTTTGTATAATCGGATGACCTCGATTTTGAGCTAATATTTTTATATCCTCATTTTGTATAAATGATTGAAAATGAATGTTTTGAAAATGTAAATATCGTTTAAAATCAAACGCATCCGGGTTTTTAGGCGGCTCAATATTTGCGATTTTTCCAGTGGTCAATATGAGATCGCCATACTGAGGGGGCTGTTGGGTAAGAGAATCTTTTTTCAGATAAAACATCAGATTGCCAGAAACATCTTGCAAGGAATCAGCAGCATGACCTATTTTTTGCACCGCAACGGTGAGGCGAAAATTAGTCGCTTTTTCAACGCGGTCAGTGACGATGCCAACTATTATTTTTTCATCGGTCTTATTTATCACATTTTTAAAATGATTGGGCGCATTGATTTCATTGTGATAAAAAACAGATTGATAGCCGAGTAAAAATAAAAAAATACTGAGGGGTATGCCAAACACCCAACGCCTTTGAAATGTCGTCTTTATTAAATCTAAACAAAGGAGGTAAATCATTGATAATAAAAGAATTAGGTTGCCTATAGTAGGTGAATCGGGTTGCCCAAACTGCGTTCCGATAATGCCCAAAACGAAAGGCATGAAGAGCCGCACAAAGGGCATTTCACGCCAGTTGATTAAGTTTGTTTTCATAATCACGGTCTTGGTTTAGGTCATTTTTGCAAATGCGAGGGTGGCAAAATTGATTTTTACGCTGGGTGTTGCAGCCAATAGGGCATCAGCACAGCTTTCTAAGGTCGCACCAGAGGTCATCACATCATCCACTATGAGTATATTTTTATCTGGTAATAAGGAGGGGTTGGTAACATGAAAAACATCTTCTGTATTTTTCATGCGTTCAAGGCGCGACATTTTGGTTTGGGTTTCTGTCATCTTTATTTTTTGCAAAACAGACAGTTCAACAGGTTTTTGTAGGACTTCTGAAAGGCCATTCGCAAAAAGTTCGGCTTGGTTGAAACCTCGTTCGATGCGTTTTTTAGGGTGCATCGGAACAGGTATGATGTAGTCAATATCTTGATAATGAGGCTGTTGCACCAATTTTTGACCTAAACACCGTCCTAATTCAAAAGCCACTTCACGTTTATCATCGTATTTGATTTGATGGATGAGGTGTTGCGTTTTACTTTTTTTGGTAAAAAAGAACAAAGCCGCGGCCGTTTCGATAGGTAAACGTCCTTCAAATCGCTCGGTGAATGGATTTTTTTTCGACAAATGAAAATCTGTTTCAGGCAAAGTCGCTTGACAGTCTAAACAAATAAAAGTTTCATCGAAAGTGACGGGTTGGCTACAAGCCAAGCAAAGACGTGGAAAAAGGAGACTCAAAAAGTCATCCCAGATTTGCGCCCATTTACGGCGCAGTAGGATATTCGTCATAGTGGTTTACGTTTTAAAAAATCGTATTTGTTTTTCGTAAATTATTGATTTATAATTATTTACAAAACAACAACCAATTTATAACAAAGTCAATACCTTTCAGTAAAAATATTTTTACCCCCCTTTCTCGGTGTTGAAAATAAAGATTAAAAATAGAAAATGCCTTGCAACAATGAGTTTGATGTTATCATAATTTAATGTTTGTAATGTGTTAATATTAAACATTCTTGGCAATTACTCCTTAATTATAACGTTCTTTGACAATTCTTTAACAGCTGCCTCAATTTTATGTGGCAATCAAAAATTCAATAAAATGAGCAAAGACAAAGGAGTTAAAAACGTTAAAAAAGCACCTGCCGACAAAACGTCTGGCAAAAGCAAACCTGTATCAGATTATAAATCTGAAAGTAAAAGCAAGCAGTCTTCGAATGACACTTTTGCGCCAAAATCTGATGCAAAGTCAAACAAAAAGGCTTAAATCAACAAAACGCCCCCTCAGTATTCAGCACTTCAAGGCTCAAATGTGCTTTAATTGCTGAATACTGAGGGGTCATAAACTTCTTTTTTTTCTCTTTTTTTTGTTTTAAACCCCTCCATATTTTCACGATAGATTAATATCATTTTAGAGTTGGGTGTCGCTTCTGATGTAATAGCATTGGTGTATGGGTATTGAAAGTAAAATGCCCTGTAATTTATTTAAAGATATTAAGTAAAAAAATGTTATGCTAAAAAAAATTCGATAGGGTTCTATATTTACCTCTGGAAAATGAAAGAAAAAAAAGGGTCTTATGTCCATTCACATACTGATTCCTATCATTCATACACCTTTTTTATGGTATTTATACCAATAAAATAAAAAAATTGATAATTTTTTTTTGGCAAATTCATTTAGATACATTACTTTTACAGCATAAATTTAAATTCAATTATCCAGAAGTAGTTTTGAAGAATATTTTTATAAATTATCATTTAGTGTTCTTCTTCTATTCCTCTGATATCAAGATAGTTTTTGTGTTTATTTGTTTGGGTTAGAAGCCCTTGTCCGCGTGACAGGGGTTTTCTTTTTCTTAGAGATTTACTCCATTCATTTCATAAAAAATGGCTGTATAGTGTGCTACTATCCAGCCATTTTTAATTATAATAATTCACAGTTTCCAATTCTGTAGTAATTTGATATACAGCTCAATCCCTTGTTCAATTTCTTTTACATACACAAACTCATCTGCTGTATGCGACCTTGCAGAATCGCCCACGCCTATTTTTAAAGTTGGAAACGGCATCAATGCTTGATCACTCAATGTCGGCGAGCCATAGTAAGTTAAGCCCAATTCGAGACCCCTCAGTATAAGCGGGTGTTCCAGTGCAATTTTTGAAGAATTTAAGCGGAAAGAACGCGGCACAAGCTCAGAGGTCACTTCCTTTTGAATGATTTCCAAGACTTCTTGATTTGAGTAACATTCATTCGTCCGAATATCAATCACAAAACGACATTCATCTGGCACGACATTGTGCTGTGTACCTGCTTGTATTTGCGTCACTGACATTTTGACAGTCCCCAACAAGTCTGATTTTTTCTCAAAATCAAACTGCCGAATGATGTCAATATCTTGCAAAGCCTTATATATAGCATTCATGCCTTCATCGCGTGCCGCATGTCCAGCTTCCCCTTTGGCAATGCCATCAACAACCATTAAACCTTTCTCCGCAACGGCCATACCCATCAAAGTTGGTTCCCCGACGATACCTACTGAGGGGGTCGGTAAATGAGGTAGAACGAACGCAACACCATTTTTTCCAGAAATCTCTTCTTCTGCGGAAGCCAAAAAGATGAGGTTGAAAGGCAATTCTTTATCATAAAAATGACAAAAAGCAGCGATAAGCGACACCAAAGAAGCCCCCGCATCATTTGAACCCAAGCCATAGAGCCGCCCTTTTTCAATATCGGCACCAAAGGGGTCACGCGTCCATCCTGCAACAGGTTTTACAGTATCGTGGTGAGAGTTCAAAAGAACCGTAGGCTCCCCCTCAGTAAAATGCTTGTTTTTTGCCCAAATATTATTGCCAATGCGCTCGGTGGGTATATGTTCTTTATGAAAAAACGCTTCGATAATATTCGCCGTTCTATCTTCTTCGCGGCTGAATGAAGGCGTGGCGACGAGGTCTTGGAGCAGCGTGACGTATCTTTTAAACATGATTTTTTATTGGTTGGTGGGTCATGCGTAAACGGCTATTGTTTCCACTAATGATGAATCAACAATAGTTGGCTTATGGATACCGTCATATTGAACAATCATAATGTATTCACCCAATTGTATAATACCTTGTTTTTCAAAGAGTTGAAAATCAAAATGAATGGGAAATACCATAAAACTATATTTATGATGATTCAAATGCAGAGTGTTAATGAGTTTGAATTTTTCCGTTTTTTGCATCTCTTCAACAAATAAAATTTGTGGTTTTACTTTGTTATAAGTGTAATAATCGATGGTGATTAACTCTTGAAGAATAAAGTCATCGGCGTATTTTTTTTGTACAAAATCATAAATAATGGTATAAACGTCCTTCAAAGCATATTTATGAAAGTCCTTTTTTTCTACAAAAAAACTGCCTAAACCGATGAAAAAATCGAAAATGCTGTACTTTTCCCCCACATAACGCAGTGTATGCAGCGTCCTTTTTTTGTTCCAATAAATTTCAAGAGCGTTCTCCAATATCTCAATTTGATGCAATTCTGCTCTTGACAAATATTTACTTTCAATGATTTGATACGGCGGATTTGGGTCATAAACGAAGCCGTGTTGTTCGGCTTTGTGGCGCACAGGTGTACCTTTCAAAAACTTCAAAAAACCCAATTGCAATTCAGGTGGATAGAGTTTAAAAACCTCTTCAAAACTGTACTTGATGTCGTCCCAATAGTCCAAAGCCATGCCTACAATGAGGTCTAAGTGCATCTCTACATAGCCTTCTAATTGCTTGATAATGCCCTTCGTTTTTTCAAAACTTTGCTTGCGACTGACCTCCAGATTGGCTTTTTGATTAACGGTTTGTATGCCAATTTCGAAGCGAAACAGCCCTTTTGGCACCCGTTCTTTGATAAATTTGATGATGTCAGCGTGTAAAATATCAGCCGTTATTTCAAATTGGAAAACATTGTCGGGGCGATGATTTTCTAAAATAAAAGTGAATATATCTATCGTAAAATCTCTTTTGATGTTGAAAGTTCTGTCTAAAAACTTAATCACTCGCCCGTTTTGCATTAAAAATAAAAGGATGGCTTTGATGTCTTTATTGGGCAAATAACGCACTTTGTTGTCCAAACTCGCCAAGCAAAACTCACATTTATAAGGGCAACCACGCGATGTTTCGATGTAGGCTACTTTGTTGTATAAAGTCGCTGCATCTTCTGGTTGGTAAGGCATCACATCGCTGTATGTGACTAAATCAAAAGTAGCAGAACCCGCATGAAAAAAGATTTCTTTACCTTCTTTTCTGACTAAATTGGCGACATTTTCAACTTTTGGATATGATTCTAAAAATTCATGGAACGGGATTTCACCTTCGCCTGTAATGATGAAATCAACGGCATCATGCGCTATCACATCTTGCCAATCGTAGCTCACTTCTGGCCCGCCGAGGAGTATTTTTACTGAGGGGTCGAGGGCTTTAATTTTTTTAGCCACTTCTAAAGTTTGCGTTATATTCCAAATATAACAACTGAATGCCACGACATCAAAATCTTTACAAAAATCCGCCACTTCGTCTTGCGGTTCTTTAATAGTAAACTCCTTCCAAGCGATACCTTCACGCTCTTTGTTCAATTCATATAAAAGCCTGATAGCCAAGTTAATATGAATATATTTAGCATTCAGCGTTGTTAATAATACACGCATTTCCTTTCACATTTAAGATTTCTTACCACTCCCCCACAATAGACCAATGCCCAGCACCAACATAGCTGCCCCTGCAAACAAATTAAGATTGAATCCGTGAGTTTTATCTGTTGTAGATAACAAAGGCATCACAATAAGTACAGCCCCTACAAGGGTAAAAAAGAGCCCAATAATATAACGAAGGTCATTTAATCTGTCCATTTTTTATTTTGTTTTGATGAGAATATAGCTTCGTAAAGTAGGGTTTAGTTGCATATCAAAGGTGAAGTCGTGCCTTCCGTTCCAAAAGAATCGCTTCATTTTCAACATGTTCAGGGTCTGGTACGCAACAGTCAACAGGACAAACGGCGGCACATTGGGGCTCTTCGTGGAAGCCCATACACTCGGTACATTTATCGGGAACAATATAGTAAAAATCGTCGGAAACAGGCATTTGTACAGCCGCGGCATCCACAATTCGCCCATCATGAAGCGTATAATCGCCATGTACGTCTGCACCATCGCTGATTTTCCACTCGACACCCCCTTCATATATTGCATTGTTTGGACATTCTGGCTCACATGCACCACAGTTGATACAGTCGTCCGTTATCATTATTGCCATAATATTTTCTATATTTTTTGTTGAAAAAAACACACTTTAACCACCCCTCAGTATCCAAACACATTTTGTGAATTTTGGTTTCAGATGGGACATGATTCGATTGCGGCGCAAAAATAGAGAGTTTCTGTCTATTTCATAGATAAATTAACTAAATACCGCTATTTTAGTTTCAAATCATAAAGTTTAAGCAACAAAAAAGCCGCTTCGATGACTCGAAACGGCTTCTTAGATGCTTAGTTACTGAGGGGTTCTCAATAACGATAATATTCAGGTTTGAAAGGACCTTCAACCGCCACACCGATATAATCGGCTTGGTCTTTACGCAATTCTTCCAATTCAACACCTATTTTTGCTAAGTGCAAACGAGCGACTTTTTCGTCAAGGTGTTTTGGTAACATGTAAACCTTGTTTTCGTATTTTTCAGGGTTTTGCCACAATTCGAGTTGCGCCAAAACTTGATTCGTGAACGAATTGGACATAACGAAAGAAGGATGTCCCGTTGCACAACCCAAGTTGACAAGGCGACCTTCAGCCAAAAGGATGATATCGTTGCCATCAATATTGTACAAGTCAACTTGTGGTTTGATTTCAACTTTTGTTGAACCATAAGTTTTGTTCAGCCATTGCATATCAATTTCATTGTCGAAGTGACCGATATTACATACGATGGTTTTGTCTTTCATCAAACGGAAATGCTTTTCAGAAACGATGTCCTTGTTACCCGTAGCCGTCACAACAATTTGTGCGCGTGGAATAGCATTTTCCATTTTTATGACTTCAAAACCGTCCATTGCCGCTTGAAGAGCGCAAATAGGGTCAATTTCAGTTACAATAACACGGCAACCTGCACCTTTCAATGAGGCAGCAGAACCTTTACCTACGTCACCATAACCAGCGACAACAGCAACTTTACCAGCCATCATTACGTCTGTTGCACGGCGAATCGCATCCACCAATGATTCTTTACAACCGTATTTGTTGTCGAATTTCGATTTCGTCACCGAGTCGTTGATATTGATAGCAGGTAACGGCAAAGTACCTTTAGCCATACGCTCATATAAACGGTGAACACCAGTTGTCGTTTCTTCAGAGATACCGCCGATGTTGTGAACAAGTTCAGGGAAACGGTCAAGTACCATGTTGGTCAAGTCACCACCGTCGTCAAGAATCATGTTAAGCGGTTTGTCGTCTTCAAAAGCAAATAAAGTTTGCTCGATACACCAGTCAAATTCTTCTTCATTCAGACCTTTCCAAGCGAAAACGGGCGTACCAGCAGCAGCAATAGCCGCCGCCGCGTGGTCTTGTGTTGAAAAGATATTGCACGATGACCAAGACACTTCTGCGCCTAATTCAACAAGCGTTTCGATGAGAACGGCTGTTTGAATTGTCATGTGAAGGCAGCCAGCGATACGTGCGCCAGCGAGTGGTTTAGTAGCACCAAATTCTTCGCGTAAAGCCATTAAGCCTGGCATTTCTGCTTCTGCGAGTTGAATTTCTTTACGACCCCAAGCCGCAAGGTTGATGTCTTTAACCTTATAAGGGAGTTTTTTTTGAGTTGCTTGCATTATAAAAATTTTATTATCAATGAATTAAAAATTTGTTTTCAAAAAGCGGTGCAAAGATATAGATTAGGTTTCAAAACGTATGATATTTTGAAAAGTTCTTATTTTTTTTGAAAAATCAGCTACTGATGTACAACAGTCACCTTAAATGTGCAACTCGACTCGTTACGTGCTAAATCGTAAGCGAACCATGTGACCGCAGTTGTGCCTAATGGAAAAGCTGTTTCTGGTAATACGCTTTCTTGATTGGGCAATAACGCAAGTAGGGCAATATGCGGACACGCATCTGTCACCGAAGGAATTGGCAGCTTAACAGTTGTTGCGTTTTGAGCTGTTGGTATCGGAAGAGTTATATCGGTTGGGCAAGTGATAACTGGGAGAATATTATCATTCTCACAAGGGTCATTTCCTTTAAAAATGGTTACGGTATAGTCTTCAACTTCGCCTATTTCGAATGTTTCGCAAGGCGTAGGATAACTGCCACTTTTCATGCTGACGCGCATCAATACATCACCTGTAGCTGCTGTTGTAGGAATTAAAACATTGACAATCATAGGATTAAGGTTATTGGCTTCCATCACCTTTTCATTTTCTTCAAAAACTCTGTTGCCATTAAAATCAATCCATGCCCGACAAAAAGCGGTGGGCAACACACCTGACCAACTCAAACCAGGCGTTATACTGAGGGGGTAGATACGACCCGTTGAAACAGTTGTTGATAGGTTGGTAAAATTGGAATAACCGAGCGTTGTATAATCTTTAAACTTGTCGCTTGTATTGTTGAGACTGTCAAAATGCACGTTGGCAATCCACAATTCCCACGGTGCTCTGCTTTTTGAAGGGCAGTATTTTTCGATAAGTGTTGGAAATTTATTTCTGTAAAAATAGACCACATCCCCTGTGCCGCCCACCATAGCAAAGCCACCATCGAGGGTTGGAATCATATTTGTTGCCTTTGTCAAACCCTCTTGTTTGGGTATTACGATGCTATCCAATTGCCTGCCTGTGCTGCCGCTAAGTTTGCGGACGATAGTACCGTTTTGCGTTTCAATATACACATCTCCATTTCTATGTATCGTCATTGCACCCGCATATTGCGGAGTGCTACATGTGTCTTGCCGACGTTCAAAAGTCCAAATCGTATCACCTAAGTTATTGAATTTCATTAGTTTATAACTGTTTTTTGTACAGTTAGTGTCATAAGCCGTTTGTTTCAACAAAACCAATAAATTGCCATTTTCTGCTGGAATGACATTGTGATATTTGCTTTCTGAGGTATTGGACAAACTGACTTTATGCCAGAGGTAATTGCCTTGTGCATCTAAACGGACGACAACTGCACCATCACCTTTACCTGCACTACAATCCGCAGCAGGCGTATTTAGGGCATATTCCATATAGTAGCCGCCATCTGTCGTTTGCCATATTTTTGAAATTGGAATTTGTTTACTATTTATAAGGTCGGTACAACCGGTTCCATTAGGGCGAAGGATTTTGCTATAAATCAAGCCTTGGGTGACCACTTTTTGCCACTGTATATTGCCCAAAGAGTCGGTTTTGATGAGTTGCACTTTGTAAGTCGTATCATTTGGTATTTGTGTTGCACCCGCTACGATGAACCCTTTGTCGTTTGTGGGTAGTACAAACTGCCCAAAATTGTCCATACTAAGGGGGTAAGTTTTTGACCAAATTGTTGTATTATTTCTATCCGTTTTGGACAAACGCACATCGCGGTTTGGTTCTGTACCAACCGAATTTATCAGGATATAATAGATAGAATCGTAGCGATATCGCCCACAACTGCCCACAAAATCGTTTTCGATGTTCAAGAGAACGCCTTGTGCATTTGTCCACAGATAACTGGCTTGATTGCTGGTATTACAATTGTTGATAAGGAAATTTGAGCCATTATTGAATTCCCCCAAAGCAGATGTCGCTGCGTGAACATTGTAGGTTTTAAAAACACCTGCATTTTGAGCCGAAAGATAAGAAGGGAAAAATAAAAGAATACAGAGCCGTATTCCGAAATTGAGTAAATGTGAATGATTCATTTTGTTTATTTAAGAATGTATTGTCCAAAACATAAAAGGACAGTATATAAAATGAATAAAGCTGAATGTAGTTGGATTCTATTTCTGAATAGTTTGTTTGTATGTAAAAACGTATTTTTTTTATTTTGCGTATTTTAGACGGCATTTTAGTAGGGGTTGTCACTTTTAGGAAATCCATTTAATAAAAAAGCCGCCCCATGTTTTTGCAAACATAGAGCGGCTTTAAATTCTTACTCGAAACGTAGTTTTGAGTTATCTTACGTTTACAATTTTACAAACTTCGTCGGCACTTTACGCCCTTGATGTGTTGAAGGTGTGACGAAATACAAACCTTGTTCAAACTCACTGATTGAAAACTCGATGCGATTCAATCCTTTTTCAATCGCTCTTATTTCTGATTTAACGACTTTTCCAAGACTGTTATAAAAATCAAAAGTTACTTCACGATTATCTAAACTTTCTAACTGAACCCGTAATTCACCATCTGTTGGATTGGGTGCAATGCGTTGAATGATAATAGGAATCAACTGTGTAGGCTTTTGACTAACAGATTGAACTACACCTGCTTGTGGTGAAATTGAAATGCTGGCGACGTTGTTTGTCGCATTCCCATCTGTTGGCGTTGAAGCCAAAAGGTTTGTCGTGACAACAATAGGTGCCACAGCATCGAGGACAAAAAATGGTGCATCAAGCGTAGCCATTGCCCCTGCTGCAAGGCTTGGAATGAGCCATTCCGAACATTCAATACCGCCTGCACAATAGTCATTGAACGTACCTACTGAGGGGATACGATTGCCACCAAAAGACATTTTTGCTGGACGTTTGAGGTCAATTTTGATATTGGTCATCGTTGTTGTACCGATATTTTTAGCTGTTACACGCACCGTATTGGTTGTCCATGGGCGATAAGTCGTTGGATTTGAACTGATTGTGAGTTCAATATCGGCAGTCACTGTCGTGATAGGCGTTGTTTCCCACGCGACATCATCTATTTCAAGGCTGCGGAAATTATCGCCACCAGAACGCACATATTTGAAAGCGATATATCGGTCACTGCCTCGATATGTTGCAAAATTGACAATGTACTCCGTAAAAGCATTGCCACCGATGACATATTGACCTAAAGGCGTAAAACTGGATGCATCAAATAGATTGCTCAAAGTACCGATTTGAATAACCGCATTGTCAGCCGATTCACTGCCAAAAGTATTGGCGGCTCTGAAACGTAAGCGGTTTGTACCCGCCGAAAGGTTTGAAATTTCGGGAGTGACGAGCATAATTAAAGCAGAATCTGTCAAAGGTGTGCTGCGGAACATGATGACTCGTTTGGTAGTATTGCCAACAGTACCCCGACTTGTTGAGCGCACGTCTGTCCACGCTTCGTAAAGTGTTGGCGCATGATAAGTAAGTTTTGTCCAACACGAAGGAAAATTAAAAGTTGTGGCACTGAGGGCTGTACCACTTTCAAAATCTTCAACAAAGCCTGTTCGTGCGCCTTGCGTACATGTTTCACTGAATTGATTGAACATCGTAGCATTTGACCAAGCCGACCATGTGCCACCTGCTGTACAACGACTGCGGACGATGGCTCGAAGGCGACCACTGACAAGTGTTAAAGTAACAAATGTATCCGTCCGAATGCCAGATGAAATAAGCGCGCCGCCATTTGGGTCGCTTGTGTTATCGTAAAGAAATTGATATTCGTATTCAATAGCATTATTGACTTTTGACCAAACGAGGGTAGCAGTTGTGGCGGTTATATTTTTAGCATAAATCTTTGAAGGTACTGAGGGAATACAAATAGTGTTGTTTAAAACATTGATACTGAAATTGCACGTTGCAATATTACCTCTACTGTCCGTTGCTGTATAAACAACGGTATCAATCGGCACACTTGGGCAGATATTGACAAAGTCATTGGGCTTTTTAGATGACCAATATTCATAAAGTTTATTCCCATAATAAGGCGTTCCGTTCGGTCTGTAAGGACCAATCTCTTTCCATTCGGTTGTCGTCAAAGTGAGGAGCGTGTAATATTTTTCGTCAACAGTCCCTTTTTCCACAATGAGTTTTGTACCGTCTGCCGATAGTTCCCATTTTCCACCATTGGCAAGGGTGGTATAATTGCCATTCTGAAAAATGCTTGTTATGTCATTTGAAGGAGATAAAAGCACAGTGGATAGCACATTTCCTGCATTATCTATCGTTTTTTCATAAGTATTTCCCACATTCCATCTGCCAATTATCAAATCGTTATTTGTGGTAGGTGTAAAATTCAATACCTGCGAACCACGTTTCATAACAAAAGATACTGAGGGGGTCGTTGTGCAAATATCAGTGGCTGTTGGCGGTGTAAAACTGACCATTTGGCATTGACTTGTCGTATTTGTCAAAACGATATTTGGCGGGCAATTCGTGATAATGGGTGGTGTCACATCTATTGCACAAGGGTCAATACCTCCTGCTTGAATGGCGACGGTATAATCCTCCACTTCTCCTGCTGCAAAGGTTTCGCAAGCCATTGGATAAGTATCTTTTTTCATCGAAACGCGCATCGTTGTCGTGCCTACTGTAGCTGTTGCAGGTATCGTAACTGATTGATTGACAGCACTACTGATACTGTTTTTTTCTAAAACCAACTCCGTATCTTCATAAATACCGTTTTTATTGTAGTCAATCCAAGCACGAAAAAAGAGATTGGTTTGGTAGCCCGACCAACTTAAACCCGGCGTGATACTGAGGGGGTAGCTTTGACCTTTCGTAACGGTTGCTGTCTTGTCTTTCCAATCGGAATAACCGACGACGAAACGGTCATCACGGGTTTTGCTTGTTGCATTGTTGAGATTTGCTAATGTGACGTTGGCAATCCATTCGTTCCACGGCGCATTGGATTTGGATGCACAATTGGTTGTGGGCGGTGTTGTCGCCGTAACGGTAAAGGACGTTGTGGACACCAATATATTATTATTCTCATTACTTTCTGTTATTACGTTCGTATCATCAGCTCTTAAAATAAGGTAATATTGACCTGCTGCAAGCGTAGAGGGTATATTAACAAAACTATTTTGATTAAGAGAATCACCTGCGGAAATGATTTGATTCGCAGCAACACCTATACCACTGCTTCCAATATCGTCGCTACTAAAAATATTGTCACTCGAAATATAGATTCTAACATTAAAACTATTTGCAACAGAGGCTGTACCCTTGTTTTTGATAGTGACATTATAATTCATATTTTGACCTTGTTGTACTGAGGGAATCGGAATTGTCAAATTTGCTAATGTCAAATCGGGTAAATTAGGATTACTTGGTCTTGTTTCCCACGCCACATCGTCAATTTCAAGACTACGGTAAAAATCACCGCCTGAACTGATGTATTTGAAAACAATATAGCGGTCGCTGCCTCGATAATTGGCAAAATCAACGATATATTCTGTAAAAGCATTGCCACCAATAGCATACTGTCCCATCGAAGTAAAACTTGATGCATCAAATGGATTACTCAAAGTGCCGATTTGAATGAGCGCATTGTCCGCCGATTCACTGCCAAAAGTATTGGCGGCTTTGAAGCGCAAGCGGTTTGTTCCTGCTGCAAGGTTTGAAATTTCAGGTGTGACAAGCAGTATTAAAGCCGAATCCGTCAAAGGTGTGCTGCGGAACATGATAATCCGTTTTGTTGTATTACCGACTGTGCCACGGCTTGTTGAGCGTACATCTGTCCATGCTTCATAAATATTTGGCGCATGATAAGTGAGTTTTGTCCAACACAAAGGGAAATTGAAAGTTGTGGCAGAGAGTGCTGTACCATTTTCAAAATCTTCAACAAAAGCGGTGCGTGCGCCCAATGTGCAAGGCTCACTTACTATATTGAACATCGTCGCATTTGACCAAGCCGACCATGCCCCGCTTGCCGTACAACGGCTGCGCACAATTGCCCTAAGGCGACCACTGACAAGTGTTAAGTTAACAAATGTATCCGTCCGAATACCCGATGAAATGAGCGCACCGCCATTTGGCTGGCTTGTATCGTCGTACAACAGTTGATATTCATATTCAATAACATTATTTACTTTTGACCAAACGAGTTTTGCAGTGCTGGCTGTTATGTCTTTTGCATAGATTTTTGAGGGTGAGATAGGGCTACAAGCGGTATTGCCATTTAGAATCACCACCGTATAATCTTCCACTTCTCCTGCCGCAAAGGTTTCGCAAGCTGTTGGATAAGCGTCTTTTTTCATTGAAACACGCATACGCACGCTGCCTATCACAGCCGTCGTTGGAATCGAAACGCTTTGTATAACTGTTTGATTTCCATTGTTTTGTTCCAGCACTTTTTCTGTCTCTTCAAAAATACCGTTGCTGTTGAAGTCAATCCAAGCACGGAAAAAGAGGTTAGTTTGGTAGCCCGCCCAACTCAAACCGGGCATTATACTGAGGGGGTAGCTTTGAGCTTTGGAAACGGTGGCTGTTTTGTCCGTCCAATCAGAATAACCCACAGTGTAGCGGTCATCACGCGTTTTATTTGTCGTGTTGTTGAGATTAGCTAATTGTATATTAGCGATCCATTCGCTCCATGGTGCGTTTGATTTTGAAGGGCAATAAGTATTTTGTGCAAAGGCTGTATTCAAAAAAAGTATAAAAATACTGAGGCGTAGCGCAAGCTGCGCCCAAAGAGCAGGTTTAGTGCAGTTCATAGTAATAAGTTTGTTTTAAAATTTATTAGTGAATGGGAGGATTCCTAACAAAGGTATAGCATTTTTCAGTTGGCGGTATCTTTTTTAATCTTTCACAAGCAAAATACGCTGTATTGTTTAGTTTTTGAATGGTATAAAAAAGTCAAGCGGAAAGAGAACGGCTCTTATGCGGGTGGATTATACACGAGTTTCAAAATCTTTTTTTATAAAATCAAGTGCATCTTCTAAGGTCATTTCATTTGATTCTAAAATATTATTCTCTACTGAAACGTGTTTGTGATGCGGAAATGTAGAAATATAAGGATGATGTGGTGAATTGTCCCATCGAATAATGAGGTTATTAGCGTCATCACGCCAATCATAGCTATATTTACGAATACCTGTTTGCAAATTGAATTTATCGAAAACAGAAAGCATACTGTTATCGAAAAAGAAAACCCTTATTTTAACATAGTTTAAAAGAGGGTCAGTAACTTTTTCAACAACAACCCAACGGTTTATAATTGAACTATAAGGTTCTAAGCGTGCAATCATAATAGTTCTAATAATTTTTTATCATAGATGTTAGTCATTTCTAATGACGTTTCCCAATCCATACCATCTTCTTCTTTTTCAATGATGCCAAAATGAGTCAGATTATGCCATTTTGCTTGAAATTCGTCATAATTCATATTATATTTTTTAGAAAAAAAATCAATACGACCTTGAAAATAGGCGATGCGTTGCATCAATAGATTACGTGCTTGTATGCGCGTAAAATCTTCGACACTGGAATAACCAAAGTCTTTTACTAAATTCTCGATAGTGTATTGTGCGGATGTCATCATTGTAATTATTGATTCAATAAACAATTTATTTTTAAAAATCATGACAAATATAAGTTTTATTTCTTGCAATCAAAACACTTTACAATTTTCTAAAAAGGTCAAGTGGGAAGAGAAACGGCTCTTATGCAATGGTGCATAAGAGCCGTTTTTAAAGAGCAAAACAACAAAATGATGTGTTGCGTTTTTCTCAATATCACGCTGAATTTTTAACAAAAAATTTATTTAGGCAACGTAAAACGAAAAGTAGAGCCTTGTCCCTTGACAGATTCAACCCAAATGCGTCCGCCCAATTGCGTAACGATTTTGGCACAAATTGCCAAACCAATGCCCGTGCCTTCATATTCTGAACGTTTGTGAAGGCGTTGAAAAATCGTAAAAATGCGTTCAATATCATTGTTGTCAATACCAATACCATTGTCTTCGACGCTAAAAACCCAATGGTCGGTTTGTTCGTCCGCACTGATGAGGATAATAGGACGACCTGCTGGGCGATGAAATTTGATGGCATTGCCAATCAAATTTTGGAACAACTGAATGAGTAAAGATTGTACGGAAATTAAGGTGGGCATTTCGAGACATAGAATATTGGCAGACGTTTCTTCAATATTAATTTTAAGATTCGCTCGCGCCATGCTGACGACCTCTCCAAGGTCAACAGGTTCTGGGTCTATCTGATTTTTGCCAATTGTTGCGTATTGCAACAGCGCATCTAACAAGGCACTCATGCGTCCTACCCCTTCTTTTATGAATTTGAAATATGCCTCTGACTCTTTTCCTAATTTGTCTTGGTATTGATTTTCAATAATTTGCGTAAACGAACCGATCATTCTCAAAGGTTCTTTGAGGTCATGAGAAGTGATAAAAGCAAATTGACGCAACTCCTCATTGACTTGTTTCAACTGCTCATTCTGCCCAGCAATTTGTCCACTTTGTTCTAATAGCAAGGCTTGATAGCTGTTCTCTTTCGTCAAGGCTTCAATTTTACGTTGTTTTTCGCTCAAAGAATACTTGATTTCAAGGTCGATAGCATGGCGAGACCGTTGTACTTTCAAAAAATCGGCTTGGCGGCGGGAGTAGATCAGTTGTGCGCGATAGGCGCGCCTAAAATCCTTAACGCTTTGAAACATCCTTGCCAAAAGTCTAAAACCACGCAGTTCAGAGGCATCATCAAGCACACGCCGCGCCGCCGCAATACCTCGAATCGCTATTTTTGCCCCCCCCTCAGTATCGCCTTGTAAAAAGGCAATTTCAGCAAGGTTTAGTAAATTAATTTGTCTTCCTGTGGCATTACTTACGCGATTGGCCGTGAGTTCTGCCGCCTTGTGAGCATGTTCAATACTTTCATCCAATTTTTGGAGTACCAATAAAGTACGGCTCAAAAGAGCGTGGACATGCGCCAAAATATCAGTTTTTCCTTCTTTTTCAGCAGATAATAAGCCTTTTTCAAAATATTCAAGTGCCAATTCATATTGTTCATTGGCATGTCGGAGGTTGCCAATATTGAGATTTGTGGCTGTTCTAATCGCACCATTTAAGACATCAGCATAGTCATTAAGGGCAATTTGATAGCGATCGAGGGCATCGGCGTAATTGAATAAATTGGCATACACATTTCCAATATTAATCAAGCAATGCGCTACATTTTTCCGATAGCCGATTTTTTCGCTTTTTTCAAGCGATTCTAAAAATAAAGTTAAAGCCGATTTATAATCAGAACCAATGCTATGAACGATGCCCAAATTGAGCAAAGCCCAAGCCTCGCGTTCCCCATCCCCTATCTGACGACTCAGTTCGAGTAAAGGACGAATATATTCTTCTAATTTTGTGAAATTTTGACGGTGAAGATAAATTTGAGCTAAGAGTTGAAGCAAATCGACTTCTACCGTTATATTCTGTTGTGAATTACTATGTCGAAGTAGCTGCCAGGCTTCATTTGCCAAAGCTAAAGCCTTGATGTAATCATTCTGTTGCACACACACACGAGCCGATGCTGTAAGTGCTGCCACATCCCTCCTGATGTTAGAGAATTGATTATCAATTATTTCTACTTCTTGATTTGAATTTTTATTTGAAAGTTTCTCCTCCATGAGATATATGAATCGTTTTAGAACGAAAGGGGCATTTTAACAACACTTATCCAGTTATTATGGCATTTTCTAAAAAAAAATTGTCTTTCACTTTTATTAAAAGCCTTATCGACTCTTGTTAGAGTATCAAAAGTAAAATATTGTTTCGGAAAAAGCGTCATTTTTTAATATGATATAATAATTTGCAGTCTTTGACAAGGTTTATTTTGAAAATAGCCAACAGGAAAGCTAATTTTGCCCGCATCAGAATATAATTAAACATTTAATTTCTCAATATGATACAGCGTATTCAAAGTATTTTTTTGCTTTTAGCATCCAGTTCCCTCGGTAGCTTGTTTATCAATCCCGTTTCGTTTGCCGATTTTACGGAACCAAACCCCTCAGTACCCGCCTCTTTAGATGGCTTTTTGAACATTTATGACGATAAAATCATGGTAGGCGTAACAGCAGCAGCCATTGCCTTAAGCCTTTTGACGCTTTTTTTGTTCAAAAATCGTCCCAATCAAATCCGCTATGCGTGGGTTATGATGGCCGTCACGGTTATTCTAATCGGTTTAGCCGTTTGGCGCATTCAAAGCATTAGTGCTATTGTACCACTCAAAATATCTCTTATTGGTTTCATTTCCAGCGCATTAGCTATCATTTTTGGCTTCCTTGCTATACGTTATATTCGCAAAGACGAGTTATTGGTTCGTTCAGCGGATAGACTTCGGTAATTTAGTTATTGGTGGATTGGTTATTGGTTATTAGAAATTGGTTATTGGTCTGCCTTAACCAATTCCTAATAACCAATAACCAATAACCAATCCACCAATAACCAATAACTATCCCGCCCAATTCGCTCTATCGAGACTGCGAAATTGTATCGCTTCTGCCAAATGTTCAGGCTTAATATGTTCACTTTCTGCTAAATCTGCCACTGTTCGGGCAACTTTCAAGATACGGTCATAAGCACGGGCAGACAGTTGCAGCCTTGCCATAGCGGTTTTCAATAATTCAAACCCCTCAGTATCAAGGTTACAAACTTCCCTCACCAAGCGGCTCGGCATGTGAGCATTGCTGTAAACGCCTTTGTGGTTTTTAAATCGCACATCTTGAATGTCGCGCGCCCTAACAACCCGTGCAGCAATGTCTACACTCGTTTCACACTGGTGTTCCCTATTCGTCAATTCCTCCAATTTGACAGGCACAACTTCTACATGTAAGTCAATTCTATCAAGCAAAGGTCCCGAAATCTTTGATAAATAACGTTTTACAACGCCAAAACCACAGACACAAGGCTTTTCAGGATGATTGTAATACCCACACGGACAGGGATTCATGGACGCAATGAGCATAAAACTCGCAGGGTAGTCAATCGTCAATTTCGCTCTTGAAATCGTCACGCGGCGTTCCTCCATCGGTTGTCGCATGACTTCGAGGACGGTGCGTTTAAATTCAGGCAATTCGTCGAGGAACAAAACGCCGTTGTGCGCCAAGGAGATTTCACCAGGCATAGGCGTTGAACCCCCACCGACCAAAGCCACATCGCTGATTGTATGATGGGGCGACCGAAACGGGCGTTTTGCCACAAGCGAGGCTTCAGGTGGTAAAATACCTGCCACAGAGTGTATTTTAGTCGTTTCTAAGGCTTCATGAAGGTTTAAAGGGGGTAAAATAGTGGGCAAACGCCTTGACAACATCGTTTTGCCTGCACCGGGCGGTCCTATGAGAATCGCATTATGACCACCTGCCGCAGCAATTTCGAGCGCGCGTTTGATGTTCTCTTGACCTCTTACGTCTGAAAAATCAACGTCATAGATGCTGTTTTGTGCTGCAAATTCGGCGCGGGTGTCCACGACGACCCGTTCTAATTGCCTTGACCCGTCAAAAAACTCAATGGCTTCCCGTAGGTTTTCGATACCATACACTTCGATGCCACTGACAATAGCGGCTTCTCGGGCATTGGCTTTTGGCAAAATAATGCCTTTAAATTTTTCATAACGGGCTTGTATTGCCATCGGCAAAGCACCTTTAATGGGACGGACTGAACCATCCAATGACAGTTCGCCGACAATGATAAATTTTTCTAAATCATTAAAAACCAAACCGTTAGCTGCTGCATAGACGCTGATAGCGATGGGCAAATCATACGCTGCGCCTTCTTTTCGCAAATCGGCAGGAGCAAGGTTGACCACGAGTTTCATACGTGGCATACCAAATTTTGAGTTTATCAATGCCGCTTCAATACGTTGCCAACCCTCTTTGACGGCACTATCGGGCAACCCAACGAGGAAATAAAAGGTCGGAATCTTTTTATCTTCATTTTGTGGTGGCAAACCACCTGCACTGACTTCAACAGTGATTGTTGTTGATTCGATGCCGTGAACGGCACCTGCATACGTTTTGACGAGCATTTTCTCGGAGTATGTTTGTTTTGTTAGGAATATGTTTGTCAATCCTGCGAAAGGTAGTTTTTCCTTTTCAAATGGCAAAATACTGAGGGGGGTATTTTTGTCGGAAAAAGAACTTGTAACAATATATTTTTTATAAAATTATAGAATTAAAATCCATGTCTTTTAACAAATGCTCTTGGCTTTTATTGTTTTTAATGATTTTTAGAAATTCAGAACGGGGAATTGTTTTGCCACCCAAGCTGGTTAAATGTGTTGTTTTTTGTTGACAATCAATGAGTTGAAAACCCAATGCTTTTAGTTTTTGAACAAAAGAAATGAAACCAAACTTTGAAGCATTTGACTTATAGGCAAACATACTTTCGCCAAAAAAAACACGCCCCCACGAAACGCCATACAATCCCCCAACCAAATCATCGCCTTCCCAAACTTCGACGGAATGAGCAAAACCCCACTGATTTAAGACGGTATAAGCCTGAATCATGTCCTCATTTATCCAAGAGCCTCTTTGACCTTCTCGATTGGTATTCATGCAGTTACGCATTATTTTTTCAAAATACTGATTATACGTTACCCTAAATTTTTTTTGATTAAATAAAGGACGCATGCTTTTCGACACTTTCAATTCATCAGGAAAAAGCACCATACGGGGGTCGGGCGACCACCACAGAATAGGTTCATAACCGATATTGTACCAAGGGAAAATACCGTTTTTGTAGGCACAAAGCAATCTTTCAGATGTCATATCGCCACCTATGGCAATTATGCCATCCGAATCTATTGTTTCAGGGTCAGGAAAATCAAGCAACAAAGGATTTAGCCAAGAAACGGGAGACATAGGTTCTGATTTTTTTTGATATTAAAAAAGAAATCCCGATTCTTTCGGGAAAGGGCTAAATATTAAAAATAAATGCTTATTTTTTAAATATACGAACAACTAAAAAATAAATTTTAGCAATTTATTTTACAATTTATTGGTAATCAACGTTTTGCAAAATTATTATTTATCATTTATCATTCATCATTTCTTTAAGTGTAACCTCCTTCAACAAGGAGATGTCATATCCCCAAATAACGGTTCGGAACTGAACATTTAGAAAACAAAATTTTATAACTAAAAAAAATACAATAATGCATCCAGAAATTCTTGCTCTCTCGATACCCATAATCAGCGTCATTGGCGCATTTACAATGATCATTTTTTTACGCCGTTACAATAACATTGAGCGTATGTCTATGATAGAACGCGGCATGAACCCCGCAGATTTATCCACCAATTTTAGGACATTACGACGCAAAGACAGAGACCCCTTGCGTTTTTTACGCATTGCTTGTGCCGTTATCGGCGTAGGCGTGGGTTTGTTTGTGGGCAATATACTCCGCTCGTTTGATTTTTTAGATAGAGGCGGCATAGTCGCTGGTTTAGTCTGTATTTGTGGGGGTATTGGCTTACTTATCGGCTTTTTTCTCCAAGCCAGCCTCCAAAACAAAGGCTATTTTCAAGAAAAATTCCCAGAACAGGACAGCGATATTCTTTGAATAGTTATGAGTTATGAGTTATGAGTTATGAGTTATGAGTTATGAGTTAAAATAATTCATAACTCATAACTCATAACTATTTATTCCATTATCAACACTTGTTGCCAAAACCCAAAACCGATACCCAAATCAATCACGTTGCCACGCCTTCCTTCCTTAAAATTCATTGGGCTGACCGCCAAACGCACGCGAATCGTTGATGTATTGAGCTTCGATTCATACCACGCCCGTTGTGCTTTTACTTTATATTTATAATCAACAAAACACCCTATGGTTGGC
This sequence comes from Saprospiraceae bacterium, assembly GCA_031411275.1. Lineage (GTDB taxonomy): Bacteria > Bacteroidota > Bacteroidia > Chitinophagales > Saprospiraceae > JAAFJT01. The sequence goes on along the minus strand of JANOAU010000197.1, from coordinate 33,480 downwards.
GCAAAACTTGGGAGACTGGATCCTTCGGGTGCGGTTACATCTTCGGTTGAAGGCAAAGACAAAACGCCAATGCCCACACTCACGAAAGGCGTAAACACCAAACGTTCCTCGTCAATCAACTTGTAACCACCTGCTAAACCCAAACTAAATAGACTGGCAGAGGTATCTTTTGCCCAAAAAGCATCTTTATATTCAAATTCCTGCTTGATATGCGTTCTTCTAAATTGTATATTTCCGCCCAAAAACCCATTTCGTTTGATAAAATTTAAGTCTGCCCCAACAACCCAAGATGGAGTGATGGATTTACTGAGGGGGTCATTCATGGTCGAAAAACCCGCCCAAATATCGCCTAAAGCATACACTTTGCTGTTATCCACATACCTTCCCAACTCTGCTACTTTCTTACTTTTCAGCAAACTATCGATTCTGGCTGCTTCAATTCTGTACTTCTCAGTTTGCTCTTTTTCTAAAACATAATCCCGAAACCAATCGGGATAGACGTTATATTGAATAGCAAATTTCAAAGTCTTGGATTGCGGATAAAATTCTGATATTTCTGACAAAACACGCATTACTTCGGCATCAATTTCAGGTGTAACGGAGTCAATAATGGCAATATCCACTATTTTACCTACTAAATTGACGGTAAAGCCGACCATACCATCGCGTGCTTTTTCAACCCGTAAAGCCTTAGTTGGCAACTTAAATTGTTTCAAAAATACATTCCGAAAGGCATCAAAACCGCCTGCAAATTCCGTTAATGAATCGTCATAACGCAACTTCGGCGGTCTCATCGAGTCATAACGGGCGATGGCGAAAATGCCTTCTTGAGCATAAGCATTTTCAAATAAAGAAAAAAGAATGAGTAAAATAAATAAATGCTTTTTCATTGATAATCAAGTGTTTATATTAATTTTTGTCATTCTGAACGAAGTGAAAAACTCTGTATAAAAGACTATTCAGATTCTTCATTGCGTTCAGAATGTCAAAAAATTTTCAAATTACTGAGGGGGTACGGAATCCACATTTTCATCCACTTTCTCCTTCGACTGAATCAAATGCTTCATCACTTGTTTCGTCGCTTTTTTACCAATTACCAACTCTAATTCCTCCGCGGTGGCTTCTCTGACACGTTTGACGGAGCCAAAAGTTGTGAGCAATTTTTCAGCCGTCACTTCTCCAATCCCTTCAATACCCGTCAATTCTGTTTGAATAAAATTCTTAGACCTTTGATTGCGGTGAAAGGTGATGCCAAAACGATGCGCCTCATTCCGGGCTTGTTGAATGAGTTTGAGCGATTCCGATTTTTTATCAATATACAAAGGAATCGAGTCGTTTGGGAAAAATATTTCTTCCAATTGTTTAGCAATACCTACCACAACCATTTGATTTTCAATGCCTAATGCTTTTATACTTTTCATAGCCGACGAGAGTTGACCCTTGCCCCCATCAATAATAACGAGTTGCGGCAGTGATTCGCCTTCGCTCAACAGCCTTTTATAACGCCGATATACGACTTCCTCCATTGAAGCAAAGTCATTGGGACCCTCAACCGTTTTGATATTGTAATGCCGATAATCCTTTTTTGACGGCTTGGCATTTTTGAAAACCACACACGCCGCTACAGGATTTGTACCACCCAGATTGGAGTTATCAAAACATTCGATGTGAAAAGGCACGCTCTCCATTTGTAGGTCGGACTGCAAGGTTTTTAAAATCCTTTCCTCCGAAGTCTGTTTTTGCGCCCTCAAAATATCTTGTTTTTGACGTTGTAACACAGCAAAACGCGCATTTTGTTCCGATAGCTCCACCAATTTGCGTTTATCTCCAATCTTTGGCACAACGACCGATACTGAGAGATCTGAAAATTTCAGTTCAAAAGGTACTAAAATCTCTTTGTTTTCACTCAAAAATTTATCCCGTAAATAGGGCATGGCAAATGCCAACATGGAGTCCTCGTCTTCCTCCATATTTTTTGTCAACTCCAAAGTATATGTGTGAATAATGGCACCATTTACCACTTTGAGGTAATTGACATAAGCCATTTTTTCATCTGTGGCAATAGAAAAAACGTCCACATCTGAAATCGTGGAGCTGACAATCGTTGATTTGCCTTGATAATCTTCAAAAGCGGTGAGTTTTTCCTTCAGATTTTGCGCTTTTTCAAATTCTAATGCTTCCGCCAATGACGACATTTCACGTTTCAAATGTTGCCGAACTGAGCCAAATTGACCCCTTAGTATATTTCGGATTTGCGTTATTTTTTCATTGTAGATTTCCTCTTTTTCATATCCAGCACAAGGACCTGCGCAATTTTTGATGTGATATTCTAAGCACACTTTAAATTTACCCTTGTCAATAAGGTCTTGCTGCAGATTCAAATTACACGTCCGCAGTTGAAAAAGTTGTTTTATCAAATCCATTAACTGCTGCACCCGATAGCCTGATGTATAAGGTCCAAAGTACATGGACCCATCGCGCACCACTCGCCGCGTCACAAAAACCCTTGGAAATCGCTCCATTTTGATACAGATATAAGGATAGGACTTACCGTCTTTCAACATCACATTATACCGTGGCTGATGCTCCTTGATGAGCGCACACTCCAACAACAGCGCATCTTGCTCACTGCCTACAATCGTAAACTCGATGTGATGCGCCAATCGCACGAGGGCTTTGGTCTTGATTTGCCTATCCTTGCGTTCACCGAAGTAGTTTGATAAGCGATTTTTAATATTTTTAGCTTTCCCAACATACAAAATCACGCCTTTTGGGTCTATGAATTTGTAAATACCGGCTTGTGTCGGCAGCGTCGGTGCTATTTCTTGAAAGTCGGTGGTGGTCATATATTAATTTTGAAAGCCAAAAATAAAAAAAACGATTCGAAAATTCATTCGAGTCGTTTTTTTAAGTTGAAATACTGAGGGGGGTCATTTCTTCTTCATCAACACCGCTCGTTGACTGATAACGACTGGAAAAGTTTTCACCACAGGAATATCCTCCTCATTGACTTTCTGTCCACCCGATTCGCTGACCGATTTTTCTTTGCCAAAAATAATTTCAAACAGCATTTTGTCGTCTTGTTTTTCATACGTTGACGTTATCCAATTGCCCGCAACGATGTAGGAACAAAACAGTTTGTTGCCGAGTAGGTATGACTCCATTTTGATGGTGTTCATTTCGTCGAGAAGATATTGCCCTTTTGAAGCCTCAATGGTGCGGAGAAGGTAAGGGCGCATACCTTTTATGCGGTCTTCGCCGTAAATAATGTTCCAGTTATAAACGCCTGAAGTTTCTGTCTGCGACATGAGGCAGGTCATGGGAATGGATTGGGTTACGCCTTTGGCATTAAAAATATCGAGCGTTCCTGTCCATTCGCCGAACCAGGATTCTGGAAATTTTTGTTTGGTCGTCACCATCACTTCTGTAGGTGTTTCTGGTGCTACTTTCGTTGGTTTTGTCATACTTTTGCTGCACGCAACAAACAAGGTTGCACACATCAGCCACACTAATTTATTCATAACTCTCTGATTACTAATGATTTGTTTAATGAAAAATAATTATCCAATGAAGGCTCTTATGCCCTTTCTGTTTTTCTTTTTAATGTGTTTAGTGAAAAACGTGGCTCAAACGGCTTATTTTCAACAAGAAGTGAATTATCAAATCGCTGTTTCGTTGGATGATAAAAAACATGTGTTGACCGGTACAATTGAAATGGATTACCATAATAATGCACCTCAAGCCCTTGATTTTGTGTATATTTTATTACAGCCCAATGCTTATAAATCCAAAAATTCGGCTTTTGCCAAACAATCACTTCGCAATGGTTCGACACGTTTTTACTTCGCTGAACCGTCGGAAATGGGCAATTTATCGAATCTCAATTTTGAAATTGATGGTAAAAAAGTAGAAGTAGAGATAGAAAAAGGCAACCCCGATGTCGCAAAGGTAAAACTTAACGCACCGATTCCCTCTGGAAAAAGTGTCAAAATTACAACACCTTTTACATATAAAATACCCTTTCCGTTTTCACGCGGCGGTCATTCAGGGCAGCAATACTTGATGACGCAGTGGTATCCGCGCCCTGCAGTCTATGACGCAAAGGGTTGGCATCCACAATCTTATCTCGACCAAGGCGAATTTTATCAAGAATTTGGCTCGTTTGATGTCTCAATTACGCTGCCTGAAAATTATGTTGTGGGCGCAACAGGCGTGTTAGAAACGCCTTCGGAAGTATCCTTTTTGACTGAAAAAGCAAAATATACTGAGGGGGTACTTAAAGTGAAAAGTGAAAAGTTAAAAGTGAAAAATAACGGACTTGACTCGTTTCCAGCATCATCTGACAAATTGAAAACCATTCGTTATAAGGCGGATAAAGTGATTGATTTTGCTTGGTTTGCGGACAAACGGTTTTTGGTTTTGAAGTCTGAGGTTACACTTAAAAACTCAGGTCGAAAAGTTGAAACGTTTTCTTATTTTTCTCCGAAATATGCTGCAACATGGTCAAAATCAGCAGCTTATATCAATCGAGCTGTTCAATTTTACAGTGAAAATGTAGGTGATTATCCGCATCCACAGGCATCGGCAGTGATGTCTGATGAAGGTTTTGGCGGTGGGATGGAATATCCGATGATAACCGTTTTATCGGGCAGTTTTGATGCTCATTCGCTTGATAATGTCATTACGCATGAGGTCGGTCACAACTGGTTTCAAGGTATTTTGGCATCCAACGAGCGTGATTTTCCTTGGCTCGATGAGGGTTTAAACTCCTATTACGACCACCGTTACGACAAGGAATATTATGGTAAAAATACTGAGGGGATTGGTTTACCCACTTTTTTGACCAAAGGTTCGGATTATAAATTTAATGAATTGGCGGGGCAATTTTTCAGTTTTACCCACCGCGACCAAGCACCCATGACAGCTTCCGATAAATTGACTTCAACGAATTATGGTTTAGGTGTTTATGAAAAAACAGCTCAGTCTTTGAAAATTTTGGAGACTTATGTAGGACGTGAAAAATTCGACGAAATCATGCAATCGTACTTCAAACGGTGGCAGTTCAAACACCCACAGCCTGAGGACTTTAAAAAAATGTGGACAGATGCGGCGGCTGATATTGGTGATGTCTCTTGGTTTTTTGACGGCTTGATGGGTTCAACAAAACAAGTGGATTATAAAATCACAAAATTATCTGAAACCAAAGAAGGTTTTTGGCAGATTACTGTGAAAAACGTGGGCAAAGTCGCTGCACCCTTTACCGTTTCTGCCCTCAATAAGGTGGATTCTGCGATCTATACAACGCGGATTTCAGGCATCGAAATCGGTCAAACGACAGAGGTTTTGATACCTAAAAGAGACGATGCAAAGATGCTTGTCCTTGACAATAAACATGAACTACCTGATGTCAATCGGCAAAATAATAATGTCAAAACGTCGGGTGCGTTCAAAAGGGTTGAGCCGATACGCTTGAGTTTTATACCCCGTTTGGACAATTCAAAGCAGACAAATCTTTATGCAACGCCTATATTGGGTGCAAATGCTTACGATGGTGCGATGTTGGGTTTGTGGCTCAATAATGGGCTTTTACCTTTGAAAAAATTCGAGTGGTCGGTTGCGCCGATGTATGGCTTTCGGTCAAAAACCTTAACGGGTTTAGCCAATATAGATTATCATTTTTTTGCAAAAAACAGTGAGATTACGCTTGGTTTAGGCGCAAGACGCTTCAGTTTTGACTTCAACGATAAGTTCATAGAGCCGTTGATTTATCAAAAATATACTCCCTCCATATCCATCAATTTTGGTGGCAATCCAACATCCCCTTATCGTCAAAAAATTGAATTAAGGCATATTTTTCTTAGAGAACAAGGCTTTACTTTCGATACGGCAGGTGTGAAAACAGGCAAAGCTTATGACAATTCAAACATCACAGAATTGAGCTATTCAGGCTTTTTGAAAAATGCTTTGGGTAATACATCCTTTCGTTTAGCTATTGAAAATCAAGACTATACGTCGGGCAATGACAATTTTGGTTATATAAAAACGACGCTTGATTTCAACCGTGATTTCGTTTATCAAAAAAGCAAACGGGTTTATACGCGCCTTTTTGTCGGCGGGTTTTTGAAAAATTCAGGCAGTGATGCGGGCAATTTTTATGGTACACGTTCACGGGGCAGTTTGGGTTTGGCGAGTCGGGGCAGCAACGATTATCGCTATGATGGTTTGTGGCTGGGGCGTAACGAAGAAACAACTGTGGCAAGTCAACAAATTGACCCAACTACTGAGGGGGGTATGAAATTTACTTTGCCCGCAGGAAACACAACCGAAGTCGGTTTTAGCAATAGTTTTGTCTTTGCACTCAATTTATCGCTTGATTTGCCTGTCAATTTGCCACGTTTTTTCAAGGTAAAACCCTATTTTGATTTGGGTTATTTCGACGATACACGCCCTGCAAGCCTTCGTTCTACGACAAAAACGTTGATGAGTGGCGGTATTCAGTGGGATTTATTCGGCGATGCGTTGAGCATTTATGTGCCTGTTTATTTCAGTGGTAAGCCTTTGGATGAAGACCCGAACAGCTTTAAAGCCTTGATGTCGAAGCGGGGAGGATTTTTAGACCGCATTACATTCAGCCTCAATTTGAAGGAGTTGAATCCGCGTAAGTTGATTCGAAGTATTGCAAATTAAGCAATAATCTTACGAAGGTTTTGAAACCTTCGTAAGATTGTAACTAATTGATTATTAATATTTTGTGAAATATTTATTTACTTTACAACGACCCTAAACGTTTTTCGATGATGAGGAGTCATTCCTAACGTCATAGTCGTTGTTCTATGCTGTTTTGTCGGATAACCCTTGTTTATATCCCATTTATACGCTGGATACTGAGGGGTCAAATTTTGCATCCAATCATCTCTGTATGTTTTTGCTAAAACGGATGAGGCGGCAATCGCGGCAAATTTTTGATCCCCTTTGATAATGCACTGATAAGGTATCTCCAAGCCATAAGGTTTGTAGTATTTACCGTCAATTAACAACGTTTCAGGCACTTTTCCAAGCAATTTTATGGCGCGATTCATCGCCATATAAGAAGCGTTGGCGATATTATGCTCATCTATTTCTGCTTCTGTAGCGTAGGCAACGCCAAACGCAATAGCTTCATTTTCAATAATTTGGCGCAGTTTGTAGCGATTTTTTTCGGACATCAATTTTGAATCCGTCAGTAGGTCGTTGTTAAAATCTTTGGGCAGAATAACGGCGGCGGCAAAGACAGGACCAGCCAAACAACCGCGTCCAGCTTCGTCCACGCCCGCTTCTAAAAGATGGGCATGGAGGTAAGGGGCGGGTTTTATGATTTGATTTATAGTTGTTTTCATCGCTTACTGTATCTTTTTAACAAGTTCTGAAAACGGGGTTGTTGCCAAAACATTTCCCACCGTTTATCCACCGCATAACGTTCTGCCGTAATGCCTTCTGTAGGGTTTGGGTTTTGGAGTGCTTTTTCGAGATAGACATAAAATCGGGTTGTATCGCCTGTTATAGCCATGATTTCAGCATAAGTATCGAGCGTATTACCGTCTTTTGGCTCTGCGAACAGGGCTTTTTTAAGGGCATCTTCAGCGGCAACGTAATTTTTTTTATCCATATAATAATACGACAAATTGTTGTAGGCAAATGAGACATTGGGTAAAAGACTGATGGCTTTCTGGTATTTTGGTAAAATATCCCGCGCATCAATATTCGTTTTTTGCAGCAGATAAGCCCAATTGGCATACAGCAAACCCATAGCTTTTGGTTTATCTAAAAACAGGCTGCTTTCCTTCTTTTTTTCAATTTGTGCAGCTAAAGTGGTCGCACGTTCTGCAATGCGGCGATATACTGAGGGGTCAGCTTTGTCATTTTCTAAGCGAAGTACCTGCGCCATGAAGATATTCACGGTTTGCACTTCAGCTGCTAAATCGTGGGGATAAGCCCCGCGCAAGGCGGCTACTTTTTCCAATGCTCCTTCAAAGTCTTGTTGAGCAAGCCGTAAAGTCGTCCAACTCATATACCATTGTATGCGGTCATAGTTATAGGTTTTACTCTTTTTTTTGTTATTTAATTGAAAATCAATCTCTTGTAACAGCGTTTCGGCTTCCGCAAAATCCTGTTTATTCATAAAATAATACACCAAATATTGTGGATTGGTTTGGCGTATCAGAAACACAGCGGCTTCGGTGATAAGGCTATCGAGATTGTTTTGATGGCTGATATTAAGGGCAGGCAAAGCATCATCAGACAGATTCAAACTAAGGGATAGGCGGTTGCTGTCGCGTGTAATATGTCCTTTGATGGTATTGTCTTTTTTGCCCAAAATCACTTTTCCAAGTTTAAAAAGAGATTCCAAATCAAAATAACCTGCTCGGCTGCCAGAACTGAATTTTAAGGTGGGTTGAGCAACGATTTTGCGATATGCCTCGGGATTCTGCTCGTCGAAGTAGTCTTTTGAAAGGATATTGTGCATTTCTAACATAATTTTATCAACAACAACCTCGCCTGAATAACCGCTTTCAACCAAAGCAGGTGGCACGCTGAAAGGCTCAAAAACATACGATTCGTTGATATACGCTTTGCGGAATGCCCATAAAATCCAAATAATAAGGAGTAATATGAAAAGCCGACCCGCCAATCGGAGAATACGGTCAAAGTTTTTAACAAAAATGATAAATTTGGAATCCTTAGGCGGTTTATCAGCTTTCATAAGTTGGTATTTGTTTGTCTAAAATGACTGGTCAAAGATGCAGCTGTCTAATATTCAAACGTCATTGAGAAGGCAGGGAACCCAAACAAACACTTTTCACGAACTTGTTTTTCAACTTTTTCAGGCACCATTGTTTGCCAACCTTCTTCGTCATGTTTTATCATTTTCAATACTTGTGTTGAATAAATATGTAGATATTCAGCATGAAAGCTGCGAATATCCTCAATATGCTTCGATTCTAACAGGTGACGATATAGGAATTTTACGCCATCTGGCACAGGTATATTATCTGCCGTCATCATTTCGTTTGAGCCTTCTTGAAGCATTGGATAGACATATACTTTAACATTTCGGGTAAACAATTCACCAAACGCAGTGAGCAAACGGCCGTCGAGATTGTTGTAATATTTTTCATTTATGGTGTCTAACAGTTGTTTAACGCCTACAACCATGCCTAATTTAGGTACTTTATAGTCGGCAAGATACCTAATCAGTTTTTGATGTTGTTCACAATTTGTGACCATGACGGTTTGCCCTAAAGCACATAATAAATCAGCGCGGTCAAGGAAATCCTGTTCGTCGAGTGAACCTTCTAACATTAAATTATCGAGTGTGATTTCGGCTAACAGGAAACTTCTCTTAGCATCTACATCCTTTTCAGCGCGAAATTGCTCCCAACTCGACCGTATCATATCCTCATTGACTAAGGTAACGGGACGAAAAGAACCGCGCACGACTAAGACATTTTTACGATACAAAAACTCCCCTGCCTGCATATTTCTTTTGTCGGGTCCAAAAATAGCCACGTCCGACATATTATGTTTTATCAACCAAAGGCTTAACAACCGATTGTCAATATGTGTAAAATCAGGGCCCGTCAGGCGTACCATATCAATTGAAATACGTCCTTGTAAACTGTCCATTAATGACTGTAACAATATTTCAACGTCATTGGGATAACGAAAAACGCTGTAAATCATATTGACACCCAATATGCCAATCGCTTGTTGTTGAATTCTATTTTCGCCATCCAATAACTTGACGTGGACGACCAAATCGTTGGGTTTACTATTAGCATGGAGTTGAAAACGCACACCGAGCCAGCCTTCACCTTTGATGGTTTTTGTGAAATTTATAGCTGTTACGGTATCAGAAAATGCAAAAAACCGTTGATTAGGGCGTTCATGTCGCAAACGGTCTTCCATTAACACATACTCATGGTCAAGCATTTTATACAAACGGTTTTCGCAAACATAACGCCCGCCTGGCTCAACGCCATACACCTCGTCAGAAACCGTTTTATCATAAGCCGACATGGTTTTAGCAATCGTTCCAGCGGCAGCACCGACTTGGAAAAAGTAACGTGCCACCTCTTGCCCCGCACCAATTTCAGCAAAAGTGCCGTAAATGTTGTCATCGAGGTTGATTTCAAGGGCTTTCTGCTCGGTCTCTCGACTTTGGCGATGTATTTTTGATGGACTCATTTTATACTAAGTGAAAAGTGAAAAACGAAAAGTGAAAAATACAAACAACAGTTTATCAACGATTTAGAATTATCATTTTACGCAACTCATTTTTAATTGAGTATAGATTTTTTGTTGAGCAAAAATAACAAAGGAATGATGAATGAGAGGTGATAAATGAAGAATATTTTAATGCGCTGCTTCCCATAGCAACCATAGACCAAAACCAAAAAAGATAGAACCTGTTACGATATTGATAATGTATATAACACGCTCATTCAAGACTTTACGCAAACGTGATGCGAAATAAGCGACTGCCAATTCAGTCATAAATACAGCAATGAGTGCGCCTGTGAAAAAGCTTACGTTTTCAAAAACTTCAAATTGGTATTTACTTTTCAAGACACCTGCTGCACCGACCCATTCAAAAAAATTGGCAGGATTGAGGATATTGAGGAAAAATCCACGCGCAATATTCTTCAAAATCCATTTAGAAGGCTTAATGGAGACCCCCTCAGTATTTTTAGGCTTTTTCATAATTGTCATGAGGGCAAGACCTATCAACAGTAAACCGCCAAACAATTCTGTCCAAAAAACGACATCAACGCCCGTGGGCAACAAGGTTTGGACACCGCCATAAGCGATGCCGAGCAAGACCAAATCAGCCAAGACGACACCTATCGCAATGTAAATAGCCGTTCGAAAGCCATTCTCTAAACTGGCTTTTATGAGTGAAAAAAAAACGGGACCCAGTGCAAAACTGAATGCAAAACCAACGGGCAAACCATACAGAAAAGCACTTAACGAGAAGATTTTTTGAGTCAATGTAAATAATGATGAATGATAAATGATGAACGATAAATAACACAAGAATTTGATTAGCAAACAATTGCAATAAACCCCTTTCCTGTTTATTTTCGTTTATGTACTTATAAGGGTTTTAGGATTTTTAGAAGCGACAAAATTCTCCCATTCAGCAAACACTTCGCCTTTCATCACACGGGGGAATTTAGCTTGTCCACCAATTTTACCTTTTGATTTCAGGTATTCATAAAAATAAGAAGAAGGAATGATATCGAGTTGTGGGTCACGCAAAACGGCTGTCCTTTCCGTTGCATAATCATCATTGATATCACAAAGATGCTTGTCGAGCAAGTGCCTAAACATGGCAGCATCTACATCCGAATCAGAGCCGACATACCAACGATGAGCAAAACCATTAGGCGTATTGATGGCAGCTACCACAAATTCTTTGACATCCACATCCATTGTTTCAGAGGCGTGACGTATGCCTTGATTCATGTTGTCAACAGACAAATGCTCGCCCGTAACGCTCAAAAAATGCTTGGTTCTGCCCGTAATGATGATTTCTTTGCGTTTAGCATTTGTAAAACGCACCGTATCGCCGATGAGATACCGCCACGCACCGCCGCATGTACTGATGGCTAACGCATACTCAACGCCTTCTTCAACTTCATGCACAGCGTAAGCCTTTGGATTACCTTTGAGTTTACCTTCACTATCAAAATTTTGTTCGTTGAATCGTATAAATTCATGGAAAATGCCATTATTGAGTATCAAAGCCATCCCGCGTGTGTCAGGTCTTGATTGAAAAGCGATATAACCCTCACTCGCTAAATATGTATCAATATAAACCATGGGTTTGCCCATCAATGCATCAAATGCCTTGCGGTGCGGCTCAAAAGCGATGCCACCATGCACATACACCTGAAGATTGGGCCATATTTCATGGATATTAGCCACTTTATGATAAGTAATGACGCGTTCAATTACTAACTGTACCCATGAAGGAATGCCTGTGATGTAACTGATATCCCATTTTTTAGCGTTGCGTGCGATGATTTGCGTCCGAATATTCCAATCGGGAATAGATTGAATGCGTTTATTAGGTCGTGAAATGATTTGAACCCAAAAAGGACGTTCTTTCATGCTGATGCCACTCATATCGCCTACATAATAGCCTTCCTGCTCTTTCAAAGAGGTTGAACTGCCCACAAAAAGCCCTGGTCGAGTAAATAAATCCGAATCAATATCGAATTGTGTAATTTTAAAAAAGAGCTTTAAACTTGATTTTCGAATTGCTCTGACCATCTCAACGGTCATAGGTAGATACTTACTCGGTGCGCCAGATGTGCCTGAACTGAGCGCAAAATACTTTGTTTTGCCAGGCCAAGAGATGTCCTCTTCATTTTCAAGGGAACGATGCCACCACGCATCGTGCATTTTGTCGTAGTCAAAAAGTGGCACGTTTTGCCTAAACGCCTCTATGATATTAGGCGCATTGAGTATTTTTGTAAAATTATAATGTCGCCCGAAAGCCGTATATTCAGCTTTGCGTAGCAATCTGCGTAAGGTTTTGCGCTGATAATCATAAGGGGTCATACCGATACCTTGTACCTTGTTGCCGAGGGTCAGCGCACGTTTTATGAGTCCACCAAAAAGTCGCATAGTCTATTTTATATTTGGTATGAAAGTCTATTCAGTCTGTTAGCTCATTCTGCTTTTGTATTTATGGCTTATCGTAGTGGGGTGTACTCTTGTGGGAGCGCAAAGATACAGTTTTTACATAAAATATATGACATGAGTGGTTTAAAAGTAGGCTTAAGGGTGGTTAGTTAAAACGCCCCCTCAGTATTGGAAAGATACTGAGGGGGCAGTTATTAGGGTGCCAAAATAGTTCAATCCTTATAAAACATCCATTTACTGAATTCTTTAAACGTTACTTTTTTGCCATACATTAAAATACCGACCCTGTAAATACGTCCTGCTACCCATACTAAACCGATAACCGTACCTAATAATAAAGTGAGCGACAAAGCTATTTGCCAGATAGGCGGATGAAAAGGGAGACGTGCAGGCATGACGATGGGGGAAAACAAAGGGAAAATGCTTGACCAAACTGCCAAACTGCTGTCGGGCGAACGGACGGCCGCCATCATAATGTAAATGGCAATGATAACGGGTATCGTAATAGGCAATGTCAATGACTGCGCTTCGCCTTGGTCGTCTCCAACGGCTGAACCGACGGCTGCAAATAAAGCCGCAAAGAGGAAATACCCCAATATGAAAAATATGAAAAACAAAGGTAAAATGAGAGCCCAATTCTGATTTTGCAATTCAATCAGTGCCAAACCCATTTTACCACCTGCTTGAACCTCGGGCGGCACATTCATAGTAGCGGTCATTTGCGGATTATTGGCAACCGCCTGTGTCGCCTCTACGCCAAGTGTGGCAGTAATGCCCGTTGTGATGAGTCCAATGAGGATAAACCAAATCACAAATTGAGTGAAACCCACTGCACCGACACCTATAATTTTGCCCAACATAAGCTGAAACGGCTTGACCGATGAAATCATGACCTCAACAATACGACTCGTTTTTTCTTCCATAACCGAGCGAAAAATCATCATACCATAGATAAAAACTGCTAAATACATAAAAAAACCCATTATGCCACCTATTGCCATAGCCACTAAACCAGATATAGTTGAGGCATCTTCTTCACCCTCGATGGGGTCAGGGTCAATTTCGATACGGGTTTTTAAGGCTTTAATTTTGGCCGTATCTAAACTCAAAGTAGTGACTTTATAATCTCTGATAAAGTCCTCAATTTTACCCTCTATATCATCTGTCATGTCGTTGCCGATTTTATCGTCGGAGTAGTATTTGATGGTAAAACGGGTTTTGGTGACGTCAACAATTTTGGGCATGACCAAAACACCATTGTATTTTTTGTCAATAACCGCTTTTTTTACTTTTTCTAACCCCTCAGTCACCAAGACGAAATGAATGTTTTTTTGATTAGAAGGGGCTTTGGTCAAAATGCCACTTTCATCTATAACTGCGATGTTTTTGAAGTTATCGTCTTTGTAAGTGACTAATTTGACTTGTAAAAAAATTAAAGCGCCGATAAAAAGGGGTGTTAAGAGCGTTCCGAGTATAAAGGCTCTTCGGGTTATGCGCGAAATATATTCACGTTTTATAATAAGCCACAGTTTTTTCATTGAATATTGTTGATAATGAAGAATGGATAGTTGATAATGGATAATGAAAATTTTGCAAAATGTTGAAAATCAATATTTTGAACAAGGCGAATTGAGCAACTATTTTAAATTGCATTCCGCCCCTTCCCTTTTACGTTTTTCCTCTTGCATTTTACTCATTGTTGCACGTTGGCACGACCGACTTGACTAATAAAAACGTCATTGAGCGAAGGTAGAATTTCATTGAATGCCTTGATAGATATGCCCAAATCGAGGAAATACCGTAAAACTTGATTCGACTCTTGGTCACCTATGATTTTTATCTTGATATACTGAGGGGTCTGTTCCACGATATTTATACTGCGTAAATCAGGGGGAATGGCTTGATTTTCATTAAAATCAATGCGGTATAGGTTTTGTTTAAACTGTTGTTTAATGTCATTGACCGCGCCATACAGCACTTTTTCTCCTTTGTTTATCAATATAATCTTATCACATATTTCCTCTACTTGTTCCATACGGTGTGTTGAAAAAATGATGCTCGTACCGTTTTTATGTAGTTCATAAATTTCATTTTTCAACAATTCAGCATTCACAGGGTCAAGTCCAGAAAAGGGTTCATCCAGAATCAACAGACGGGGTTTATGAATGACAGTTGAGATGAATTGCGCTTTTTGCTGCATTCCTTTTGAAAGTTCTTCTACCTTTTTGCCCCACCAATCCACGATGTCGAGTTTAATAAGCCAGTGTTTGATTTCAGCTTTAGCTTGATCATAGCTCAAGCCTTTGAGTTGCGCAAGGTACATGAGGTGGTCGCCTACTTTCATTTTTTTGTACAGTCCTCGTTCTTCGGGCATATAGCCAATTTGTTCGGGGTGAAAACTGTTGAGCGGTTCGCCTGCAAAAAAAATCTGTCCCGTATCCGGTCTTGTTATGGTCGTAATCATACGAATCAATGAACTTTTGCCGGCACCATTCGGACCGAGAAGACCGAAAATAACTCCTTCAGGCATCGTAAATGACACCTTATTAACGGCTATGTGTTTGTTGTAGGTTTTTACAACATTATCAATTTTGAGAATATCCATTTTGAATTGTTATATTATTGGATTGCTAAATGGTTAGAATATTGGATTGATAAAATACATTAAAAAGGCAAGTTTAGACATTTAATCCTCATTTTTAGGTAATTTTTCTGCCAAAGAAACAAAATGACGGACTAAACTTTAATTTTGCGCCCTGTTAAATTGACTCATTTTTTAATTTTGAAAAATAACAAAGATACAAAAGACAAGTGGCTCGTCATAGTCAACCCTATAAGTGGGGGCGGTAAAACATTTCGCCGTTTTGCAGAAATAGAAAAAGCCTTTACGTCTTATGGCATTCAATATGATACCCGCTTTACCAAAAAGCGGGGCGACGCCACTGCCATCGTTAAAAAAGCAATCATAACTGAGGGGTATCGCCGCATCATGGGAATTGGTGGCGATGGTACAGGCAACGAAGTTATCAATGGTATATTCAGTCAGAATGTTGTTGACTTGAATGAAATCATCTATACGATGTATGCGGCTGGCACAGGCAACGACTGGGTCAAAATGCACAAAATCCCTAACGATTTACCTAAATTTTGCGGTATGCTACTGAGGGGTCGGCTGCAACAACAAGATATTGGCGTCGTTCATTTTTTTGATAAAAATGGTAACGAAAAGAAGAAATATTTTGGCAATGCAGGAGGTTTGGGTTACGATTCATTTGTTGTTCGATCCGTTGAACGCAATTTTAAACGATTGTTGCCAAAAAAATTCACTTATTTTTTTCATCTTGTAAAATGCCTTTTTGCTTACAAAGCCGAACCTATGCGTGTATTATTTGATGAACAAATCATTGAAGACCAATTTTATACGCTCAATTTTGGGATTAATAAATTTGCAGGTGCGGGTATGCAACTCACTCCACAAGCGGTCAAAGACGATGGGTTATTAGCCCTGACGCTCATTCGTAATTTGCCGCGTTGGAAAGTCATTTTTTATATGCCTCGACTTTATTCTGGTGGTGTTGCAAGCATTCCTGAAGCGCGTTTGGTCAATACTAAAAAAATTAATGTTGAGAGTTTAGGCAATCCCATTTTTTGCGAAACCGATGGTGAATTTGTCGGTCAAACACCTACTGAAATTTCAATTTTTGAGCATAAATTAAATATTGTCGTACCCTAAGGGTAGAAAGCAATTTTGGAAAAAAAATAAGATGTCAAAATTTATTTTGTCAAGTATCTTATTTTTTTTGAAAATATAAATTTCAGGATTATATATCCTAAAAAATTGAAAATCAATTTTTTACATGCGCTGTTTCCAAAAATTTCAAAAAAAAAAGGCTTTGAACACAATAAAAAAGCGTTAATTTTTTCTTAATGTGTAAACTTGGAACTTGTTTTGTTGTAGATTATTGTCTAACTTGCACACGATTATCAAATTACAAGTCTAATTTTTACCATTACCTAAATTAAAATCATTGTAAATGAAGAAACTTATACTCGCCATGTCTTTTGTTTTCATTAGTCTCGCCGCTTTCGCTCAAATGGAAAAGCGGAGTGATAATGCCGTTATCTCGATTTATCCAAATCCAACAACTGATTATATAACAATCAATAATGAAGATGCGGTGAAAAATATTGTGCTTTTCAATATGGTGGGTCGTAAGATGCGGACTTTCACAGCAGAAAAAGGCGAACGTTATGAAGTAAGTGACCTGCCCAACGGTTTGTATGTTGTTCAGTTATTTGGCAAAAACAATAAGGTTTTGACCACCCAAAGATTGACCAAAAAATAAAAATATAAAGGGTAAAAATTATTCTTGAAAATAAAAAATCCTCACTTGACTATTAGGTGAGGATTTTTTTATGTCAAATTTCAACCAGTCCAAGAGTGAACTCATTATAAATTTCTACCTTTGCACAAAATTAGAGAATAAATAAAAAACGCACTTGAGAATTACATTGAAAAGGCACTTCCAATATAAGGCATTTTTTCTGATTTTATTTATCAGCTATTCGACTTTCGCAAACGCGCAAGAAGGCTCTTCACAGTCCTCTGACTCCCCTAAAACGACCGTAAAACCCCTCAAACCTCAACCTATAAAAACGCCTAATACTACTGGTACAAACGTGGCGAATCCTACACAAACGCCTGAAACCCTTGTTGTATCCCCAAACCCAAGACTTAAAAAACCTCGGCGGCGAACGAGCCTTCGAGACTCCATGCGTTTAGCCGCTATACGTGATTCCTTAGCGCAAGTACAAAATAATAATAATTCTTTCACTACCAAGCCAACGAGTGTACCAAACACATCCTTAAACTCAAATACTGATTCAGGGACACTACACTCCGTTGGAAGCCCCCAATCGGAAGTTCCACTGCTCACAGACTCAAATAATCCCTTCGAAATACTGAGGGGGGACATGGAGTCAACAGATACAAGTACAAACAAAACTAAAACGATATTGGAGCAAAGCGCACCCAGTCTTTTGAATCGAGAGACCTATAGTAAGAACTTTCTGTTTTGGATTTTTCTGGTTACTCTTGCGTTGATGGCTTTGGTTGTCGCTAATGCGCGTTCATCGGTTCGCAATGCTTATTCTGCATTAATAAGTAATAATGCTTTACGACAGATTTATCGGTTACAAGCAGGTTGGGGTAATGTGGCACAATTAGCTCTCTATGGTTTGTTTTTACTGAACGCCAGTATTTTTGCGTTTCTCATGGTTTATCGGTTTGCAGATACGCCACCTACCAATCAGTTAAGCACTTTTATCTATTGTGTTTTAGGGGTCAGCGGAGCTTTTTTGATAAAACACACCATTTTGTATATTATTTCTTCGGTTTTTCCGATAGCTAAAGAAGTAAAATTATACAATTTTGTCATTGTCACTTCTGGCATATTGTTGGGTTTGATATTATTGCCTTTGAATCTTTTTATCGCATATTCGCCCGAAATACTCGATAATGTGTTGACTTATATGGCATTTGTGTCAATTGGAGTTGTGTATTTGGTACGGTCATTGCGTAGCTTAAGCGTAGCAAGTCCGTTTTTAGCTACTGACCAATTTCATTTTTTGGTTTATCTTTGTGCCGTGGAAATAGCCCCTTTGTTGGTTTTCATAAAATTCTTGATTTCAAAATCGCCTATTTGATTGACTACTATAGGGCGATAACACATTTTTAACGGAAAACAAAATTGATAGAAACATTACGTAATAACAATTCTCAAGGCATGACAGTTACTGCAACTGCTGAAAACGAAAGTTACAAGCGCGTCAAAAACATTCTCGTTACACAGCCCACGCCATTAGTAAAATCACCCTACTTTGACTTAGAGCAAAAGTATGGTATCACAGTTGATTTCCGCGAATTTACGCACGTCGAAGCTATTGACATAAAGGAAGTTCGTCGTCAACGGGTCAATCCAGCGGAGTTTTCAGCCGTTATTTTAACATCAAAAAATGCAGTTGATTTCTTCTTTAAATGCTGCAAGGAAATGCGTATCACGATGTCAGAAAATACAAAATATTTTTGTTTGACAGAAATGATTGCTAATTACCTTCAAAAATTTATCGTGTATCGCAAACGAAAAGTTTTTATGGGCAACCGCTCAATTGATGATTTGAAAAACTACCTTGTCAAACACCGCGATAAAGAAAATTTCCTCTTACCCTGTTCCAATGATGCTTCAAAACAAGTAAGTAAGTACTTGACGGACTTAAAAATTAAGTTTCAAGAGGTCATCATGTACGAAACATTGAGCAGCGATTTGAGCGATTTGAGCGATGTCAAATACGATATTTTGGTTTTTTTCACGCCGCAAGCGATTCATGCACTGTATGAAAACTTTCCAGATTTCTCGCAAGGTGATACCCGCATTGCAGTCAGTGGCACACGTACCGCTTCCGCTGTCCGTGAGCATGGCTTAAAAATAAATATTCTACCCAATACAGAAGCACCTTCGATGACGACAGCTTTGGAAGAATATATTAAAATAGCTAATAAAGTTTAAGGTGTTGCCTACAAGTATTTTAAAAAATAAGAAGCCGAACAAGACATGAGTTTTGTTCGGCTTCTTATTTCTTACACCCCCTTATCAATTTTCACAAATAAAAAAAAGTCCCGCACCAACAAGGGTACGAGACTTCATCAAAAAACCGATCTAAAACTCAAAACGATATTCTTAAATGGATTTTAGGATTTCGAGAAACTAAAATCTCTCCATTATTGCATAATAATCATCTTCTTCGTCGCCGAATGTGTAGGCGTATCGAGACGATAATAGAGGATGCCAGAAGCATTGATGCCCTCTTTTGATAGCGGGATTTCGTTATAACCTTTGACAAAAGCCTGTTCTATTGTCTTCACAATCCGCCCTGCTGCGTCGTAAATAGTCAATTTGGCATTTGACGCTATGGGTAAATGGAACGAAATCTTTGTTTGGTGGTCAAACGGATTTGGCTCATTTTGATAGAGTGCAAAGGTCCCCCCCTCAGTATGATTGCCTTTGAAAACAAGTTTCACGTCCATTATGTCACCCTCTTTGTTGTAAGCTTCTGCTTCCGTAAGGTTTGAACCGATAGTAAAGGCGTCACTCAACCGCATGTTTTGTTTAGCACGAACAACAATCGTAAATATATCATCCGTTTTGCCTTCAAAACGCCCGTTCCAACTCGTTGTCAATGAGTTTTTAAAGCGTCCGAAATTATTGTCAGTCATATCAGGAAAATGACCACTTTCAATATTTAATATTTCGACCCCCTCAGTATGATTGAGTGTAAATTGAAAACCTTGTGCATTAAAATCCTCACTTCCAAAGGTGACTTTATATGCTTTACCCGCTTCCATAACCACATCATCTGTGTTGAATATCAATGTTTTACGTGCGCCCCGAATCGTCAAGACTGTGGAAGAACCTGCCCACGCATTGCCACTAACATCCCCTACTTTTAGTCCGATAAAATCTGCTTGAGCGACCAGCGACATATTGGTAAAGTTGACAACTTCTGGAAAATCCTCTGCCAATGGATTTTTCGGGTCATTAAAATTATAATTTTTATTAATAAATCGCCATGAAGGCGTTCCATTAGGAAACGTATTTTGTAACCGTAAAATCAATCGCCTTGTCTGCAATAAATCTACTGCCGTTACCTCACCATCTCGGTTCACATCTGCCGCTATTATTTTATAGGGCGAATTGAGCGGTTCTACCCCCAATACATGCCGTGACATCAAAGCCACATCGAAAGTCGTTACACCGTTAAGTGGTAAGTCCTCTCTGTTTGCACGGATTATGTAATTATTCCCTTGTTGTAGGTTATTGACGCTGTAATTGCCCGATGAATTTGTTACAGCCGTTGCAATATTTGCACTATTCATGGTGACAGACATGCTCACACCTGCAATATTTTCTTGATTTTCTGTCTTTATATTGCCACTTATACTGGCTAAAAATGGGTTAATGCAAACACCCATATTGTCTTGAACTTTCACTTTTGCCAAACAATAATCGGCATTGCCCACCGCATCTATTGTCCAAAGCCTAACAGGAACAGTGAGCCCTGACTCCGAACACGTGAACGTTACAGAAGCATTATATACTGAGGGGTAACTGCCTGTACTAAGCGCATCTTTTTCGGCGACTAAACGCTGCTGCAAATAACTTGTCGGTGTACAGTTGTCAACCAATTGCGCGGCAAGCAAATCTGTTGCAAATACTTTTATTGAACCACCACCTGTGGCATCTCGCATCAATTCGGCACTGACATCTTTGCAAATAATAGCGGGCTTTTTGGCATCTATGACTTTTAGTTTTTGTTGGCAATAAGTCCGATTCCCACATCTGTCTTCAACTGACCAAACAACTCGGTAAGCTCTGTTGTAGTCCAAAGGTTCAAAAAGCGTATTGCCTGTTCCTGTTTTGACGACTTGATTTGTTGAACTGTCAACAAGTGCCCAATTGAAAACCAAATAATCCCCAGTTGTTGTCTGCCCTGTGGCGCATTGGTCACTGGCTGTTACAGTTAATTTAATGTCGTCTTTACAACCCAAATTGGCAAAACTTTTAATAACGGTATCTGCTGGGCAATAAGTAAATGTGGGTGCAATATTGTCTATTACCTTGATAATCTGCGTATAACATATAATGCCATCTGAAAATGCGTAAGGGTTATAAGGCGATGAAGTACCGCCTAATTCATCGGCATCACGGAAATGGCGTTCATAAGGATTCGTGCAGCCTGGACGATTTAAGGTTTGCCAAGCAGGGAGGTTTTGGGTCGCCCAATTCGGGTTCGAGTGAATGTCCCCACAAACAGGCACACCATAACAACCTGTATTTTTATCATAATTGTTCGGATTGAACTTACACCAATCAATGACGCTGATTTTTCTCAATATTTTATAACAGGCATCTGGCACAGCTGTTAAAGTATCGTCAACAATTTCGACAGCTAAAACGCCACAACCGTTGTTGATGATGTGTCCATCTTTAGTGGGAGCGTTGCTCAACATCGCTATTTTTGCTTGTTCGCGTGTTGGCACAGATGCAAAGCAATTCAGAATTAAATCGTCTGGAAAATCAACCGTGAAGTCACTCTTTGCTCTGATGGTAATCAACTGTTGGCAACTGTCTTTCAGTCCACCCGCATCTGAAATCACCCATTTTCTTAGTAAAGTACCTACTTTACAGTTGTCCACCCTTTCAATTTCGGTATAAACAGTATCTTTTATTCGGCAGTTATCCCATAAAAAAGGCTGCCCAAAGTTTTGTAAACTTGAAAAAGTATAGTCCGTACAAGCGATGATTTTGTCAGGCGGAGCAGTACAAGTCGGTGCAGTTTTGTCATCAATACGTGCCAAGACCATACATTCATTGTAGTTACCGCGTGCATCCCAAACCCGTAAGACGACTTGAACAGATGTATTGATGTCGCAGCAATTAAAATCCACATAAGGTTTAAAAAGTGTATCTGCTGGGTCTTGACAGTTGACCATGCGGCGGACTTCTATTTTTTCTATACCACAGTTGTCTGTCGAGCCATTATTGAACGATTCTGCATAAGCACGTACCATGCCAATGGTTGTTAAGGTTGCTGTGGTAAAGGCTTTACAAACCACATTGGGCTTGACATTATCGCGAATTTTTATGCGGAATGTTTTTTTAGCTTTCGTTAAACTACATTCATCAGTGGCGGTAAATGTTACATCATAGTCACCGAGGGTTGAATAAGTGGCATTGAATACCGCAACCGTTTCGCCCGTAGCAGCATTATACTGAGGGAATCCAGCAACCATTATGGCTCTTGAATCGCTACTTGCAATGGTGACTTGTGTGCGGGTGCAACTTTCGTCTTTCATTCGAAAAGTCAATCGGGTTTTACCACCGCATACGGTATTGTTGCCCAAAGGCCAAACGTCTTGTATTGTTCCAGCGTTTGAATTGTTATCTGCATCTATAAACCCATCAAAAATAACCGTTGTATCGGATGTCGAAATATTGTTATTCAGTACATAATACTGTGTAAATGATGCGGATACTGAGGGGGGTGTTTTATCTACCACTAATATAGTTTGATAACACACTTTCTGCCTTTCATCTGCAAGCGTTTGGGTGTTATCGACGGCGCAAGGATCAAAAATGCTCCATGTTCTGATGATTTTAAAACTATTGGCACATAAATGAACTTTATCATCTCTATAAGTCACATACATTTTGCAAGCTCCTGTTCCGACTGCAAAGCGGTCGTAAACGGTGTTGATATCGCCGTCTGCGTCGAATAAGGGAACGCCCGTTAGTGAAGGGGCAACAGACACGTCACCGATATAGTTGCGACAATCTAATGTATAATCTTTTGGACAAATAATGTTTTGAAGGTTGCTTTTCCTAATAAAAATATATTGTTTACACGTTGCGGTATTGTTACCTATGTCTTTCACTATAAATGTTCTCAATATAATTTTGATAACATCGCCTGTTGTCGGAAAAGCCGCAGCTTTCATAGCGGCCAAATCAGAAGGTAAAGCCGTAAAAGGTTGTAAGCATTCCGTTTCACGAGTAATATCCGTGTAGCTAATATCCGTTTTTGAGCAGTCTGTAACTGTTGGATTTCCTGAAACGACTGACAAAGGAGCGATACCGTCAGTGACTTGAGCGCAGGACAATGTTATGTCGTTTGGACAACTAATTGTGGGTGGCGTTTTGTCTTCAAAATTGATTTCACCCCAGCATGTATGACCACCACAAGGCTCTATAATAGAATAAATCAACTGTTTTCCTGCAAAAATATAAGGGCTTCCATTGATGTCCATACCATCTACGAGGGCATGTCCAATGCTTTGTTCTAATATTTTCCCCTCAGGCGTTTTCAACTGGAAAGTATAAGTTTCAGAACCTGTATAATGTCTTCTTAACAGAGTAAAATCGGTCATATCGAAACGGCATTGGTTGTCAATTGTCGCATTAATACTGCCGATACAAGCAAAATTTATCTCTTTAATAGATACTTTCAAATCATTGGTATTGCTACAAGCATCTTTATTGGTTTCCACAACACGTACTCTGTAAGGACCTCCGCCAGGTGTGTTATTCCAAACTATTGAAACCGTATTGTTATTTGTTGAGACAATAGTTCCACCGCCATCAGGCAAAGACCAGACATAAGTGCTGCCAATTACTGAGGGGGTCGTATAAGTATGCGTAGCTATCGGACAAGGCAATAATTCACCCGTCACTGTTGGCTCGGGACGTGGTTTTATGACAAAATTAGCCTTTGTACGTGGACTAACACAGGTATTACACTCACATTGCGCCCAAAAACTCGCTGTGCCGACGACAGATGTATTGATCCAGTTTTGGGTAATCGGATTGAATATACTGCCTGTATAAACTTTGTAACCGCCTGTTTGTGCTGTCCACCAAGTGACGGTTGGCGTTCCACCGCCGTTTAGACAGGGTGCGCACGTGGCTGTCAAACCGCCATTTTGAGAATTCGTTTCATAACGACAAACTCTATCGTCTGTTACGGTTGGCGCAGCAATGTAAGGCCCTGCATTGATAGTGACCGTAGTTCTGTAAAATGTATTACAAATGGGTGAAAGGGAGCGAATTTCGATATTATAAATACCCGGTGACAAATTGTTGTAATTGGTTACATTCGCCATCGGTGTACTACCTGTTATGAGCGTCGAAAATCCACCTTCGATGTTTGATAAATTCAGTGTGATGCTGCCATTGCGATTACCGCCGCAGGTTTCATGAACTAAAGCGATGTTATTTAATTGAAAATCGAGTTTGATGAAACCTGCATCCAAAAGACCATCCACACAACCTAAAGCATTTGTCGTAAAAGGGATATACGGTTTCCCACCAGCACATAAAGGTGACACACCGCTTAATTGAGCATCAGAGTCAGTCCCTTCAGGTCCCGTGTTTGCGACGGTCAAGTTATGGCTTTTGCCGTTGACGTTTAGCACGCCGTTTGCAAATTGACCACTCCCAAAAACAGCAAAATAGGACGTTGAAGGAGACAAGGTTCCGAAGGAGTAATTACCATTCACATCTGTCGTAACTTGTTGAATCTGAACACAATTGGCACTATATAGCGTCACATTTACACCTTGTAATCCATTTTCAAAAACTCCTTGTTGACCATCACCACTACAATCCATCCAAACACGATAAACGTTTGTACAGCCTTGAGCAGCGATATACTGAGGGGTTAGCCCCATTATAAAAAAGATAGAAAACAGAAAAATTTTACGTTTAAATGCTTGTAAATACGGTTGCATGGAAAATCGGTTTTGGTTAAAAAAAATAAAATTTAAGTTTTGGTTAATGAACTTTCATAGCCTGCTTATGACCATTTCGCTCCGTCGCTTGAATCTTCTATGCTCTAAAATGTTTAAAAAAGGCATGTTTTATGACTGCCCCAAGTCGCCTTTAGTTTTTTTGAATGTTATCAATGGCCGGCGCAACATGTCTTTCATCTTGTTGTTACAAGAGAATACATTTTCATAAAGGCATGTTCCTCCAAAGCCCTAAAGGATATGAGATATTATAATAAAACAGACAAAATGCCCCTTAAAAAGGTGGACTGAAGTAAGATTCACTCATGTCGAAATGTGTCTGATTCAGTTGAAGACAGGTAAAGCAGAAGTGTGCTTCGCCCATTGGAAGATGTAAAGTTTTAGTCATAGGATGATAAATAATTTTGTAAGTATGCTTTAAAAAATTGTAAGATTGTTTTAACGTGAATTATATGTTTAAACTTTGGCTAAAAGATATTAGCCTTGTTTACGTCTTTCGTTTTATATTTTGTTTTAGTCAAA
This sequence comes from Saprospiraceae bacterium, assembly GCA_031411275.1. Taxonomy (GTDB): domain Bacteria; phylum Bacteroidota; class Bacteroidia; order Chitinophagales; family Saprospiraceae; genus JAAFJT01. The sequence continues at coordinate 7,907 of JANOAU010000197.1, read as the reverse complement.
CTGTTTTGTTGTTACCTATAAAAGGCTTCTGTTTTGTTTCCTCATTTGTTATTGTTGTGTTTCATTAGGCAAATTTAGACCCAAAATTGTTGGCACTCCAATTCTATTTTATGTTTAAAATTAGCGTTAAAAGGTAGTTAGTAGTTATTATTTCTATTCGTTTTTAATTCTTATTTTTAAAAACTAATAAATCAGTATTTTATATTTTCAATAAAATTCTTATTTAATCCATATTTATAAAAAAAATATTTATGAAAAAGTACGTTTTCTTTACAATTACCTTTTTTATGGTACTCGCTATCAGGTGCAATCAGCCCGTTCACCCAGCAAAAGATACCGATTCTTCAAGGGCTGTTGCCGTGTCCTACAATCCAAACAATGAATTTAACGCCTATTGGTATGCGGGTAAAGCCGAAATAACGAGCTACGATTACCAAATCAATCGTTATGACGAACCGCGTAAAGGTTATGCCGTCTTTGTATTTGTAACCGAACCTTTCTCAAAATCGAAGCAAGTTAAATTGGATGATGCGTCAAAAGGAGGAGATGATAATGTCAATGTCTTGAAATTGAATGCTTTACAGCGTTTCCAAACGGGTATCTATGATTATTCGATGATGACAAGTTTATTTACGCCAATTGATTTAGGCAAATTTCCACATTCTTTGAAGTCAAACACAACGGTTCAGGATTGGTGTGGTCATGTTTTTTCACAACTCAACTGGAAAGGCGGGGATAAGTATGCCACGCATCAATATTCTTATTTTGAAACCGAAGGCGATAAGTCTCCTGATACTGAGGGGGTGCTTTTGGAAGATGAAATTTTTACACGACTGCGTATCAATCCCGCAAGTTTGCCAACAGGCACTATTAAAGTCATTCCGAACCTAACTTATACACGTATTCGCCATAAACCCATTGAGGGCATGAATGCTAAAATTGAGATAAAGGATGGTGGTAATGGTCGTAAAATTTGCAACCTTATATATGAGTCAAAACGCCGCCTGGAAGTGACTTTCGAAGCCGCTTCTCCTTACAAAATCTTAGGTTTTGCCGAATTTGAGGGCGATAAGGAAATGAGTAGAGCTACTTTGAAGAAGAGTATGATGAGCGATTATTGGGCAAAACACGATAATAATAGTGCTTTTTTACGCGAAGAATTGGGGCTATAAAATAAAAATAGCCCTAAAACAATGGGCTATTTTTATTTTATCACATAGTTAGTTAAGATGTTTCACATAGAAAACATAAGATTTTTTGTCAAAAAACTATATTCCCTATGTGAAACACCCTATCGAAATATGTGATAAAAAACATGTTTCTAAATAACTTTCTCTTGAAACTTAATCAGTTTGCCCTTTTTACTGAGGGGGTATAAAAAAAATCATCTCGAACATTCGAGATGATTTTTTTTATACATTTTGAGCAAATATTATTGCTTAACAAGCCTAACAACGTGGCTTCTATTATCTGCTATAACGCGGATGAGATAGACACCTGCTGGGTGATTCGACATATCGAGGTCGAAAATCTGTTCTTCGGCAGCTTTGCTACTGGTTTGATGCAATAGTTGACCCATCATGTTCAACACTTGAACGCGCGTCTCGGTAGGTTTGTAGAACGTTACGTTTAGGATAGCATTGCCTGTGGTCGGGTTAGGTGCTAAAGTGACTTTGCTGAATATAGAAGCCAACTCTGTTGTGCCTACCGTTCCGACAATGGTGTAAGTACCTGTCTGTGTACAACCCCGTCCGTCTGTAACGGTAACGGTATAGGTGCCTGCGGCTAAATTACCTAAGGAATCCGTTGTTGCATTATTACTCCATTTAAAAGTAAATGGTGCTAAGCCTTGTGTTAGAGATACAGCAATAGAGCCACGTGACTGTCCTTGCGGTGTATTGCGGAGAGAAGCCTTTAAACCTAAACTTTCAGGGCATGAGAGATAGTTGACGTTGTCTAAATCCCACCAATATCCAGTAGTTGTTGTTATAAGACTATTGACGCGCCAGCGGAAACGCACAACCTTACCGACATACCCACCTAGACCTATTTTCCGCATCGCATAATTGGTTGATTGGATGTGGTTAGCGGCTGTTATAGTATCAATATTGACCCAATTTTCGTCGCAATCTGTGGCAATAGCGAGGTACAGGGTATCCTTATTGGGTGCTAAATCCCAAGCAGCATACGGTGATAATTCTCTAACAAATCTATAATCATAAGAAATACTGTCTTTATTGCTGCGTACAGGACCGTACCGATTGGATAGAATGCTGACACTTTTATTTGAACTCCAAATATTAGCATACAGATTACCATTGGTCGCAGCGTTGCCGTGAGCACCCAAGGCTAAATTAACAGTCCCAATAGCCCGCCAATACTGTGGAGCGACACCATCATCGAAATTGTAAGAAATACCCGTTGCAATAGCTGCAGGATTGAAATAATTGATAAATAAAGTGTCATTTGTAGGCACTGTATCGCCTACGGCTTTTACCCAAAAACGGATGGTGTGATTGCCCGCACCTTGTGAGTTGAATGTCGTCAAAAATTTATAAAGGACTGTTGCCGAAGGTGCAACAACCACATTAGCCGTTTCAGTAACGGTGGTATTATTATCAACTTTATAGCTAACACTGTAAGTGCGTTGCGTGTCGCGTCCTACATTAGTAATACGCATGGTTAATGTGTCTCGCGTAGAGCCGCAATCGGAGGCATCAAATCGAGTTGCCGCTGCCGAAGCTAAGTCCACGGCTGATGGCAAGCCAATCCAAATATTATCAACTGAAATACCGCCGTTAGGTAATCCACTGGTTGCATTAACTGAACCATCTGAGCGAAATACAAAACGGAAACGGCAGTTTGATTTACCTGCAAAACCATCTAATGTATGTTGCGCATATTTCCAACCGACATTTGTAATACCAGTCCAGACACCTCTGCGAACAGTTGAAGTGGTAATAGAGTCATTATACCAATTAACCCCTGTGCCTCTGTAACCAATGCGTGTCCATGTATTCCCCCCGTCAATTGAGCCTTCAAACCACGCGCCGTCAGAACGGTTTTCAGTATGATAATTAAGTGCAAAATTGATGCGTGGGTCAGCTGTGAGCCTGCTAAAATCGAAACACGGTGAGTTAAGATAACTCCATTCGTTGTTATTATAAGTCCCATTGGTGGTGGTCATATTGGTTCTAAAACCTTTAGTACCACTGGCTGCTGTATTGATAAAAGCATTATTTGGCAACAAACCATAGCCCCAAGTGCCGTTGAGTGAATCAGCTGCCGACCAAGTGCCTGTGCCAGCTTCAAAGTCCTGATAATAAGGGAATGTATTGATAACCAATGGTTTCTCTAAGGTTACACGAATTGTTTTTGTTAATGTATCGTTAGGAACAAACTCTTCACCTGTTTGTGTTACCCAAGCTTTGACCACGTAATCATTTATCGTTGTAGTTCTAAAAGGCTTAGTAGAAACATAAGTAAATGTACCATTAGAAACTATGTTAGATGTGATAGGCTCGCTCACAATAGGTCCGCCGTTGACCGTATAATTCATAGTATAGGTGGTAGCTGCCGAAGTCCCTAAGTTTAAAATATTAAAAGTTAAGGTATTTAAGATACTATCACCACAAATACTCTTACTGGCGTTTGTAAATGCCGCCATCGCCAAGTCTTTAGAGGGTATCGCAGAAATGACGATATTATCTACAGCAACGCCATCAAAATTATTACCCGATACGTCCGTCCGCCAACCAAAGCGGAAACGAACACTGGGGCGACCTGCAACACCAGTTAAAACCTGTTGAGCAATGCGCCAGCCTTTTGTTGAATCAGCAGACCCACCCCAAGAGGCGCGACGAATACCGCCAATGCTGTCATTATACCAATTAAGACCCGACCTCGGTGTTCGAGACCCGACGACCTGCCAAGTCTGTCCGCCATTAACGGATTGCTCCAACCACATACCATCAAATGACCCCTCAGTATTGACGTTCAAATTGAACATAAAACGCGGATTAGCCGTCACACTTGTAAAGTCAAAACAAGGAGAGATGAGATAATTAAACTCATTATTACGGTAAGTTGAGTCCTTCCAAGTTGTCCAAGCATTCACACCTGAAAATGCCCCTTTGATAGTAGGACCGTTAGGTGTGCCAAACTCCCATGTCGCATTACCAACCGTATCTTGCACAGACCATGTGTCTTTACCTTGTTCAAAATTTTGAACATAAGGCAATGTAGAGATATTGCGCGGTCGGGTAAAGACTAAGGTCGTCGTGTCATTCGATTTGTATTTATCACCCGAAAGCTCTGTCCATAATTTAACTGTGTATTCACCTGGCGTTGAGAAATTGAAAGGTGACTTAATCGTAATCGTTGCGGTACTGTCTTTTGACAAAACCCCTGTATATAAGCCATCGGCAGGGAAAGGAATATTGAGCATTTGCCCATTGACACTTCCTTTAAAAGGAATCAATTGAGCGGGTGCGCCCCCTATATTGGCTAATAGGAACTTGATAGAGTCTATAGTCAAATCACAACGACTAATAGGATTCAAAATCTTTGTAACACCTACGTCCACAGCAGTATCAGTAAAAAATTCAAGTGGTCCGACAATGGAACTTGAATCGCCGCCAAAACAAACAGTCTGAACGAATACATGGTATTTTTTTAACTCAACTAAATTGCTTAAAACAGCAAATGTATCGGTGGTGCGCAGGCGATTTCGACCTCGACCATAAGCAAAACCGGCGGTGTCCCACTCAACAGTGTAAGTTTGCTGAAAGCCAAGAGCGGGTAGCCATTTAACAGTAGCCGTAAAAGTTCGGACAGATGCAATAATGGGCGTTACAGGAATTCCACAACTTCTACACTTGACTTTACCACCAAATACGACGCCTTCAATAGGGACAGTGCCGTCAGTACCGTCATCGCCAAATACAATTTCATTCGCATTATTATAAAGCGCATACTTAATTTCTTTTTGATAAGAGCCTTGTGCTTCATAACGAATGACGATGGTATCACCTGTTTTGACTCGGATATCATACCATTGAACCGTATCCGTGCCAGGCGTATTTGTAAAGGCACGCTCTGCATTATTGCCAAACCGAATATATACATACGAGTCATCCCAACCGTCACGAAAAGCATCAAAAGTGCGAAGACGATAAGTACAGCTATCTTGTGCAGCAAGTTGTACCGTAGTGAGCAGCAACATAGCGGCTGCAAAAAGCCATTTCATTAAGAGCGTATTTGTCAATTTCATAGACATATTTTTAAATGTTCTAAAAACAAAGGTTAAAAATAGAGATTTTTTTCATTTGTTTGGTACAAATGATTTGGGAAAATATTTGACAGCTTAAAATTATAGCATTTTAAACTTTCTCAAGACCATATTGTTACAACTTTTAGTGTACTATATCTATTCATCTGGTAAGCCTTGGGGAAGTAGCTGTTCTTATTTTTCGTTTCTAAGGTTTATCTCATGAATAAATTATCGCACTATTTATAAACAATCATGCAATTTTTTTATTTTACGTCTTTATGTCAACGATAAAATTGGTGAGTATTTAACATTTTTGTCAAAATCTTTCTCTAAAGTGGCTGTCTATTCTATCAAAGATTTAGAAAAACTTACAGGTATAAAAGCGCATACCATACGGATATGGGAGCAGCGTTATAACCTTATAGAACCTAAACGGACGAAAACGAACATCCGTTACTACTGCGAGGCGGATCTCAAACATCTTATTAATATTGCCCTTCTTTACCGTCAAGGTATTAAAATATCCAAAATTGCTACTTTATCGTCTTCTAAAATTGCTGAGCAAGCATCTGCCTTCTCAGAATGTGATTTAGAATATGATACACAACTTGATACATTGACGATTGCCATGATTGAAATGGACGAATACAAATTCGACCATGTTTTGACGACCAATATTGAAAAAATGGGTTTTGAGCGTACCATGATGACCGTTATTTATCCTTTTCTCGAACGCCTAAGTTTGTTGTGGTTAACTGGCTCTGTCAATCCCGTTCAAGAACATTTTATGAGCAACTTGTTGCGCCAAAAAGCTATTACAGCCATTGATAAAGAACCCCTTGTATCGCCTCGTGAGAAAGATGCAAAAAAATTTATGATTTATTTGCCAGAAGGGGAGCAACAGGAATTGAGTTTACTGTTCATGTATTTTTTACTTAAAACCCGTCGGCATCAAGTCATTTACTTGGGTTGTGAAATGAGTTGTGAAGATTTATATGATGCCTACATTATTCGTAAACCTGATTATATTTTCACACTTATTAATGAGCCTTTCCTAAAAATTCCTATTCAAAATTACGTTAATAACGTCGCTCAACAATTTCCTGACTGCCAAATACTCCTTTCGGGCTATCAAGTCGTTTCAAAGAATCTCAGCTTACCGAGCAATGTATCTGTATGCCCAAGTCTTGATGAAACCATTCAATTCATTGACAACATACAACCCAAATCGGCGTTGCACCGTGCTGCTCTTGAAATAGAAGGGTAAAGGGCGGTATCACAATTCAACTTTTTCATTATCATTCATTCATTAGTGACTTTGTTCATCAATGCCTCAATAATGGGCAAATCTACCACGCCCATCACATTGGGTTGAGGCTCTACTGTTTCTCCATTCATAGCTAATATCCTTTTATTTTCTCCTAAAACAGGTAAAATATATTGACCCGTTCGAAGCATTTTTTCATATACCTCTTTTAAACTTTCATTAAAGCTCGTATTTTCAAAGTTATAAGTCGAATATGTTGAAATGAGCGCATCATAATGATGATTTTTCATGGCATCCATAATATCTGCTTCTTGAAGAACCCCCCTCAGTATGTTGTCACTATCAAAGACTAAAAAATTGAATTCTTTACCTTTTGTCAGTTCTTGAATAGCCGTATGAATAGGCTCTGTGGATTGAAGCGGCGTAAAGGATGTACGCATCAGATGAGAAACATTAAATTGCGTCAAACGACCTTCTAATTTTACTTGTTTAAATTCTGTTCTGGCAGCATAAAATACAAACCCTGAAATAAGCATCAATACAGGTTGAAAAGACCAATCAACCCAGTCATGCCATTCAGCAAAAGTCTCATTATTAGGCAAAAAGCCAATAATCGCAGGTAAAAGAGCATAAATTAAGAAGCAAATAGCAATAACTTGACCTAAAAATGCCGCTATACGGGTAGCTTGCACACGACCAAAAGGCATAGACAATAATGCACGCAACACACGCCCACCGTCCATGGGAAAAGCAGGAATCATATTGAAAACGACGAGCATCAAATTGGCTTGCATCAATGTCGCTACAAAGCCAATGACCGGATCGACAATCATTTCATTCGCATCATCTGCTAATAGTTCACTCAAAGAGAATTGAAGCGAGTGGTTGAAGTATAAAAACACAGCAAGAAGGGCATAGATGACTACGTTTACCGCTGGCCCTGCAATGGCCACAACGAACTCTTGAATGGGTTTTTCAGGTAGTCTGTCCAATCGGGCAATACCGCCAATAGGTAAAATCGTGATGTCCTTCGTTTGTACGCCATAAAATCGTGCTGAAAGAGCATGACCAAATTCATGTAACAATACACAGGTAAATAATGCGATGATAAAAAGCCCGAACATAGCAATATTAGACCAACTGGCATCACGCGACTTACCTACATAGATGACAAATAAAAACAGCAAGGCAAATGACCAATGAACTTGGACGGGAATACCGAAAATTTTAGCTATCCGCATTGAACCACGCATACGATTTGAGTTTTGAGTTTTTAAGTTTCGGGTTTTGAGTTATTCAAAACTCAAAACTTGGAGAAATACTGAGGGGGTATGTTTAAAACGTCAAAGGTAGTCTTTTGGTTTTTGA
>JANOAU010000196.1:0-23821 GCA_031411275.1 Saprospiraceae bacterium | reverse complement strand
TGGAGAAAAAGAATAACAGAATTCCTATTTTTTTCTCCATCTAAAGATGGAGGCAATTGAAGCAAGTGTAGTAAAATCAACATATTTAGTTTTTCAGAAAAAGTAGGAAGAATAAAATTTATGAGTACACTCACATGGCAATGGATAATAATGATTGCCGTCAACATATTACTTTTTTGGATTTCACCGTGGTCGAACAAATCGAATGATTTTTTCAGAGGCAGCCACAACGACAAGCCGCCCAATGCTTTTTTGCTCACAAGCAGCTTAGTTATTTGCTGGCTTTTTGCCAAATCCATAACAAATGCAGCGGATTTGGGGTATAAATATGGTATTGTCGGCGGCGTGGCTTATGCGGGTTACTATTTTTCGTTTCTCGTGGCGGGCGTAATTATCTACAAAATGCGGACGAAAGGTGGGTTTAAAAGTATTCACCACTTTCTCCAAACCAAATATGGTCAAGGTGCAGTGGTTATTTTTACGATATTGATTGCCTTTCGTTTGCTCAACGAAATATGGTCAAATACTATGATTGTGGGCAGTTATTTTGGCGAAAGAGGCAGTACGGGTTATTTCAGTGCCTTAGTGGTGTTCACTTTATTGACCTTAGCCTACACCTTAAAAGGCGGAATGCGGACTTCAATCATCACCGATTTGATACAAATGGGTATGTTTGTTTTGCTGATGGTGATGATTTTGGGCATTATCATTCCAAATACTGAGGGGGGTATAAAAACTATTGTGACAAGTGGACATTGGACGATGAGTCAAGGCTTAAATCTGTTTTTTGTCGCTCTGATTCAAGTATTGAGTTACCCCTTTCACGACCCGATATTGACAGATAGAGGTTTTATCACAGACCCAAAAACGACTTTGAAATCGTATATATGGGCAACGGTGATTGGGGGTAGTTGCATCATTTTGTTCAGTTCGGTCGGTACTTTTGCGGCATTAAAAGGGCTTAACACACCACCTACGATTGAAGTAGCAAAATTAATGGGTACAACTTTATTGTTATTGATGAATACCATTATGCTCACATCAGCCGCCGCAACGATTGATTCAACTTTTACATCAACGGCAAAATTGGTGCATATTGATTTGTTGAAAGAACGCAATTTGAGCGTCTCAAAAGCCCGATTGACGATGATTGCAGTAGCCGTTTTTGGTACAATCCCGATTTTTTTTAATCCAGAAATATTGTCTGCCACTACGGTTAGTGGTACAATGGTGATGGGCTTGGCACCAATTTTTGTTTTTTGGAATGTGGCTGCGCCTAAAATTTCGTATTATGGTTCAGTCATATCAGGTGTCTGCTTTGGGTTTTTATTGATTTTTTATCCAATACCAGAGCAATATCTGTTTACAACGGGTAAATATGCCGATTTATTGACGGTCAATATTGTTGGTACAATCGTCTGTTTTTTATTTTTTTTAATACCCGTTTTTTTAGTGAAAAGTGAAAAACGAAAAGTGATAAATGGTTGATAATTTTAAAAATATTGGGATACTGAGGGGGGATAAAATACTTGTCTTTGGCGGGGTTTATTCCAATCTTCAAGCATTGAAGGCGATACAACAAGTGGCAGAAAATCAAGGTATTACGTCTGAAAATATTATTTGCACAGGCGATATAGTAGGCTACTGCGCCCAACCGTCTGAGTGTTTAGATGTGATTGAAAAATGGGGTATTCACGCTATCCAAGGCAATGTCGAAGAAAACCTTTTGTCGGGCAATGATGACTGTGGTTGCAATTTTACTGAGGGGGGTAGGTGCGATATGTTTTCACGTCAGTGGTTTCCTTTTGCCGTTTCAAAAATGACGGAAAAGAATTTGGCGTATTTAAAAACATTGTCACAAACCCTTGATTTTCAATATTTTGATAAGAAAATAAAAGTCTTACATGGCTCTATCAATCATATTTCAGAGTTTGTTTTTAAGTCAACAGATTGGGACATAAAAGCGGCTAATTTTGAAAAAACACAAGCTGATATAATACTCGCAGGACATTGCGGATTGCCTTTTGTGGATGAAAAAGACGGTAAAACGTGGCTCAATGCAGGTGTAATCGGTATGCCGGCAAATGATGCCCAAACGAGTGTTTGGTATCTTATTTTGGAGGATACTGAGGGGGTGTTTTCTTATCAATTTCACCGTTTGGAATATGATTTTAATACGGCTTACAACCTCATGTTGCAGTATAAATTGCCCCGTTCGTATGCTCAAACTTTATTGACAGGTATTTGGGATAACACGGAAATTATGCCCCATACTGAGGCTGCACAAGAAGGGCAGCTCCTCACGTTTAATCCTTCTATCATTGTAAAAACTAAAACAAAATATAAAATGTCTAAAGAGAAACATTATTTCGAGCCAGAAAATGACCTCAAACAGTTCGGTAAAATAGGTGAATGGCAACCCGAATTGGGCAAAAAATTCTTTGATTATTATGGTAGTGCTACAGGTACTGAGGGGGCATTGAGTGTGCGCGAAAAAGCCCTCATCGCCTTAGCTGTTGCCCATGCGATGCAATGCCCTTACTGCATTGATGCCTACACAAGTGAGTGCATCAAACAAGGCGCAGATGAGGAACAAATGATGGAAGCTGTGCATGTGACAGCTGCCATGAAAGCAGGTATTACGCTTGTGTATTCAACGCAAATGATGAAACACGCAAAGGAAAAGCTTATGTAATGGTGAATGGTGAATAATTTAATGGTGAATAATGGCACATTCATCATCAAACTGTTCACGATTCAACAATTCACCATTAAATTATTCACCATTCACCATTAATTAAAATGTCAATACATCAAAGAACAAAATCGCTTTCGGTCACAGGGAATCAACTGTCCGATACCTTTTTTCAACTAAAAGTCTTAAATGGTCAGGAATTGGTTGATGAAAAATTTCCATCATTTGCTAAAAAAGTGGCGGACAATGGCTACCGTCCTTTTCAGCCCACAAGCATTGATATATTCCAAATCAACATTGGTAAACTCTGTAATCAGACGTGCGCGCACTGTCATGTGGACGCAGGACCAGATAAAAAAGTTGAAAATATGAGCCGTGAAACGCTTGAAATCTGCTTAGATATTCTAAAAAAATACGACATCAAAACAGTGGACATCACAGGCGGCGCACCTGAAATGAACGCTCATTTCCGTTGGTTTGTAGAGGAATGCCGCAAATTGGGTAAAAAAGTGATGGACAGATGCAATTTGACCATCATCGAAGCCAATCCAAAATACCACGATTTGCCCCAATGGTTTGCCAAAAATCAAGTGCATATCGTCTCCTCATTGCCTTATTTTTCAAAAACGCGGACGGATTCGCAGCGTGGCGATGGGGTTTTTGAGGATTCCATTGCTGCTTTGCAGAAGTTGAATGCGGTGGGTTATGGCAAAGAAGGGAGTGGTTTGTTGCTGGATTTGGTCTATAATCCGACAGGGGCGTTTTTGCCAGGTTCTCAAATGGGTTTGGAAAAGGAGTTTAAACAGCAACTCAAAAGGCGTTTTAACGTCGAATTTAACAACCTTTTTGCCATAACAAATATGCCTATTTCACGATTTTTGGACTATTTGATTGAAACGCATAATTACGAGGAATATATGCACACATTGGTAAATGCATTCAATGCGTCAACAATTGAAAATTTGATGTGTCGCAACACCATTTCAGTCAGTTGGGATGGCTTCATGTATGATTGTGATTTCAATCAAATGCTCGATTTACACGTCGCTACTGAGGGGGTGCATATTCGTGATTTTGATTTTGATGCCTTGATGAATCGCAATATTGTTTTGAATCAACATTGTTATGGCTGTACCGCGGGTGCAGGTTCGTCTTGTGGTGGAGAAGTGGCTTAAAATGCTTCATACCAAAGTCTCGGAAACGTTGCCGCTATTAAACATCTGATAGCCAATCCATTGACTTAATTTTGTGAATTCATCAATTAGGATTAAAACAACAACAAGATGTTTAAAAAGGCATTCAGCAGCATCCTTTTCTTTTTTCTTTTATCAACGATTTTGTCAGCCCAACAACTCGCCTTTCCAGAAGCAGAAGGCGGCGGACGTTTTGCACTCGGTGGTCGTGGCGGCACGGTCTATGAAGTCACCCATCTCAACGATTCGGGTACGGGTAGTTTGCGCGATGCCATCAGTCAACCCAATCGCACTATCGTGTTTAGGGTGTCGGGCGAAATCAAATTACTAAGTAAATTGTCATTAAAACAAAACAATATTACCATTGCAGGGCAAACCGCACCTGGCGACGGTATTTGTTTAACGGGTTATACCTTAAATATTCAAGCAAGTAATATTATCATTCGCTACATCCGCACTCGTTTTGGTGATGCCAACGCTGTGGATGACGATGCTGTAAATTGCTTCTCAGGCAATTATCAAAACATCATCATTGACCACTGTTCGTTCAGCTGGTCTATTGACGAAACAGCAACGTTTTATGCCATCAAAAACTTCACTTTGCAGTGGTCTATCATCAGCGAAAGCCTTTTCAATTCCGTCCATGATAAAGGGCAACATGGCTATGCGGGTATTTGGGGCGGCGAAAATGCTGCTTATCACCACAATTTGATAGCGCACCACACGTCTCGGACACCTCGCTTTAATGGGACACGTTATGTTGGGCAACTATTTAAAGACTCGACAGATTTTCGTAACAACGTGATTTACAATTGGGGTAATATCAACTCCGCTTATGGCGGCGAAGGCGGTTTTTACAATATGGTCAACAATTACTACAAGGCTGGTCCCGCCACGCCTGGCAGTTTAACCACGAGCTCAACCTCCAACAAGCGCAACCGCATTTTCAACTATACCAGTTTGTATTTCAACGGTACAGATACTGTTTGGGGTGGCAAATTTTACGTAGCAGGAAACTATGTTTCCGGCTTTCCCGATGTCACCGCCGATAACTGGACAAAAGGCATGCAAAAAGACAGTTATGCTAACGCAACAGCTTTGTTAACGGCGGCAAAACAAACGACTCCTTTCAATTATCCAAGCCTCAGAACCCAAACCGCAGAAGACGCTTATGCCGCTGTGTTGGACAGTGCAGGAGCGATATTGCCTTGTCGTGACACCATTGACCGCCGCATCGTCCGCGAAACACGTACAGGAACAGCCACTTTTGAAGGCGCAACCTATGCATTAGTGACAGGTACAGGCATTTCGCATCCATCTGGCATCATTGACAGCCCGACGAATGTGGGCGGCGTACCGACCTACATCTCAACGGCTGCCCCTCTGGACACTGATCATGATGGTATGCCCGATGCCTACGAAGTAGCAAAAGGTTTGAATCTCAACAATGCCGCAGACCGCAACAATATGGGTGCAAATGGCTACACACAACTTGAAATTTATCTCAACTCTATCACAAGTCCTTGTGCAACACGTACTGCAATGGTTGAAACACACCCCTCAGTATTTTTCAGTATTCACCCTAATCCAGCGAATGACCAATTAACGATTATTCATTCTGACTTAATAAAAGAAACACTTATTTCCATTTATGACATACATGGCAAAAAGTTGTTGTTAAAAACAACTATTGGCAAGGCACAAACAACGCTTGATGTCAGTCCTTTGGTCAAGGGTCTTTACTTTATTGAGTGTTTGAGCGGTGAGCAACGGGCGACTTTAAAGTTTGTGAAACAGTAGGATAATCCTTTTGGAAAATTGATACCTCTTATTCTTACCTTTACCCCCTATCTTTCAATTTTATAGTAAACTAAACAATATGAAAACCTTAAACGTCGGTCTCATCGGCTTCGGTCTCTCTGGTAGATACCTCATTACGCCTTTTTTAATGACCAACCCAAACTTCCGTTTGAAAACGGTCGTGCAAAATTCAGCATCAACAGCATCAGAAATATACCCCTCAGTAAAATCGGTTAAAAACATTGATGAAGTCATCCATGACAAAGATATTGACCTCGTTGTCGTCAGCAGTCCCAACGAAACGCATTTCGATTATGTTAGACGTTGTCTGTTAGCCGGCAAACACGTTTTGGTTGAAAAACCGATGGCGGCAACCGTAGCAGAATGTGAAATATTGATGGATTTGGCAGAAAAGCAAAGTAAAGTACTGTCTGTTTATCAAAACCGCCGTTATGATGGCGATTTTCAAACCGTTCAGCAAGTCATAAAGGACGGTCTGGTGGGCGAAGTTTTGAACTACGAAGCACGTTTTGACCGTTGGGCGCCGAATGCCAATCCTAAAAAATGGAAAGAAACGCCTTCGCTCGTCACGGGTGTTTTATACGATTTAGGTGCCCATATTCTCGACCAAGCCCTTGTGCTTTTTGGTACACCTAAAAGTTTTAGCGGTCAAGTAATGACACAACGTGAAAACACAAGTATTGACGATGCTTTTGATCTTCGATTGGACTATGACCGTTTTCAAGTGAGCTTAAAAGCCAGTCTTTTAGTCCGTGAACCTACGCCACGTTACCGTGTCAACGGCACACATGGTTCATTTGTGAAATACGGCATTGACCCACAAGAAGACATGCTCAAAGCAGGTATGTTACCAACAGATAAAGGTTTTGGCGAAGATGACCCTACTTTTTATGGTCATTTAAATACAGATCTAAACGGTCTCCATTTTCAAGGACGCATAGAGACAAAGGCGGGTAATTTTGGACTTTTACTACAAAATCTCTATGAAACCATTGTCAACGGCGGAGAATTGGCTGTAAAACCAGAACAAGTGATTGAGCAAATTCGGATAATGGAGGCGGTGAAGAAAGAGTCGTACTAACTGCCAGATGTTTGGGAAAATTTGGAATTTCCTCGAACATGATACCCCCTCAGTATTTACGTGAAAAACGGCATAATAATGAAAAAACGGTTATTTTTGTTCTTGTTTTATTTCATAAATAACTATTTACCATGTTAATAGCAAATCCGATTTATGACATTGCTTTCAAGTTCTTGATGGAAGACATTGATTTAGCCAGACGTTTTTTATCAGTTATCATCAATGAAAATATTATAGAACTTGAAGTTGAGCCGCAAGAATTTGTCGAACAATCCGACAAAATGCAACTTACTTTGTTGCGCCTTGACTTTAAAGCCACCATACTTTTAGCTGATAATTCACGGAAAATAGCCCTTTTAGAGCTGCAAAAAAGTAAAAAGCCTTACGATGTTATTCGCTTTCGCCGCTACTTAGCCAAAAATTATGCTCACCGAGAACCCGTGCAAAAGGTACTAACCAGTGGCGAAACAAAAACCGCTTTCAAAGACCCTTTGCCAATTATTACCATCTATTTTTTTGGATTTGACTTGGTAGGTATTGATACCCCTGCGATGAAAGTCAATAGAGAATATTATGATTTGATAAACCAAAAAGTCATTCAACAGAAACATGCTTACATTGAACAATTAACACACGATTGTTTCATCATACAAATTGAACGTTTACCCGATGTCGCACGCACTAAATTGGGAAAAGCATTGTCCGTTTTCAACCAAAATTACATCATTGACGATGGTAGAATTTTGAGTGTAGATGAGCGCAGAATGGATGACGAATTACAAAAAGCCATTGCTAATCGTCTTAGTTTAATTCTGGATGATGACAAAATGCTCAAAAAAATGATTGTTGAAGATGAGTATGAAAGTGCTTATGAAGACCAAGTTCGCGCTGTCCAAGAAAAGCAAGAGCAACTTCAAGAAAAGCAAGAGCAACTTCAAGAGAAGCAAGAGCAACTCAAGGAAAAACAAGAGCAACTGGACAAACAACAGGAGATGCTTAATGAACAAAAAGAAAAGTTAGAAGCGCAAGAGAGACTTATAGAGGAATTGAAAAAAAGGTTAAATAATGAAGCAGATTAATAAAAAGAGTCTCTAAAAACGACCCCCTCAGTACAAAACCTCTAAACCTTAATACTCGACTCTCTAATGATTAATTTACTCGGCATAACAACCGTCTCGGGTGTCCTATTTGGATTTTTGATATGCTCCAAAAGCATTTGACAACTTTTTAAACCAATTTCGTAAGCCGACTGCTCAACAGTTGTCATACTTGGCGTGACCACTTCTGTTATCGGTGCATTCATAAAACCAGCAATCGCTATATGTTGCGGAATTTTAAAACCATAACGCTTCAAGGCGAGCATCGCACCTATCGCTTTGCGGTCGTTGACACAAAACAGCGCATCGGGCAATGGTTTGACTTCCAACAACTTAGACATATCCCGCAATCCATCTTCTTCAGTATAACCGGAATAAAGAATATATTTTTTATTAATGGGCAGACCGTTTTTCTCCAAAGCATCCAGGTAACCTTGCAGCCGTTGTTTCGAAATATTGAGACTTTTACTACCCGCTAAATGGGCAATACGTGTAAAACCTTGGTCTATAAAGTGTTGTGTCACATCGAATGCCCCCTGATAATCATCTTGCACAACTTTTGACGTGTGAATATCATTCAAAACTCGATCAAAAAAAACAATGGGCAAGCCTTGATCTATCAGTTTTTTAAAATGTTCAGAGGTATTTGTCTCGCCCGAAACAGAGACTAACAAGCCATCTAAACTATTGACATTCAAATTTTTAAGAATTTGTTTTTCTCGCTCCAAAGACTCACCAGAAATAAAAAACATGACATTGTAACCGACACTATACGCCACGTCTTGAATCCCTTTGACGACCATGGAAAAATAATAAACTGCAATTTCAGGTAACAAAACACCTATCATTTTGGTGCTCTGTTTCACAAGACTAACAGCATAAGGATTGGGTTTATAATCGAGTTCTTCTGCCAATGCCATAACCTTTTTACGTGTTTCAGGACTGACATCGTAGGCATCGTGCAAGGCTCGTGAAACCGTAGAGATGGAGATACCCAACGTTTGCGCGATGTGTTTAATGGTGATGTTTTTATTGCTTTTCATATACTAACTTTATCCCAAAGTTAGGAACTTTTACAAAATATTATATTTTAATGGGGACAAAAAAATAAGAATTCTTTTGTCAACTAAAAGCGTGTTCCGTCAATAAAATCTCTTTTTCTAAGAGTTTTCCTAACAAAACCAGTTGATTTTTGGCTCTATTCAAATTATGCTTCGGGTATTTTTCGCCGTAATACACATCATTATTGAGATAATCTGTCAAAAAACGAAGGGCTTGCATGTAAATCATAAACTTTCCAGCATAGAAAAAGTGTTGTTTCTCAGCTTCCGACAACTCTTTGTGCATCTCATTGAAATACCCTTTTACAATCGCTTTATAAAAATCATCCCTAACTTCAATTTTACTAAAATCCGTTTCTTCCTCACTCACAGGCGATAGATATGTCCGCATCATATCACCCATGTCGCTGATAAAATACCCTGGCATCACGGTATCTAAGTCTATGACACACAATCCTTTATCCATATCATTAAATAAAACATTACTGATTTTAGTATCATGGTGTGTCACTCGCAACTTAAAATCAGCATTGGTTTTGATGGCTTCAAACGCTTGAACAATATCCGCATTTACCTTCATAACCTTTATCAAGTCAGCAGCTTCCATGATGCGTTTTTTATTACCTTTTTCTAAAGCTTCTTGAAATTGCTGATACCTCAAACTCAAGTCGTGAAATTGGGGAATCGTTGTCTTCAAATCCGCCACATTTACTCCCCTCAGTAATTTTGTAAATTTGCCAAATTGTACCGCCGCTTCGTAAGCCTGTGCGGGCGTTTCCACCACATCTTTTGAATGTGACCCTGCGACAAAAGGAAACATGCGAAAATAGCCTTCATTTTCCATAACCACCATCTCCTCCCCTACGCTCGTTTTTGTAGGCGAAACAAACAAATATTGGGGATGAAAGGCTTGTAAATGCTTGGCAATCAAGCTGATATTGGCAGCAATATCTTCTGGCTTTTTAAATACTGAATGATTGATGCGTTGCAAAATATACACTTGACTCGGTGTTGTGACACGCCATGTATGGTTGATGAGACCACTACCAAAGGCTTCTATTTTCAACGATTTAATATGTAAATTGTAGGCAGATAGAACGGATTGTAACAGCATAAGTAAAAGACGAGAGATGTTAAGATAAAAAATGATTATTAAGTTTTTGAACTCTAATAATCATCACCCAAAGCAAACACAGGCTTCCGATACATCCACTGCCCGCTTGTAAAATCGGGAAATTCAACCGTTTCATTGCCCAAATCAATAGAATGTTCGCTCAAAGGCGTAATCGCGCTCCATGTGGCAGCATCATAAACATCCATTTGTGTAGGCGTTTTGCGTTTAGCAGATTCAATGAAAGAGTGAATCACAAAAAAGTCCATGCCACCATGCCCAGCACCTTGCGCGTCAGATCCATATTTTTTCCAAAGCGGATGGTCATATTTGTCCAACCATTCCTTGGCATCGTCCCATTGATGTGCTTTTTTAGATTTGTCTTCTATATAAATGCCTTTATTAACGTCCATCCACAACCCCTCAGTACCTTGCACCCTAAAGCCTAAAGAATATGGACGGGGCAAGTTTGTATCATGTTGCAATAGTACCGTTTCGCCGCCCGCGCAACTGATTTGAGTTGTCACCACATCACCTAATTTGAAATTCACCTTTGCATTTGGGTGCGATTCGCCTCCTTTTTTGACAATATGGTTGTGCAAACCTCTTGCTTTTGAAGAAAAAGAACTCAATGTCATAAACCGATTGCCCCGATTGATATTCGCATAATGCGCCACCGGCCCAATGCCATGCGTTGGATATAAATCGCCATTCCGATATTGCGAATGATTGGTACGCCACTTCGCTTCGGAGTAACCTTTTTCACCATACTCAACACCTTTACCGTAATAGCCTTTGCCGTCATTGAATTTCACCTCACGTAAATCGTGTTGATAGCCACCTTGCAGATGCACCATTTCGCCAAACAAGCCTTGTCTGACCATATTCAAAACAGCGATAACGTCTCTGCGATAACAGACATTTTCCAACATCATCACATGACCTTTGTATTTTTCAGCCGCCTTCACAACATCCCAATGGTCTTCCAAAGTGATACCTATGACCACTTCCGAACCCACGTATTTAATACCCGCTTCTAAACTGCCGATAATCATACACTTATGCCATTCCCAGGGCGTGGCGATGACAACAGCGTCTATATCTTTGATTTCCAACATCTTACGCCAAGCATAATTGTCGCCTGTGAAAATTTGGGGCATTTTTTTGCCGCTTTTGGTCACATCTGCTTTCGCTTTGTTCAGCGTTATCGGGTCAACGTCGCAAATGGCAACGACTTCTGTATCTGCCCGCATCAACAGCAATTCGAGGTGGTTCAAGCCGCGTGCGCCTACGCCTATCAAGGCAACTCGAACCTTATCGGCAGGCGTTTTTTTTGTGGCTAAAAGACCCGTTGTAGGCAAAATAGTTAAGGAGGCTGCGCCTACGGCTGTAGCTTTGATAA
Organism: Saprospiraceae bacterium; assembly: GCA_031411275.1. GTDB lineage: Bacteria > Bacteroidota > Bacteroidia > Chitinophagales > Saprospiraceae > JAAFJT01. The sequence continues at coordinate 12,360 of JANOAU010000196.1, read as the reverse complement.
ATTCTTTTCTATTCATTTTTTTTTGATTTATAAATTGGTAATATGTTGTTTAAACTTGAAATATGGGCAAATATACTGAGGGGGGCTGTTTTAACGGCGTATAGAGGCAATATTTTGCATTTCTATAAATTTACATTTTTACATCACAAAAACTTAACGCTGCGGTTACATAAACTTAAAGTCAAATTCGTGAAAATAAGGACTGTCTTATCCTAATCTTGTATCATTTTTAATCACTCATCAAACGAAAAAATGATACATCCATTTCGATTAGACGGACACCTTGTTCGGCTTGAAAAATTATCCTTGCGCCACATCTATGGGCTTGAAAAAGTGGCAGCTAATCCCCTCATTTGGCAAAATCTACCCATCGCAGGTTGGCGTAAAGATGTGTTTTGGACATGGGTTTATGACTCCTTAGAACTCCAAATGCTTGGAAAAGCCTTTGTTTTTGCCGTTATTAACCATCATACAGGCAATGTCGTTGGCACAACCCGTTTTCAAGATATGGATACCCAGCACAACAAAATAGATATTGGTTGGACGTGGTACGACCCCTCAGTATGGGGATTGGGTTTCAATGACGAAGCCAAAAACTTGATGCTTTCTCATGCGTTTGAAGTTTGGAACGTTGTCCGCGTGGGTTTCAAAGTAGATGAACGCAATCATCGGTCACAACGGGCTTTGGAGAAAATCGGTGCGCAACAAGAAGGATTTATCCGCAAACATATGATTCGTCCTGATGGCTCAAATCGCCACTCCTTTTTGTATGGTTTGACGGATGACGATTGGTTTGGCAATGCGAAACAGTCACTGCAAAACCACGTTGTTGAAGCACTAATTAGACATAAAATGGATATAAAAGTGCCTCAAGAAGCGGCACTTATTTCTGTATGTATGTTATTTCTATATTCAATCTGTCTTATGTGAATACATTTATCCACCCTTTTCTCAAGAGCCCTTTTTTCCAAGAAAGATTGATTTGGGTATTTATTTGCCCAAAACGGCATTTAATGTGTGTATTTAATTACCTAATTTGGGATATGGGGAAAAGTGGGGAGGACTTATTTTCCTAAAGAAGGAAAAAAAATGCACTGAATATGTGCATTAGGACGGAATGTCTTACCGTATGTATACCTCAAGCGTTTTACTGAGGGGTAGTATGATTTTTGCATATTTACCAATATGAAAAAATTTTTAAAAGTAATAGGTTATTCCTTGTTAGGTGTAATAGTTTTGCTTCTCATTATCGTGTTATCGTTACAAACACGTTGGGCAAAAAATCTGATTAGAGACAAGGTACAAACTTATATACAACACAAAACAAATACCACTTTTGAAATCGGTCAAATTGATTTCAGCTTTCCTAAATGGATAGAAGTAGACGGCTTATTGATGTTGGATAAAGCCCAAGATACACTCCTATCCGGCAAACACCTAAAGATTGATGTGGATATGCTTGCCCTTATTCAATCCAAATACGTTGTCAATAAAGTTGTTATAGACCAATTTTATGTCAATCTTTATAACAAAGAAACTGATAGCACTTACAATTATCAATTCATTATTGATGCTTTTGCATCAAAGGAAACGACCGTAAAACAAAAAGATACAGCACAAGTTTTGAACTTATCAGTTAAAGATATAGACGTAACAAATACCCAATTTAAACAAAAAGATTATTATTTAGGCACTTTCATGGATGTTAACTTACAAACATTTCATCTGAATGTAGACAGCATTAATATTAAAGACTTGCACGTGGACATTAATGATTTGATGGTGGAAGGCTTAGATTTTAGATATTTAATTACTAAACCGCAAAAAACATCGGATAGTAAACCTTCTAATCCGTTGTTTACTATCAATAAAACGGTTATCAAAAACAGCCATATTTATTTTGAAAATAAACCCGATTATTTGTTGACTGATAATTATATAGATTATTTGGGCATTGTAGATCTAAATAATACAACGCAATTAAACACATATTCCACAAGTTCTATTGTACTTAATAATAGTTCTATTCTTTTCCAACATAAAACAGAAAATGAAGTCGTCAAAGTTGTAGCGGATACATTGACGGCTATTGCTAATAATAATACGTCCTTGGGTATTATTATTAAAGATATTTCCTTGCAAAATAATGCGGTTGTTTATAATAATATATCTCAACCTAAAAAACTTAATGGCTTGGATTATTATCATTTAGACATAAAAGGATTAAAATTATTGGCTTCTAATAGTAAATTTGATAATGGGAATATAAAAACAGACATACAATCTTTTGGCTTTAAAGATAAAAGCGGTTTTGCAATTGATACATTGAGCGGGCTTGTTAATATGGATAGTAGCAATGTTACTATTAAAGACTTTTATGCACAAACACCCTATTCAACAATTGGTGCAACGGCTTTGATTTATCCCGAATCTTTTAAAGGTGGTAATAAACAAAAATTTCCTTTGCCCAATAATGAAATACAATTATCAAAAACCATTATCAGTCAAAAAGATTTAGAATTATTGGCGGAAACCTTGGCAAAAAGATATAAAAAACAATTGGATATATTGGGCAATTTATTTATTGATGCGCATGTCAAAGGCAATGTACATAAATTATATATTACCTCTTTGGTTGTTAATTCACTTAGAAACAAAGACTTACGCATTGATGTAACAGGTGATGTGGCGGATCCGACAGACACCAAAAAAATGTTTTACAATCTGAATGTAAAAGATATTTCTGCTTCAAAAGAATTGATATTACCTTTTATTCCAAAAGAGACGAGCCAAACCTTGTCTTTACCCAATCGGTTAAGTGTAAAAGGCTTAGTCAAAGGCAATATGCAAAATGTCAATACAGATATAACCCTTAATTCTGCTTTTGGCAGTGCTGATGTAAAAGCGGCTTTAAAAGGTTTTCAAAAGCCTAACACAATGGGTTATGATGTGGTACTTAATGCTAAAAATTTAGAAACAGGTAAATGGATTAAGCGCGATACGATGTTAGGTTTGTTAAATGGTCTGATTACGGTTAAAGGCAATAAGGGATTTGACTATAAGAACAATAATATGTCTGTTTTATCGGCCATACAATCTTTTAGATTTAATCAAAACCTTATAAATAACATAAAAACCGACCTTAAATTAAATAGTGGTATCGTGAGCGGTAAAGCCTCGATTGATGATGCGCTCATACAAATTATGTTCGATGGCACAGCGAATATACAAACAGACTACCCCTCAGTAAATGCGATTGTGAATGTGCCAAAAGCCAATTTATTAGCTTTAGGATTTACAAAAGATAGTTTAATTGTCAGTGCTTTTACAAGATTAAAAGTAGAAAATACATCGCCACAAAATCTAAATGCGCTTATTCAGATAGACAGCAGCGTTATTATTAAAGGCGCGCAGACAATTAAATTAGACAGCACACGGGCGTTGGCTTTTGTTAGAAATGATACGACTTATATAGATGTTATGTCGCCTTTTGTAGATGCACAATTAAACAGCACTGTTTATTACAATCAAATTTCAGCTTTTGTACAACAAATAATCAATCAATTTGTACCGCCTACAATGGCTGCAAATGTTGCTAATGATAATAAAAATGCGCCAAATAGGGACGGGTCAAATAATAATAAAAATACTGAGGGGTCTATGAATGCTTTTATTTTAATTAAACCCAATGACGCTTATAGTACTTTTGTTAAAGATTTACAATTTGATAAGCCTATTGAAATTAATGGAAAAATATCAACAGCCAATGTAGATAGTGTAGTAAATGTTAAGCTCAATGTTCCTTCCTTAACAATGGGGTCGTTGCATGTTTCGCCGACAAGCGGAACTGTTTTAGGTAGAAATGATTCTTTGTTGGTTAATATTGTAACAGATACACTTCAAGCAAGTAGTTTTTTATTGTATGATACCCGTATTAAGGGTGGTTTTTCTAAAAATCATGTGAGTGCTAATATTTTAACGCATGACATTAATAAAAAGGAACAATATGGTTTAACCGTATTCGCTCAACCTAATAACGATAAAGGTTATGATATTTCCTTAGGAAAAGATTTATTGTTGAATAAAATAAAGTGGCTTGTGAATGAAAACAATCAAGTAAAAACAAATACGGAAGGGTTTAATGTTCAAAATTTCGTTATCAGTAATGAACAACAACAAATAAAAGTAAATAATGAAACGGCATTGGTGAATAGTCCTTTATTGGTGAATATTTCTAATTTTAAATTGAATACTATTTCAGCAATGTTAGACCAAAATACATTGTCAATAGATGGTTTATTGAACGCAGATGTAAAAGTAAGTGATTTAAAAAATACGATTCCAACAATGGATGGGCATATAAAAATAGACTCCATTGTTTTTCAAAATACGAGCATTGGTAATTTAGATTTGAATGCACAAAGTGAAAAAGGCAATGTAAACGTAGATGGTAAATTATTTGGCAACGGCAATGAAGTTAATTTAACGGGCAGTTATGCCGCTAAGAAAATTGACGCAAACATAAAATTGAATCCGTTGACAATGACAACAGTAGAATCATTTTCTCAAAAGAATTTAAAGAATAGTACGGGAACACTAACAGGCGACATTAAAATAACAGGTGAACCGACAAAACCTATTTGGAACGGTCAAATTACGTTTAATAATGCACAAACAACAGCAGCACAGTTTGGTACTTTTGTTAAAATAGATAATCAAATATTGCGCTTAGAATACCCCTCAGTATTTTTTGATAAATTCATAATTCAAGACGGTATTAATAACACGCTGTCTATTGACGGTTTAGCATCACAAACAAAAACAAATGATATTACAACAGATTTAGTCATTCGTTCCAAAGGCTTTCAAGCATTAAACAACACGGCTGCTGATAATCAAATGATTTATGGTACTGCTATTATTGATATGGATGCGCAAGTATTGGGCAATGCTTTAACGCCTAATATAACGGGTAATGTCGTTGTTAAAAATGGTACAGACGTGACATATATGCGTCAAGTTTCGCCGCCTTCTGCCAAAGAAAGAGAGGGTGTAATTGAATTTATAGACAGAGATACCATTGATAACTTGTTAGATACTAAGACATTACAAGATTTTTTAGCGGCTCAACAACAAGCTAAAAAAACAGGTAATTTTAATTTTAACTTAAATATTGACGTTGAAAAAGAAGCTAAATTCATTGTGGTTGTTGACCCTATTTCGGGTGATGAATTGCAAGTGCAAGGCACAGCACATATTAATGCAGGTATTAATCCGAACGGCAGCATTGGTTTGGTGGGGACTTATGATTTAAGTAAAGGCAGTTATGAATTGAGTTATCAATTCATTAAGCGTAAATTTGATTTACTTGAAGGCAGTGTTATTACATTAAGCGGCGACCCGATGAAAGCAGATGTGGACATTACGGCAGCTTATGATGTTAAAACGCCTGCTATTGATTTAATTAAAAACGAAATTGGTGGCGCAACAGCAGCAAGCAATGATATTTATAAACGCAAAACGCCTTTTCGTGTTTTATTAAAAGTAAAAGGTCAAGTCAGTAAACCTGAAATTAGTTTTGATATTATTTTACCAGAAAAAGCAGAAGGTGTCACGACCGAAATGGCAACGACTATTAATAATAAATTAGACCAAATGCGGGCAGATCAATCTTCTATGAATAAACAAGTATTTGCTATTCTCATTTTAAATAAATTTATTGGTGAACAAAGTAGCGATTTCTTTGCAAGCAACAACGGCGGTAATAGTTTATTAAGCAATGAAAGTGTCAGTACTTTTCTAAATGGAGCTATCAATCAAATTGCCAATGATTTAATTAAAGGTGTAGATGTAGATGTTAATTTAAAAAATGTAGACGACGACCCAAATGCACAACGCACCGATTTAAATGTGGCTTTGGGTAAAAACTTTTTAGATGATAGATTGAATATCAGTGTCGGTAAAAGTTTTACGGTAGATGGCACGAATCCAACATCGAACAATAATAATAATCCCAATACGCAATTTATTCCTGATGTCAATACAACTTATAAATTGTCGAAAGATGGCAAATTTATACTGAGGGCTTATCGCAAAAACCAATACGAAGCCTTGTTAGATGGTTATTTTATTGAAACAGGCGTTTCATTTAATTTTACTGTTGACTACGATAAACTTCAAGAACTCAACAAAAAGAATAAGGGAAAATGAAAACAGGACGACTCATTTTATTTTTAATTAGCTGTGTATGTATATCTTCTTGCGAAATAAAGAAACGTTTGCCAGAAGGCACGTTATTATATAATGGTGCAAAAATAAAAGTAGAAAAAGTAGAAGATTTTAAAGGCAAACCTAAGCCCATTGCTAAGGCATTAGAGAAAATTGCTGCGCCACGCAAAAACAAAATGATATTGGGTTTTCCATATAAAGTAGCTATGTGGTATGCCATTGGTGAACCAAAAAAACAATCGGGCTTTAAATATTGGTTGCGCAATCAGTTGGGCGAAGCACCTATTTTGAGTACACGTGTGGATATAAAAGCCAATGAAACAAATATGCAAGCGTATTTAGAAAACAAAGGTTATTTCAAATCAAAAATTGTAGGCACAACAGATACACAAGGCTATAAATTAAAAGCTATTTATAATGCTAAAGTGACACGACCTTATGTATTTGATACCATTAAATGGATTTTAGATTCAAGTGAATTGTCGAAAAATATATCAAGAATAAGAAGCCGAACCACTTATGTCAAACAAGGCGACCAATTTGATATAGAAAGCATAAAAGCAGAACGCAATCGCATTGATTTGGCTTTAAAAAGAAGGGGTTTTTATTTTTTTAATCCTGATTTCATAAAAGCTTATGTGGACACGAGTGATAATAAACACACAATCAATGTCTTTTATACAATTAAAAAGGAAACGCCCGCCAATGCTCGTTATCCTCAAACAATTAATGCTGTTACTATTTTTCCTAATTATACTTTGTTATTGCCGCCGCCTGATACATCTAAATTGGATTTAATTAATTACGACAATTATTTTATAAGAGATACAGTTAAGAGTTATAAACCTAAAACATTGGTGCGTCCGTTGACTTATGAAGTTGGGTCAGTCTATAATTTAAATGAACATAATAATACTTTGAATAGATACATTCACATGGGGCAGTTCAAATTTGTCAAAAGCAGATATGAATCTGTAGGTGATACCTTAGTACCTAAAAAAATGAATGTTTATTATTATTTAACACCCTTAAAAAAGAAAAATATTAATGCTGAAGTAGCAGGTTTTACAAAATCTAATTCCTTTAACGGTGGACAAGTTAATATCAATTGGAAAAACCGCAATTTACTGAGGGGTGCTGAGCAACTGAATATAAAAACGTATGGTGCTATAGAAACCTCATCGGTAGATACCTTGCGTGAGAATAATAATTTCAGAGTGGGTACAGAATTAACGCTTACTGTGCCGCGTTTTGTCACGCCTTTCAGACTGAAAGAAAACAGCTATTTTTTGCCCACTACTAAATTCCTTGTTGGGTATGAATGGGTTAGGCGGCAACAATTATATACAAAAAACTTTATCAGAGGGCAGTATGATTTGACTTGGAAAGAAAGTGCTAAGAAAGAACATGTCCTCATACCCCTCAGTATTACGTACAATAATGCTACCCGGTTTTCGCCCGAATATTTAGAAAAAATAAGTAAATTCCCTGTATTGTCTTATGCCATTTTGCCAGAAATTATAGCTGGAACGACCTATAATTATAGTTTTAACACCAATAATCCACGCGAAAAAAACATTTTTTACTTTAATGGTCAGTTAGATGTGGCAGGTAATGTGGCAGGACTTGCTCTAAAACCCAAACAAGCCTTTAGCGAAAAAATAGCCGATGCTTATTTTGCGCAATATGTCAAAACGGATTTAGAATTGCGGTATTCAAGGAAATTAGCCACCAATGTTTATTGGTCCAATCGCTTTAACATCGGTATCGGTCTGCCCTACGGCAATTCTTCTTATTTGCCTTTTACACGTCAGTTTGTCATTGGTGGCAGCAATAGTTTACGTGGTTTTGTGCCGCGTCAGTTAGGGCCAGGACGTGTTTTAACGACACCTGAACAACAAATTGCTTATCCACAAATAGGTGGCGATTATAAATTAGAAATGCAAACAGAATTGCGTTTTCCGCTTGTGAGCAAACTGCGCGGTGCTTTATTTGTTGATGCTGGCAATATTTGGTCAAAAAACGCCTTGATATTTGGTGAAGAAGCGCGCCTTACACGTCAATTTATGAAAGACATAGCTGTTGACGGCGGTATCGGTATTCGATTGGATATCACTGTCTTAATTATCCGTTTAGATGTGGGCATTCCTTTGCGCAAACCTTGGTTGCCGCGCGGTTCAGAATGGGTAATTGACCAAATCAGTTTAGGCAACAGCAGTTGGCGCAAAGAGAATATTGTGTTGAATGTTGGTATTGGTTATCCTTTTTAGCGGTATTCCCATAGCTGCAGTTTGAACCTACCCCTCAGTATCACTCTCAAAATAGCCCTTTTGGGGTCATGGGACACTTGAAAAAATATAAAATACATTCCACAAGTTGAATTTAGAAAAAGAATAGTAGTTTTGTCGTACTTTTTGTGTTTTTTGTTACAAAAAACACAAAAAGTACGACAATTTTGTATAATCATGACTAAACTGCAACCCTCTTGGACGCCCCTTCTACTTTCATCATTGACTATAAATAATGTAAAAAATGTCTGACAAAAATAAACAAATTCAAAAACTAATTGAACATAATGACGAGTTAGAAAATTATTTTAGAAATACAATAATTCCACAATTGTTTGTAGATGGCGCATTGAAACTGCAGAAATTTACTCCTCCTGCAATGAAACAGTTCAGTCTGTCTGCCAGTGATGTTGGGAGACATATAAACGACATTAAAGATAACTTCCGTTTCCCATCTATTGTAGACAATATTCAGCAGGTTATTAAAAGCAATGAAATTCTTGAAAAAGAAATCCAAACGACTGACCTACGTTGGTATCAAATGAATATCATCCCCTACGTAAAAATGAAGGATAATAAAACGGATGGCGTCATTATAACTTTTGTTGAAATCACTATGCGGATAAAAGATTTAAAAGAGCAAGAAAAACTAATAGCTGACCACGAAATTTTGTTAGACACTATCTCTCACGACATAAAAAATCCACTTGCTAATTTGGTATTGGCAATAGAGTTGTTTAAAGATGTCTCTCTACATGATGAACAGGAATTCCACTCTCTTTTGAAAATTGTTGAGAGTGCGTTGACAAAAATGAACAAACTCATTAAAGAGTTAACCGAAGTTAGAAAGGATGACTATAAATATAAAGCGGAACAAGAACTTCTAAATTTTGAACATATAGTGGAAGATGTACGGCTTACATTGAGTGATAACATTCTTGCGGCAAATGCAAGAATCACAAGTGAAATTAATATCTCGGAAATAACCTTTTCTCGAAGGAAATTAAGAACCATTATTTATAACTTGATTAACAATGCCCTAAAATTTAAGTCCGCAGAACGACCACTTAAAATTATTGTTACTACTCACAAGGAAAATGATTTTATAGTCATATCAGTAAAAGATAATGGTATGGGTATTAACGAAAGTAAGTTTGACGCCATATTTTCAAAGTATTACAGATTAGAAAACGCCATTGAAGGGACAGGTATAGGATTATATTTAGTAAAAGAAATCGTTAGTAATGCAGGAGGGAAGGTTTTGGTGAAAAGCCAGTTGGATAAAGGAACGGAATTTCTGGTTTACTTAAAGATAGAATAGAAGCAGCGATGCCAAACCCGACATTACCCCCTCAGTATTTTCACAAAAAACAAAAAAGACGGACGCCATCAAGCACCCGTCTTTTTGTTTTAGAATCAAAGCGAACAGTATATTACCCTTGTGATTTCGGCGTTTCTAAGGTAAAAGGCTGAATGTAATGCCGTTTTCCTGTTGCTTTATACAGCGCATTCGCAACTGCGCCAAACACAGGTGGAAAAGGCGGCTCTCCTAAACCTGTTGGATCAATATCGTTTTGAACGAAATGAACATCTACTTTTTTAGGTGCTTCGTTGTGGCGAATCATGCGGTATGTATTAAAATTATTGTGTTCCGTTTTACCGTCTTTAAAAGACATATTGCCATATAAAGCGTTGCCAATACCGTCAATAACGGCACCTTCGACCATGTTTTTAGCCGCATCGTGATTAATGACAATACCACAATCCATGGCACTGAAAACTTGCTCAACATACGGTTGTCCGTCTCGAATTGTCATGTCAACCACATGAGCCGCATAAGAATTATGGCAAAAATACGCAGCCACACCCCTATTCTTCTTGCGATTCTCGGCATTGTTCCAATCCGATTTATCCCTTACGAGTTTCAAAACGCCCGCATATCTATCTGCATCATATTCATTATTTTTGCCGACTGGATTCTCTTTCGCCCGTTTCAACAGTTCTAAACGCAAATCAATCGGGTCTTTGCCCATTGCTTCTGCCACTTCATCGAGGAAAGATTGTTCGGCAGCGGCATTAAAATTAGAACGTGGCGCACGAAAAGCCCCAATGGTAATATTGGAAGGTATCTCCCACCCTTCTGCCAAATAATTATCAACTGCACCGGCAGGGAAACGATTGGCATGAATCGGATGCTCTGGCACGCCACCGCCTTTTACATGAAAACCAATCAATTTTTTATCTTTATCTAAAGCCGCCCGATAAGTTGCGGTGTACATGGGGCGATAGATGCCATAAGTCATATCGTCTTCTCTTGTATAAATCAAATGGATAGGTGCTTTTGCTTTTTGAGAAATCAAAGCTGCCTCAACCATATAATGTGGATACGCCCGACGACCAAAACCACCACCCATGCGGGTCATTTCAATATCAATTTTTTCAACGGGCATACCGATACTGCTTGCAATTGTTCTTTCTGCAAATTCAGGTGCTTGTAATGGGCCTGCTAAAAACGCTCTTTCAGGCGTCACATGCGCAAAGCAGTTCATAGGTTCCATACAATTATGCGCTAAAAACGGTGCGGTATAAGTGCGCTCTATTATCGTTGCTGCATTTTTAAAAGCCGCTTCTGGGTCGCCATCTTTGCGTAGTTGTGTAGCAGGTTTCTTCGACATGTCTGCCATTTTAGCCAAATGAACATCTGTATTCTCAAGACCTGCAGGAATTGTCACTTCCGTTTTGCCGCCCCAACCTACTACGGTTTCTTTGATTTCTGGCGCAGTCATCCACGCCACTTTCAACTTTTTGCGGGCATTCATCACTTCCCAAGTCGAATTACCGACAATGGCAAGGGCTTCATTGAAAGTTCGGGTATCAAATCCCGCTCTTTCTGTACCTTCTTCAAAAAGTTTTATTATAAAAACGTCTTTAATACCGCTCATTTTGAGGGCATCTTTGGCATCAAATGATTTGATTTTCATACCAAATGCAGGCGGATGATGTATCATCGCAATCAACATTCCTTCTTGGCGATAGTCCATTCCAAACATCGGTTTGCCCGTTACGACTTTCAATCCTTCTACATTTTTGCGAGAAGAGCCGACGATTTTAAAGTTCTTAACGTCTTTTTGTTTAGCCGTTTTAGGCAAAGGTAAAGTTGCCGCTTTGGCAGCCATGTCGCCATATTTTGCTGATTTGCCACTTGTTTTATGGGACAAAATGCCCCCCTCAGTCGTAATTTCTTCCATAGGCACGTTCCAAGTTTGGGCAGCTGCTTCCCGAAGCATGTGTCGTGCCGTTGCACCTGCTTCACGCAAGGGTTTCCAATAAGTTCTGACCGATTGGCTGCCACCTGTGAACTGACGACCATAAATTTGATTATTGTGCGGTGCTTGTTCAACAATAACATCTTTCCAATCAGCATCCAACTCTTCCGCTACAATCATCGGCAAAGAAGTCGTTACATTCTGCCCAAATTCAGGATTGGGCGACATAATTTTAATCACGTTGTCATCCGTAATTTTTATATAACCTTTAAAATCAAACCACTCTTTTGGTAGCTCTAATTCAGATAGGAGAGGTGTTTTTCCAGATAAATAATTGATACCCATCATAAATCCACCACCTGTTAAGGCTGATACTTTTAAAAAAGAACGCCTATTGTATGTTGTTTTAACTTTTTCCATTTTTTTATATTTTAAAATTTGAATTTATCATTCATTATTTATCATTCATTATTTATCATTCATTATTTATCATTCATTATTTATCATTCATTATTTATCATTCATTATTTATCATTCATTATTTATCATTCATTATTTATCATTCATTATTTATCATT
>JANOAU010000195.1:0-124147 GCA_031411275.1 Saprospiraceae bacterium | reverse complement strand
AACATTTCAAAGTACGCTTTTTTCTGCTTGCAGAAAAACAGTGAGAAATGGTGTAGTTTGTTTTTCTCGCTTTACTTATCAAACATTTCACTTTTACATTTAATTTCATAAAGTCATGAAAAAGACATTCTTCCCGTTGTTTGTATGCTTTTTAATAGCATTAAAACTAACAGCTCAGCTACAACAACCCATTCTCGAAACAAATGCAACGGGCGCATTTCCAATCGTCACGGCAGCGGGTGCAACGGATATTTATCTAGATGACAAAACCGTTAAAAAAGCTGCTTTTTGGTTGCAACACGATGTAGAATTGGTATCGGGCAAAAAGCCGATTATCTCTGATGTTGTTCCTTTTGGGGATACCCCTCAGTATATGATCATTGTGGGTTCGTTAGACAACTCAACTTTGATAAAACATTTGGTCGCTGATAAAAAAATTAAGGTAGATAGTCTCACCAATCAGTGGGAAGCCTACCAAATTCAAGTGGTGGATAAACCCTTGCCGGGCGTTGAAAAAGCTTTAGTCATTGTCGGTAGCGATAGGCGTGGTGCGGCTTTTGGCGTGTTTGATTTATCTCAAATGATGGGCGTTTCGCCGTGGTATTGGTGGGCAGATGTACCAGTTCAAAAGAAAAAAGAAGTGTATTTGCGGAGTAATTTTTCTAAAACGGATAAGCCTGTTGTCAAATATCGCGGCATATTTATCAACGACGAAGCACCTGCATTGTCGGGTTGGACAAAGGAAAAATTTGGTGGTTTTAATGTAAAATTTTATGAACACGTCTTTGAACTCATCCTCCGTTTGAAAGGTAATTACCTCTGGCCCGCCATGTGGGGTAACGCTTTTTATGACGATGACAAACAAAACGGCGTGGTTGCTGACGAGTACGGCATCGTCATGGGTACTTCGCACCATGAGCCTTTAGGTCGCGCACACGACGAGTGGCGGCGGTATGGTAAAGGTGGCAAATGGAACTATGCCACCAATGATTCAAGCCTGCGTACATTTTGGCGTGAAGGGGTTGAACGGGTTAAAAATTACGATAAAATCCTCTCTGTGGGTATGCGGGGCGATGGTGACGAACCGATGTCGAGAGAAACGGCAACGTCTTTATTAGAACGTATTGTAGGTGACCAGCGCAAAATTATTGCCGATGTTACAGGTAAAAAAGCTTCTGAAACGCCTCAATTATGGGCATTGTACAAGGAGGTTCAAGACTATTACGACAAAGGTATGCGGGTTGATGATGACATAACTTTATTGTTATGTGATGATAATTGGGGCAATATTCGCAAACTGCCAAAACTCGATGCGCCGAAACGGTCTGGTGGTTATGGTATCTATTATCATTACGACTATGTCGGTGGACCGCGCAATTATAAATGGTTGAATACCAATAACATAACACGGGTTTGGGAACAAATGCACTTAGCGTATCGCTACGATGCGACGAAAATTTGGATAGTGAATGTAGGCGATATCAAGCCGATGGAATTTCCGATCCAGTTCTTTTTGGACTATGCTTGGAATCCTGAAAGGTTGCCTGTACAAAGTTTGCGGTTTTATACAGAACGTTGGGCTGCGCAACAATTTGGTGCAAGACATGCGGCAAAAATTGCCGAAATACTGAGGGTGTATGCCAACTTTAACGCCCGTCGAAAACCTGAATTATTAAGTCCTGAAACGTATAGTTTGGCGAATTACAGAGAAGCGGAAACAGTTGTAGCGGATTATCGTCAATTGGAAAAAGATGCCGAAGCGATTTATGCGGATTTGTCGCCTGAGTATACTGATGCGTTTTATCAACTCATTTTATTTCCCGTAAAAGCCTGTGCAAATCTTAATGATTTGTATTTGACAACGGCTAAAAACAGACTATATGCACAACAAGGTCGTGCTTCTGCCAATGATTTTGCCGAACGGGTTAAAAAATTATATTTATATGATACGGCATTAACAGATACGTATCACAAAACTTTAGCGGACGGCAAATGGAATCAAATGATGTCTCAAACACATATTGGTTACACCTATTGGCAGCAGCCAAATGTGCAAAAAATGCCTGAAATAAAATATACAGATTATATAGCTAATCCGACAGCAGGTATCGCTGTTGAAGGTTTGAGTCCTGATTTGGAATTACCCGAAATCAACACAGCCTTGCCCCAAACACGCTATATTGACCTTTTTAATAAAGGGCAAAGATATTTTGAGTTTTCGATTGAAACCAACGAAAAAGCGGTAAAACTATCAGCTACGAAAGGGGCTGTCGGTACGGATCAATTTATAGCGGTGGATATTGATGCCGCAAATTTGCCTAAAGGTCGGCATCGTATACCCCTCAGTATCAGCACCTCTGACGGGCAAAAATTTACGGTTATTTTACCCGTCAATAATCCACAAATAGTTGATTTTTATGGTTTTATAGAAGTTGATAAATCCATTTCTATGGAAGCCGAGCATTTTACAAACAAAATAGAAACGAATAAAATGCGTTGGCAAGTGCTGCCTGATATGGGTCGCACCGCATCGGGCATAACGATTATGCCTGTGACGATTCCGAAGCAAACCCTTTCCGACAAAACACCACATTTAGACTATCGCGTTTGGTCAGATGCTGCAGGTGAAGTGACAGCTTCAACGTATATATCGCCCAGTCTGAATTTTAATGAATCGCCGAGTTTACAATTTGCCATTTCGATTGATGACGAAACGCCACAAGTCGTAAATGTAACGCCTGATTTGTCGAACAAAGCTTGGGAAAAAATGGTAGCCGACAATATTGCGATTTTAAAAACAAAACATACATTTAAAACGGCAGGTGAGCATACGCTCAAACTGTGGTTAATTGATGCAGGTGTCGTTTTTCAAAAAGTAGTCATCAATCGCGGAGAAGAAAAAGCAAGCTATCTCGGTGCGCCCGAAACAAGGGTTTTGATTCAAAATCCAAACGAAAAAGGCTTAAAAGATTATTATAAAAACTACTTTCCGATAGGTGTCGCCGTTGCCCCACAACTGTTTGACGATATGCAATCTGCGGCTTTGATTAAAAAGCATTTTAGCAGTATGACTCCTGAAAATGCGATGAAAATGGGACCGATTCACCCCGAAGAAAACCGTTATAATTGGGCACCCGCCGATAAAATCGTTGATTTTGCTCAAAAAAACGGTATTTTACTGAGGGGTCATAATTTATGTTGGCACAGCCAAACGCCTAATTGGTTTTTTAAAAAAGACGATAAACAAGTGACGAAAGAGGAACTTTTGGCGCGTTTGAAAACGCATATTACGGATGTCGTGACCCGTTATAAAGATAAAATTTATGTTTGGGATGTGGTCAACGAAGCCGTGCCCGACGGTGGTGATAAAATATACAGAGAGTCCGAATTTTATAAAATCATTGGTGAAGAATACATCGAAAAAGCCTTTGAATATGCCCATGCTGCCGACCCAAAAGCGAAGCTATTTTACAACGATTACAACACGGAAAATGCCTCAAAACGGGAGCGTATCTACCAATTGGTTAAAAAATTGAAGAACAAAGGCGTGCCGATTCATGGCGTGGGTTTGCAAGGTCATTGGTCACTTTATGAGCCTTCGGCGGCAGAATTAGAGGCATCCATTAACAAATTTGCGGCGTTGGGTTTAGAAGTTCAAATCACGGAAGTGGATGTGTCGGTTTATCCAAAACAGCATGAACGCAGCACCGAAGCCTTCAAAGGGAAAGCAGAATACACACCCGAAATGGAAGCCAAACAAGCGGAAAAATATAAAATGTTGTTCGAGATTTTCAGAAAACATAAAAAGGTCGTCACCAGCGTGACATTTTGGAATTTGTCGGACAAATCATCGTGGTTGGACAATTTCCCAATTCCAGGACGCAAAGACTATCCCTTGCTGTTTGATACAGAGTTTAAACCTAAAAAAGCGTTTTGGGAAGTGGTGAAGTTTTAAATTACTGAGGGGTCTATTTTGAGATTCTTAAAAAATGTCTAAACTTTTTGACAATTCCTTTATAAAAAGCCTACTTTTGCACTCTTTTTAAAAAATCGCATTTTTTCATAAAATAAATAAATAAAACAATGGGTAAAGGAGACAAAAGGTCGAAACGTGGTAAAATCATTTTGGGTTCAAATGGCAAAAGCCGTCCGAAAAAAGTGAAAGAAACTGGCGCACCAGTAGTAAAACCAGCGACAGAAATAGAAACACCTGCTGCTGAAGCATAAATTGCGACAAAAATATAATACAACTCAAACCCGAATTTTTCTGTAAATGAAAAATTCGGGTTTTTTTATGCTTTTATTTCAAACATAACGATATAATTTTAGACCACAGAAGGACAGGTTTTTTTTGTCATCCTGTAAGGAGCTAAGAAAAAAAACTGTCATCTGTGGTCTAAAAAAAATCTTTTTCAATATTTTAGAACTAATCAAACCATGCGAATCATTACAATATCTTTTCTTTTATGCCTAACACACATTGTTATGGCTCAAAAAGCACCCGATTTCCTAAGCAATAACCAAACGACTTGGGTGGACAATACGCTTAAAAATATGACCATTGATGAAAAAATTGGTCAGTTGTTTATGCCCCGTGGCAATTACAGCGGCAAAGGTTATGACCCCGAAAAGTTAAAAAAATGGGTCAAAGAGTACCACCTTGGCGGCATCGCTTTTTTTGCAGGGCAGCCCTCAGTACAAGCGCAAATTGTCAATGATTTGCAAGCGATTTCTAAGATTCCGCTGTTAATCGGTATGGATTTCGAGTGGGGTTTGGCGATGCGGCTTGATAGTGCCGTGCGTTTTCCGTACCAAATGGCTTTGGGTGCGATGCCACAAAATGAAGCATTGATTGAAGAAATGGGCAAAGAAGTTGGGCGACAATGCAACCGCATGGGCGTTCATGTCAACTATGCACCTGTTGTTGACATTAATAATAATCCCAATAACCCCGTCATTAATTTTCGCTCTTTTGGCGAAGATAAAATGAATGTGACACGCAAAGCTCTGGCGTATATGCGCGGTATGCAAAGCCAAAGACTCATCACAACCGCCAAACATTTCCCCGGTCATGGCGATACGGGTGTGGATTCACATTACGATTTACCGCTCATAACACACGACAAAACACGCTTGGATAATATCGAATTATATCCGTTTAAAGAATTGATTAACAACGGTTTATCTGGTATTATGACAGCGCATTTGAGTATTCCTGCCTTAGATTCTACTAAAAATTTAGCGTCAACGATGTCCCCAAAAATCATTACAGATTTGCTGCAAAAGGAATTGGGTTTCAAAGGTTTAATATTTACGGATGCGATGGATATGCAAGGCGCAGTTAAATATTTTCCAAATGGCGAAGCGATTGTCAAAGCGATTTTGGCAGGCAATGATGTCATTGAAACATTTGAAGACGTGCCAACGGCGTTTAATGCTGTCAAACAAGCCTTTACCAAAGGGCTGCTCACTGAAAAAGACCTCGATAATCATGTCCGCAAAATTTTGATGGCGAAGTCTTGGGTGGGGTTGGACAAATATAAACCAATAAAAATTCAAGGCTTGGTACAAGACCTCAATACGATTCAATCAGACCTTTTGAACCGCCAAATGACTGAGGGGTCGCTGACGCTTATAAAAAATGACAACGAAACGCTGCCGATTAAAGATTTGACCCAACGCATCGCTGTCGTTTCTGTTGATGCCAGTGAGGTGACCCCTTTTCAAAAAATGGCGCAGAATTACACGAACATTACACCTTATAATATACCTATCAATGCATCAGATTCGGCGATTCAAAAAGTGGTAGATGAAACAAAAGGTTTTGACCTCATTCTTATCGGCGTTCATCTCCAAAATGTTCGTCCAGGCGCGCAATATGGCTTGACAAACAGTAATCAAAAAGCTCTTGATTTATTGACAAAATCAGGGAAATCTATAATGGTTATTTTTGGTAATCCTTACTCTTTGGACAAAATACAAGGCATTTCTGCTGCTAAATCTGTTGTTATGGCTTATCAATTGACCAATTATGCAGAAGAAGCTGCGGGTCAAGCCGTTTTTGGCGCAATTTCAATAGAAGGACGTTTACCTGTAACGGTCAATAAAAATTTTGTTTTAGGCATGGGTATTTCGACAAAAGCGATGGGGCGATTGGCGTATGGTATTCCAGAAATGGTAGGTATTGATAGCCGTTTGTTGATTGCGAAGGTTGATTCAGTTGTCAATTTGGGATTAAGAGAAAAAGCGTATCCAGGTGCAGTTGTTCAAATTGCGAAAGAAGGACGGGTTATTTATCAAAGAAATTATGGCTATCACACGTATGAAGAAGCCGAAAAAAGCACCCCCTCAGTAGTGAATGCCAATTATCAAGTC
Organism: Saprospiraceae bacterium; assembly: GCA_031411275.1. Taxonomy (GTDB): domain Bacteria; phylum Bacteroidota; class Bacteroidia; order Chitinophagales; family Saprospiraceae; genus JAAFJT01. The sequence continues at coordinate 117,772 of JANOAU010000195.1, read as the reverse complement.
GGCAACAAAAATGATGTGATGGATGAAAAAGTGCGCACCAATTACGACGAAGGTTTTAAAGGTAAAATAGGTGAAAAACCAAGCAAGGAAGCGCAAGGCAGGGTCAAAGTGGACGATTTATACGACTTGGCATCGGTGACTAAAATCTCAACTTCTGCCCTCGCAGTCATGCAATTGATGAGTGAAAACAAGTTTGATATTAATAAAACGTTTGCAGATTATTACCCTGATTTTGCAAATTCTAACAAAGCTAATTTGCGTTTTAAAGATATGTTGACGCATAAAGCAGGTTTAAAAGCTTGGATTCCGTTTTGGACAGAGTTGATTGATTCTGTTGAAACGGTGAAAAAAAGTATAGTTTTCAAGGAAAAATACGCTCAAAAGTTCCGTCTCGGGTTTTTTCAACGCCTTTTTGGTGGAAAGAAAAAAAGAGATGCTAAAATAGCACAAGCTATTCGGACGGATAAAAATATGTGGAAAGAGGCCTTCAATGCCACCTCTATTACATGGTTGCCTAATACTTTTTCGGACAAACAGACCCCTCAGTATCCAATTGAAATTTCAGAGAATATGTGGTTGAGTAAAGACTACAAACCCACCCTTTTTAAAGACATCAAAGATTCACCGCTCAAACCCGAACAAGGTTATGTATACAGCGATTTGCATTACTATACATATCCCGATATGATGGGGCAAATTGCGGGTATGGATTGGGAGACTTATTTGAAGAAAACTTATAAAAGCATCGGTGCTAATTCATTGACTTACAATCCATTGCGCTATTATGATAAATCAAAAATTGCACCCACTGAATATGATTCTTTGTTTAGAAAAACGTTGATTCATGGTCATGTCCACGATGAAGGCGCGGCTTTGTTGAATGGTATTTCAGGTCATGCAGGGCTTTTTGGCAATGCCAATGACTTGATGAAATTGATGCAAATGTATCTGCAAAAAGGCTCTTATGGTGGGCAGCAATTTATCAAACCTTCGGTCATTGATTCGTGTACAAAATATCAATTTCCATCGCTCAACAACCGTCGTGGCATTGCTTTCGACAAATTAGATTTTAATAAAAAAATTAGCAATGGGCCTCAATCGGCATCACCTGAAAGTTATGGACATTCAGGTTTTACAGGCACTTTTACGTGGATTGACCCAACATACAATATTGTTTATGTCTTTTTATCCAATCGAGTTTATCCAACACGAGACAATAACAAGATAAGCACTTTGAATATTAGGACAGAAGTAGGCGAGGCGATTTATAAAAGTATGAAATAGATTGTATTGTTATATTGTTGGTATTGTTGTATTGTTATTTCACCATACAACAATATAACAATGCCAACAATACAACAATTTAATCCTCTTCAATTTCTAATTTCTCTAAAATATCATCTAATTCATCAAAGGATTTAATGCCTACTTTTTCTTCCTCGCCACCTTGCAAACTCAAACCATAAAGATTCATACTAAGCAATTCTTCTAGCATAATTGTTTGAAAATCAATCGCTAATATAATTTTATACTCGTCGCAAAGAACCTGTAAATCGTTAACCGAAATCAAAGAATGAGGACTTTTAAGGCTCAATAAATCCAATCCATTTTTCTCAAAATTGAGTTGAAATGCTTCAACAGACGCTGCAAAAGGACGCATCAGACCCCTCAGTATGTCAGCGGTGAAAGTGACTTCTACAATGATTTCCTTGATAATTGACGGTGCTTTAAGTTCAAAAACTTCCTCTACAGTCATATCCATACCGACTTGGACGTGGCTCAATGCGTACCCCTCAGTATAAAAGTTAATATCTGCTGCCGAAAAGCCATCAAACTCTGCGACGATAATGGGACCTTCAACCCATTCAAACAGGACTTTTGCCTTCATTGGGTCAATATAGTTTTCAGACCCCTCAGTAAAATTAAAACTCAACCACTCTACTTCTTTGGCAGCAAAATAGCGGGCATCGGTGAGGTTCGTAATCTGACTGGCTTTTATTTTTATTATTAACATAATTATTTAAGTATGCGTTTTGAGTTATAAGTTATGAGTTATACTAAAGCAGCATAATTCAATACTCATACTTTTTTTAAAAAAGGACTTGTTGACAGCAAACGCTGAAACATTTTGGTTTTTGACAAAACATCATTGTGTTCAAGGGGCGTAAAAATATTAAAAATTTGGTTTTTACGGAGCAAATCGTCTGTCAAATCCTTTTCATCGCCTTGCCAATGCTGTAAATGCCACGCTTCGATATCGGTTACGAAGTCAGATGAAGAGGCGTATGTGCCACCTTCTTTCGTATAAAAATTGACCAAACGAGCCGTTTTTTGTTGTAACCAAACACCATATTTTTCTAATTGACCATATAAGCCATCAAAAACCCATACTTCTTTGACGTTTTTGGGCAGACCGCCGTGCAACAAAATAAAAGACATGACCCGATATGCTCCACTGTGACCAGACAGAATAATATGTCGTGGCGACAATGTTTTTTTATTGTTTATTCTTGCAACCGAATCCAAAACTTCGGTGATAAAATTTTTAAAAGCATTCTTTTCCTCCAATTTTCCACCAAACGAATCGGGTGCATCTTTAGGACCTTGAGGCAAAATGAGAAGTGCCTTTGGGTGTGCCTCGGCAAATTGTTCAATGAGTTTGAATGTGGACAAAACGCTGTCTATATGATTGTACCAACCGTGGAAATGCACAACAATATCTGTTTTTGTCGTAAAATGGTAGCCTTTTGGTATGAAAACAAGGGCAGAGCTGTCTTGATAATGCTGCGGTGCGGGAAATTTTTGGTTTTGATAAGTATGCCCTTCTGCTCGTTTCGGATGAGGGAAAGGTGCGTATTTCAAGGAAAAACGCAGAATTGTGCCGTGTTCTGAATACGACATTTGGGCTTTGCCAAAATAAGGGTTGACTGCCCAAAAGACAATAAGAAAAATGATACGATACTTCATCTGTGAATTACTGAGGGGGATGTTTTAAAACAGGAAAAATGATTTTTTAAGTCAAAACAGGCGGTTGAAAAAGGGTTTTCAATTCCTCATTCCGTTTTTCATTCACCAATTTATGACCATCATCAACAATATGAAGCCGAATATTGTGTGTGTTATTTGCCAGCCAATAGCCACTGCGCAGGGGGACAAGGTCGTCGTTTTTGCCAAAAAAAACATCTGTTGGAATACCACTTTTTACCAATCTCGTTTTAAAACGTTCTGGTTTTATCATAAAATCGTCCATCGAAAGCCAATAAGAAAACAGCCGTTCCCGCCTTTCCGCACGACCTAAATGATTGTAAGTGAAGGAGTAAATAAAACGATTGATGAGTTTTCGTTTATAAAAAAAAGTCAAAATGCGGACAAACCAATTGGGGCGATTTAATAACCATTTTGTGAAACGACGGATGAATCGGGGAATCATCGTAATTTCAAACATCCATTTTGTACCAAAACCATCGGGTGCAAACAGCAAAATATGGTCAATGCGATGTTGAAAGCGGAAAAATAAGCGTTGTACAATCCTTACGCCAAAACTAAAACCCACCAACGAGAAACGTTCCTTGCCTTCAATACGCAACAATTCTTGAATAATCGCTTCAAAATCACGACTCCGAAAAAAATCTTCACGCCAAATGGTATGGCCATGAAAAGGCAAATCAAGAGCAACAACAGTAAAATGTGTCGAAAAACCCTCACTAACGCTTTGCCACATTGCCGCTCTATCGCCGAAGCCATGAAATGCAAAAAGCAACTGCTCACCTGTGCCGAAACGCAAGTAACTGATTGTGGAATGACGATGAGCCAGTGTTTTTCTCTCCATTTTTTATTTTAAGGACAATGGGTTTCATTCTTAAACGATAGCGTTTTGTGTTATTTTTTTATAAAAACTTCTTCAATATTTCATTATTAACGCCTATACTGAGGGGGTCATTTTTCCCGAATAATTTTTACTTTGCTTGTCATTAATTCATGAGCAGGAATGACAACTCGTTCAGTATCAGATACTTGTATTGTAATAGCGACATTGCTCATCTCTATAATGGTCCCCCGAATACCATCAATTTCGATGATCATCCCTTTATGAAAATTTCTTTTGTTGAAAAAACCCGCTAATATGTTCGACAAGACTTCGCGTGAGGCAAAACCGTAGGAAATAGCTGCTGCTAACAGAATAGCCCCGATGAACATCAATAAATTGGTTGACAACAAACGGGTATCTACTTTTGCCTGTTCTAAAGCGGTCAAAATGACCATGATGAACAAGAGATAATAAATGACGGTCGAAAGGATGCGTCCTGTGCTGATACCAAGGGAACTTGTGCCACTGCGAACAAAATCACGAACCAGCGTGGAGATGTAAGCCCCAATACCAAAGATGAGAATGCCTGTAATGAGATTGGGCAAATATTCCAAAAATCGTTGAATTTGGTACGAAACAGCCGTCCAATTAAGCGTTTCTGCTGCCGCAGAAATCATAAGCAGCACAAGAATCCAATAAATGAAACGTCCGATAATGGTACTCGGTGCTAACTGAATACCCGCTTGCTGCAAGAACCCCGTCAGTTTGAGTCGTTCTGCAAAAGTATCAAATTTGACTGTTCGGAGCAGTTTCTCGAAGCCACCTGATACTAAACGGGCCAATAACCAAGCGATGATAAAGACAATGACCGCACCCAAAATGCTCGGAATTGTCTCCATAAATTTTTCAGCAAAAACACGGAGTGACTCCGCAAATAAATCCCACAATCTTTGCAAGCTGTTCATTTTTATGTATTTAAAATTTCAGACTAAAAAATATAGTGCTTAATTCCTAATTCGTAATTCCTAATTCCTAATTCCTAATTCATCCTCCCCCTCAGTATTAAACTGTCTTTCGCGGTATTTTTTTTCTAAAACCTTAAAAAGGCGTTCTTTTTCATTCAAGCTAAACTCACTTTCTGGCAAGGCATCAATGACATCAGACTGCGCTTGGATGAATTTAACCGTAAAAAGGTCTACAATATCCGCGACTAAGCTTGTCGCATCTATTGTGCTAAACACAGCGTCTTTCAATTTAAAATCAGGAATGTCAATTTTTTCAGATTGACTCCCCAATTGTTGAAAGAGATTGGCTAAATTAGTTTCTTGATTTTCCATTCAAAAATGACATTGTACTGAGTTGATAATGGATAAATGATAAAAACGAAAGACTAAATTTGTTTTTTTTCTAAATCTTGAATCAAATCGGCTAATCTATCACGGCTGCGTTTAAGACGCATTTTTATGGCGGATTCTCCAATATTCAATGATTCGGCAATGTCTTTAACACTCATACCATCTTGATAGCGCATCATTAATAAGATTTTATCATCTGTATTCAATCTTTCAAAAACGACTTCAAGTTGTGTCAGTTTTAAGTCTTGCAACAGTTTGTTTTCAAGAGATTCGTCATCATTTGCCACCGTTTCAAGTTCATATTCCGAATACCCCGAAAAATCTAAGCGTTTTTGTTTAGACAAATAGTCCATACAATAATTGTAAGTGATGGAATGAACCCACAAAGAAAAAGCCGCCGTCCCCTTAAATTTGGTAAGGTTCATAAAGATTTTGACCATGATATCATGTGTACAGTCTTTTGACGCTTCTCTATCTTTTATAAGGCTCAGACACTTATGGAAAATCCGACCTGAAAAGCGGTCATATAGCTCTTCAAGCATATTCTGTTCCCCCCCCAGTATGCGCGCCACGATTTCTTCGTCCGTGAGCGCGGGTTGTTTATCAGATGTTATTTTTACGGATTTAAAAAGTGCCATGTAGTTTGGAATTGGTTATTGGGGATGGGTTATTGGTTATTGATTATTGGGGAATTGGTTATCAGTTATTAGGAAATGTAACTAATAACTGATAACCAATTCCCAACTAACCAATAACCAATAACCAATAACGAATCCCTAATAACTAAAAGAGAATATGTGCGAAATTAAAACAAGTTTTCTCTTCTTAATGAATTTTCAGTGTTTTCATTCAAGAATTTACTCATTCAGGGGCGGTGGTGTTGATTTGCTGTGGAAAATCTTGAACTTTGGTTGTTTTACCAAAACGGTTCATGCCTATTTTTAAAGCCCCCGTTTCGGTATAACGTTGGATATTAACAAATTTATAACCCCATAACACTTCTTCCTTGCCGAAATAAGAAAACTCTTTGAACAAAACTTGCCGATGTGCTTCATCAAAAACTTTGACTTGAACAAAAAACTCCATGGATGCACTGATAAATGTTTCATGTGTCAGTTCCCACAAAGGGCTTTTCTCGTCTATGATGTGTACAACGGTCCATGGAACGGATAAAAAAGGAATTTTTGAGCGCATTAAGGGTAGGTTATAAAATCGTTTTTTATAACGCCCTTGAACAGTTTCAAGTTTGATTAAATCCAAAGTGACTTCTACGTCCACCAATTTGTTTTCATATTCATTTGCCAACATAAATTTGAGAGCGAAACCGCCTAAAAAATGGTCAAAAACGGCTGTTTTACTCAAAGCCACTTCAACACGCGGCTGTGTGAATTTTGTATAGAATAGACCTGTTACGACAGAAAAGAACATCCAACCCAAGAAAGACTCAACGGATACAATCAAATTGGTGACAAAACAGGTCGGGTGAATGACGCCATAACCGACCGTTGTAAAAGTTTGGGTACTAAAGAAAAAGAAATCAAAAAGCCAATATTTCGACGTTCTATCGATACCTCTCAAGCATTCAACACCGCCAATCAGCCCGTAAAGAATAGAAAATAAGATGTTTAGAAAAATATAACTGACGAAGGCATAGAAGAACAACCTCTGCCACGACATGGTTATCAATAGATTAAAAATGCGAAATGAGTTGAGCGAATCTTTATCTATATTCAACGCACCGTCACGACCAAGTAAACGAATGGGACGAGTGTGCCTTTTATTGGCTATTAATCGTTCTTTATCCATATGCGTAGAGGTAATGATAAACTAAATGAAAAGTGAAAAACGAAAAGTGAAAAATATAAAACGTTGGTTATGAATGATTTAAGTCAATAATTTTAGGGAAACCATTTTCAAATGAGTATAAATGATGTATGTCTAAAAGACTCCTTCGGAAGCAAATTTCCAAAACATTGATTTTCAACGAGTTAAAGTACACGATGACGATTTATTATCTCGTTCTTCAAGAAATATTTGTGTCAAAATTATAAAAAATAAATACAAAAGACGATAAGATTCAAGGAGAGTCTTATCGTCTTTTGTATTTATTTCTCATAGGCAACGCTTATGCTAAGCTAAGACCGATTCACTCCGCCGCTTTTCCCACGTCCAAGCCGTGCGCATGATGTCTTCAATCGTCCGTTCAGGCGACCATTCCAATTTTGCTTTTGCTTTGTCATTATTGGCATAAATGGAAACGACGTCACCCGGGCGGCGTTGCCCTATGCGGTAGTTGAATTTTACGCCTGTTGTTTTTTCAAAAGCATGAATGGCTTCCAAAACAGTCACACCATCGCCCGTACCGAGGTTAAAAATCTCGTAATTGTCTTCGTTTTTATGCTTCATCACATACTCTAACGCCAATGTATGCGCATGTGCAATATCCATCACATGTATATAATCCCGTATGCACGAACCGTCGCGAGTATCATAGTCATCCCCAAAAACAGTTGTTTCTGCCCGTTTACCAATGGCTGTTTCGGTGATAACAGGCACGAGGTTGAGGGTTGCATACAGAGGCGACTCACCCATCAAGCCACTTTCATGCGCTCCAGCAGGGTTGAAATAACGCAATGAAATAAAATTGGCAAACGGATGAATGAGTGCATAATCATGTAAAATGTCTTCACCAATTTGTTTGGTACGTGCATACGGACTTTCGGCATCTTGACGCTTCGTTTCTTCTGTAACGGGTAGTTCTTTAGCATTGCCATAGACAGAACACGATGAAGAAAAGATGAAGTGGCTGATTTTGAATTCTTCAAGACAGGTCAAAATATTGAGCAAACCATCTAGATTGTTGCGATAGTACAACAAAGGTTTTTCAACTGATTCACCCACCGCTTTTAAAGCTGCAAAGTGAATAATGCCTGAAATATCAGGATTTTCAACGAAAATACGGCGGGTATGCGCCAAATTGCAGAGATCCACTTCATAATTTTGAACTTTTTTACCTGTAATCTCTGCAATACTTTTTAATACTGAGGGGTCTGAATTGAGGTGATTATCAACTGTAATAACCTCGAAACCATTGTCTATCAAGTCAACAATAGTATGACTACCAATGTAGCCACATCCGCCTGTAACTAATACTTTATTCATGATTTTTCTGTGTATAAATTTTAAAAATGAATTGTTTTAAGTGGTTTTGGTTTTTTTAAAAGCGATATCTGCAAAAGATTTCATAAAGGCAAATGTATAATTTTCATGCCAAATAACCCAATCGTTTAACACACCCCTCAGTATTTTTTATTGCCGAAGGGTTAACAACGCGACATTTTCAACATGATGTGTATGTGGAAACATATCCACTGGACGTACTTTCACAACATCGTACTTTTCATACAATAAAGCCACGTCGCGGGCTTGGGTCGCAGGATTACAACTCACATAAATGAGTTTACGCACTTCTAATTGAAGCAACATTTTGACAACTTTATCGTGCATACCTGCACGCGGCGGGTCAGTGATGAGGACATCGGGTTTGCCGTGCCGTTGAGCAAAGTCAACCGTTAATATGTCTTTTACATCTCCTGCGTAGAAAGTCGTATTAATTAAACCGTTGCGTTCGGCGTTGTCCCGTGCATCTTCGATGGCAGGACCGATTTCTTCGATACCCACCACATGACCCACTTTATCTGCTATATACAAAGCGATGCTGCCGATACCTGTATATAAATCGTACACGTTTTCATCGCCTTTAAACTCACAGAACTCGACGACCGTATCGAACAGCCGTTCCGCTTGTTTGGTATTGGTTTGAAAAAACGATTTAGGTCCAATTTGAAAACGGACATTCCCGAGCATTTCTTCGACATATCCTTTTCCAGAATGTGTAATCATTGGCAAATCAAGGATAAAGTCGTTCAGTTTAGGATTAATACAATAAATAATAGTCGTTATTTGAGGATATTTTTCGGCAATAGCATTTAAGAGCCTTTTAATACGTTCCTCTCTATTTTCTTTTACGCTCACGATAATCATGATTTCGCCCAATGACGTTATCCGAAACATAATGTGCCGCATGAAACCACGGTGCAATTTCATATCGTAAAAAGACAGTTTTTGAGCGATACAAATTTCACGAATACCGTTCCGCAATTCATTAGATGGGTCAGGTTGCAACCAGCACTTTTCGACGTTCAGGATTTTATCAAAAGCACCTGGGCGGTGAAAACCTAAGACATCTTCAAGGTTCGAGACACTCGTATTGACCTCTTCATGTGTCAACCACCGTTTGTTAGAAAAAGTAAATTCTATTTTGTTGCGGTAAAATGTGTTCTGAACACAACCCAAAATAGGCTGCCATTCGCCGACAGGTACTTTGGCAAGGTGCTTAAAGGTGCTTTCTATTTGCAATTGTTTATGCTTCAATTGCGCGTCATAAGTAATATGTTGCCACCGACAACCGCCACAGAGATTGAAATGTTGACAAAAAGGTTTGATGCGTTCCTCTGAAAACGTATGAATTTTTATGGTTACACCTTCCGAATACCCCCCTTTTTCTTTATGTACTTTTACATCCACCACATCGCCCGGTGCCGCATTTTCGACAAACACAATCTGCCCCTCCGCATCACGCCCAACGGCTTTCCCTTTGTCGGCAATGCCCGTGATGATAACTTTTTCGAGTATTTTAGCTTTTTTCTTTTTTCCAGTTTCTGGCGTTTTCTGTTCCATGCTTCGTTTCGAGCGTTTGTCAATTAAATGATTTATAATCATTTAAAAATGGTTAGCCTATAACAATAAACTCAAATCATTAATAACCAATGTTTTATATTTTTCACTTTTCGTTTTTCACTTTTCATTTAGTATATATTTAAAAGAGACAACAAAGGTAGGAAAAAAGAGGTGTATTTTTAAAAAGCGGTTTAAATCAAAGCTATCTTTGCGCCTCCTCAGTATTTTATATTTAATTTAAAAAGACACAACGTGATTCAATATCAAAAATTCACATTAGACAATGGGCTTCGTGTCCTCATACATGAAGACAATTCCACCCCCCTTGTAGCCGTCAATTTGCTTTACGATGTCGGCAGTCGCGACGAAAACCCTGAACGGACAGGTTTTGCCCACCTTTTTGAACATTTGATGTTTGGTGGTTCTAAAAATGCCATTGATTTTGACGACCCGATTCAACGAGCAGGTGGCGACAATAATGCGTTTACGAACAGCGACATGACCAATTTTTACGCCACCGTACCTGCCGAAAATCTTGAAACATTGCTTTGGCTCGAAAGCGACCGCATGTTGGCTTTGCGTATCAACAAACGCTCGCTCAATGTGCAACGTAAAGTCGTTGTTGAAGAATTTAAAGAAACAACACTCAACGAACCTTATGGCGACGTGTGGCACCACATAGGCGATATGGTTTATAAAACACATCCTTATCGCTGGCCCGTCATTGGGCTTGTGCCACAGCATATTGAGGAAGCGACTTTGGAAGAGGTAAAGGATTTTTTCAAGGCTTTTTATGTGCCTAACAATGCCATTTTGACTGTGGCGGGCAATTTTTCAAAAATCGAGGGTGGTACTGAGGGGGTCAAAACTTTGGTCGAAAAATGGTTTTCATCCGTCCCTGCGGGTGATGTACCTCAACGAAATCTGCCACAAGAACCACCTCAAACGGCTGAAATCAGACGCACCGTCGAAGCCAATGTACCACTTGATGCGCTGTATATGTTGTTCAGAGTACCTTCGAGGACGCACCCTGACTATTATGTCTTGGATTTATTAACCGATGTTTTAGCCAGCGGCTCGTCTTCTCGTTTTTATCGTAAACTATTGAAAGAGAAACGTTTGTGTTCTGAAATTGATTGCGCCCAATCAGGCAACCTCGACCCAGGCATGGTCATCATTGATGGCAAACCTACTGAGGGGGTCACTTTGGCACAATTAGAAGAAGCGATTTGGGCAGAATTGGCATTGATAAAAAATGAACCTATTGACGAACAGGAACTTCAAAAATTGAAAAACAGGGTGGAAAGCCAACAAGCCTTTAGCGATGTCGGGGCTATTAATAAAGCCATGAATTTGACTCTTTATGAACTTATAGGTGATTCAGATTTAATCAATACTGAAATCGAGCATTATCAAGCTGTGCAAGTCGCTGACATTCAACGTGTTGCGAATGATATTTTTAGAAAAGAAAACGCTTCGATTTTGTATTATAAAGCAAAAAAATGACACAGATTTCACGAATTAACATGAAATGAAAAAAAATCGTGTTAATTCGTGAAATCTGTGTCAAAAAAAAGAAAGATGGGAAGCTGGCATTTGAAAAATAGAAAAGCCTTGATAACAGGCGCAACAAAAGGCATTGGTCGCGCCATTGCAGAAGAATTTCTGCATTTAGGCGCAGAGATTATCATCGTTGCCCGAAACGAAAAAGAGGTGAATGAAACCAGTGCCGAATGGCAAAAGCAAGGACATAAAGTGCATGGTTGCGTGGCAGATGTATCAAAAGGTGAAGACCGCCGACAGGTGATGGCAACTGTACAACGTGTTTTTGGCAACAGTCTTGATATTTTGGTCAACAACGTAGGCACAAATATTAGGAAGCAACTCATTGATTATCAAGAAGATGAGTATCGTCATATTTTTGAAGTCAACTTATTCAGTGTAGTTGAAATGTGCCGTTTGTGTTATCCCTATTTGAAAAATGGGGTGAGTGCAAACGTGATCAATGTGGCATCAGTTGCAGGTTTTATGGATGTCCTGTCAGGGCCGCCTTATGGCATGACGAAAGCGGCAGAAATACAACTCACGCGGCATCTCGCTGTCGAATGGGCTTCGGTCGGCATTCGGGTGAATGCCGTTTCGCCGTGGTACACTGCCACGCCTTTGACAGTGCCTGTTTTGACAAACCCAGAACGGTTAGACCAAATCATAAAACGGACACCCCTCAGTAGAGTGGCTGAACCCGAAGAAATGGCATCGGTTGTCGCCTTTTTAGCGATGGATAAGGCTTCATATATAACGGGACAAAATATTTCTGTGGATGGCGGTATGTCGGTAAAGGGTTTGTGACATAACCCTTAATGAATTTATCCTTGCGAATAAAGTGCCATGCGATTGCCTTCTGTATCTTCAAATATCGCCATGTGACCATATTCAGGTGAAATCATGGTTTTAGGTCGTATAATTTTTCCACCAGCAGATTCAACACGAGCGAGCATAGGAGCCAGGTCTTCACCACCGTCGAAATAAAGTAGTGAGCCTTTATAGGAAGGCGTGTATTCTTCATGTTGAACGATGGCACCTGTTGTCGCACTCGAATTTTCAGGGCGTTTGAAAAAAGCCATTTTCAAGCCACCGAAATCTTGAATATCGTCTAATGGTGATTCTAACAAAGCTTCATAAAACGCCTTTGCTCTGGCGATGTCGGTAGTTGGAATTTCAAACCAAGTAATGATGTTTCTCATTGTGAATCTTTTTGAATTTTTAAAATTTAAAGTTTAAAATAATTCTAAAAATAAAAATTTTGTTTAAAAAATAAAAATATAAACGATACTTTTTCGACGAAATACTGAGGGGTCATTTTGTCAGTCGTTTTTCTTTGATTTTATAAGCAAAAACACGTAGTATTGCGTGATTTCTGTAAAGAGAAGAAGAAAACAAAATTGATTATTGACTTATTAAAACCTTAGTAAATGAGCCGTTTGACACCTTTTTCACGTTTTTTAATAACCCTGGTGATAGTAGGGGGACTCTTTTTTGCTGTTCGTCAGTTCTTACCGCAATTGACCGAAAAGTTTGGCAAAAAAGACAGCACTGAAACAACAACCTCTGAAAATGCCCCCCCCTCGAGCAATGAAGCCGCCACGCCTTCAACGACACAATCGCCTTCATCTTCGGCAACAGCGGCAGCTAATCGCCCACGTTTTGACTATACTCCGCCCGTTCCGAGTGGTGGAAAACTGAAAGGTGTGGTCGAATTAGGTGCTTCGGGTTTCAATTCATTCATCATTCGAGTAGATGCTCAGAAAAACTGGAAATTGGAAAAAGCTGATTTTGGTGCAAGCCTGGTTTATGAAAAATTAACGAGCGATGAGGATGTAAAAAATGGCTTAAAAAACTATATTTCTGGTATGTTGAGTTTCGGGGTCAGCCCACGCGATATACATTTTGTTATCAGCTCAGGCGCGCAAAAAGTAGAAATTACTAAGAAAATAACAGATTATCTGAAAACGATGGGCTATATTGTCAACCTCGTAACCGCAGAACAAGAAGGTAAATTGGGCTATAAATCTGTCATGCCAAAGGATTATGAGGACGATGCTTTTGTTGTCGATATTGGTTCGGGCAATACCAAAATGGCTTGGTTAGATGGGGGTAAATTGACATCCGTTGAAGGCTCAGGTGCGAAATATTTTCAAAACAATATGTCTGATGCGGCTGTGTATAACGAAATGAAAGCCAAAGCGGAAAAAGTGCCGTTCCCAAAACGTAAGGTCTGCTTCATCATTGGTGGCGTCCCTTTTGAGTTGGCAAAACAAGTGCGGAGCGGCAAAGAACGTTTTACGGTACTCAATGCGCCTGACCAATACTCCGTAAAAGATGCTAAAGTTAAGGCAGGTTTGAATATTTATAAAGCCATTTCGGACGGTACTAATACACAACAATTTGTATTCGATTGGGATGCGAACTTTACGATTGGTTTCCTTTTAGGCTTGCCTAATTAGGTAATTATAAATTATGAAGAATAAATTTTGTAAAACATTGACTTTAATAATGTTTTTCACTTTCTTTTAGTTTTAAGTACATGATATAAGATTTTTGGATACTCGATAGCCTTGTGTTGATAGACGCAAGGCTATCGTTTTTTGTGCTGTGAAGTTTCTGTGAAAACTACCCTGTAACTTTGTACGTATATATTTTGTCAATCAAACCAACTTGATATGAGATTAAAAAAAATAAGCCTCATTTTATTGTACTTATGTACTATAGGCACAATAAGGGCTCAAAAAGATACGATTCCGAAAAATTCTAATCGGTTGAAAGTCATTGGTTTACCTGTTGTTTTCTATTCACCCGATACTAAATTAGGAGGTGGTGCAGGTGGTCTGTTGACGTTTAATTATAAAAAAGATTCCATTGGGGCAAGACGAAGCAGTGTGACGGTCGGTGCAGTTTATACGCAACTCAATCAATTGCTATTGTACTTTCCCTTTCAACTTTTTCCGCACAATCAAGCGTATTGGATAAGTGGCGAAATAGGTTACTATCGCTATGTTTTCAACTTTTTCGGTACAGGAAACGATGTTTCACCTGATTATATTGAAAAATATGATGCTGTTTTTCCCCGTATTCGCATCAATGCGGTTAAAAAAATAAAGCCGAATCTGTTTTTTGGTTTGCGCTATGCCTTTGACGATTTCAATTTTACAAGGGTGGATTCAGGTGGTATTTTGGATAAACGGCAGGTAACAGGTGCGAAGGGCGGACGGGTTTCTGGCATTGGTACACAACTCAATTATGATACGCGTGATGTCCTATTTTTTCCCCACACAGGCTATGTTGCAGAAGCGTATTTGTACGGCGAAGGTCAACTGACAGGTAGTGATTTCTCATATCAAAGGCTATCTATTGATGTCTCTCGATATTTTCCAGTGGGGAAAAATGGCGTACTTGCCCTTAATGCTGCCACCGTTTTGTCGTTTGGTAATGTGCCTTTCAATCAAATGCCTGTCCTTGGTGGAACAAAACGTTTACGGGGCTATTTTGAAGGTAAATATCGTGATAACAATTTGTTGTTGTTACAAAGTGAATACCGCTTCGCTATATTCAAGCGATTCGGGGGCGTTGTATTTGGCGGTTTAGGTGAGGTTACAGACAAATTATCAGGCTGGTCTTTAGCGCATGTCCGCTACAATTTTGGTGGTGGCATCCGCTTTACGATTGACAAGGCACAACACATTAATATCAGAGCAGACTATGGCATTGGCTACAAATCCAGTGGGTTTTATTTGACGATTGGCGAGGCGTTTTGATTTAAAAAAAGTAGTACGGATTTAAATCCGCCTAATAGAGTCCCACCCATCCTTACATAGAGTTATGCGTCATATACGTAAATTACAAACGTATAAATTTTAGGGTATTAGTATATTGCTTAATACCTTGACTATCAATACTTAAATGAATAAAATAAATGCCTTTAGGCAATTCACTTACTTCAATTTCAGCATTCTCCACATCATTTTTTATATCTTTTTTTAATACTATTTGACCCGTCGTATTGACAATATCAATCCGTTTTTTTTCCGTTTGTTTTGATAAAAAACGAATGTTTAAAATATGAGTAACGACGCTTGGAAAAACTTCAAAAAGGGCCCCCTCAGTATTATTCGAGTTTTCCGCCACTTCTGTTAATTGTTGTTTATGAACAGGAATATTATAAAACAATAGTATACCGATATTCAAGGGATTGACAATCCAATTTTGAGAAAACGAATCAATGTGACTCAAGTAAGAGATGCCCGTTAACCCTGCTGTATCGCCTACGATAGTCAACTTGATACGATAGTCGGAAGCCGTGCCGCTGATGATTTGCGCTTTGCAGCCTTCCAATCTAAAATCAGCCCAAGGGTTGCCTATAACACTTAAATTACCCACAACATTTGTCATTTTTAAGGTTATTTCATTAGACGCTGAAAAAAACGCCTCTTTAATATTCGGCGGACGTGTATTGATGGGCGAACGATTGTACAATTTAGCAGCCACCTGTTTATACGCTTGTTCACCTATTATATCATAGCCGTTATTATACAAAAAATGGCAACCATCGTGGCTCAAAGCAGGATTATTGCTCAGAATTTCAATATTAGGTATTTCACTCATCAACTGCCTCTGCGCTTCGAAAATTTCTGGTTTGATGTGCGTACACGCACGAAAACGTATTTGAAAATAGAAAACAGAGGTATTATAGTCCTCTTGCCATTGGCTATACAACCTTTTGAATTGATTTTTGAACGAATCCATAGGCGTTTCCCACCCGTCTGATTCGCCTTGCCACCACAATAGTGCGCGGACGTTTTTTTCTACCTCTGCCTTCTTCAATCGGTTGTAAAGAATACCGTAATTGCCTTCTGTATAAGGATTTACAGATTCTCGCATAAACCATGTTTGCGTGACCCCGCCATAGGCTTCACAAAAAATAGCGACAGGAATACGTTCATTATCAATAATTTTCTTGGCTATTCGGGGCGCCCATTTGCTTGGCGAGGTGTAATTAATATCATTCCAGCCGAATTGGTCGGTGTAGGAACGCATAAACTTATCATAGTCAATAGGCTCGGTACGTCCAATACAATTCGATTGACCATTAACTATAAAGACATCACCCGCTACCACGTTGTCCGCTTTGGCAAGGGTAATCTCTTGCTCATTTTTGATAGCCGTCAACTCTATTTTATAGTTTTTTAGCTCTGCTTTGATAGCAACGGGTATCTTAAAAGAAAACTTTTCCAAGTTAGTAGGTACAGATAGTGTATAACTCCTATCTAAAACACTGTCTTTCCATACTTTAGCGTGTAAAAGCGTAAAGTTGGCGGCGCGCAGGATGCTCCCTTCAATTGAGTAGATGCCAATATTGGTTGTAGGGTCTCGCGGAATAAGTTGATTGTTTTTAGGAAATTTTGATAGTTCAAAACTATTTTGTGCGGTCAGATATAGGCAAAAAAAACATACAATAATGGTTGAAATGGTTTGTTGCATTGGTATATAAGTGTTTGTCTTAGTGAATATAGGAATAATAAGAGATACTGCTTTTGGGAAATGATATGGCAAAAATAAGGAAAAATACTGAGGAGGCAATTGGATTTTTTTAAGTAATGGTGGAACAAAAAAGTGCGGATTATGTTATGATAACATAATCCGCACTCGATTTGAGAGTAATTATAAAAGTCATAACGGCTTTAAATGGATTTTCTGAACTTCAATTTACTGACTTCACCGCCTATTTTGACACCTTGCTCGACGCCTTTTTCAATGGCTTCTCGATAATGTATGCCGCCATAAAGACGGGAAATAGCCGCTTCCGCAGCAAAATCAAAAAATGATTTATAAGTACGAGGCGTTCCATTTATATCAGTCCGATTGGCATGTGTCGCATCCGTAAATGTGTAGTTATTGCCAAAAATATCAGTCAAAACCTTAGCCGTTGCTCCACTTTGTACCGAGTGACCTGAAGTATATTCTGGAAACGGTGGCGTTTCAAGTACAGGTACAAACGTCGAGTCAATATGTGAACGAATGATAGAAATAGGACGAATATAGTTGTAAACATATTTCCATCGCCAGCAAGAAACAAATGCATCAGCCACACAAATACCCACTTTGGCATATACTTCTGCGGATTTTGCAAGGTTGTAGCTTTCTTTTTTCACTACTTGAGTCGCAATGGAAAGGGAATGACCTGGGGGTGTTCCAGGTTGTCCAGGGTCATCGCTCCAAAATTTAGCAATGATTTTTTCTTCTGGTTTGATATTTTTCACCGTGTTATAGACCAAATAAGCTTCTTTAAAGAAAAGAGAAGTCGTATCGTCGGAATAAGCTATGGGCGCAGTTGGTTGCGATATTTCTGCGCTTTTTGTGATAAATGTCCGATTATAGCCCCAAAAAGGCTGTAAAGCAGATTGGTATTTAGGATAAGTAGGCTCCCACAAACCTTTGCCTTTGGGTATAAAATAATTTGTTGGAAAGTTTTTAGTATACCCTTCATGACCACCATCTGTTTTTGACCACTCAAAGATGATACGCGCCACTTCTTGTCCCCATTTTTTTGAGCGGTCAATGGTGGCGTCAGTCAAACGATATTTGGCACTCAATGCTGTGTAATTGTTTTCTTCAAGTTTCTGCACTTGTGCGAACAATGTATTAGACATGTTGGCATAATAGTTTTTGGCAACATACGCCATGGCTGCATTAGCCGCTACCGCCCAGTTGTATTCTAAATTCAAATCAGGTGCAGCGATTTTGGGCATATCTTGCAACTGTCCTTGTAGGGATTGATATTGTATCATACCTGGCACAACCGTTTCATATATCGTTACACCTGCATATCCAAAGGCGCGCGAAGCGACAGGGGGTGTGAAACCTGCACAGTTTTTCGTTAAATACCGAAACATGTCGAACCAATCGTGGGCTACCTGAGCATCTTGAACTTCAGTCGGTAAACTGATGTAAAGAGGTTCGTCTTTCATACAAGACGTAATAGAAACAGTGACAAGGGTAAATAACAAAAGAAATGGGATGAGTTGTCGTTTTCTCATGTTTATTAAAATGATTTTTATGACAATAAAACTTTTACTAATAAGAGGATTGTCAAAACCAAATTTCAATAATTACGCCAAATTTTGTTTTTTATTAATTTATAAACACTTTAGCGGGGATAATGCTTTCCAAAAGCTTATTTAAAATCCTCGATATTAAGCGTTTCATCACAAAAATCGTAATCGTGTTCGATATTAGAAGCTACAATCGTCAAGCGATTGGCCCCCTCAGTAAAACGACTGATAAGTTGACGATACCAGGCGATACCTTGTGCATCGAGATTGGTTGTGGGTTCGTCAAGCAGTAATAGGGGTGAATCGGAGCAAATAGCGAGTGCCAATTTGAGGCGTTGTTTCATACCCGATGAAAAATAGCGAATTTCTTTGTTATGTGATTTTTCAAACCTTAAAATGCTGATTAAATCACTGGTTTTCAAGTCATTACTAAGGGGTTTGAATTTGATATGAAACTGAATCATTTCAGTCAATGTCAGTTCTTCGATGAGTTCAATATAGGGAGCAGCGTAGCTGATGTGTTTAAAAATGCTGTCTTCGTCTTGTTTTTTACCGCTTACTTGAAATGATATTTGCCCTTTTGAGGGACTCAGATGGCCACTCAAAATTTTCATTAAGGTTGACTTGCCTGACCCATTTGAGCCTAATAACGCATAAATATGACCACTGTTAAAAGTCTTAGAGAGGTTTCGGAAAATCCATTCGTAGCGAAAACGTTTGCCAACGTCTTCGAGAACGATTTGTGCTGCGTGATTTCTCGTTTGTGATTGTTCAGACACCCCCTCAGTATTTTTCAATAAAAAATTAGTTTTGCTTGCCATTTGAGGCTCTGAAGCCTTTGATGAGACCGCGTGTGGCTTGGTTAACAAAATCGAGAATAGCTGTTTTCTCAGTTGTATCTGGCACTGTTTCTTCAATGTAATTGACAGCTTGCGATAAATTATGTCCTTTAACAAACAAAATTCTATATACATCGCGAATATTGTCAATTTGGTCTGCTGTATAGCCTCGCCGCAGCAATCCTACCCGATTCACACCCGCATAGGACAAAGGATTACGTGCCGCCAAGACAAAAGGTGGCACATCGCGGGGAACGAGAGAGCCACCGCCAATAAACGCATCATTACCAATTTTGACAAATTGATGCACGGCAACCATGCCGCCCAAACGCGCAAATTCACCTATTTCAATATGCCCTGCTAAAGTGACATTATTCGCCAAAACAACATTGTCACCAATAACGCAATCATGTGCGACATGAGCGTAAGCCATAACAAGGCAATTTTTGCCAATGACGGTTCGCCATGTTGCAGTCGTGCCAATATTGACGGTGCAGTATTCTCGAAGAATGGTATTATCTCCGATTTCAAGGAAAGTCCGTTCTCCTTTATATTTTAAGTCCTGTGGCGTTGACCCGACTATGGCCCCTTGAAAGATTTTACAATTACGCCCCATGCGCACACCGTCCATGATGCTGACATGGGGGGCAATCCATGTGCCGTCGCCGATTTCCACATCAGCAGCGATAGTCGTAAAAGGGCCAATCGTCACGCCTTTGCCGATTTTAGCCTCGGGATGTATGACACTTAGTTGGTGGATATTCATCTTTTTTATTAGTTGATAGTTGATAGTTGATAGTTGATAGTTTATGCACTATCAACAGTCAACTATCAACTATCAACTGTTTTTTCAGTTTCTTTTTTGAATAAGTGCGGTCAATTCAGCTTCAGATACAATTTTGTTGCCGACATAACATCGTCCAATCATTTGAACAATACCGCGGCGTATGGGTTCTAAAAGTTCGAGTTTAAAAAGTAGGGCATCGCCTGGAAATACTTTATCACGAAACTTACATTTGTCAATTTTCAAGAAGTAGGTGTCCCATTGTTCGTCGTCGGGTACTTCAGTGAGCGCAAGAATACCACCTGTTTGAGCCATAGCTTCTAATTGTAAAACACCCGGAAAGACAGGATTATCTGGAAAGTGTCCTTCAAAAAACCATTCATTCATTGTCACTTGCTTCATAGCGACGATACTTGTAGGCGTGATTTCCAAAACTTTATCTACCATCAGAAAAGGATAACGATGTGGCAGCTTTTGCATTATCTGCGTTGTATCCATTACCGGTTTTACTGAGGGGTCGTATTTTGGAATCCCGCGCTGTTTTTTTTGCTCTGCATAATGGCGTTTTAAGACTTTAGCAAAAGCCACATTCGACGTATGACCTGGTTTTTTAGCAATAACCTTTCCTTTAATAAATTTGCCAACCAAAGCCAAATCGCCCATGACATCCAATAGTTTATGTCGTGCGGGTTCGTTATGGAAGCGGAGAGCAGTTGTATTTAAAATGCCTTCGTGTTCAATTTTGACCTGTGGTTTATTGAGCTTTTTAGCCAAATCCGCTAATTCTTCTTCCGACATCATGCGGTCAACGATAACAATGGCATTGTCTAAATCGCCACCTTTTATCAACCCTTGATTGAGCATAAACTCTAATTCGTGCAGAAATGCAAAGGTTCGGGCGGGTGCTATTTCGGTTTCATACTGAGGGGTCGAATCGAGTGAAGCAAATTGCTGACCTAATACTGCCGAGTTAAAATCAATCATAGTTGTCAAACTGTATTCATCTGCGGGCATTGCCACGTATTCAGCGCCTGTTTTGTCATCTTTAAAGGTAATAATTTCTGTAATATCAAAAAAATCGCGTTCTGCATTTTGTTCATCAATGCCTACTTCTATTATTTTTTGAACAAAAATCGAAGCAGAGCCGTCTAAAATAGGCACTTCTCCGCCATCAATTTCAAGTAAAACGTTGTCAATACCCAAGCCAATGAGTGCCGATAAAACGTGTTCAACAGTACTTACTTGTGCAATACCTTCTTTAATAACCGTACCACGATTGGTTGCTACAACTTTACTGGCATCAGCTATAATAATAGGCGCACCCTCCAAATCTATGCGTCGAAACTTGTAACCATGATTTTCAGGTGCGGGGCACAAAGTCAAAGTAACGACCTCTCCTGTGTGCAGTCCCACACCTTTCACCGTTGCCGCTGCTTTGATTGTGCATTGTTTCATCCTCATCTTGGGTAATTTTTATCTCTTGAATTTGTGATTTTCGGGGTCAAAGATAGATTATTTTTGAAATTTTAAGGGTTGTGGCGTTTTATTAGTTTACTCGATGTAGATAGTTTCTTTTATTTTTTCTAATAACATGCCTATTCGTTGAACGCCCCTCAGTGAAAATCTCCATTTTAGCTAAATATGTAGAAGGCTTTTCCTAATTTCACGTTTTAAGAATTTTGAATAACAATCAACTTAAACCAACATTTTTATGATGTTTCAATCTGACCTTTTTAAAGGTAAAACAGCACTCGTCACAGGCGGTGGCTCGGGCATTGGGCTTGAAATTGCCAAACAATTTTTGACGCTGGGCGCAGAAGTTTATATTGCTGGACGCAAAAAAGAGCGACTTGAACAAGCCGCCCTATCATTGCACAGCTATGGAAACGGGGTTAAAGCCATTGTTTTAGACATCCGAGATACTGAAAGTATAAAACATCTTGCCGATGTGATTGAAATGCAAAGCGGCAAATTAGATATTCTTATTAACAATGCAGGTGGACAATTTCCTTCTCCTGCTGAGGGTATTACGGAAAAAGGGTGGAATGCTGTCATTAATACCAACCTCAATGGGACTTGGTTTGTGACGCAGGAAATGGCAAAACGTTTCTTTTTCAAGCAAAATGCAGGTAGTATTGTCAATATTGTTTTGAACAATTATAAAGGTTTCCCAGGCATGAGCCATTCGGCAGCAGCCAGGGCAGGTGTTATGAATTTGTCAAAAACCTTAGCGATTGAATGGGTGAGCAGAGGTATTCGCATCAATTGTGTCGCCCCAGGTATTATTTTGTCATCGGGTTTAGAAAATTACCCAAAGGAAATGGTCGCAGGTATTGAAGCTAAAATACCGATGAAGCGGCTTGGCACCGTCGCTGAAGTAGCTGAATTAACGCTTTTTCTAACAAATGCCGCTTATATCACAGGCGAAACGGTCTATATTGACGGCGGCAACAGGCTTTGGGGGGATATGTGGGAAATTTAATGGTGAATAATTTAATGGTGAATAATTTAATGGTGAATAATTTAATGGTAAATAATTTAATGGTGAATGGTGAATAATTTAAAAGACAGAATTTTATTAAAAAATTTATTTACATTTAAAAAATTTATTCTTAATTAATACAAATAATTCTTATTAAATACGAATAAAATTTGGTCTATTAAAATATTCACCATTAAAATATTCACCATTCACCATTAGTAAACCTAATTCAATACGTTCTACCACATCTAACATCTTGAAACCACCAATTTTCAATCGGTGGGCTATAGTAACCCACAATTACCATCTATCATCTTTACAAAACATCATATCTTTTTGATGTTTTTTGATGTGATGTCTTGTAAAGATGATAGATGGGGCAAATCGGACGTATTATCGCCCGCCGTTGAAACGACGGGTTACAAGATGTTAGATGTGGTAGAACTTATTTCTAAGCTGTTACTTAAACTATTCACCATTAAATTTTATCTCACACCGTGCATTAGTTTTTTGATAACAGGTTGCATAAGGATGGAGAAAGCTGCAAAAACAAAAGAAACAATGGCGAGCATGGAGAAAAAGTAGCTGATGCCTTTTTCGTCGGCAATGCGTTCCACACTTTCACCGAACATACCTGCGCCTTTCATACCTATCGCTATTGCTAAATACCAGACTCCAAACATGAAGGCAATCATACGGGCAGGTACTAATTTGCTGACATATGACAGACCAACAGGCGAAATACATAATTCACCCATTGTATGAAACAGATAAACCAAAATAAGCCAAATCAAACTGACTGAAGCAGATTCGGCACCCGGCAGAATGTCTTTTGAACCATAGGCGACCGCAACCATACCTATACCCAACAGTATCATACCAAGACCATATTTAACATTGGCAGTTGGATTGTATTTGCTTTCCCACATCTTAGAGAACAACGGTGCTAATGTGATGATAAACAAGGAATTAAATGTTGAAAACCATGTGGCAGGTATTTCTGTGAGCGGAATGGTGACTTTATCAATTTTTAGAAATGCCAAGGTATTGTCCGATAAAGACAAATAACCCGCTGTATAATAGTCTTTTGCTAACATCCATAAAGCAATTCCCCAAATGATAACGAAACTAAAACTCAAAATAATACTCGCCACTTTATAGGTTTTGAATGTCTTTTTAAACAACTGAAGCATGACCCAATTGATAATGATTAAGGGTACTAAGGTCAAGAGCGAATTGAAAACAAGAAAGACCAAACTGGAATCACCTGTCAAGACTCGATTGGTATATTTTTGAGCAAAAACGGTCAAACTATTAGGCGATTGTTCAAAAATTGCCCAAAAAAAGATTGAAATGATGGCAAAAAACAAGACAGCGATTAGTTTTTCACGGGTTGTTTTAGAGTATTGCGTCAATCTGTAACCTACTAAAATAAGAAAAATAATTAAAGCCGATAGGATAGCGACGGTATTGCCTGACATACCTGCTAAGTTAAAGTTGAAAATATTAAAACTGCCTTTTGAAATCTTAGTGGCGGGGGCATTAATGAGCCACAACATACCTAACAAGGCACTCGCTCCAATCATCACTATTTGCCACGTTGTGAAAGGAACTCGTTTATCTGTATCGTTTTCATCAATGACCACGAACTCTTTTTTAATAGGTACTAAACCAATATCGCCAAAAATGTTCTGTGAAAGCCAAAATTGGAGCGTTCCTAAAAACATAAAAACTCCTGCTAAACCGAAACCATAGCCCCAACCTACTTTTTCGCCAAGGTAACCACATAATAAAATGCCAAAAAATGCACCTGAATTGACACCCATATAAAAAATCGTATATGCCCCATCTTTCTTTTCCACATGATTTTTATACATTTCTGAAATAATGGATGTCATATTGGGTTTGAAAAAGCCATTGCCAAATACCATTAATATAAGACCTAAATAAATCGAGAAAGTACTTTCAAAAGCCATCGAAAAATGGCCCAATGTCATTAAAGAGGCACCTACTACCACTGCCCAACGAAAGCCAATAATTTTATCTGCAAAATAGCCGCCCAGCATCGTGGACAGATAAACTAAGCCGACATAAGTGCCAAAAAGGGAAGACGCCGTCCCTTGTTCCCATTCCCAGCCGCCTTTTGCTAAGGGTGCCATGAAGAAGAGTACCAATAGGGAACGCATACCATAAAAGGAAAAACGTTCCCACATTTCAGTGAAAAATAAAACAAAAAGACCGGCGGGATGCCCTATAACTTTGTCTTTGAAAAAATCGTTTGTATCGCTGTTTGACATGTTTTTACTGTTTTTTTTGAACTAATTTAGTTTTATTTTTAGTTAGGTTATTTCGTTTAAACTACTGAAAATCAATTTTTTACATAAAAATACTGAGGGGTGTCTTATGGCAAAACCTTACTTCACTTCCATCATCAATTTGCGTACAAGCGGTGAGACGACTATCAAAATAATGCCTGCAACAAGTGCATAAATGGACAATTGAAGGTAGCCGTCTGTATAAGCGATGAGTTTTTCTGGAAGACCTGCATTTTTATCAGGTAAAGACATATTGGCACCCAGTAAACCTGCGACATATTGTCCATAAGCCGTTGCCAAAAACCAAATACCCATCATCATGCCGCCCATGTGCTTAGGCGAAAGTTTTGTTATAATAGATAAACCTATTGGGGAAAGGCATAATTCACCAAGTGTTATGACCAAATAAGCAGCTGTAAAAATGTTTAAAGAGCTGATACCTTCCTCATTGGCAAAAAATTTCGTTGCATAAAAAATATAAAATGCCCCCGCCAAGAATAAAAAAGCAACGCCAAATTTAATCACCGTATTAGGTTCTATTTTTTTCTGTGCCATCCACAACCACAACAAGCCAATCAAAGGACTGAACAAAACGACAAAAAAAGTATTGGCTGTATTATTGACCACATTGGGGTCAATGTTCATACCCAATAAGTCAAAAGAAAGGTTTTTCTCTGCAAAAAGGGACAATGAGCCACCACTTTGCTCAAAAAATGCCCAAAAGATGATTGAAAATATAATAAAAGTAAAGGCAGCAAAGAGTTTTTTACGAGCCGCCACATCTGGCAGTTTAAACGTTTCGTAGAGAAAATAGACAATCGCTAAAGGACCAATTATGTACATAAACATGTCGGTATAGTCTGTATTTTTAATCATCAAAAATATCAAAGGAATACTCAATAAAGACCCCCCATAAACCAATAGTTCTCGCTTTTTTCTTGTACCTTCATCAAAGTTCAAAAGTGGTGAATCGCCAATAGGACCTAAATATTTTTTTGTAAATACAAAAGTCACTAAGCCTAATATCATAACAATAGCTGCCGCTAAAAAGGCATAACTCCATGAATAATATTTGCCCAACCAGACGCATAAAAATCCCCCCAGAAAACCGCCGATATTGATACCTGCATAAAAGAGCCCGAATCCCGCATCCCGACGACTGTCCCCTTCTTTATATAAATCGCCGACCATCGAAGACACATTAGGTTTGAAAAAACCCGTTCCAATAATAGATAAGGTAATACCTACGTAAAAAAATTGTTGAGGTGACGCAGCAATAATCAAGTTACCCATCGTCATGATGATACCACCAAAAAATAATGATTTTCGAAATCCTAAAATTTTATCGGCAAAGATGCCCCCTATGAACGTAAAAGCATAGACAAAGGCTTGAATTGCCCCATATTTTAGGTTAGATTCTCTATCTGAAAGCCCTAATTGACTGACCATGAATATTGCAAGCACACCTCTCATGCCATAAAAACAAAAACGTTCCCACATTTCAGTGAAAAACAAGTACCAAAGTTGTTTAGGGTATTTACCTTCAAAGTTCTGGATGTCGGCTAAGGTAGGCTTTATAAATGCTGCCATAATTTGGATTTGGTAAGATGAAAAAATAAAATTTTATAATTGAAGGCTAAAAATAGATTTTTTTTTTCAAATTTAATAATAGGGCAATTTTTATGGGTCATATGCCTTTATATCTAAAAATTGGATTTGTAATGCAAGTAAAATCCACTCTTTCCAATATGGTTAAAACTATACTCAAATTGCCACAACATGCCATGAAATGCTAAAAAATCAAGTCCAATGCCACCACCATACAATAGCCGATTATTGAAATCATTAAGAGGTTTATACTGAGGGGTATAAGAATAACCTAAATCGAGATTGCCTGACAGAAACATCTTTATGGGTAAAACTTTCCACCCTTTCAGCCATTTACTCTTGGTATAACGCGACATATCATAGTCTTTATCAATTAGTTGAAAGCGCAGACTGTTCTTTAATATGCCAAAATCATAGCCATCAACAACAAATAACTCGTAGCCACGCATATAATTAGAGCTATATCCAATAGCACTTTGAAAATTGTAAGGTTGGGCGTGGCGGATAAGGGCTGTTTTGGCATAGCCCGACAGGTCTACACTCAGTCTTTTCGACATTTTAAAGTATTGCGACCAACGCAAACTGAGGTCAAGCGCATTCGCATTATCTTTTTTTAATAAGCCTAACTTGCTGATCTTTACACCTAAAAGATGCCCTTTCATAGGATAGGGTTTGAAGTCGCGGGTATCGTTAGCATAACTATAAGAAATCCAAGAGTAGGCTTGAGTGGTGCGGCTGTCGAGAAAATAATCACGATTTAAGTTAATTGTTATTGAGGTATCTAAGGTTTGCTTTGAGAAACCAAACGACCAAACATGTTTATCGAACAATCCAGGTGAATAGGTGATGCCACCCGAATAAGAAAGTCGGGAAAAAATGCTTTTCAAAGGGTTTTTATAAAAAACAAGCCGATTATAGATTGTTTTATAGCCAATTTCACGGTTTGTGGAGTAAAAGTAGTTTGCAAAAGCTCCTATGGTTTGCTTTTTATTGAGATAAGGAATATTATAACCTACGGAAAATTTAGGTGTATAACCAAATTGAATGAGTGTTGAAAAAGGATCGCGTCTGCCTGTGATATTGCTATGAGTGAAACGAATACCAAAATTTGTACGATGCAAATCACGATTTTGCTCTTTCCACCAAACATTAAAATCACGGTCTGCTAACTCAAAAATAGGAATCGGATAAAAAAACCAACGTTCCACAACAGTGACAATAATACTGACTTTATCATCTGAACTCCAATTTTTAACGTTTATTTTGACATCATTGAACAGGTTAGTATTCAAAAGGCGCAAGCGATTTTCTTCTAATTTTATGGCTAATTCACTGAGGGGTATCGTGTCGCCGATGCTCATTGTAAATTCTCTTGTCAAAACCTGGGGTTTCGTTTTTTTATTGCCTTCAAAAATAAAATCACGAATAATAGCCGTCGTCGGCACATTTTGAGCGGTCGTATAAAACGATAGGAGTATTAAGTGTATGAATAAAAGTAATCGCATGTGCAAAGAAACGAATTAGTGATGGCATTATCAAATGCAAAATAAATCTGTTCTCAATAGGAAACGGCATCTTTGCGTTTAGAATACCGCCCTTTCCAAAGGAATCTTTCTGACAGTATATCATCAAAAAAATCAATAACTATGAAAAGGTTAATTGTGTTTATTTATGCTATAATAGCTTCAATATCAACAACTTATGCGCAAAATGGCGCATTTTTACAAACTCAAATTAATAGAGCGATGGCTTACGAAAATCGTTATGACTCCTTGAAAACCACAGGGCTTGTCATTGGGTGCATTGACCACGACTCGACTTGGGTTTTCCCATATGGATATATATCTAAAACGAATAATCAAAAACCCGATACAGCGACTTATTTTGAAATCGGTTCATTAACCCAAACGTTTACGGCAGTCCATATTCATTTTCTCGTTCAACAAGGCATTTTACACTACGATTCGGTAGTCAATATTTATTTGCAACCCGAACAACATTTTCCTGTTGGTAACAAAATAACGTTGCTTCAACTCGTGACCCATACAAGTGGTTTACCCAAATTTACGGACGATTGGGGAGTCGGTGCAGATGATAACGAACAACCTTATGCGGATTATACTGAGGGAGCCTTTTTTAATTTTTTGCAAAAATTTGATACAACTGCTTGGAAGCAAGGACAATACCAATTTTCAAATCTCAATTTTGTCTTGTTAGGTCAAATTTTAGAAAATCACCCTGCTCAAACCCAGTGGCGACCTTTTGCCGACAAAACACATGTCGCCCTTGCACAAGGCTACAATTTGGCAAAACAAGCCGTTGAACCATGGCAAGTGGTTCCTCTTTTTATGCCCGCTATTGGGGGATGTACCACTATCACTCAACTTTTGGCATTTACGCAAAGACAACTCTCTGCAAAGGGTTCGGACAAAGAAAATTGGCTCAAAAAGACACATCAGCCCCTGTTTCCAACCCATATTAACAAATTTACCTCTGTGGGCATAGGGTGGCATATTTTCAAAAGGAAAAATATGCCACTTATTTGTGTATCGTCGGGTGCTACAAATGGTCATTCGGCAGTTATTTTGTTTGTACCCCAGACCCAAACGGCTGTGGTTATTTTAACGAATAGCCGTGCCATTCAAGGTGAATTGGCAATGTCTATTTTGAAGGTGTTGAATAATAATTGGAAAAGGAAAGAGTAAGGGTAACTATTTTAAGGGTGAAGAGTGAATTTACTGAGGGGGTGTTCCAGTGTTTTTAAATAAAGTAGAAAGCCTTTGCTTATTGCTTATTGCCTACTTAGTAAACCTCTTAGCTATTTTTTTGTTAGCTGTGAAAAAATATAATATGGCAACACATCTTCTCGAATTTGAAACAAAACTTTACGGTTCGATAACCGATATTTTTGACTTTTTCAGTAAAGCTGAAAACCTCAATGAAGTGACACCTTCTGATCTCAGTTTTTTAATTCTTACACCTTCACCGATACCTACCAAGGTAGGCACATTGATAGACTATCGTATCAAAATATTTGGCATTCCTTTTTATTGGCGAACATTAATCACTGATTTTGAACCCCTTATGCGATTTGTTGACCAACAGTTGAAAGGACCTTATTTGTTGTGGCATCATGAACATATGTTTGAAGACAAAGGCGATTATGTGTTGATGACTGACCGAGTCCATTATTTATCGCCTGGTTGGTTTCTCGAACCTTTGATTGACCGCTTTTTTGTGAGACCTCAGCTGAACAAAATTTGGGCTTATCGCGACAAAAGATTTACAGAGTTGTTTGGTCAAAAATAAAATTAAATGAGGGTGATAAGTCCCAAAGCAGAAATTTCGAAAATTATTTATTGCCTTTTGCCTACTTAGGTGGCTCATTCACACTCGTGGCACCTTTTGGATTTTGTGAAGGCGAGTTAAGGGGATTATCAATATCATAAATATCGGTTTTGGATTCAGTGCCTTTCATACGACTGTCTTCAATTTGATCCATGACTTTATTTGTTTCCCCTAAAAAGTCCTGCACAATAGGCTTAACATTGCCTATCAATTTGAAAGTGCCTTGCCTAAGTGGTTCGAGATATCTATAGGTCATAGAAGTGGTCTTTGTTTCTGGATCAATCATCCGTGCGCCATCCGCGAACCAAATTAACACGCTATAAAAAAAAGCAAAAACAAGTGTTAACAATCCTCCACCAATGATTTGATTAGGTAAATCGAGACGCACGACTTCTAAAGCGCCAGAAATCGTATGACCCAACATACGCAACAACCACATCGAAATAAAAAAAGTAACTACAAAACCTATGACAAACATGAGCGGACTGTACATGTCAAATCCTTGTTCCAATGCACGGGTCATATAGGGTGAAAACTTAAAGGCTGCCATTAATGCCATCACAACAGACAGGACTGAAAAAACGGAATTGATGATACCGTCTTTAAAACCTAAATAAAAACCATACATAGCGGCGGCTACGAATAAAATATCAATTGTCATGCTGTTTGATTAAATTGTAAGATTTAGCTCAAAAATACGATGTAATTTGCTGAAAATCAACAACTTTCGATGAAATAAGTATAAATGCCCTTCCAAGTTGTGTTTTTTTTAGTCAGAGGTAAGATGTTTTTTATAATTTTAGACGAAATTTTTGCTTGAAGATACACAAGGAAATTCTCAATATTGAAAATTTGAATGTTCAAGTGGCATAGAGGCGGTTATAAATATTTTAAAATTAAATGGTGTATTTTATGATATATTATATAGTTGAATGATTTATGGTATAGATATTGCCCACTCATTATTCATAATAAAAAGAATATTTTATTCTTCAATTTTACATACATGGTTCAAGGACTCAATATACCAAATCACACAAGTTATATCAATGGCGAAAATACAACGCCAGACACCACGCCATTAGATATCCTTCTGATTGAAGATAATCCCGGAGATGCTCGAATAGTAGAAATTTTGCTTGAAGAGTCCGATTTACCTGAATGTAAAATTAAGCATTGTCAAACCTTAGGCGAAGGGGTGAATGCCCTTACGGAAAATGACTTTGATGTGGTTTTGCTTGATTTGTCGCTGCCCGATTCCAGAGGTTTCGAGACCTTACAACGCCTTATATCCGCGAAACCAGATGTAAACGTTGTGGTGATGACTGGATTTTCAGACAAAACCTTAGGTTTGAATGCTGTTAAAGCTGGCGCACAAGACTTTTTGACAAAAGGGATTTTTGATGCTGACCTGTTAGCAAAAACCCTGCGTTATGCCATTGAACGTAAAAATGTCCTTATCAAACTCGCTGCCGCTACTCGGGCGCGGGAGGTGGCAGAAGAGTCCGCACGTATGAAAGAGCAATTTATCGCCTCTATCAGCCACGAAATGCGGACACCTATGAATGCTATTTATGGTATGTCAAATCTTTTGGCGCAGACTTTACTCGATACTGAACAACGCAGTTTTATAGATTCGGTACGTCAATCAAGTGAAATCCTGCTGGGTGTTATCAACGATATACTTGAAATTTCGACTCTCCAAAATGGTAAAATGAGCTTTGAGTCCAAAAACTTTGATTTGCATGAATTGATGTTCAACCTTGTCAATGTCATGCAGTATAAAAAAGATGAAAAGCCGCTTGAATTTCAACTGTCAATAGACCCCTCAGTACCCGCCATCTTGAATGGTGATAAACTGCGGTTGAATCAGGTTTTGTTCAATATTGTTGGCAATTCAGTTAAATTTACAGATGAAGGGGTTGTAAAAATAAATGTACAAGTGGTTGATAATCAAAAAGATATCTTTGTCGTTCGTTTTGTTGTTATTGACACAGGCATTGGTATTCCTGGGGATAAAGTAGATGCTATTTTTGAATCCTTTACGCGTATTAGGACAAAAGATAGGATTTATGAAGGAACAGGTTTGGGTTTGGCGATAGTTAAAAACCTTGTACAGTTGCAAAATGGACGGGTGTGGGCAGAAAGTGCGTTAGAAAAAGGGACAACAATGGTTATTGAATTACCTTTTAATAAAGTTCATACAGATACAACTGTTGAAAAAACGGTGGTAGCACCCCCTCAGTATCACGAATCAAAACAACGAATTTTTCGCCTACTTTTGGTTGAAGACCATAAAATGAATCAAATTGTTGCGCGCAAAACCTTAGAGCGTCAATTTGATAATATCATCATTCAGATAGCTGAAAACGGGAAAGAATGCCTTGAAATCATTAAACAAGGCAGTGTATTTGATATTATCTTGATGGATATTCAGATGCCTATAATGGATGGTACTGAAACCATCGCTTACATTCGGGAGTATATGCCTCAACTTAAAACACCGATTTTGGCAATGACAGCTCATGCCAATATTTCAAAAGACGATTCGTTTAAAACTTATGGCTTCGATGATTATGTTTTAAAACCCTTTGAGCCAGAACAGTTTTTTGAAAAAATTCACTATTATCTTAACAGAAATAGCGATTTTAAAAATTAGGAATTATATTTGTATGTCATAAGTTAAAGTCCTTGACTTGAAAATGAAAGGATAGCAACTTGAGAAAATTTATTTTTAACATGAAACTCATTTATTATTCATGAGTACCACTATTTCGTTTCAGCACATCAATCTCGAATATCTCGAAACCATGACGGGCGGCGATGCCGATATGATGAATCAGATGCTCACCATGCTCATTGATGAAATTCCTTGTGAAATCATCAAAATGCAAGAGTCTGTTACTTCCAAAGATTGGGAAGAGGTTTTTCAAATCAGTCATAAACTTAAAACTACACTTGCTTTTATCGGAAATGCCGATATGACTTCGCTTAATAAAACCATCGAGCATTGTGCGCGCAATCGTGTGGAAATCAAGGATATTCCGCCAATGGTGCAGCAACTTTCTGACCTATCCATGCCTGTTTTAGAAGAGTTGAAAATGGCTAAATACTGAGGGGGTGAAGGGTTATTAGTTATTGGGGAATTAGTTAGTGGTTAATAGTCCTTACGAATGACCAGTAACCAATTCCCTAATAACTAATACCTAATTTCCCAATAACCCGCAACCCATACCTACTTTTTCCGCTCAGTTACAAACATAACCAATTGTTCCAAGGATATTCGGACATCTGATTCTGGAAATTCCTTGAGTATATCAATCGCCTCTGTACGATAGCGGCGCATGACATCTTCGGAATAGTTTAAGCCACCACTTTGGCGGACAAAATCAATAACTTCTGCGACCTTAACAGGGTCTTCGTTGTGTCGTTTCACGATATTAATGATGCGGTCACGCTCTTTTTTTGGTACTTGATTGAGAGCATAAATAAGTGGAAGGGTCATTTTTTTTTCCTTTATGTCAATGCCCAAAGGTTTGCCCACATCGTCCGTTCCAAAATCAAAGAGGTCATCTCTAATTTGGAAAGCAATGCCTATTTTTTCTCCAAAAAGGCGCATTTTTTCAATCAAATCGGCATCCGTTGTCGTCGAAGCCGCACCGACCGCACAAGCCGCTGCAATAAGTGAAGCTGTTTTTTGCCTAATAATATCATAGTAAATGTCTTCTTTTATGTCTAAGCGGCGGGCTTTTTCGATTTGAAGTAGTTCACCTTCTGACATCTCCTTGACGGCGTTTGACATAATGGTCAACAGCTTGAATTGGTCATTTTTCAAGGCAACTAATAAACCTTGCGACAACAAATAATCGCCTACTAACACGGCTATTTTGTTTTTCCATAAAGCATTGACACTAAAAAAACCCCGTCTTTCGTAACTGTCGTCCACCACATCGTCATGTACCAAAGAGGCTGTATGCAATAATTCAACCAATGAAGCCGCTACATAACTGGCTGGGTTAAAAGTACCACACAACTTGGCGGCAAAAAAGACAAACATCGGACGGACTTGCTTTCCTTTGCGTTGCACGATATAGTACATGATTTTGTCGAGCAACGCTACATTGGTCTTCATCGAATCTCGAAAATGTTTTTCAAATTCTTCAAGCTCGTCGTTTATAGGTTTTTTTATATCGTCCAGTTTCATATTGCGTCGGGTAAGTGAAGTAGAGTTCCGCTATTAGCCGCTTTTTTTGCTTACAAAAATGTGCTAACCAAAGAAGGAGCAAAAGTAAGCCGCTATTTTCAATATTTTTTGAAAAATAGAAAAAACGACTCCCTCAGTATTTTGGAAGTCAAACATAATTCAATTAACAAGAAACATGGTTTTGGTGAAAAAGTTACTGATAAGACGTAAAATCAGAATGAAAATTTTTTGTGATTTTAATGCTGGTCATAATTCATTCACCTTTTCAATGAGCCACTCTCGTTCACTAAATATCTTTGAACTATTCAGTTCTTCAAGCACCTTTATTTTTTGTAGGTTATCGGGTACATAGCGTAATTTTTGAATAATGGTTAGTTTATTCAAGGAGTTATAGAAAAAAGCTTTTTTAGGTTCAGGCATATTACCTCGGGCTACTTTTACTTTTAGGGCATTGATTTTACCTTCTAAAAGAGAGGAATTTTGCTCATAATAAATCTTAATCATCAAAAAATAGATTTGAATATCATAAAATATATCTTTGAACTTGAGTGACACTAATATTTCTTCAGCTTTTTCATATTCTACAGTACTGAAATAGTAATTCGCCAATAGGAAATTATGAATTTCAACGGTATCATCCCGTCCAATAATGTCCTCCGATGTATGATTGTCTAATAGTTTTTTGACCCACTCAAATTTTTTGAGCTTTAAACCAGTATTGGTCAGACTCTGGAGCGTGGAAGAAAATATCTTTCCCTCTCTGTATAAATAGCCTTTGGTCAAATGCTTTTCATAAACAATGAATAAATCCATAAGGGCATCGGGGACATTCAGATTAACATACCGTTTTACCCAAAATGTACGATAAAAAGCCTGTATATCTTTCATTTTATCAGGTGGAATAAGTGCTTCATGCGTCTGAATGAGGTCTTCCACTTCAAGAATCGCCTTCTCATCTGACGCATCATGTAGGAGTTGATAAATTCTATAATAAATATCCATTACGGGCGTCATCAAATAACGACTATTATCCAATAGATGCTTGATGGTTTCTACAAATTGAAAAGTTTCTGTGGCTTCAATCTCCGTCATAGTACCTTGCAACAACAATATTGAAGAATAATTCATCTTATTCATGCTGTAAAAGATGTCCAAATTGAGATGGGTTTCCAATAGGTTAGCATCATTACGTCTAATATTAAAAGAACTTTGGAACTCGAACTCCTCTTGTGCCTGCAAAAATTTTTGAAAAAAATATTGACTATCCCTAAAAGGGTTTTTATTTATTTCTTTTTGGGTTGCCTCAATCGCTGTTTCAAATCTTTTCACTAATCCATGTTTCCGATAAAATTTAGCCATAGACAACTCTTTGAGCCAACGCATTTCTGTTGAGGGATTTTGTTCAAATGTTAGATATTGTTCTAATAGGTACATCAATTCAGATATAAGGCGATCTAAATCGAGCTTATGCTTTAACATATCCTTTTCAACAAATATATGACTGAATATATGCTCTTTAGTCAGTTCAGGGCTGTTAACATCAAATTTATGCTCTCTTACATATTCATAGAGTTTGATGATGGACGTAGCATTGTACCCATCATTAAAAAACGGTGACAGCAAAAACTTATTGAAGCGTTTATGCTCTTTAAGGCTTAATAAATTTAATATTTCTAACAACTTCATATTCTTCTGTGATTCATTCTTTTGGATATTTTTTCAAAGGTAAAAAACAT
The DNA here is from genome assembly GCA_031411275.1 of Saprospiraceae bacterium. Taxonomy (GTDB): domain Bacteria; phylum Bacteroidota; class Bacteroidia; order Chitinophagales; family Saprospiraceae; genus JAAFJT01. The sequence goes on along the minus strand of JANOAU010000195.1, from coordinate 81,947 downwards.
TTTTTCCGAAAATCTCAAAAAACTGTAATAGGGAATATCGTATCTATCTTTTACATTTGTGTTATTAATTAATTATTTTTATTTTTAAAATACAAAAGTAGAAACAATGCGTAAAAATCTAAAAACTAAATCAGTTCTATTCCTTATTATTTTTGGAATCTTTTTTACTCCCCTCAGTATTCAAGCCATTTCTACTGTTGACTTACCCCATTTATCAAGTGCCAGAGAGATGGTTAACCATAAAACTCATCTTACGCCCTTCCAATATGACGATGTGGTGATTGATGACTTAGTCATGTACGATGAAGCAAGGAGTAGCAGTGTAAGCGATTGTGTTTGGGGTACTCCATTAACAAAAACCACGGGGGATATCATGAATGTTACGCTTGAAAATGGTGCATTATGGGCGGCCAATTTCAATATAGGCAATATAGAATTAATTGTTAAATTTAATTATGATGCTCAAACTGAAACATTAAGTTTCCGCAAAACATTAGGTGACGGTATGTCTTATTCTATTGCCAGTGACAACTCATCTATTACTTTTTATAGACATAGAAAACCTTGTCTAATCATTGAAAATATAGTGAATTGTGGGCAAAATGCTTGTGTTACACTTCATTTCTTGAAAAATAAGACTACAATAAGCCTAAACAACTGTTCTACGGCATTATACAGCACCATGAACCAAGGGAGCATTAACAAACCTTTTACATCTGTAAATACCCAACACAAGATGAGCATCGCTCTTGGTACAGCAGAGGATGTTAACACATTGGTTTCAAAAAAGAGCAACATCGTCACAACGCATCAAGTCGCTCCTAATCCAATAAATAACACAACAACTATCAAGTTCCATTTGTCCAACAATGCCCATGTTCGTGTATCTATTTACAATGCTCTTGGGCAGCAAATAGAAGTTTTAGTCAATCAAAATCAATCCAAAGGAGAGCAGGTCATAGACTGGAAAACGACCGATATACTGAGGGGAGGTATTTATTTCTACGAAATAATTGCCGACAATGAACGCATGATTGGCAAAGTCATTAAGCAGTAGTTTAATAACTTTTTGGGCTTTGGTTCGGGGAATTTATTAAGTTCTCCGAACCTAAAACCTACTTAAAAAATATTATTAGGAATATGAAATCAAAACTTATGTATTTTAAATAGCTTCAAAATACCATTTTTTTAAACTCGAGCATTTGTAGTCTTCTTGTTATATTTAAAGAATAGCTAAATCACTTATAAAATGGTTGTTAGATTTACGAATATGTCTTGTTTTTTTTCTGTCTTAAAAATCGAATTACCGAATTTTGAAAAAAATTGTAATTGTTTAAATGATTCTTCTTCCCCACCTTTGTACTATCAATTGAGAATAAGAAAATTTTATCGGGAAAAACAACGACATAACTATTATCTTTTTAATTAAGTAATCTACGATGCATACAATGAGAAAAAATTTGATATTAACGACTATTTTCACACTCTGTCTTTTGACTCTAAATTCATTAAAAAGCCAAAATGCAGTGCAGCCTGAAATTCTGATGAATCCCATGCAACTTCAATTAGATGAAACTTGCAATGTGGTTACAACCAGTATTGGAGCTAACGTTTATATATTTACTATCATGCCCGTAGATGAAACACCTAATTGTACACATTATTTTAAGTATTTTATATATAATCCAAAAACCGATACTTGGCATAATTTCCAAAATGATTCACTTTCTATACCCTCTTATGTTAAACAAGTTAAGTTTTCAAAAGATATAAAATATAGAGTTCAGCATTATATTGTTTCAAATGATAAAAGTCATCAACGTTCTCCCATTTTTGAAGTTGATTTTATTCTTAAAAAACCCCTAAAAGCCAAAAACACAGAAGAAGATATATTGGTGATGCTTTCTCAAAAAAATATTGGAGAAATAGCCAGCTCTTCAAATATTGATACGGAAGCCGCTGCTGATTTACAAAGTGCAACCACTCAAAAAACATCCAAATTCGAGTAAAAAAATAATTGTCAGATGTGGAACAGTGGCTTGTATATTGTAAAATTAAATCGCATAAAGATGTCATTATCAATTAATAAATGATTAGACATTAAAATACATACACAACGCATTGTAACTCATGATTTTTCTAACCCGACACCTGTTTAAGGTGTCGGGTTTTTTGTTTTATGTATTTCCTTAAACGGCATATTTCTTCAAAATGCTCTTAGCCAGCGCTAATTTATGCACTTCATCTGCACCGTCATAGATGCGTGCTGCCCGTTCATGGCGATACCAAAAACTCAACAAAAACTCATCCGTCAAACCAGCGGCACCGCACGTTTGGATGGCTCTATCTACAACGCCGAGCATAATATTGGCGGTAAAAAACTTGATACTTGAAATGCGATTACGCGCTGCCGCCGCCCCTTCTTCGTCAATCATTTTAGCTGTTGATAACACCATAAGCCTCGCAGCATCTATTTCTGCCCGACTTTCAGCAATCCAACCCATGATAAACTGCTTATCTGCCAACCTCTGACCATCACCCATATCTCGACTGACTGCCCTTTGGCACATAATATCAAACGAGCGTTCGGCAATGCCAATCCAGCGCATACAATGGTGAATACGACCTGGGCCCAAACGTTCTTGTGCAAGTAAAAACCCTGACCCCTCAGTACCAACAAGGTTCTCAAGCGGTACACGGCAGTTTGTAAATGTTACTTCTGCGTGACTATGCCAACTATCACCGGCGTCTCCCATAATGCTGATGTTTCGGACAATCGCAAACCCCTCCGTATCGGTTGGCACAACAATTTGAGAAGCCCGTTTATGGGGTGGTGCGTCGGGGTCAGTTACAGCCATTACAATACAAAATTGTGAGCCATCTGCACCAGTAGTAAACCATTTACGCCCATTTATGACATAAAAATTGCCTTCTTTAACCGCTGTTGTGCCTAAATTAATCGGATTTGAACCAGCAAAAGCAGGTTCTGTCATGCCAAAACAGGAGCGTATTTTACCATCAATAAGGTCTTGTAGCCAGTTGTTTTTAAGCTTCTCGTTGGCGTGTTTTTCTAACAATTCCATATTGCCAATATCAGGTGCTTGGCAATTAAAAACAAAATGACCAAAGGGAGTCATCGCCAAAACTTCACTAATTTGCCCAAATTCTAAAAGGGTTAAATGGTGTTGTAAGCCCCATAAATCGGCTTTTTTGACCAATTGCCGCTTTTCTTCAAGCGTTTTTTGAACCTTAGAAAAAGGTTGTGTCAAGTTTTCAACAGTTTCAAGCGGATACAATTCGGTTTCAACAAAGGCTTTTACTTTGGGCAATATATTGTTGAGTTTATCGGTAGCGAAGAGATTTTCCATTATATTTTGTATTTTTTTGAATCAAACCAACAAATATTCAAATTGTAATATCAGCGCAATCATCAACAGCAACATATGTAAAGCCTCCGCCATTGCAGGGGCAATACGTTGAAAGGTCATAGACAGCAAAATGGCAAGGGGAATTGAGAGAATGAGCAATTGATTGATGCCCATACGGTGTTGTATAAACGTTGTTAGACCACAAAACAATAAAAGCCAATAGAGCATACTGATATATTTTTGAGCCATCATATTCCGACGACTAAAAAACTGCGAACTGGCTACAATCGTCAGCATCAAAAGCAAAGCGGTTATGCCTATTTTTACATATATCATGGAGTTAGGGTAAGGGATAAAACTCATAAGTCCTATGTTTTTATAAAAATGCGCTGCAAAAAGTGACATTTTTCCTATCCAAAAACAATAAACGCCTACCATGAAAATAGGAACAATAAGACCTATGAGGAACATGAAAAATTCCTTAAAACGCATACCCCTCAGTATTCCGAGTGAAATGATACCCCAAAAAACTAAAAATATATAGGAAAAATGAAAAAGACTGGCTACACCCAACCATAAGCCCGCATCAAAAATCCTTCCTGCCACATAATTATTTTTATAGGTATCAAAAAGGTTGTAAACCGCTAAAATCAAAAAGGTATTGGCTAATAAAATGGAGGATAAGAGTAAAAAATCAGGCATTAAGCTCGTCAATAAACAATAAAACACACCTGGCAATAAGGATACATCTGTCGCAACCCGATAACGCGCTATGATGATATTAATAGTAGTTGCTTGAAAAATCACAAGAAAAAAGGCAAAAATAACACCCGATATACTGAGGGGAGGGAAAAATGAATACACCCACGATGTTAAAATGCCTTGTTCATGCGGCACAACAGTAGGTGTGTGCATAAACGTACTCGCTCGCAGAAGGGCAAGGTAAAAAAGCAACAGGATGTTGAGAAATTGTTGATTAGTACGGAAAAATGTCAGCATAAATATTGTCGTGCGTATAGAGTTTGTAGTCGTTAGCCGTTTTGTTAAGAAAACAAACGTAAAAGTATTAAAATTCCTATAATTTGCTTATAATTTCCTTTAATGTGTTTTTTTCGATTTCAGAATCTTTGAAATTTGTATAATTTTTATATGCCTTTAAAGCCAGAATTATATCGAAATTATCTTGTGATTGGCTGAAAAATTGGTTTTGACGCATCAACTCCTCAGCTAAATACTCTTGTTCAGTCTGTCCTGGTGTCGGAATAAGTATGGCGGCTTTTTGCAAATAAACCAAATCCATGATGGAACTGTAACCGCTTCGGCAGAAAATGACGGCACTTTCCATTATTTTTTTATTCAATAAATCACGCGTCAAAACATCATGGACTTCGAGGTTCGGTAGCGTTTTAATAGGGGTATGATTTACCTCATTCGTCCCACGTACAAGTAAATAAGATTCCTTGAAATTCGTTTGTTCATTGAGTTGTTGCCTTATTTTTTTTTCAAATATAGACCGTTGAGGTTCTGGACCTGAAAGGATAAAAGCGGCATTGTATTTTTTTATACTATACTCAACATCGGCGAGGTTTGAAACCTCGCTCACGTATTTTTTTTCAAACCGACTTAAAACACCTAAGTATTTGATTTTTAAGTCTTTAGAAAAATGACCATGTGACAAATGACCTGCCAAATAAGGCGTTTTTTCAAAATCAGGAATCCAACAAACATCAAATTTTTTAATAAAAAAATGATTTACTGCATTAACGATTGGTTGAAAAAGACGAAAAGATATCAAAATATTCACTTGATGCGTCATAAAAATTGAATGCGTTTTTCGACTATAAAAACCAAACCGATTATCTGAGATAACGACATCAACAGCCGTGGTTTTTAGAAAATTTTTTAACCAATAATGCTCTTTTATTGCCCCCCTCAGTATCTTTGGCATTTGGTAAGCTATGGACAGCATCATGCAACGAAACGGATAACGTATGTTATAAGCAGGCAATTTGTAAATTGTTAGATTAGGATATTCGCGTTTCAATAACTCATAAGCTGCACCGTCTGATGCCAAAATAACTTCCGCACCTTGTCGGCACAGTTCATCAATTATCGGCATGCAACGTGTAGCATGACCTAAGCCCCAATTAAGTGGCGCAACGAGTATTTTTTTTGGATGTATCAAAGGTTTTTAAAATGATTGAGCAAAAAAAGCGTTTATGGACAAAGTTAATTCGTTAAATCGTAATCGGTTATTCATTTATAATTATGTTCTTTTTGAGATTTGACTAAATGACAAATAATTTTAATGAAAAAAGTATTTTATATTCTATAAAAATTTTATTCGATGAAAAAAATCATTTTAGGATTTGCCCTCCTTTCTCTTGTAGCTCTTTCTGCAAGCGGCTGTGGTATGTTCAAAAAAGGCTGTAATTGTCCACATTTTGAAGCAAAAAAATAATTATTGTATTGTCAATTGTTGTATGGCTGCATTCTTAGCCAACAACAATACAGCAATATAGCCACCCAACAATACAATTTATGAAATCTTTCAAACCAGACTACAACCTTCTTAACCAATTCATAGAACAAGCCCTTTGGGAAGACGTACATGAGGGCGATATAACGGCACTTGCTACCATTCCTTTGGACAAACGCGACAAAGCGATTTTGAAAGTCAAAGCAAACGGTATTTTGGCAGGTGTTGATTTGGCACAACTGATTTTCAAAAAATGCGACCCCTCAGTACAAATGACCATTTTCAAGCACGATGGCGATAAAATGGCAATCGGCGACATTGCTTTTGAGGTTGAATGTGGCACACAAGCCCTGTTGAAAGCCGAGCGTTTGGTCTTAAATACCATGCAACGCATGAGTGGCATTGCCACCATGAGCCGCACGTATGCTGACGCGGTGGCAGATTTGCCCGTCAAAATCCTCGATACACGCAAGACAACGCCTTTGATTCGCCACCTCGAAAAATGGGCGGTTAAAATAGGTGGTTGCGAAAACTATAGGCATGGTTTGTACGATTGGTTTATGATAAAAGACAATCATACGGATGCCAACGGTGGCAGCGTCGCAAAAGCTATTCAAAAAATTGCGGATTATAAAAAAATGTACCCCTCAGTAAAAGACTATGGTGTGACCGTCGAAGTCCGTAATTTAGAAGAATTGCAAGCCACTATGACCGCTGGAAAAGGAATTGTAACCCGCATTATGCTCGATAATTTCCAAACTTCAATGATGGTCGAAGCCGTCAAAATGGTCAATAAAACGTTTGAAGTTGAAGCATCAGGCGGCGTAACTCTTCAAAATTTAAGAGAAATCGCTTTAACGGGCGTTGATTATATCTCATCGGGCGCATTAACGCACTCCGTCATCAGCCTTGATTTGAGCCTAAAAGTGGTTAAGTAATGGTGAATATTTTAATGGTGAATGGTGAATTATTCACCATTCACCATTAAAATATTCACCATTAAAATCAAAACTTGTTCTTCCACATCATACTCTCCACAGGGCGGTCTGAACGCTGATTGTATTTCGCATTGGGTTTTCGGTTATAGAAAGTCTCAATATCACCATCAACGACGAAATAAATCAATTGACCAATGGGCATACCTGCGTAAATACGAACAGGCATAGCGACCGAAATCTCCAAAGTCCAATGGTTGCAAAAACCGACATCACCTTTGCCTGCGGTTGCGTGAATATCAATCCCCAAGCGGCCTGTGCTTGATTTTCCTTCTAAAAACGGTACTGAATTATGGGTTTCGGTGTATTCCTCTGTTACACCAAGATATAAACGACCCGGCTGTAGGACAAAACCTGCTTCTGGAATCTCAAAATGTTCAATAGCATTATGCTTTTTGGCATCTAATTCAGCGTCTTTGTAGGTCGCCAAATATTTACCTAAATGCACATCATAACTGTTCGTTCCCAAACAATCGCGGCGAAATGGTTCAATGATGATATTGCCATTCTCGATACTTTCTAAAATGCGCTTATCTGTAAAAATCATTATCTTAGTTGATAAGTTTACAGTTGATAGTTAATAGTTGGTAATTGATAAAACTATCAACTATCAACTATCAACTATCAACTATTATCTTGTAATAAAAATCTTTTCCATACTGAGGGGTTCGCCTTGGGTGGAAAAAAGTTTGCAAAAGTAAAATCCTGCGGATGGAAATACCCTGCTTTCAAGAGAAATATGCGTTTCTCCTTGGTCAATTTTTTTTTGTGCAATTTCAGAACCATTGGCGTTATAGATTTTCAAAAGTCCTTTTTCAAAAACATCGCCTATAATAGCCACATTTACGTCCGATACTGAGGGGGTCGGTGAAATGCTTATTTTGGCTTTGGCGGTTTTTGCTTCTTTGGTTTTTGACAAAATACGGCACAGATTGAAGGTAGAAAGGTTGCCACCGCCAATGCCTGTGGTTAGTTCAGAAGTAATATAAACCGTACAATTGTCCCAAGGTGCAATAGCAACTCCCTCTCGTTGCGCAAATTGATTTAACCCAAAAGTCAGTTCTTTTTTGTTGCCAAGCCAAAATTGACGATTCGGATAATTCGTAAAAATCCATAGTTTTTGATAAGACATGAGCAGCATTTTGCCATCTAAACCGAGTGCAGCACTCGTAATCGCACCGTTATATTTCCAAGAATCGTCGGTATCCCAAACCTGAACGAGCTTCGCAGAATACGTACCTGCTTGGGTCGGCACTCGATAAATACGGGTTTTACCCTTGTAAGGCACTACATCAAAGTCTTTTGTATATATGTATAGGGAGTCGGTTGTGGCAACAAAAGCCTCGGCATCGAAATATTTCAAGGAGTCGGTAGGAGGGAAAGCGGATTGGTCTTCATAAGTGAAGGCGATTTTTTCAGCATTAACGGTATCTGTCGGGAACAAAGATGTAACGGATTGCGGAATGGGAATTTTGTAAATCGTCAAATCTCTTCGATTTTGACCATTGTTACCGAAATCACCAATATAAAAATTGCGTTTGGCTGCATCTAATGCAATGTCTTCCCAATCCACATTGTTAGTATTTTTGACAACAATGGTTCGCCTCAATACACCAGTCGAATCGAATTGATACAACCAAGCTTTGTCGCCCGAATCGTTGTGTGTCCAAAACACATTGGGCGACTCAATCACTAAGCCTGAGCTTTCTTTCACCTCTGTGGGCAATGAGCAAACGACTCGCAAACTAACCGTTTGGCAAGCTGCAAAAAGAGGTAAGACTATCAAAATTTTAAATAAAGAAATTTTCATCTCTTTGATTTTTAATAAATTACGCATTTGTTAAAATATCAATGACTGATTTTAAAGCGACAAATATTGGTTCACGCCCTTCTTTTGTCACCACACTGTCTTCGTCTTCAACGAGGTTATCTTCGACAAAAGCAAGGAGGTCTTCTTGTGCATATTTGTCAAAAAAAACATCCATTCGGTCGTGAAAATGTTTTGCGGTGACTTTTTCGAGCCGTTCCCAGTTGCGTTCTTCTGCGTTTTCAAGGGCTTCACTACTGAGGGGGGGCAATGTACCTTTTACTTGCTCGACAGATTTTGTCAACACCAATAATAGATAAAGCATGAGTTCACGCTCGTCTTGTGTCAACAGACTGAAATCTTCTGCACCCCAATATTCAATCAAAACAGGATAATCGTCTGTAAAATCGGTGATTTCCTGTTCAAAATCGGCTTCTTCAAGAGCTGCGACGACACTATCAATGATGGTTTCTGAAATAAACATGTTATGCGAAATGATGAATTGTGAATGGTAAATTATGAATAAAAATATTTGTAAATCATTTAATTTTAATTATTTAAATTAAATAAAAACAAATTGTATTTTAATTCATCTACTTAAAATTATGGTTTTTTCTAATCAAACCGCTACACTAAAATCACGCAACGCCTCATTTAAGGACACCTTTTTGTCTGTACTTGGTTTTCGTTTACCGATAATCAACGCACAAGCGACTTGGTATTTTCCCGCAGGAAATTCCTTCTCATAAGTGCCTGGAATAACAACCGAACCTGCTGGCACTCGCCCTCTATAAATCACTGGTTCTGAACCTGTTACGTCAATAATATGGGTGGATTGCGTCAAAACGACATTCGCCCCTAAAACACATTCACGTTCTACGCGCACACCTTCAACAACAATGCATCGCGAGCCGATAAAACACTCGTCTTCGATAATCGTTGGAGATGCTTGTACGGGTTCAAGTACACCGCCCAAACCAACGCCACCACTTAAATGCACATTTTTACCAACTTGGGCGCAAGAACCAACTGTTGCCCACGTATCCACCATCGTACCGCTACCGACATACGCTCCGATGTTCACATAACTTGGCATCATAATAACACCAGATTCGAGGAATGCTCCATAACGGGCAATGGCATGAGGTACAACCCGCACACCTTGCTTCGCAAAATCGCGTTTCAAGGCAATTTTATCGTGAAATTCAAATGGGCCAACTTCAATCGTCTCCATTTGTTGGATTGGAAAATAAAGAATAACGCCTTTTTTTACCCAATCGTTAACGGTCCAGCCGCCTTCGCCGTCGGGTTCAGCAACACGAACTGCGCCTTTATCGAGTAGTTCGATGAGTTCTCTAATTGCCGCTTGTGTGTCGGCTTCTTTCAAAAGCGCACGGTTTTCCCACGCTGTTTCGATGATGTTTTTCAGGTTTTCCATTATTTTTATATTTTATAAATTATTGACAATTAATTAGTTATGCAATCAAAAACTGCGATTCTTTAAACGCCTTCAACAAAGCGGCATTTTCTTCTGGCGTGCCAATTGTTAAGCGCAAACAGCCTTCGCAAAGCGTTACATTTGCTCGATTCCGAACCACAATGCCGTGCGCCAAAAGCCATTGATACATCTCATTTGGTCTTGGAATTTGGACCAACAGAAAATTGGCATCGCTTGGAAACACCTTTTCAACAAATTCATACCCCCTCAGTATCGCCGACATTTTTTCGCGTTCCGCAAGGATATCTTTAACATTTGCATCCTTTTTTGCCGCTTTATTCTTCAATAAATCAAGTGCCGCCCGTTGCGTGAGTTCGTTGACATTATAAGGAGGTTTTACTTTATTCATCAAATCTATAATTTCTTTTGAAGCGAATGCCATCCCTAAACGAATACCTGCCATGCCCCATGCCTTTGAAAATGTCTGCATAACAACCAAATTTGGGAACGTTTCCAACCATTCAATACAACTTTGTTGCGCCGAAAAGTCAATATACGCTTCATCAACCACGACAATACCGTTGAACGCATTGAGCAAATTCAACATTTTGCTGGACTCGATGCTGTTAGCTGTCGGATTGTTCGGGCTGCAAATAAACAGAATTTTTGAGTGTTCATCTGCCCCCCTCAGTATTTCTTCGATATTTGGTTGAAAATTAGTTGTCAGATTAACCGTCCGCACCGCCACATCAGCCGTATCAGCCGACACTTGATACATGCCATAAGTCGGTGGCAACGTAATGATATTGTCCACACGTGGCTCGCAAAAAATGCGCATAAGGACATCTATGACTTCATCAGAACCATTGCCCAAAAAGATATTTTCTGCCGTTACCCCTTTGATTTTAGCAATTTCATTTTTTACCGCCATTGCCAAAGGGTCAGGATAGCGGTTCAAACCATCGTTGTCGAATGGGTTTTCGTTGGCATCTAAAAAGACCGAAGCCGTGCCTTTGAACTCATCACGTGCAGAAGAATAGGCTTTCATTTTTAGAATATTGGATCTTACTAACTGCTTGATATTCATTGATTTAGTATTGTTTTAGAGCTACTAATTGCACTAATTTTACGAATTTACGAATTATTGTATCAACAATTTGTGCATTTGTTAAATGAGGAAATTTGCCACTCATTTTTAAAATAAAAAGATTATTTTTGTAAAAATTAAAAAAATGACCACACAAGCCACTGTATTGTCCGTTGCAAAAAACAAAACCTCACGCCGCCGTTTGTTGCCTTTTTCCTTTGAAGAAAGGATGGAACTAGCATCTGAACTGCGTATTCCTGCTTCTTATGAGGAATATATTGAGTACGTCCACGACTGCGATTATCGCGTGCAATACCATGATGGTCATATTGTTTCATTCATCGAATACGACGAGAAAACCAAGACAATTATGGGCGAAGCAGCACCGATTCACGAGCGTTTAATGATGCGTTTAGCGCGTATTTTAGGTAATATTTTCGATTACCCCATTCAAGGCAATCGTTATGCATTATTTGGAAGTAACATAAAAATTTACATTCCAAACCGAAACCAATCCTACAACCCTGATATAGCCATAGCCTTAGAGCCTACGGTTTATATCAAACATCGTCCTAAAAAGCGTTTGATAACTTCGGTAGTCAATCCTCATATCATCGTCGAAATATTGTCAAAAGGTACTCGGGGATTTGATAAACAAGAAAAATTACCCGATTATAAAGCCATCGAAAGTGTCCAGCAAATTATTTATATTGAGTCAACAGAGACATTCGCTACGACATATATCCGTATTTCTGAAAACGAATGGCGCAATATTGACTTCAAAAACATGGATGACCAGCTGCCTATTGTTTGCGAAAATTCTATCTTTTTGAAAGATATTTATGGCGGTTTGCCTGAATTTCAAAAATAAATAATTGACTTTTGATTTATTCTAACACATATTCTAAACGTATCGTCACCGCCCGTGCATGAGCATCTAATTGCTCTGCCTCTGCCATTGTCACCACCGTTTGAGCGATATTTTTGACCCCCTCAGTATTTAAGCGTTGAAACGTGATTTTTTTCACAAAACTATCCACCGACACACCTGAATAGGCTCGTGCATAGCCATTTGTTGGCAATGTATGATTGGTACCAGAGGCATAATCGCCCACCGATTCGGGTGACCAATGACCAATAAAAACAGAACCTGCATTGACCACTTTTTCGCTTAAAACATCGGCATTGTCCGTTTGTATGATCAAATGTTCGGGGGCATAGTAGTTTGAAATCGCCATAGCTTCCTCCCCGTCTTCTACTACAATGGCAATAGAGTGAGATAAGGCTTCTTTTGCTAAAATGGCTCGCGGTAAGTCAAGTAATTGATTATCAATACTTTCTAAAACCTTATTAATAAAATTTTCTGAAAAAGCTAAAAGCACCACTTGACTGTCAACGCCATGTTCGGCTTGAGACAACAAGTCGGCAGCGACAAAATGGGGGTTTGCCGTTTCATCTGCAATAATCAAAACTTCGCTGGGTCCTGCAGGCATATCAATGGCTATCCCCTCAGTATTAATCAGTTGTTTAGCGGCTGTAACATATTGATTGCCAGGTCCAAAAATTTTCCAAACTTGGGGGACAGAACCCGCCCCATAAGCCATTGCGCCAATCGCCTGAACGCCGCCGAGTTTGAAAACTTCTGAAATACCACACGCCTTAGCTGCAAACAAAACGGCGGGGTGAATCTCTTTTTCACCTGTTTTTGCATTTATTACTGAGGGGGGGCTACACAGCACAACTTGTTGACAACCAGCAATTTGTGCAGGCACACCTAACATGATAACAGTTGAAAATAAAGGAGCCGTGCCACCAGGAATATACAAACCGACTCGGTCAATGCCTACAGATTTGCGCCAACAATGAATCCCAGACATAGTTTGGATGACTTCAACATCACATGTTTGACGTTGGTGAAAAAGCTCAATATTCTTTTTTGCGGTTAAAATAGCTGTTTTTAAACCCTCATCTAATCTGTTTTCAGCAGCTATAAATTCCTCTTCCGACACTTTTAATTCATCGAGAATCAAATAATCAAATTTTTCGATATATTTTTTGACTGCCACCTCGCCGTTTTGCTTGATGTCTGTTAGAATCGTTTTGACCGAATCAAATAAAGCCACAGTGTCCATCGTTGGACGTTTCAAAGCCGCTGAATAATCAGACGGATTGAGGTTTTTATAGATTTTCATATTGAAAGTTAATGGGTCAGTTGTCATTATGTCATTTGTCATTCTGTGTTAATGACTATTGACAAACGACCATTGACTGTTTCAGATAATCATTTTTTCGATAGGAACGACTAAAATACCTTGTGCGCCTGCTTTTTTCAAGTCATCAATGATGTCCCAAAATTTTTCTTCGTTAAGCACTGAATGAATTGCCGACCAACCTTCAGTGGCTAAAGGCACGACGGTGGGGCTTTTCATGCCAGGTAAGACACTGACGATATTGTCAATAGCACTGTTGGGGGCATTCAAAACAACGTATTTATTAGATTTGGCTGCCATAACAGATTCCAGACGGAATAGAAGTTTTTGCAGAATGGCCTCCCCCTCAGTATCCAGCCCTTTGCGGCTTACTAAAACCGCTTCTGAGCGCATAATTGTTTCCACTTCTTTCAAACCATTGCTCAAAAGTGTTGAACCAGACGAAACAATATCGCAAATGGCATCAGCTAAACCAATGTTAGGTGCAATTTCAACCGAACCGCTGATGACATGAACTTCGGCCGTGATACCATTGGCGGACAAATAATCATCGAGGATATTGGGATACGAAGTAGCCACTTTCCTATCTTGAAAGTATGATAAACCCTTATATTCCACCGCTTTAGGTACAGCTAATGACAAACGACAACGACCAAAATCGAGCCTTTTGATGATGTTAATTTGAGCGCGGCTTTCGACAACCACGTTTTCACCTAAAATTCCTAAATCGGCAACACCATCTTCGACATACTGAGGGATGTCGTCGTCACGTAGATAAAGAATGTCCAAAGGGAAATTGGAAGCAGAAGCGACGAGTTGCGCCCTGCCATTTTTAATGTCAATACCACACTCTTTCAACAAGGCGAGAGAGACTTCAGAGAGCCGACCTGATTTTTGAACGGCGATACGTAGGCGTTTCATAATTTATTCTTTAATCGTTATTCGTTGTTGGTTATTCGTTATTGGTTATTCGTTACTGGTTATTCGTTGCAGATGGTTAAACGAATAACCAGTAACGAATAACGATTAACCAGTAACCAATAACAAAACGAGGCTTGCAGTCGGTCAACTGGCAAGCCTCGTTCGTTTTATTGAAAATAAAATCGTTTCAAAACAACGGCATCACCTGTCGCCCAAAGGCAAATTCATGGAGTGATGGTGGTGATGTTTAGCAACGAGATTCATCTTGTTTTTTTAATCTTTTTCTAAAAATTTTCGCAAAGGTAAATGCTTATTTTATTTTTGATACTTTCTCTACCTTTCTTTTTCAAAAAAAAATCAATTCAAGGGGTGGCGCGTTCAGTTTCCAACTGCTTGAAATAAAAAACAGCTTTTTCTTTCAACAATTGCTCCTGTTCACCTTGTCCTTTCACCATGATTTTTTGTGTTAAAGTATAATGTGGCCACCCCTCAGTATCTAAGCCAACAAATTCATAATAGCCATCATAACTCAACAAACGACAGACAGCGATGTGCATCAAGTCTTGTTTTTCTTCTTTTGTCCAACCTTTTTTCCAAAAACCCAATTCTTGGATGCCAATCATCAACAGTACAACGTTGAGGTCAGGTAATGCATCGTGTTTCAACGCATCCTTGACACTGTGTCGGACGCGCAACCATTCAAAATCAAATTCCCAAGTTTCCATGTCTTTTTTTAAATATGAAATATGAAGTATGAATGATGCTTTGTGTTTTATATTTCATCATTCATACTTCATATTTAAACTGTTCTATTAATATCAAATTGCTCTAATAAATCACCGACACGACGGAGGAAAGTGCCGCCCATTGAGCCATCAACAATACGATGGTCGTAGCTCATAGAGAGGTACATGATTTGGCGGACGGCAATGACATCGCCAAATTCGGTTTCCATGACGGCGGGTTTTTTCTTAATCGTACCCGTTGCGAGTATGGCAACTTGGGGTTGATTGATGATGGGCGTACCCATGATATTGCCAAAACCCCCTACATTTGTGAGGGTAAAAGTGCCGCCTTGTACTTCGTCTGGCTTGAGTTTATTGGCTCGAGCGCGGTTTGCCAAGTCATTGACAGTTTGAGACAAACCTACGAGATTCATTCTATCAGCGTTTTTGATGACTGGTACAATGAGATTACCCGAAGGCAGAGACGTTGCCATACCAATATTCAAATCCTTTTTAACAATGATTTGGCTTTCGTTCACACTCGAATTTACCAACGGAAACTCGCGTAAGGCACGGCAAATAGCTTCTATAAAAATAGGCGTATAAGTAATGTTTTCGCCGTATTTACGGTGAAAATCAGATTTTACCTTGTTCCGCCAGTTCACCAAATTCGTTACATCAGCTTCTACAAACGATGTGACGTGTGGTGCTACACGTCTTGACATCACCATGTGGTCAGCAATCAAACGCCTCATTCTGTCCATTTCGATGATTTCAACATTGTCGGAAACAGAAACGAGAGGGGTTGTGATTTCTATTTTAGGTAATGCCATTCTAATATCTTCCTTGGGGGAATGGCTTATCTGTGTCTTATTTTCTTTTTTATATTCCACAAAACCCAAAATATCGGCTTTGGTCACACGACCACCACTCCCACTACCTGCAATCGCTTCCAGTTCGACGGTGCTGATACCTTCTTCTTTGGCAATTGTCCGTACTAAAGGCGAGTAGAAACGGTCGCTTGAGGTTTGAGTTGTTACAAAAGGTTTGGTTTCTGCTAATAGCGGTACGGCTTCTTCTAAGGTTGCCATAGGTTTTTCATGCACCCCATTTGACTGGGCTTTTGGTGTAGCAAAAGGGGGTAAAGAGATGCTTGGAGACGGCTCTAACTCCGCTTGTACTTCTGTAGAGATATATGCAATGACAGAACCAATTGGCACAACATCGTTTTCATTGAACAGTATTTCAGTAAGGATACCACTGACAGGTGAAGGCACTTCAGAATCTACTTTGTCGGTCGCAATGTCTAAAATCGTTTCGTCTTGTTCGACACGGTCTCCAACATTTTTTTTCCATCCGAGAATGGTTGCTTCCATGATGCTTTCACCCAACTTGGGCATAACGAGTTCGACTTTTGCCATTTTTATAAATTTTTAAAAAATTAATTATGGTTTGTATTTGGCTGAAAATCAAGAAATTAAAAAAAGCCCCCCTCAGTATCCAAATAAAATTTTGGCAAAATTACGTCTTTTTTATGGGTTTTACATTTTGAAGTAAAAATTTTCGCAGCAAGTTTAATGCTGTATTGGCTGCATATTCAATATTTTTTAATCGCCCTCTGTCCAGACTTATCTTGTAAGTTATGGTTTCATAGCGATTGCCAACAGCTATCCAAACTGTGCCCACAGGCTTCTCGGGTGTACCACCATTGGGCCCAGCAATGCCCGAAATGGCTATGGCAATGTCCACATTTAAGGCATCGAGCGTTCCAGTAACCATTTCTTTGACACATTTTTCACTAACGGCCCCCTCAGTATCGAGCATATTTTTTGAGACATCAAGCAATTTTACCTTCAAATCGTAGGAATAAACAATGACGCTGCCTTCAAAATAAGCAGAACTACCCGAAACAGTGGTCATCAAATGTGACAAATAACCGCCTGTGCAACTTTCGGCAATACCTAATGTCACGCCCTGTTCTGTCAACATGCGCCCTATTGCTACGGGCATCGTATCGTCATCATAACCTGCAACCGCATAGCCGACTATTTTTTCCAATTCTGCTTTCCAAATATCTAATTGTTCGTTCAAAACGTCTTCGTTATCGCCTCTTGCAGTTAATCGCAAGCGCACTGTTCCGAGTGAGGGCAGGTAAGCCAATTTTATATTTTCAGGCAAAGCCTCTTCAAAATCGCTTAGTTTTTCTGCTAACATCGTCTCTCCTTCACCTGCCGTCAATAAAGTTCTATGAACAATGGGTGACATAGGAAACGAGGAACGCAGACGTGGCAACACACGGTCGCTCATTAAATGTTGCATTTCGTAGGGAACGCCTGGCATGGAAACGACAACCTTAGACCCCTCAGTATTAAACCACATAGCAGGGGCTAATCCTTTATCATTGTGTAAAATCAAGGCATTTTTAGGCATAAAACAGCTATTTTTATTCATTTCAGAAACAGTCCGATTTATTTTTTTGAAAAAATAAGTCATACGTTGGAAGGTTTCGTCATGAAAAATCATGGGTACTTTAAAGAAATCGGCTAAGGCTTTTTTGGTAATATCGTCTTTTGTAGCACCGAGTCCGCCTGTCAATAAAACGAGGTCTGCTTTTAAAAGGGCATAACGCACGGCTTCAACAATATCTTCGTGGACATCGCCAACCGACGTTTTGCCGACAATGCGAATGCCTTGAAAATTGAGTTGTTGTGCCATCCAAGCGGCATTGGTATCTGTGATTTGACCTATAAGAATCTCGTCGCCGATGGTCAAAATGTAAGCAGTCATAGAGAATGATGAAATATGAATGATGAAATATGAATAATAAGGAGTGCACTGAATGCGAGTGTAAAACAACGGATTTTTGATAGGGTTTTAGCAGAATAGTGAAAAAAGAAGAGCCTTTCCAACGTAAAGGTTGTTGGAAAGGCTCTTCTTTTGTGGTAAACCATTGATAATCAATCTCTTTTAGGTTCAATAGCTGCTGTTTTGAAAGTAGCATTTTGAATCATATCATGCATTATCAATAAGGTTTCATAAAGTTGTGCATCTTTTAATACATCTTTTTTCCATTCATTATTCCTAATGACTTTTGACGTATCATTTGATACTTGCAAAGCCGTTAAATCTTCAGCAATATTCTGCGATATAAAGCCCTCAATAGGCTTGATTGCCTTTTTATAAGCATCAACCAATTCATTTTGTTTGGCTTCATAAGTGCGGAATTGCGCTAAATTAAGCGAATATTCCGTATTATCACGCTGCGTTTTTATGCGTTTGGCATTACTCAAAACAGCTGCAAAAGCTGGATTAGCAGCTACACGTTTTTCACTATACGCCTTAATCATAGGGAGTTTTTTCAAATCTACCACATTTTGGCTGTACTTGACAGGGTTAATTGAAGTCCATGGCATCGGATGCTCATTATCTCTTTCACCCACAGGCACTTCCATATAGTTATCTGGCAGAATAATATCAGGTGTGACACCTTTTAATTGTGTTGAACCACCATTGACACGGAAGAATTTTTGAATCGTTACTTTCACATTGCCGAGACCTACCCCTGCATTATCAGCTATACCATTACCACTGCCTTTATATGCCCTGTCGAGGTCAAAAAAGCGTTGCACTGTGCCTTTGCCATAAGTCGGCGTACCAACGATGATTGCTCGTCCGTAGTCTTGTAAAGCAGCTGCCATGATTTCAGAAGCGGAAGCTGAGAATTCATTGACCATAATAACGAGTGGACCAGCGTATTGTACTGAGGGGTCGGTATCGCTCAATACATCGGGGCGATCATAACGCCCTTTGACTTGAACAATTGGTCCTTGCTCGACGAACAAACCTGACATTTTGACCACATCGCGCAGCGACCCACCGCCATTGTTGCGTAAATCAATCACAATGCCTTTCACGCCCGCTTTTTTCAATTTTTCAACTTCAACAGCGACATCTTCGGCAGATTGATGACCATTATCATTTTCAAAATCGGCATAAAATGTAGGCAATTTAATATAACCAATTTTATCAGCTTCTTGATCTTCCTGAATAATCAACGATTTAACGAATCCTTCGTCAACTATCACTTCTTCACGGATGATAGGAATAACTTTTGTTTTACCATCCGCTTTGGCTTTTACTGTGAGACGAACTTCCGTTTTTTCTTTACCCCGAATCATAGAAACCACCTCGTTGATGTCCATCCCGCTAATATCCACAGGTTCTTTATCACCTTGTGCCACTTTCATGATGATGTCTCCGTCTTTGAGGTCGCCTTGTTTCCAAGCTGGACCACCAATCATGACATCTGAAATTTTAGTAAAATCTGTCTCTAAGTCCGTTTGCAAACGTGCACCGATACCGATGAGACGACCTGACATGCGAATATCAAAATTTTGTTTTTCAATCGGCTCAAAATACTCTGTATGTGGGTCAAAAACATTGGCAATTGAGTTTAGATAAACAGACAACCTATCCATACGCTTCAATTTTTTCAAGCGTTTGAAGTAGTCATTATACTGTTTTGTAGTCTCGGTCAAAGCTGCTTTTTTCAACTCATCGTCCGATTTATTTTTATAATCGGCTGTGCCTTTCTCTTTTTCTTCGAGTTTATTGGTCAGACGCGTCATGACTTCATATTTAATCATTTTGCGCCACAAGTCTTTCAACTCTGCATCATTTTTGGCATAAGGCTTTTTGTCCCCATCCATCTCGATTTTTTCATTGACTGAAAAATCAATAGGCATGGTAATGACTTCATTATAAAAGCCTTCCACTTTTGCCATGTGACTGTCTAATAATTCAACAGATTTGTTAAAAAATGTATAGTCATAAGCCTTTGTTTGGTCATCTATTTGTGTGTCAAAAGGCTTTAATTGATCAATATCTGCTTGTGTATAAAAGCGACGACCTGCATCAATACGATTCAAATAGAGCGTATATACTTTTTTTGAAAACTCATCGTCCATATTTTGAGGACTAAAATGGAGTTGGTTTAAAGCTGTCAAAAGTGACTGCAACAATGCCGTTTCTCGGTCGGCAGGAACAGGTTTTGGGCAAAATGCCGCGATAAGTACGCTGCTAACAAGCACCGTCATGAGAAAGATGTTTCTAAATTTCATATTCCACCAGATTTTAAAAAATGTTGTATTCATAATCAAAGATATTCAACTAACGTCAAAGTTGCTTATTTCGTTTAGAAAATATTATTATAAACCGAAAAGTTGAGTCAAAATTATGCCATAAGGGGAATTTGTAGATGCATGGGGGGATTTAGACGACGAAAAAAGGGAATACTTTCTTTCAAAAGCACCCCCTCAGTATTTTTATGTAAAAAATCGCAAAATTAAGCTGTCGCTTTTTCAGCAAGCATTTCTTTTACAGACTCCGTTGTCATGGACTTCGGACGCTCCAATGGGAAGCCCAATGCACGTGACCAACAGCCTGCTGCCAAAACACCTAAAGCCCTTGAAACACCAAACAAAACAGTGTAAAAACCATACTCTTTTAAGCCATAATTGACTAAAAGCGCACCTGAATGAGCATCCACGTTGGGCCAAGGATTTTTAACTTTACCAAGGCTTTGGAGAATAGGTGGTACAGTTTCAAATACTTGCCAAACGACTTTTACAAGGTCGGCATCGGGACAATATTTTTGTGCAAACGTCTGTTGAGCCGTAAAACGAGGGTCAGGCTTCCGCAAAACCGCATGCCCATAACCAGGCACAACCCGACCTTCAGACAATGTTTTGCGGACATAATTACCGATTTGCTCATTGGTCGGAGTGGTTGTTCCTAATTCTTCTAACATCTCAAAAATCCATTTAATCACTTCTTGATTTGCCAAACCATGCAAAGGGCCTGCTAAGGAATTCATACCCGCCGCAAACGCCAAATAAGAGTCTGACAAAGTTGAGCCCACTAAATGCACTGTATGCGCCGAAGCATTGCCGCCTTCGTGATCCGCATGAATGGTCATATATAAACGCATCAAATTTTTGAAGTCCTCATCCTCATAGCCCAACATATGGGCAAAGTTTGCTGCCCAATCTAAACCCGTATTAGCTGCAATGATGTCACCTCCTTTATATTTACGCCGATAAATAGCCGCCGCAAGGATAGGCAAACAAGCGACAAGGTTCATCGAATCTTCATAAGTCGCGTCCCAATATTCCGATTTGGGCATACCTTCTTCGTAGCGGCGGGCAAAAACACTGTTTGATTGCAATGCCATTATACCGATAGTAAACATCGTCATAGCATGGGTATCTTCAGGTAAAGAGTTGAGTGTATCAAAAACGTGTTGGGGCACTTTAGCGCGACGTTCCCAATCGTTTGTCACCCAAAGAGCTTCTTCTTCTGTGGGAACTTCGCCCGTTAGCATGAGCCAAAACAAACCTTCTGGAAGCGGTTCTTTACCACGTCCAGTAGGGAGTTTTTCCTGCAATTCTGGAATGCTAAAACCTCTAAAACGGATACCTTCTTGTGCATCGAGCAATGAAGGTTCCCAAATCATACTGCTGATATCGCGCATACCGCCATACGCTTGGCTCAATGTGACTGAATCAATAACGGTATTGCCGTGTTCTTTCAAAAGAGTTTTAACTTCGGCACTTAGAGCAGTCGCTTTTTCTTTAAATTTTGCCTTTAATGGATCCATACTTTTACGTTTGTACTGAGGGGGTACTGTGTCCTTTCCCTCTGGTTATTCATAAGTTTTGATAATATAAGTGGTTAGTTTTTTTCTCAAAACAACGGTTGGCGTTTTCAGGTGATATATAAACAACTCAAAATGAGCGTGTGTAATATAGCTTTTGCAAAAGTAAAACATATAGAAAGCTATATTTGTTTTTTTGCAAAAAAATAAGCGATTAAAGTATTCCAAGTCCTCGAAAATGCTTTAATCGCTTTGGTAGGTTAAAACTCTGTGACCATCAATTTTTGTCGAATATCGTCGTCGGAGTAGCCTGTTTTTTTCATTGTGGAAACGATATTATTATATTTAGCTGTGCGTTCTGCTTCTTTTTGCTTAAAAATTTTCAGTTGCCGCTCATCTAATAAATTTCTAAACTCTGTATTGGCGATTTCAAAACTCGATAAACGTTTTTGGACATACTTATCAGGGTCTTGCGTTTTCAAAGGCTCTATGTCTGCCAAATTCTGATATTTCGTTTTTTGAATCGCTAAAGCCTCTTTTGCTTGGTCAGAAGCCAAATCATAGAGTTTTACCCACTCTATTGTCGCTTTTTGAGCCATTGACAGTTCTGGATTGGCATTTTTCGCCATTTCAGATACTTCTTTTTGCGCAAATACCATAACAGTGAATAAAAGGGGGACGAGTGTCAAGAATGTCTTTTTCATATTTTTTGATTGAATAAATATATTTTTTTTTAAAAAACTTTAATCTCGGAGAACGGAACGGCACAATTTACAACATTTTCAAATTTTAAAAATTCTAAGCAGCCATTTTTTCAAAAAATATCATCCATTGACCTTAAAATGCTATTTTTGCGCGAATGGTAAATTGGTTATTCGTGAATTGGTTACTGGTTATTCGTCGGAAAGGACTCAAACTAATGACCCACTAACCCATTAACCAATAACTAACAACCCGTATTAAATATGAAACTTTTAGAAAATAAAGTCGCCCTTGTCACAGGAGGCGCACGAGGTATAGGCGAGGCAATCGTCCGCCGTTTTGCAGAACAAGGGGCTATAGTCGCTTTTACTTACGTTTCTGAAAATTCAAGTGCTAAAGCACAAGCGATTGTGGACGAATTGGTCGCAGCAGGCGCGCAAGTTCATGCCTATCGTTCTGATGCCGCCAATTTTGCACAAGCCGAAGCCTTGATAAGTGAAGTCGTAAAAACATTCAGTCGCCTTGACGTGGTCGTCAATAATGCTGGTATTACACGTGACAATTTAATGTTGCGTATGACAGAACAACAATGGGACGATGTGATTCAGACCAATTTAAAGTCTGTTTTCAATATGACGAAACACGCGCTTCGTCCAATGCTTAAACAGCGGAGTGGGTCTATAATTAATATGTCAAGCGTTGTTGGCGTATTTGGAAATGCTGGTCAAGCAAATTATGCCGCTTCAAAAGCAGGTATTTTTGGCTTTTCTAAGTCCATTGCTAAGGAATATGGCAACCGCAACATCCGTTGCAATGCCATTGCGCCCGGTTATATTGAAACGGAAATGACACAAGTATTAACTCCCGAAGTCAAAGATGCCTTTATGAAAAGTATCCCTCTCGGCAGAATGGGTGCGGGTGAAGAAGTGGCAGATGCTTGTGTTTTCTTAGCGTCTGACATGAGTCGCTATGTGTCTGGTCAGACTTTAAGTGTTTGCGGTGCATTAAATTGTTAAAATGCTAAATTGTTAAATGGTTATATTGATACATTGTTTTAAGTGAGCCTTACAACAATGTAGCAATACCACCATTTAACAATACAAACATACAAAAATTATGATACACAAAGCGATTAACCTTTTCAGAACATTCAAAACACGTCTGTCTGCACGTCAGTTTGAGGTGTTAGTCGCCATCGTCGTCGGCGTATCAGCAGGTTTGTTAGCAGTTGTGTTGAAAACATTGGTGCATTTGATTCAAAAATTATTGTCTATCAATCACGCCGTTTCACACGACGAAACGCCCTACATGATTTTTTATCCACTAATTGGTATTTTGTTAACCGTTTATTTTGTCCAAAAAGTGCTCAAAGGTGATTTAGGGCGGGGTGTTTCAAATATACTTTACGAAATTGCTCAAAAATCGGCTCTTGTCAAGCGGCATAAACTCTATTCACATATTGTTACCAGCGCATTAACTGTCGGTTTTGGCGGTTCAGCAGGGTTGGAAGCACCGATTGTCATTACAGGTTCAGCCGTGGGGTCCAATATTGCGACCAATTTGCGTTTGGGGTATCGCGACCGTTCGTTGTTTTTAGGTTGTGGTGCAGCAGCAGGTATTGCAGCGGTCTTTAATGCGCCCATTGCAGGAGTGATGTTTGCGATGGAAGTTTTATTGTCTGATGTCACCATTTCCTCGTTTATTCCGCTCATTATTGCAGCAGCCTGCGGTGGTTTGTTTTCAAAAATCGTTTTGAACGAACAATCCCTTTTTATCTTCAAACTGCAACAGCCTTTCAACTATAACAATATTTTATTTTATGTGCTTTTAGCGTTTGTGTGCGGCATGGTGTCGCTGTATTATATACGTGTATCACATGCCATTGGCGGTTTTTTTCAAAAGCTACCCCTCAGTATTTGGGGCAAAGCGATAGTTGGTGGCTTGGGTTTAGCCTTGTTTATCTATATTTTTCCTTCCCTTTTTGGAGAAGGTTATTCAAGTATTATCTCTATTGCAGATGGTCATGCTGAACAAATTTTAAAGAACTCTATCTTCAAGAATTCTCTCCAAAATGAATGGCTACTCATTGCTTTTATCGGCGCAATAGTCTTTGTCAAGCCGATAGCTGCCAGTTTCACCTTGTCATCGGGTGGCAATGGCGGTAATTTTGCCCCGGCTTTGTTCGTCGGTACCTACTTAGGATTCGCTTTTTCAAGGCTTTTTAATAAACTGTTTGAATTACATCTACCCGAATCCAATTTTACCATTGTTGGCATGGCGGGCATACTGAGTGGTGTTATGTACGCCCCTTTGACAGGTATTTTCTTGATTGCAGAAGTAACAGGTGGTTATGATTTAATCATTCCATTGATGATTGTATCCACTTTGAGCAACGTTTTCGTCCGCACCTTTGAGCCTTATTCGCTTGAAGTACGTAGTATGATTGACAAAGGACACGTTTTCAGTCGCGACAAAGACCGCAATATTCTTTTGCTTTTGAAAACGTCTAACCTCATCGAAACGGATATAAAAACGATACTGCCCAATGCTTCTTTGCGTGAATTAACAGAATTAATCAAAAATTCTCAACGCAATATCTTTGCCGTCATCAATAAAGAAGGGCAATTGGAAGGCATAATTACCCTCGACGACGTGCGTGAAATCATGTTCCAAACCATTCATTACGACACTTTAACCGTCCGTCGATTGATGCACGAACCACCGAGTATTGTCCGCCTCAATGAATCTATGTCTGATGCCATGAAAAAATTTGATGTGACCGAAGCCTGGAACTTACCCGTAGTGGACGAAAATGATATTTACATTGGTTTTATCTCAAAATCAAGTGTTTTCTCTAAATATCGGACTCAATTGATGGATATGCACGTGGAGTAAACGAACGCAATAGCACTTAATATTTTGAGTCTTACCACGTTTTACTTATATCTTTGCCTTAAATAATTTGATTTAAAATCTCTCAATCATCATTTCATACATGAATATTATTTATAAGCTACTCTTCTTCTGCCTCGTTTGCGTTCAAACGAGCATAGCTCAAATACAGACCTATACTAAGCCGAAGCCTAAAACAACAACGCACCAAGACATTTTTAACGCAAAAATGCACCTGCCGAGACCCCTCAGTGTGGCGGAGGGTGTGGTCGCTTTAGGCACAACATTCATTGGCAATCCCTATCCAAAATCTAATGTTGAAACAAGTGGTAAAACACCCGCGGGTAAAGTTGTTTTACAACCCATTTCAAAAGAGGTTTTGGTTATCAATCTCAAAAAATTTGATTGTGTAACGTTTGTAGAATCAATGGTTTCATTGACCGAAACGCGTATGAGTAAATCACCCACTTATAATGTTTTTAAAAATAACATAGTTCACATCCGTTACCGCAATGGCATTATTGACTATGCAACACGCCTACATTATTACAGTGATTGGTTGTATGAAAATGAAAAAAGAGGTATTTTGACAAACATAACAAAAGAAATGGGTGGCGAAATATTCAACAAAGATGTCTTTTATATGAGCTACAAACGCGATACTTTCTACGGCAATATGGCTGACCCAAAGACATTCAAAACCATTAAAAACATCGAAGAAACCATTACCAAACGCGAAAAATGGTATATCCCAAAAGAACGCGTTGCGGACATCGAATCGAAGCTCAAAGACGGTGACATTATAGGCATCACCAATGTTATGGATGGGATGGATATGGCGCACACAGGGTTCGTCATTTGGCAAAACGGACGCGCGTACATGCTTCATGCGTCTTCGCAGTTCCGTCAAGTCATCATTACAGACGTGCCTTTGGTGGATTACTTGATGCGGAATAAAGGGCAGTCGGGGATTATGGTGGGTAGGCTAAAAGGTTAAAATTCTCTTTATATGCTTATTCAAACGGGCTTTTATACCTTCGCCTCGAATATAAAATTATGGAACAACTCAAAGAATTAGAACGCCTGCGGGAACTACTCGCCCTTGAAAAAAAAGCTGACCTCGAATTTTTCAAAACGGTTATACAAAACAAGCCCCTTGAACAACGTCGAGCCGAAGGGTTCACGTGGTATCCGCTTCAAATTGTCAGGACAGGATATACTTTTGGCGACCGTGCTTTTGTTGTCGTTGAGCGCAGTGGCAGCCCCGATTCGCCACATCAATTCCGCCCAGGGAATGTGGTTCAAATATTTACAAATGATAAAAGTAATACATACAGCGAAAAGTCAGGTGTCATAAACTACGTCAACAAAAACCAAATGTACGTCATTTTGAACGCCAAAGACTTGCCCGATTGGATAAACGATGGTCAAATTGGCGTTGATTTGTTGTTTGACGACCGCACATATACCGAAATGGAAAAAGCCATTGTAAAGGTGATGAATGCTAAAGGCGACCGTTTAGCCGCCCTCCGAGATGTGCTTTTGGGCTATAAAACCTCCGAAAATTTCAATGCCAATGCCCCCCTCAGTATGCCGCGCCTCAATGAAAGCCAAAACTTAGCGGTGCGCCAAATTATGGACAACCGTGATATTGCCATCATTCATGGGCCACCTGGCACAGGTAAAACGACGACACTTGTTGCTGCTGTAAAAAAATTGTCGGAAACTGAAAATACGATTCTCGTCACTGCGCCCTCTAATACGGCTGCCGACTTGTTGACCGAAAGGCTTGATGCCGAAAATTTGGCTGTCCTCCGCATCGGCAATATTTCGCGGGTTGATGAAACCATTGTACGACATACGCTTGAAGGTCAGCTTTCTACGCATCCAGAAGCGCGTAATATCAAAAAAATAAAAATAAAAGCGGCTGAACTTCGTCGCATCGCCCGCAGCTATAAACGCAAGTTTGGGTATGATGAAAAAACACAGCGTGACCGTCTTTTGAAAGAAGCCAAAGACCTGTCTGCTTGGGCAAACGACCTTGAAAAACGCATCATTGACGAAATTCTCGACGGCGCACACGTTATTATATGTACACTCGTCGGTGCAGCGCATCCTGTTTTAGACAATCGGAAGTTCCGCACCGTTTTTATTGATGAAGCGGCACAAGCACTTGAACCCGCCACGTGGATTCCAATATTGAAAGCCTCGCGTGTCGTTTTGGCAGGTGATCCTTTTCAATTGCCACCAACCGTCAAGTCCAATGATGCCAAAAAACAAGGTTTTGATATTACTTTGATTGAAAAATCCATCAAACACATTGAAAGTGTCAATTTTTTAGACGTTCAATATCGGATGAATAAGACCATTATGGGTTTTTCAAATCATCAATTTTATGACAATTTGCTGAAAGCACACCCCTCAGTATCTGACCGTATTTTGGTGAATTTTCAAGAAGAAGCTGCTGTTGTCTTCATTGATACAGCCGGTTGCAGCTTCGATGAACATGTTCACCCCGAAAATAAAAGCCGTTTCAATCCAGAAGAGTTTTATGCCCTTCGAGAGCATTTATACCAATATTTAGACGCTTTTCCCTACGATAAGCCTTCAATCGGCATCATTTCGCCCTATCGGGAACAGGTGGTTTTTATGGAAAAAGAAATTGAAGCCGACCCTTTATTGTCCGATTTAAAATTGACCGTTCAGACCATTGACGGTTTTCAAGGGCAGGAACGCGATGTTATTTACATCTCTCTTGTGCGTTCGAATACGAAAAGTGAAATTGGTTTTTTGAATGATTATCGCCGTATGAATGTCGCCATGACACGGGCGCGTATGAAGCTGATTGTTGTGGGAGACAGTGGCACAATTGGGAATGATAAATTCTATAAATCGTTTTTGGAGTATGCCGATACTGAGGGGTCGTATCGGTCGGCTTGGGAATTTATGAAGTAACCTCAATCTATGGTTGGCGCAAATCATTCGCTTTTTTTGTAATAAAAGTTTATATTTGTTCAGAAATTTAAAAATCAATCAAAATGACAACATTATCATTGGAGTTGAAAGACGCAGAAAAAATTTAGTGCTTTAGGTATTCATAAAACAGGTTTTTCTGTTCTTACCTATGATTTTTTAGCAAAAGGTTTGACAAGTCCTTATGATGGCATGTTAGGCATTGATTTTTTTCGGCAACAAGGTATTTAGACTATTAATTTTGTGGCAGAAAAATTGTGGTTTATTCAGAAGTAAAAGAATAACTTTTCTTTGGTGCAATATACATCGACCGCAAGCTGGCGTTACTCATCAGGCTTCAAATTTAATCGTATTGCCAAATCCTTAACAAGCGGATTCACCTCCATCATCAACATCAATTTATCACGCGGCGTAAGGTATTTTCTATGCGGCGCAGATTTCGTTTCTGTGGGCGCAAGCGTTTCATCATAGACGATTTCAAGCGTTAATTCCGCATCATTAAGGTCAAATCGTAGGAAATCTGCCAAACGAAACTCTTGTTGAATGATGCCGACCATTAAAGTTGAGCCAACTTTGGCAGTGACTTTTTTAAGTTTTAATGTTAAATTGGCGGATTGCAAGGCGGCTTTTGTGGAAGGCGATTCATGCGTTTCAGCATATTTTTGCCACGATTCTTTTAGGTTTGTGACGTTTAGTTTTGAAACACTCTGTTTCAAAATATTCTCTTCTTCTTCAATTTGGGCAGCGATGGCTTCAAGCGAACCAATTTTCATAGACGAGTTGAAACTACTCGTTGATATATTAAGGGTAGATATTTGACTGGTGGATGTGCTGACTTTTGCAATCGGAACGGCGGGTCCTGGTGTTAATGCACCTTCATTTGATGGCGGGATAGGTTCTTCGGCAGTCGAAATAGGCGTTTCAACTTGTTGATACTGAGGGGGTGCTTGGCTGCCTGAACGTGTGCTTGAAGAGGTATTTTTAGTCTCTAATTTGCTCCCAATATTAGTTTTTTTTTCAACCAGCATTTGTTGCGGCATAATCGAAAGCTCAACGGCACGACCAATATAGGTCATTTTTATCAATGCCATTTCAATATGCAAACGCTTGTAACGAGCCATTTTGTAGTTGACATCACAATCATTGCACAAATTAAGAGCCGTCAAAATGAATGACATAGAAGACAAAGCCGCTTGATTTTGATAACGTTGCTTCAAGTTTTCACCGACTTCCAAAAGCTGTAAGGTTTGTAAATCCTTAGAAACCAATATATTACGCAAGTGTTCCGCCATGCCTACAATAAACGTGTCGCCTTCAAAGCCACGACGCATCACGTCTTCAAAAGTGTTCAATACTGAGGGGAGGTCTTCGCACAACAAGGCATCGGTCATTTTGAAAAAATAATCGTAATCCAATACGTTTAAGTTTTCAATGACATCAGCATAGTGAATTTTATTATCGGTACTCGCTGAAACAATGCGGTCAAAAATGGAAAGGGCATCGCGTAAAGCACCGTCTGCCTTTTGAGCAATGATATGCAATGCATCAGGGTCGGCAATGATGCCTTCTGCTAAGCAAATAGTTTGCAGATGTGAGACAATATCAGGTATCTGAATGCGTCTAAAATCAAAAATTTGGCAACGAGAAAGAATTGTTGGAATGATTTTATGCTTCTCTGTTGTCGCTAAAATGAAGATGGCATGAGCGGGCGGTTCTTCCAAAGTTTTCAAAAAGGCATTGAAAGCCGATGAGGAGAGCATATGCACCTCGTCAATGATAAAAACTTTGTACTTACCTTGCTGTGGCGGTATGCGTGTTTGGTCAACAAGGGAGCGCACATGTTCAACCGAATTGTTTGAAGCCGCATCGAGTTCAAAAATATTGAATGAGGCACTTTGGCTGAATGCACGGCATGAATCACACATGCCGCAAGCCTCAAAATCGGGCGTGCGATTCGTACAATTGAGTATTTTTGCTAAAATACGGGCATTTGTTGTTTTACCGACCCCACGAGGACCACAAAACAAAAAAGCGTGGGCAATATGATCCGTTCGCAACGCATTTTTCAAAGTTTGCGAGACGTGTGCTTGTCCAACGACATCAGAAAATTTCTGTGGACGATATTTTCTTGCGGATACGATAAATTCGCTCATGGCGCAAAACTACGGAATTAAATGACCACCAAAAAAAGTTTTTTTCCACATTTTGCAATAATTTGTTTGTTTTTTGTCATTCTGAACAGAGTGAAAGAATCTAAATATATTGTTTATCAAGATTCTTTCACTTTGTTCAGAATGACAAAAAAACGCTCATGTTTAATAGTGCAAAATAATTGCTGTAAATTCACCAAAAATTCCTGTAATGACTCAACTAAAATCTTTTACGTTCAATCCTTTTTCTGAAAATACCTATATCGTTTTTGATGACGAAACACGAGAAGCCATCGTCTTCGACCCAGGTTGTTATACTGTCAATGAAAAGAAGTTATTAAAAAAATATATTGAGGACAATCAATTAATTATCAAAAGATTAATCAATACACATTGCCACCTCGACCATGTTTTCGGCAATCCTTTTATTATTGAAACTTATGATGTACCCTTGGAATGTCACCGTGCAGAATTGTCTATTTTAGCACGTGTTGAAGCCGCAGGAATGATGTTTGGTACGCCCGTTGCGGCGCAAGAAGCCCCCTCAGTATTCATCGAAGATGGAGATGTTATTACACTTGGCAACATCGAACTTAAAGTAATTTTAGCACCAGGACATTCGCCTGGCAGCTTGTGTTTTTATGATGAAAAAAATAAATTTTTGATTGGTGGCGATGTCCTTTTCTTCGGCAGCATTGGCAGAACGGACTTGCCAGGCGGGAATCATGGGCATCTTATTAATAGCATCCAAACCCGTTTGATGCCTTTACCTGATGATGTCACAGTCTATTCTGGCCATGGACAACCGACAACGATTGGACGTGAAAGACGGTCTAATCCTTTTTTGAATTAAGAAATATCGCATTTACATCTTGTTATATGCCCCATGCCACTTCCGTAGAACGACGGCAGCTTGTTTTCCTTGTGGTGTATAATCGCGCTCAATATATCCCTCATGTCCTTGTCCATCTGGGAACCATTTCCAAAGAAAACCGCCTTGCCACCACGTTTCTTTTGCAAAGGTGGTGTGCAGTGCGTCTAACGCATTTGTTTGCGCTAACTCATTAATATTCAGTGATTTAACACGTTTTTCGACCTCCCAACCTTTACCAGCACAGCCATCAACACTCATATAGCCATATTCTGTAAATACGATTGGCTTATTTACTGTTAATTGAAAGGCTTTAATTTGCTCAAAATACGGTTTCCACGCTTCGCAAAGCTCGGATACTGAGGGGGTCACTTTGTCCAATAGAGGCATATAAGCGTTAATGCCAACAAAATCTAAAGCATCCCAAAACGGAATAATGGGGTATTCGTCCCAATTGGAGGAGTAGGTCAATTTGCCTTTATACTTTTGGCGGACTTTGGCAATCAGCCCACGCCAAAATTTTTCTCTTTTAAGGGTACTCATTTTAAATTCAGTACCTATACAAATAGCTTCGACATTCATTTCAACGCCCAATTCGACGAAGTGCATGAGGTATTTTTCATAATCACTTTCCCATTTTTCCCATTCTGCATCGGTGGTATAGTCCAAACCACCTACCCAACCGTCTGGTACATAGACTTGTGGCTTCAACATGACTTTTATGCCTGCTTTATGTGCCGAATCAATTGTCACTCGAACGCCTTCGAGACGCTCGCCCCACCAATGACCAAAATCGCCATAATGAACAGCCGCTTCTCCAACGCGTGTAAAAGCATAAGGAATGGTCGCTATCCAATTGGCATTGATGGATTTGACTTCGTTCATAACCGCGCCTGTAAAAGGTCGTGGTGGGGCAACGAAACTCAATCCTGACATTTTAGGCGCATAGTTTTGTTCAATTGTACTATCTGTGCTTGAATCCCTCGAAGAAGCATTCATTTCAGTTGTAGACAAGGAAGGGCTGCTTTGCAATGTTTGATTTGTGCAATTTTTTATTAAAAAAACAGAAACCAAAATGGGTAATAAATAGAGGTATACATTTCGCATTGTTTTGATATTTTTATTTCACTATAAATAATTGATTTTAAACGGTTTAACTATAGCATGCATTGAAGTTCTTGATACGTTTTATTAACCAATAGCACACCTTGAAATTCGTGTTACGATTTACTTATACTCAAATTATTCATTAGCCATATTTTTCACTTTTCGTTTTTCACTTTTCACTTAGTGTAACTTCTCCTTCAATAACAAGTTTATCCGCTTGGCGTTGTCCATGTATCCAAACGGTTATTTTTTTGCGAAAATAACCCGTTTTGTGGGTGTCAAGAGTAACGGTGACTTTACCTGTTTCTTTTGGTAAAATGGGCGTAGTTGCCCAATCAGAAGCGGTGCAACTACAATCTGTCCGCACATTGTCAATGACAATAGGATTGTCTGATAAATTTTTAAAAATAAAAATATGAATGGCTTGGCTATCCCTCAGTATTTTACCAAAATTATGTTGTTTGGGTGTTGTCCATTCAATATCAGTGTCCAAAATAAACAAAAAAGGTAATAAAAAAGAAAATAAAAGAGGCATTATCCTTGTTTTTAGTCAAATAAAATCATTGTTGTCAAAGCGTTTTCGGTTAAAACCAAAGATAAAACGCAGACGGTGTAAAAAACATTTTAAATTTGCATTTTTAAATCAAAAACTCATTTCACTTAATTAAAAAGCAAGACTCATGTTTGGTAATATGTTTGGCAATATTGAAGAACAACAAGCAGAATTGGCTAAAAAGACAGCCGCTATTGTTGTAGAAACAACCGTTGGTGGCATCAAAGTTGCAGCCAATGGAAATAAAGAAATCGTCAATATTTCGATTTTAGACCCCTCAGTATTGGAGGACAAAGAACAGTTGGAAGACGTTTTGATGGCAGCGGTCAATCGGGCTTTAGGCGATGCGGGCGAAAAAGCGGCGGCAGAAATGCAAAAATCTATGGAAGCTATGTTACCGCCCGGTTTAGGTGGCTTGGCGGATATGTTTAAAGGGGGCTTGTAAAATTTTACAAGCCTTTAAGCGTTTTTATACAAAATCCTGTGAAATATTAAAAAATAAAAACACCGATTCAATGCGCCTTTTAATACTATTCATTTCGTTATCAATTAGTTATACCACTTTTGCTCAAAACCTTCAAGAAGGATTGGTTTGTTACTATCCTTTTGACGGCTATCCAATCGTTGACAAAAGTGGCAACGGCAATAAAGCTTTTATCGGTTCTGACTCGACGCTCGGTTGTGGTGTAGAAGGCAATGCCATGCGTTTTGACGGACTTAGGACGGACTTATTTATAGTTGGACCAGCTTCTTTTGATAATTTCAAGACAGGACCTTTTTCTGTAAGTTTTTACTTCAAAGCATCCAATCAAGTAGGCAATTCGACTTTAGACCTCATTTCAAAACGACGCAACTGCACCTCCGATAGTTCCTTTGCCATTCGATACACACCCGCGACGAATCAAATGAGTGTCGAAGTTTCTGAAAATGAAAAAGTTCGGAATGTCATCATTCAACGATTGGATTTTGGTCGTTGTTGGCAGCATATTGTGGTTGTTAGAGACTATAACAAGCTATTATTGTATGTGAATGGTCGCTTGGCTCAAACCAATTTAGCCACACGCCGCGTCAATATTACCTCAGATGCGCCACTTGCTATTGCCAAAAGCCCTTGTTTGCAGTCCACTGACCGCAAGTTTGCAGGTTATCTTGATGAGTTACGCATTTATGACCGTGCTTTGAGTGAGACAGAAGTGGGTTTACTTTATGCCGCACCTGACCGTATTGCAAATAAAGATACCATTATATTTTTAGGTGGTGCCATTAAAACAAAAGTTACACGTACTTGTGCTACTGATTTTTCATGGTCTCCGCGTGATGATGTATCTAACTTCAAGGTGGATACGACTGTCATTACGCCCAAAACAGGGGGTGTTTTCAATTATATTCTGACGATGAAGGAGTCGCAATGTACGGCTGTTGATACTTTAGAAGTGAAGGTGATTGACCCTAAAACGCTAGATTGCGGCAAAGTGTTTTTTCCAAATGCTTTTACGCCGAATAGTGATGGATTGAACAATGAGTTTTATATCTCCAACCCTTATGCTATTGAGCAATTAGATATTTTTGAAATTTTTGATAGTTGGGGTTCTAAAATGTTTTCAACTACTGATAAATTTGCAAAATGGGATGGGACTTTCAATGGAAAAACTGTAAACACAGGCGTTTACGTATGGAAAGTTCGTTATAGGTGTAAAAATCAAGTATTATCCGATTTTGGTAGCATCACCCTTTTGAAATGATTATTGTTGATTGATTATTGATTATTGCGTAATAATCAATCAACAATAATCATTTCAATTATTTCTCATCATATACATCAATAGAAGTTGAGCGTTGTGCAAATAGGCGACCTTTTTGAATTTGCATATATCTATCGCCACTAACGCCTTCTGGTAGATTGATAGGGGATTTTGCAAGCGTTTGAAGATTGAATCGGAAAATTTTATTGTTTTGTTTATAAAATAATTGATTTTCAATGATTTGTAAGCCTGATGCTTTTAAAATGTCAAATGTTTTGATGTATTTCCCGAATTGGTCAAAAACAATAATACCCTTATCGGGTACATTCATATATATATTATTTTCTTTCACGAGCATCTGATTGGGCTGCAAGCCCGATATACTGAGGGGGGGTGTTGACTGTGATAATTTGAACCCTGAAGCATCCACAGAAAAGCGCAAAATCTTATTCACGCCACTGTCATAAATCCAAATATGCCCGTTATCTCCCATGGCTATGGCTCCTGCATTGGCAACACCCATATCATTCAAAAATAAAGTTTTGATAGGATTTAATGCAGCATCAATGACCACAATGCATTGATAGTCAGTATAATATAAAATTATTTTAAAAGGATTGGTCACATCAACAGACCAAATTTTACCGAATTTTTTATAAGAAAATCGGCTGTCAAAATAACCTTCGCTGTCGTATTTAAGGACTTCGCTTTTGTTTGTTATGACATATATATTTTTTAAATGGTCAGTTAAGAAATAACGACAGTCGAGGCTGTCATTTTTCTTAAACAGTTTCCATTGTTGGGCTGATATAGAGGAAAATGGTAGAAGTGAAAAAGCTAAGGCGAAAAAACTAAGTTTGAAGTTCATGATGATTTGTATAGATTTTAATATTTTCATTTTCGTATGTTTTTAATTTAAGATTTTGTGATTCTAAGACGGCAAAAGTATTGGCATGTAACCATTCTCCGAGATTAATATAACGTGATTTGCCGTTTTCAAGTGTCCAATCAATCGGCAAATGACGATGACCAAATATAAAATAATCAATGTGTGATAGTTCTGATTTGATTTTTTCATTGGCAAAATGAATCAACCACTCCTTTTCAGGACCCAAAAACTTATTTTCTACTGAGGCGTCTTGTCCATCACGACTTTTAGATGAAAAGAATTGCATGATACCAATGCCAAAATTCGGATGCATACGAGCAAAAAGCCATTGAGATAAAGGATGGGCAAAGACCTTTTTGATGAATTTATACCCATGGTCGCCGGGTCCTAAACCATCACCATGACCAATGAAAAACTGTTTGCCGTTGATTTCTTTGATGATAGGCTCTCGATATATAGGGATGCCCATTTCATCAGTAAAATATCGAAACATCCACATATCATGGTTACCCGTAAAAAAATAAATGGGTATATTATTGTCCCGTAATTCTGATAATTTCCCCAAAAGGCGGCTATATCCTTTTGGGATTACTTTGTTGTATTCAAACCAATAGTCAAAAATATCGCCCACAAGGTAAATAGCTTCTGCATCCATAGCAATATCATCAAGCCACCGAACAATTTGCTGTTCGCGTTCACGAGAGGTCAGACGAGCATCAATGCCCAAATGAAAGTCAGATGCGAAATACGTTTTTTTCATATTCAGAAATGTGTTCCAATATTTTAAACAAAAATAGGGAAAAACTTTACGCAAGTTTGAAACACTTGCATAAAGTTATGGAAAATTTATTCACCTCAAAAACAACGCCCATTTGAGTTTTCATACTCAAACAGGCGTTTTCTTTTATCTACTGAGGGGTCTTTACAGAGCCGCCAATTTTTGTTTTACTTCGATGATTTCGTAAGATTCAATAAAATCACCCACTTCAAGGTCGTTGAAATTATCCACTGTCAAGCCGCACTCGAAACCAGAACGGACTTCTTTAACGTCATCTTTGATACGTTTGAGAGAACCCAATGAGGCTGTTGCACCTTCTTTGACAGGGAAAATAACGATGCCGTCGCGGATAACACGTATGAATTGCTTACGCTCGATT
The DNA here is from genome assembly GCA_031411275.1 of Saprospiraceae bacterium. GTDB lineage: Bacteria > Bacteroidota > Bacteroidia > Chitinophagales > Saprospiraceae > JAAFJT01. Next base: position 45,226 of record JANOAU010000195.1, on the reverse strand, counting down.
TTGCCTTCTTGAACATAACAGCCTGCAATCGTACCGACTTTTGAGTTCTTGAAGATGGCGCGGACTTCGACGGTTGATGTGATTTTCTCTTCTTTTGTCGGTTCCAACATACCCTCAATAGCAGAACGAATTTCAGCAATGGCTTCGTAGATAATCGAGTATAATTTGATTTCAACGCCTTCACGTTCTGCCATTTTCTTAGCATTAAGCGATGGACGGACTTGGAAACCAATGATAATCGCATCTGATGCCGATGCCAACATGATATCTGCTTCGGTAATCGCACCAACGGCTTTGTGCAAGACGTTGACTTGAACCGTTTCGTGAGACTGCTTGAGCAATGAATCGGACAAGGCTTCAACTGAACCATCCACGTCACCTTTGATGATGAGGTTAAGTTCCTTGAACGTTCCGAGTGCTAAACGGCGACCGATTTCGTCCAAAGAAATCCGTTTTGTAGCGCGGGCAGATTGTTCGCGGACGATTTGAGCGCGTTTTGTCGCAATTTCTTTCGCTGCCGATTCATCTTCCATCACTTTAAAGACCTCACCTGCTTGTGGTGCGCCACTCAAACCGAGAACGAGAACAGGGGTTGAAGGACCTGCCGCTGTGACTTTTTTGCCACGCTCATTAAACATGGCTTTGATACGACCAGCGTTTTCACCCGCTACCATAAAGTCGCCGACGTGCATTGTACCCGCTTGAACCAGCATTTTGGAAATATAACCTCGCCCTTTGTCGAGCGATGCTTCTATAACTGTACCACTTGCCCGCTTGTCAGGATTCGCTTTCAAGTCAAGTAATTCGGCTTCAAGGACGATTTTTTCTAATAATTCTTCAATACCGATACCTTTTTTAGCTGAAATATCTTGCGATTGAAATTTACCACCCCAATCTTCGACAAGCAAATTCATCTGTGCCAATTCGCCTTTGATGCGTTCTGGGTCAGCTCCATCTTTGTCCACTTTATTGATGGCAAAAACAATCGGTACACCCGCTGCTTGTGCGTGGCTAATTGCCTCACGTGTTTGCGGCATGATGTTATCGTCTGCTGCAATGATGACAACGGCGATATCGGTCACTTTTGCACCCCTTGCACGCATAGCCGTAAAGGCTTCATGACCAGGCGTATCGAGGAAAGTTACTTTACGTCCATCTGCTAATTTGACTTCGTAGGCACCGATATGTTGAGTAATGCCACCTGCTTCACCGCTTGCGACATTCGTTTTGCGAATATGGTCAAGTAAAGATGTTTTACCGTGGTCAACGTGACCCATGATGGTGACCACTGGTGCGCGTGTTACCAAGTCTTCAGGTGCGTCAGGCTCCTCATCTATAATCGAAACTTGCTCTTCAGCAGAAATAAACTCAACTTCATGACCAAACTCACTTGTGATAACCTCTATCAATTCCGCATCTAAACGCTGATTGATGGAGACGAAAACGCCTAAGCCCATACATGTTTTGATGATTTCCGTTGCACTGATATCCATCAAACTTGCCAAATCAGACACAGAGATGAACTCTGCTACTTGCAATTTGGCGGAATCCATTTCCTGTTGCCGGATTTCTTCTTTTTCACGCAGCTTAGTCCGTTTATCACGGCGGATTTTCTGCCCTTTACTTTTAGTACCTATATTAAGGCGTGCCATCGTCTCCTTGATTTTCGCTTCAATTTGTTGTTGCGAAATTTCAGCAGGTTGGGCTGGATCACGACGGGGTGGCGTTGAACTGCTACGATTTACCCCGCCGCCTTGACGATTGCCGCTTGTATTACCCATTGGGCGATTTCCTCCCACTTGACGATTCCCACCCGTATTATTATTACCCGCTGGACGATTCACTCCTGTGTTATTGTTACCAGTCCGATTTGTATTATCGCCTGAGCGACTCTCTGTTGGTGTCCCTGTGGTTGTACCTGTTGTACCTGGTATTTTTTTCCGTTTCCGTTTCCGTTTATTGGCTTCGCTGTTCGGATTGTTGTCTACATTCCCTGTTTGCGATCTATTACCTTCAGGGTTAGGTGTTCGGTCAGATGAATTACCACGGCGACGGCTGCGCTCTTGTTCGCGTGATTTTTTCTTCTTATCTGCAATAGATTTAGTGACTTCTTTCTCTTTCTCTAAATATTTATCAATATCTATTTTACCCTTGATTTTCAAGCCACGTAATTCTGGAGCAACTGCACGAATCAATTCTGGCGGTATCTCTCCCGTTTGTTCATTTACATAAACCGTTTCTGGTTCTTTTGGTACGAGTGGTTGAATGGGTAGAGCAGGTTTGTCCACTGGTCTTCGCTGTGGATTGTTATTCAGACGTGGGTCATTCCGACGATCGTTGTTCGGACGTTGATCGTTCCGACGGTCGTTATTCGGTCGTTGATCATTCCGCCGATCATTATTCGGTCGTTGGTCATTAGCTGGACGCTGCTCGTTATTCGGACGGACATCGTTGGCTGGACGCTGCTCATTATTAGGGCGTGGGTCATTCCGACGATCGTTGTTCGGACGTTGATCGTTCCGACGGTCGTTATTCGGGCGGTCATTATTGGGACGTTGATCGTTCCGACGGTCGTTATTCGGTCGGTCACTACTGGGCCGTTGGTCATTGCGGCGGTCGTTATTGGGCCGTTGATCGTTTCGACGGTCATTATTAGGCCGTTGGTCGTTCCGACGGTCATTATTCTGTTGTACAGGTTTAACCTCTGGTTTGGCAGGGGCTACACTATCTGTTTTAGATTCCACCTTCACTTCTTTTTGACCGACAGGTTTTTGCTCTACATGAGGCGTAGGTTCATGCTGTTTTGGCGTATTGTCAACTTTAACCCCAATATTAGGCACTTCTATCTTAGGGCGTTCACTAATAGCGGGTTTTTCATCCGTCTTAGCGATAATAGGTGCCAATGAAATCGTCTTCCGCTCTAATGGAGGGAGTGTTATTGACGACAAATTAGAACGATTTGACGGTTGATGATGGTGTTGAGTAGGTGTTTGTTGCGTTGGTCTTGTACCAATAACAAGTTGGTCGGCTTTCAGCTTTTCAGCTTTTGAATCCGAGAATTTTTTTACGACGGCTTCGTACATGGCATCCGTGACTTTGGCATTCGGTTTACTCTCGATGTCAAAACCTTTGTCGTGTAGCTGCTCGACAACTGCTTGTAAACTCACATTGAGTTCTTTTGCTACCTTTATTAATTGTCTTTCCATTCAGACTGTTGAAAAATAATTTTGTAAGATGTAATTTGTTGAAAATCAAATACTTACACCTTTGATTACAAAAATTACTTTTTATTTATAAATTTTTTTTATTAAAAATCCATTCCATTCTGTCTCAATCCCCCCCTCAGTGTCAAACCCTTTTTTTCCTTTTTAGACAAAAAACACCTTATATAAAAAAAAATTTTGCTTACCACACGTCAAGTGGTAGGCAAAAGTTCTGCTCAATGAATGAGGCTGTAAGTCGTGTATGGACATCGTCTTTACATAATACCTCTATTTTTAGTTAAATAATTCATTGCATCAGTTCTTTTGCATTTTTAGTTTATAAAATGGTTGTCTATGAGACCTCAAAACACCCCTGAAAAGTAGTCGAACATATTTAAGACCGATAAACTTTCCAAAAGACACGCAAAATTACAATTTATCTTTCACAGTTTTTAACAATTTTCAAGAATCCTGCTTTTTTTATTTAAAATTTAATGCTTTTTAAAGTTTTAATCCTTTTGAAACAAATGATTGAACAATAATTTGGAGATTACTTGGGTTTTACTAACTTTGCAGTTCAAAGTTCTTTTAAAAAATCATTTTTTTGATGACATCAACTCACGAACAACTTAACGACCTTAGAGAAATTCGGTCACTCATGGAACGGTCAAGCCGATTTATTGGCTTGAGCGGCTTATCTGGCATCGCCGCAGGATTTTGTGCATTAATAGGTGCAACCGTCACCTATATATACCTCGATGCGCGCCCTTTTCAGTATGACCATCCGTCACGTTTATATTATGACCATGCTTTAGACGCGGCAAAATGGGGCTTTCACTACACTCAATTCTTTATTTTGGTAGCCAGTATGACCATTGTAACAGCCATTTCTTTTGGTATTTTGTTCACAACACGCAATGCACGGCGAAAAGGGCAAAGCATATGGGACGCAACGGCACGCCGCTTACTTACAAGTCTCATCATCCCTCTGGGTGCGGGTGGTTTATTTTGCTTAGCCATGTTGTTAAACGGTTCGGTTGCTTATTTAGCCCCTGCAACCCTTGTATTTTATGGTCTTGCACTCGTCAATGGCAGCAAATACACATTGCAGGATGTCTATTATCTGGGCTTAGTTGAAATCGCATTGGGCATCACCGCCATGTTTTTATTGCGTTTTGGACTTGAGTGTTGGGTCATTGGTTTTGGCTTTTTACACATTATATATGGTGCCATGATGTATTTTAAGTACGAAAAAAGATAAAAATACTGAGGGGGAGGTTTATATCACATTGAAAATCAATAAGCTATGTGTCCAAATGTGGCTATGTATTTTAATAAAGATGAAAGATATTTTACAAAAAATAAATAATAAAGCCTTCGACAACCGCATAAGGCTCGGCATTATGTCCATTCTCATGGTCAATGATTGGGTATCATTTGTTACCTTCAAAGAAATGTTGGAAATCGAAGACGGCAATTTGGCGAGTCATATAAAGGTGTTAGAAAAGGAGACATATATAGAAGTCAGAAAGCAATTTGTTGGGCGTAAGCCTTTGACCACATATCAAGCAACTGTTTTAGGACGAAAAGCCTTCGGTGACCACTTAACAGCATTAGAAAATTTATTAAAAAATCTACCATAGATTTTTTTTGCCCTTAAACTTTGAATTTCAAAGTAATTTGAATATCTAATTTTAAAAATCAATAAAATTCAGTGTATACACAATTGAAAACAGTTTGCCTAAAAGCATTGTAGTAACAAATTGATTTTCAATACTTTAAATTATCTATTATCCATTAAGTAATAATGATTAAAATGAAAAAATCTATCATGCCACTTATCGCCGTTTTACTCGGTGCATTCCTTTTCAATGTTCTTTTTTGGAACGAAAAACAAGGCTTAAACACCTTAATATTCGACATTTTTATTGTCGCTACCTTGTGGCAACTCGACAAAGAGCCATTTTTGGCCCCCTCAGTAAAAATCACGGTAGGCGGCACTTTGTTAACTTCCTTGCTCATCGTTTGGCATAACTCCTTATTAGCCATATTTATACACAATCTAAGTTTTATTATTATGATAGGGATGATTCAACAACGTGAATTGCGATTCCTTGGATTAGCCATGCTTCAATATTTTCTCAACTGGTTCACAGTACCTGTTCGCCTCGTTCAACAACTAACATCAATACCTTTACTGAGAAGGGAAAATAACCTGCTCAAACGAATCAACGGTATATGGTTGACACTCTTGATACTGCCCGTTTTTTACTTGATTTATTTTGTGGCTAATGCCAAATTTGCTGAATTAGCGACCCAATTTTGGCAACAAGTTTTCCCTTTTTTAACTTTTGATATTGATATGGAGCGTGTTCTTTTCTTTGTTTTGGGCGTTTTTATTGTTGGTGCGACGGTTTGGCAACACCATTGGATAAATCTATCAGAAAAAGAAGCGTTTTTTAAAGAAACATTATCGCCACCTGAAAACCTTAAAACGGACTCCGTTATGTATCGAAATGCCTTGAATTTGATTATCATGCTTAATATTTTACTGTTTATCAACAACTTCATTGACGTGCGCTACGTGTGGTTTGGCGATGTCAGCGGCAAAACGGCTCTGGAACTCAAACAGTATGTCCATGAAGGCACTTATCTACTCATATATGGCATTTTGTTAGCCATTATAGTCATTCTTTGGTTGTTCCGCGACAGCTTAAATTTTGTAGACGAAGGCCGAAAAAAGCCTCTTTTACTGAGGGGGGCAACAACGGTTTGGTTGGTACAAAACGCCATACTTGCCCTGTCAGTAGGCATCCGAAATGGACAATATATCAACCATTACGGCTTAGCGTATAAACGTATTGGTGTATTTATTTTTCTCATACTAACGCTGTACGGTTTATGGCTTTTATATGTGAAAATCAAAGAGAAACGTACATTTTATTCCTTTATATGTCGCGGCAGCTACGCCATATATGTTGTTTTGGTGGCAATTTGTTTGGTCAATTGGGACGTTTTTATCACCAAATTCAACATTAATGTTCCTACAAAAAGCAATGCTATTGACGTACGTTTTTTGGTGAAAGATGTGTCCGATAAAAACCTATATTTACTTTTTAGTAATACTGAACGCCTCGCAGCTAAAATGCCTGCACAACCTTTTCCCGATAGCGATTATGGTCGTGAACCGAACGTTTTTGCAAATGACGATGCACGTTTGGTTTATCTGAAAAGCATTTTGAATAACAAAAAAACAGCTTTTGAAGTAGAGCAAAAAACATATTCATGGCTTTCTTGGAATTATTCCGACTATGTGAATCAACAATTTTTTAAATAAGAATGTCTAAAAAGAGCTTTTAAAATACAGAACTTGTTTACTTTTACTTCATAAGTTGATAAAAAATAACCATTTTCTAACAAGTTCAATGACCATACAATGACCAATACACGTCGTGATTTCATCAAAAAAGCCACCGTTTTAAGCTCCGTAGCGGCTTTTTCACCGCACTGTTTTTTAGCAGCGACCCAATCGCCAAAGGAAAAATTGGGCATCGCCTTAGTTGGCTTAGGTTATTACAGCACCGACCTTTTAGCACCCGCTTTGCAGCTCACAAGCCACTGCGAACTGAGGGGGATTGTCACAGGTACACCTTCAAAAGTGGGCGTTTGGCAACAGAAATACGGAATAAAAGACAAAAATGTCTATAATTATGACAATTTTGACCAAATCGCTAATAATTCTGATATTGACGTTGTTTATGTTGTTTTACCGCCTTCGATGCACAGAGAATACACTGTTAGGGCGGCTAAAGCAGGAAAACACGTCTTTTGCGAAAAGCCAATGGCACCCTCTGTTGCTGATTGCGAAGCCATGATAAAAGCATGTAAAGACAACAAAGTGCAGCTAACGATTGGCTATCGGTGTCAACACGACCCGAATATTCAAGCATATATGAAAGTTGGCAAAGAAAAACCATTTGGCAAAGTGCGGATGATAACGAGTGCGGCCGGTTATTTTGATGGACGAACAACGCATTGGAAGCAAAACAAAGCCCTCGGTGGCGGTGTTATGGGTGATATGGGCGTTTATGCACTGCAAGGTGCGCGTTTAGCGACGGGTGAAGAGCCGATAGCAGTCACAGCCCAAGCCTCGACGACTCGACCTGACATTTATAAAGAAGTGGAAGAAACGATGATGTTCCAGTTGGAATTTCCAAGCGGTGCATTGGCGGCTTGTCATTCGAGTTATGGCATGAATATGAATTATTTGCAAGTCAATTATGAAAAAGGGTGGTTAAAAATGGAGCCACATTCGTCTTATAGCGGCAATAAAGGCAGTATGTCGGATGGTACAATCATTAATTTTGAAAATAAAAATCAACAGGCAAAACAAATGGACGAAGATGCTTTTGCTATATTGAATAAAAAAACGTTGATAGTGCCTGGTGAAGAAGGTTTACGTGATATTCGTGTTGTTGAAGCCATTTATAAAGCAGCTGCGAGTAGTATTCGAGTGAAAATATAAATTTAATAATTTTTACTGAGGGGCTTATCTTTATAAAAAATATAGGTTAATTACAATAGAATTACTTTATTTATTTAAAACAAAATTGCACCACTTTTCATTTAATTAAAAAGAATGTTTACGCTATTTAATAAGAATTTACATAATTTCTATGTTAAATAGCTCAATTTTATGCTATTTTTAAATATTTTTAATTTATTTTAATTCAATTCTTAATTAGTATAAAAATTATGTGGAAATGGTATGAAAGCGAGATAATAAGTATTAAAGAACAAAGCTTAACCACGCGCTTGTTTAAGTTAAAAGTACATGGTGATGAACCCATTCACTTTAAAGCTGGGCAATTTGTCACGATGGATTTACCGATTTCGGAAAAACGCCTTAAAAGGTGGCGCAGCTACTCAATAGCCAATGCCCCAAAGGTGCTGCATACTGAGGGGGAGCGTGAATTGGAGTTTTCTATTGTGAAATTAGATAAATCAACGGGCGGCTCTGATTTTTTGTTTAACGAAGCGACGATAGGCACACCGATTCGGTTCAAAGGACCCGACGGCACGTTTACTTTGCGACAGCCGATTGCCGATAAAGATGTCGTTTTCATCTGTACAGGCACAGGTGTTGCGCCGTTTAGGAGCATGATTTGGGATATTTACAACCAAAATATACCGCATCGGCATATTCATTTGATTTTTGGTGCACGTTATGAACGCGATATTTTGTTTCGAGATGAGTTCTTGTTTTTAGAAAAAAACTTAACGGGTTTTAAATACGATGTGGCTTTGTCTCGTGAACATGATTGGGCAGGTCACAAAGGTTACGTGCATGGTATTTATACTGAGGGGTATAAAAACGCTCGTACAGATGTAGATTTTTATATCTGTGGTTGGTCAAACATGATTGATGATGCCGTTGAGAAGTTAATAATTGACTTTAAATATGATAAATCGCAGATACATTATGAATTGTATGGCTGATTAATCATTCAAATCCGTTTAAATCTGTGATATATATGAAAATTTTAAACGAGAAACAAATCCGACAAAAAATTCGTCGGTTGACGATTGAAATTCTGGAACGCAATCTCAACGAACCTGAAATCATACTCGCGGGTATCAATAGGAATGGTTTAGAAATGGCTGATTTGTTGATGAAAGAACTTGTAGGGCGCACGGCAGCCAATATTACGCTTACCCGTTTGTTGTTGAATCCTGCTTCGCCTGCTACGCATCCTATTGTGTTGGATATGCCAATTGAGCAAGTTCAAGATAAGGTTGTGATTGTCATAGACGATGTGGCGAATACGGGTCGAACGATTTTTTATGCGATAAAACCGTTGCTCGACGTGTTACCGAAAAAAATAGAAGTCGCTGTTTTGATAGATAGAAAACATAAATCCTTTCCGATTAAAGCAGATTATGTCGGGTTGTCGCTGGCAACAACATTGAAAGAACATATAGATGTCAAAATTAGGGATGTTGAAGAATGGGCCGTTTTCATGGATTGACATCAATCAAGTCGAATATTATTGCGTTCAATAAACTCCTTAAATGCCTTGCGATAGGTATCACTGATAGGTAAAAAAGTGTTCCCAATTTGCACCCGTTCTTTATGCACGACATCAACCGCTTCTAAGGAAATGATATAAGAGTTATGTATTCTAATAAATTGATTTTCAGGAAGTTGCATCTCTAAAACTTTTAAGCGTTGCAGGGTAACGATTTTTTTTTGCTTGGTATGTATGGATACATAGTCCTTCAAACCCTCGATATAAAGTATGTCATTGAGGCGCACTTTGACCAATTTTGTGCCGTCTTTGACAAATATAAAAGGTTGAAAACCACCATTTTCTGACGCACTTCCGTTTTGTTCAGATTTTATATCCTCATGAACCTTGGCATTCGCCCCCTCAGTATCAACTCCATTTTGAGGCATTATTTCAGTCGAAGACTTATTCGGTTGAGTGGACATAATGCGCTGAGTGGCTTTTTCGACAGCTTTTAAAAAACGCTCAAACGTTATAGGTTTCAGTAAATAATCGGTCACATCCAATTCATATCCTTCAATTGCGTATTCCGAATAAGCCGTTGTTAAAATAACAATGGGTTTCTTTTGCATTATTTTAAGCAGCGTAATACCTGTAATTTCAGGCATTTGAATATCTAAAAAAAGAATATCTGTAGGATTATTACGCAAAAAAGCCATGGCTTCCAGAGGGTTTGGAAACGCTTGGAGCAGTGTCAATGAAGGCGTTTTTAGGACATATTGCGTCAATAAATTGCGCGCCAATGGCTCGTCTTCGACGATAATACAGGTCAAGGTCATATCAAATTCATTTTCAACTCAACCACATAACGGTCTGGCAAATCTTGGACATTCAGTTCATAGTTGTCGGGATAACTCAAATCTAAGCGTCTTTTGACATTCTGCAAACCAATACCTGATTTTTCGGTGACTGTTTTTACATTTTCTGTAATCTTACTGTTTTCAACCGTATATACACAAGCCTTTCCACTAATATCTATCGCGACTTTCACCCAAGCGTTTTGAGCCGTATTGCTGACACCATGCTTGAAAGCATTTTCCAAAAATGTGATAAAAATCAGAGGCGTAATCCTCACCCCGTCCACATGACCATGTACTTTAAACAAAATCGGCACGTCTGTACTCAAGCGTAATTTTTCAAGACTGATATAATTTTGCATATATTCAATCTCTTTACTGAGGGGTACGCGTGGATGATTGGAATCGTACATCATATAACGCATCATTTGGGACAATTTAGCAATAACTTCTGTCGTATTGGGCGACTGCGTAAAAGCCAAATAATAGAGATTGTTCAAGGTATTGAACAAAAAATGTGGATTGATTTGGGCTTTCAGAAAGCGTAATTCGGAAATCAAACGCTCGTTTTCTATTTCTTTTTTCTTTTTTTCAAGCTCAAACCAATCTTCTGCAAACTTCAACATACCGACAAAAAGAACGATAAGTAAAGAACTCAAAGTGAGGTTGACAACAAATTTCTGAGTATAAATCCATGGAGTTGAAAAGGCACAACCATTCACAATAAACCGTTTTAACCGCCATAGACCATACATAGACATCGCAAAAGGCACAGAAAACTCCAATAAATAACGCCCTAAACTTCGATGTTTTAAAAAACGAGGTAGAAAAATAAAGTAATTGAGGTAACTGATAATCATCATACAAAAGATATGCGAGCCTAAATCTTTAAAAATACGCGTCCAATCAGGCTCTTCTTTCGTGCGTGCATAGATTATTTGATAAAAGAAAAACGAGGAATAGACGCACCAAAACAAAATGTGAATCAATAATATTCGATGACGCTGTATAAATGACTGCATGAAACTATTAATATTAAGTATAAAGATTTAAAGACTATTGACAAAACTCAAAGTACGGCAAAATATGCGTTAATGAAAAAAAAGTAACCCCGTTTTTCAACTGTTGTAATAGGGCATTATACAACTTGGCATTTTCATCAGATGAGTCACGTTATTTAATCGCCTATTGGTCATTTGTCGTAAAAACACCCAATCGTAGAGCTAAAATGCCGAATTGTATAAGAATAAAGTGTATTTCAAAAAAACTTGATTTGCTTTGTATTCAGATTTCAAAAAGACACGTTTGGAGATAAATTCAAAATAACTTTTTGTATAGTCAAAACAGAATTCAATAATTTTTTAACTTATTAAAACTGATTTTTTAATGAAAAAGATTTCATTCCTTTTATTCGCTTTATGCACATCTGTTGCCGCTTTCGCGCAAACTTGGACGGCTGACAAAGCCCACTCTAAGATTGGTTTCACTGTAACCCACTTAGCTATTTCTGAGGTTGATGGCAATTTCAAGACATTTGATGCCAAAATCACTGCTTCAAAAGAAGATTTTTCTGATGCTGTTTTTGAATTTTCAGCAGATATTGCCAGTGTAGTAACAGGTGCTGACGGGCGCGATGCGCACTTGCAAAAACCTGATATGTTTGATGCAGCTCAATTCCCTAAAATGACTTTCAAAAGCACAGGTATTTCTAAAGTAGCTGATAAAAAGTATAAATTGACAGGCGACTTAACAATAAAAGGGGTTACAAAAAAAGTGACACTTGACTTGACTCTATTAGGTACAACTGTTGACCGTGCTAACAAAAAAGTCGCAGGCTTTAAAGCATCTGGTACTATCAAACGTACTGATTTTGGCGTAGGTGCAATGCCTTCTTTGGTCGTAAGCGAAGATGTCGAACTCCGTGCCAGTGGTGAGTTTAAAGCAAACTAATTTAGACTGAAAAGTGAAAAATTGTAAGTGAAAAGTGAAATTAACTCGTTGATTATCAATTACTTCTTTTCCTACTTCTATATTCGCAATTCGTAAATAAATTATTTTTTAACAAAATCCGACGGTTTTTCAGAAAACCGTCGGATTTTTGCGTTTTATACCCCTTTTCATAATTCGTCATTTATATTTTATATTTAAGAACTATGCTTGCAAAACGCATTATTCCTTGCCTGGATATTAAAGATGGACGTACCGTCAAAGGCATTAATTTTGAAAATCTTAGAGACGCAGGTGATGCCGTTGAATTGGGCAAATGGTACTCTGAACATGGTGCAGACGAACTCGTTTTCCTTGACATTACGGCAACTGTGGAAGAAAGGAAGACCTTTGCGACACTCGTCACACGTATTGCCCAGAACTTGAATATTCCATTTACTGTGGGGGGCGGTATTTCATCGGTGGCAGATGTATCACGACTTTTAGAGGCAGGTGCGGATAAAGTTTCAGTCAATTCAGCCGCCGTTCGTCGTCCTGAATTGATTAATGAAATTGCACAAGCCTTTGGTTCTCAATGCCTTGTAGTGGCTATTGATGCTAAAATTACTGAGGGGGGACATTGGAAGGTGTATTTGAACGGTGGACGTATTCCGACGGATATAGACCTTTTTGAATGGGCTAAAGAACTAACAGAACGAGGTGCAGGTGAGATACTTTTCACGTCTATGAATCACGATGGCACCAAGCAAGGCTTTGCAAATGAAGCATTGGCGAAGATGTCGAAATCCGTTTCAATACCTGTGATTGCATCGGGTGGTGCGGGTAATATGCAACACTTTTATGATACTTTTACTGAGGGGTATGCAGATGCGGCTTTGGCAGCGAGTATTTTTCATTTTAAGGAAATTGGCATTTTGGATTTGAAAAGGTATTTGAAAGAGAAAGGAATTGCTGTGCGGATTTGATATATTGATTATGCGGAAGAAAAAGGAGAAGTTGTTTGGGGTGTTTTAGAGGATTATCGGTTAGATATTAAAGAGATATTTACTTGAAATAAGCAGTTTGAAGTTTAACAGTTTGGCATATATCAATAAATAACAATTTTAATATACCGTATTAAAGGAGTGTATGTATTGTTTAAATACTGTATTTTTGCATCTTCTTTGAACATATTTATAAAACATCCTCATGAAAAAACAATTTCTTTTTTCTGCCACTTTTCTTATTCTTTTTTATCATACAACTGTCCGAGCCACCACGATTCAATCTGACAAAACAGGCAATTGGAATACGACAAGCACATGGGTAGGCAATGTCATTCCTGCGAATGATGATGATGTCATTATTACCGTCGGCCATGATGTAACAATTGATGAAAATGGGGGCAGCAATTCTTGTAAGTCATTGACTATCAATGGTAAATTAATTTATAACAACAGTGCAAATTTTAGCGTAGGTAATTTCAACAACCGCACGTCCGCCATGCTGGTCAATGGCATATTTGAATACAGCGTAGGCTATAGTTTCAAAATTTATGGCTATCTGAAATTTAATACAGGTTCTACTTTCAAAATGACTTCTGGTGGTCTGACGATAGATGGGGCATTGAGTGCCGGTACAAGCGTAGCAGCAGGTCAAGCGCTTTTAGACGTATCAGATATTGGGACCTTAAATGTTTTTCGCAGCACCATAACCTTCCGAAATCCACATTATGATGCTTCAACGCCTTGTATAAAAGGTGCAAAACGGTTCGGTAATACCATCGCTTTTGGCAATGGTAATATGACCGATTTGAACAACGATTTTATTGTATCCGAAACGGAAAAGCCGCAATTTAGCTTTGTTGAGGTCAATATTTTGGGGAGTGCAAGCCGTTTTAAAGCTACCAATATAGTGATTGATAGCGCGGTAAGTATTATTGCAGGTACGTTTTATAACTATAGTTCTGCAACACCTATTTATGTGAAAGGAGATTTTAATGCCAATCAAGGTGTTACGATTACTGGAAATATCGAATTTAATGGGTCGAGTCAACAAAACATAAATCCACAATATTTAAGTGGGGCAACTTCACTTATCTTCAACGGAGATATAATCGTAAATAATCCAACTGAAGTAAAAAGTAAAATTAATGTAACGATTCAAGGCGGTGATTTGAAATTTATACAAGGGCGTTTTGATGTAGAACAAAAAACGTTAATGTTGGAACGCACACCTATCAATACGAGTAGTAGCAGCTATATTATAACATATAATTTTTATTTAGATAAAGGCTATCTATTGATTCAAAACCTCGCAGGCAATACGCTTTTCCCTGTCGGTACACATTATAGTTACACACCTATTTGGGTCAATGCGTCGAGTGGTTCTTTCAAGGCTTCTTTAACGCCTTATAACCCTCTTAGCGTTCCGACAAGTAGTGAATACGTTAATTTGAAATGGGATATTGAACGCACTGCGGGTTCTGCAAGCGCAAATATAGTTTTTCAATGGAATTCCTCAGATGAAGTCGGAAATTTCTCTACTATACGCAATTATTGTCGTATTTTTAACTACAATGGCTCTGCGTGGAACAGCATTACGCCTACAACGGGTGTGGATAATACAATTGGCACGATACACACTAAAACAGCGACAAATGTTAGTTCATTTACGTCATTTGCCATTTTCTCAAACGTTGTTTTGCCTATTGAAATCAGTCACTTTACAGGTCAAAAACATGGTAATCGGGCTTTGTTGGCATGGGCAACGCTGTCGGAAAAAGACAATCACGGCTTTGATATTCAGAAAATGACTGAGGGGGGATATGCGTTTGAAACGATAGGATTTGTCAAAAGTCAAGGCGATTTAAAAGGTTTGGCTGATTATGTTTTTTGGGACGATAACTTCAATAAAACAACGTATTACCGCTTGAAACAGAGGAATAGGGATGGTTCTGAAACGTTTTCTAAAATTATTTCGTTGGAAAACAAGGCTGAAAAGAATGCTATTTCCGTTTTTCCAAATCCTATACTGAGGGGGGGACTTTTGACCATGAAATCGTCTGACAGCGTTGTTTCAGACAATTTCATGGTAACGGTTTTTAATGCGAATGGGCAACAAGTAGGTCAACAAAAAGGGCTTAATCCTCTTGAAACATCGGCTTGGCAAAATGGTATTTATTTTGTAAAAATTATAAAAAACACCGAAGTTTCAAGTTTTAAAGTCTTTATACATGACTGATTTTTGTGTTTTGACATGCTAAAATAAAAAATGGGATGCCGTGTTGACACGACATCCCATTTTAGTGTGGGACTAGGATGGGGATCGAACCCACGACCTTCGGAACCACAATCCGACGCTCTAACCGACTGAGCTACCAAGTCCATATTGGTTACTCGTTATTGGTTATCAGTGAATTGGTTATTTGTAACGAATAACGAATTTACTGATAACCAATAACAAGTAACCAATAAGCGGAGGCTCAGGGATTCGAACCCCGGGTACCCTCTCAGGTACGGCGGTTTTCAAGACCGCTGCAATCGACCGCTCTGCCAAGCCTCCGTTTTTTCACCTTTGAAACGCCCTTTGGTGTTTCGCGGGGCAAAGATAAGTGGGTTTTCACAATATCAAAAGGTTTGGTTTTATTTTTTTAAAAATTTGTTATTCACTTAGAGTACATGGATTTTATTTTTTTTTCTTAAACGCTCGCCCAAAAAGTACCGCAATTTCAAATCCAGCTGTACACCCAAGGACTTGCCCACAACCCCAACCAGCCCTAAAATACCCAATTCAAAATTATCTTTTGATTTTTGCCAACCTAACAGCGCATTTATTTGCATAAAACGTGTCGAGCCATTGCCAAGTAAATTTATATCGCTGCTGATTTGATTTATTAAGCCGAGCGTTCTAACATCAAGATTACTGTTGGACAGCAGCATTTCAGACTTTTGATTGTCGAAACAGAACTCCCCGCCATAACTTAAACCTGTCTCCGCGAAGGTTTTATAGCCTCTGATACGTGCGCTAAACGCTTCGGGATACGGATAAGTTTTGCCGCCTACAGCTGCTGTGCCACGTAAACGAAATGAATTATTGACATCTTGGCTTGTGCCTGCTGATATCAGCACGTTAAATTCATCAAATTGAATGCGGTAGCCGATGTTAATTTTTGGCGCCATTGTTCTGGATTTTATGCGCTTGGGTAAGGTTGTGGTGGGGTCACCACCACTCATGGCAATGAGTCCAGAAAGAGCACCCAAAGCTGGTGATTCTTTGATTTTGAAAGACAGCATTTGCGCATTGGCACCGACTTCAACAAAAAACTGCGCATGAATAGACTGTGATATACAGCCCATTAGGAGAATTGTAAAGATTTTTTTCATAGAGTTTGTGATACGGTTTGAACCCACATCACCTCGTTTGGGAGGCGATATGGCGATGGTAAAAAAAGAAGTTTTAGCAAGAGTAAGATGCTGCTGGAAGTGTTGGTCAAAAATTGGTATATGCTTCGTTATCGTTTGTTCAATAGAAGACACAAAGTAGACAATATCTCTAATGTAAAAAAAAAATTACTTTGTCAGAAAAATAAAATAACAATTGGATATTAAATCAATATGTTCTAATATTTTATTTCAATAGTATAATAATTTGAAAATCAATGATTTAATATCCAAAAGTATGATTTCTGAAAAGCGGCAAAATCCTAAAAAATACTGAGGGGTAGGTTTTATAATTTTTTTGATTTCATAAATCTGGATTTTATTGGGCAATTCTCATGCGGTCGGCTGCTTTTTTTCTTTCATACTGAATGGGTTTTAAGGTTAATTTATAGCGGTTTATGATTTCAGCTAACTTGTAGTCATACATCTTGTCAGTGGCATAACCGCTTTTTTGTAAGCGATATAACCAACATTCCACGTCTTTTATGCCGCATGAAAGGCATTTATCATATCTATCATTATTTAAAAAAAATTTAATATGACGCTTGAATGAGGCTTCAAATGATGGATAACGCTCAAACGTTTCATCCTTTCTGTCGTCCGTATAGTACCCATGATTACAGCTCTCTTTTTGACATCTACCACCATTGCATTTTATACCAAAGAGATTGTTAAGCGCAATTGCCATGCGAGAACGCCCCCCACGGCTTTCTAAAATGCCTTGTGCCATCGTAATCGCATATGGAATGCCATATCTTTCTCCGTCGAGAGCTGCATCGTCATACAAATCAACAAATTGCTCATTGGAGGTAATTTTTGCTTCTTTTACTGAGGGGGTTGTTATTGTAACTTCCTCTTTGGGACGAATGGTCATTTTGATTCTTGGCTTTTTGTACTCTTCGCTTTCTAATTCTTCCTTCGACATACGATGATAAACTTCGCCATTGTAAAGGAAGGAATTGCTTTTAAAAAAATCGACGTCTATTTCATCAACGTCAACGACATCCATTTTGAAGGCGGATTCAATGACTTCCTTGCCAACCTTTTCTACCGAATCTTTTTTGGAGGCAATTGGCACGAATTGTCCGTTTTCAAATTTTACAGTCATCTCTTGTTGTTCAAAAACAGGCATCGGTGCTTCTACTGCCTTTGGAATAACCCTGTTTTTCATGGACAACAAGGCGGGTGAAATAGGTTTATCTTTCTGAAAAATGGTGTCAACGGCAATGTAGAAAGCATTTTGAACTACTTTCGGACGGTCTTTCTCGAAAATGGCATCCCAGCTGTCAATAGCGGCGTCTACAACAACGTCAATAATATCTTTTTCAAGTTTGCCACTTTTATTTTGGATATTTTGTGGCTGATAATAAGCCACATAGTTACCCAAGGTGTCTACAAATATGTCGTCTGGATTGTTGACGTGTTGTTTTTGAGCGGGTAGAATTGCTACAAGGCAAAGCAGTAACAGAGCTGTAAACAGCCATTTGATGTAATTTTTCATAATGTTTATATTGAAATATTAATAAATAGTTGAAAATTGTTGGACGTAAGTAGATGAACAGCAATAAACAGGAAATTTATTTACCACAAGTAGGTGATAATCAACCCCTTCCACTATTCATCGTTCATCATTCATCATTCATCATTATTTATATACTCGTTTGAAAATGATGTTAGTAACTATAATTTAACATGGGGATTTTATCTAATTCAGCCGTCTTTTCGGCGACCATTTTTTTATATTGAACATTATCGGCTTCTGTATAAAAGCGTTCAGTCAAATGATTAATGGCTTTGCCATCTTTCCAAAGTCGAAAGCAGACGTGAGGTCCGGTGGTCAAACCCGACATGCCAACATAACCAATGATTTCCTTTTTTTTAACGAATACACCTTGTTCAATGCCTTGTGCAAAACGACTCATGTGCAAATATTCCGTTTCATACGGTGGACTATGTTTAATTCTCACATATCGACCATTACCCAAGCTGAATCGCGCTTCTTCAACCATGCCATCGGCAACCGACCTAATCGGTGTACCACGCGGAGCGGCATAATCCGTTCCGAGATGTGGACGGCGGTAGCCCAAAATTGGATGCTTCCGATGCCAACTAAATCCAGACGTTATTGTACTGTTTTCAACTGGTTTATCCATAAAACCACCGCTCATAGGCAAGCCTCCTTTGCCATACCAACCGCTTGATACAGCGTTGTCGTAATAAAAAACAAGGATTGGTTCTCTCAAACTTAACCCTTTGAAATAAACACATGTTAGTTTTTCAATACCCTTGGGCTGCCCTTCAATCAACTCTTCCTCCCAAATCAACTTGTACGCTTCACCATCAGTACATTGTTTTACGTCAATTTTATCGCCCAAAGCCTCTTGAATCTTATCAATTAAGGTGTGGCTGATGCCATTTTTAACAAGCTCATTGTAAAATGTTTCTCGAATCATACCGCCTTTCTGAAATTCCCGAACGGAAACGGCGCGTTTGACTTCTTTTACTGAGGGGGTTGCCAAATCGAAAATGAAATACCGTTTGGGATCGGGTTCAAAAACCAAATAAGCAGTGTCATTTTGCAAGCCTTTGCTTATTAAAGTCGTGTAAGGTTTGCCTATTTGTATTTTTTCAAAATTATACCTCGGTTTAACCACCGCCAAAAGACTATCCGCTTGTCGATAGGACAAACCTAATTTTATGAGCATTGAGTAAACGGCATCGCCTTTTTTTATGTCACTTTCATTGACATGATAGTTTTTGAAATTAAAACCATATTTAACTTGATGCTGCATGACGTAATCTTTTCTTTTGACATAAGCAATGCTGCAAAAAGCAATTATTGTCACACTTACAAGCTGTGCCGCAAGGGGTTTACTTTTAAAGAAAGCCCATATTATCCTTAAAAATGAATAAAAGGATTCTTTTTTCTGCCCAAAACGACTATTTACTGAGGGGGTAAACTTCGCTAATTTATTGTTAATTGGAACTAAAATAGGCGACATGATGACTTGGGTTTGGCTGACAAGTACGCCAATTCTATTATGGATTGGTATTAAAGCAGGAGATAATGCCTTAACACTGTGTGCTACTAATAGCCCTACTTTTTTATGAATGGGTTTTAAAATAGGTGTCAGCAATAGGCGTAATAGCACCAAAAATCGTATTATTTTGAGCCGAATATGGTTCAAAATAGAAGGTAAATCTGTTCGAATGTGCTTAAAAAACAATGCTATTTCGTAACGTAAACGCCATAAAAAGAGCAAAATCGTTGCTTTTACATGAGTTGTCAGTATCCCGACCGTATCACGTATGAGCCATACAGTGGGCGACATTTTTCTCTTTACCGATATCCAAAACGATATGAGCCATGGTTTCCAATCTTCGCGCCACGAGGTTTGGGTTTGTGAATACTTTCTGAAAAAGGCGTCAAAAGCATGTCCTTTTTTTGTTAAAAAAGATTGGGAAAAATACATTAAAACAGATGATTTACGCTTGTTTTTCGGCTTTGAAAACGACGAAGTAGAGACTAAGTTGCGCTTAGTCAGTCTGAAAACATTCATAATGGTTTGGTTTACCAAGAAGCCTCTTTGGTAAAAAAATGGGCTTCCATCGTTTGAAAAAATAAGGGTTCAAAGAGTTTGGTGTGGTGTAAGTTTTGTCAAACAAGACTGTTTGAAGTATATTCTAGGTGTTTTTAGGCATAGGGTGTGCGTCGTGAATGTAGCAAATCACAATACATAAAACAATGAAAATAAAACAATTATCTATCGTCGGGACATCATAAATTGATGAACTTTGGGACAAATATGCTCTAAAGTGTTCATCGTTAGGCGGTCGATTTCAGGTGTGACTCGTTTCAAATAGTCTTGTGTGGCTGTTTTGATGCAGCGTTCACTTTGTTCGATAGCGGTTGTTTTGTCTTCAGCCAGTCGGCGAGCTGTCTCGGGTGCTAATTGGCTGGGCATCATATCTATTTTTTCTACCAATGTCACCAAGCCCGTCATACAGCCACACATATCACGCGCATAACGCTCTGGCAAGGGCAAATTTTCGTTGGCAGATGCCAAATAAACTCCTTTGGCAGTGACTGTGACTTGTGGATTGCGTTTGAAATAAAATTCAGATTCTAAAGATGAATTTTCCCAAGGAATTTGCTCGCCATCACTGATTTCTTTAACCTGCGTGCGGACTTTTTTGAACACCTGTTCTATGGTCAAATCGGGAATATGAATCGCTTTTATCAATTCCTGCGTGTAAAGCCCATTCAATCCATCGCCATCAAGGGCAACGCTGCCAGGCGACGTTGAGTATGCTATCAATGTACCCACAGGTGCTTCCACCGCCGCCAAACCAGCCAAATGTTCAGCAGTATGTCGAGGCTCACCGCTCACATCGAACCGAAAAGGATTGGTGCGACAAGCATCTAAAACAATGATATTCATTCTGTTATGTGCTTCATTAATGGTTGCCAATATGGCTTCGAGTGTAATGCAAACCTCTTCCGCTTCATCTGCATCGGCAAATTCAATGGCATCAGTGGGCATCAAAAAATTGCGTCCGTCAATTTGCATCGCATGACCTGCATAGAAAAAAAGCCCCACCGTATGCTCAGGGTCTTTGCTCAAATCTCTGCCATAAACATTCAGAATACGTTGAAAATCAGCCAAATTGACGTTTTCAAACTGATGGACTTCAAAGCCCAATTCTTTTAGATTGCGCCCCAAATCTTTGGAATCATTGACGGGATTGTAGAGTTCGGTACTATCCTCATAAACAGAATTTCCGATAAGATAAGCCACACGCCGTAAAGCGGGCTGTGCTTGTAAGAGTTGAATGACAAAAAGAAAAACAACAGTCCAGAGTGTGTTCGTTTTTTTCATACTTTAAAGTTCGGTTTGTGTAATTGACTGATAGTCAAAAGATTGAGACAAAATACAGATATTAAAGTCAAGAAGACACCCCTCAGTATTTTCCCCTTTCTTTGATATAAAAAATAAAATTAGACGATTTTTAGTAAGAATTGGCTGTTGTAAATAGGTTTTCGTTCAGAACAATAGATTCGTATTTTTATGTAAGTGAATAAGAAAATTATTTTCAATAGTAAATGCGCCTACAAATAAGGAAGGGGTGAAAAAAATTGACCTATTTCATTTTACAATTAGTTGAAAATCAACGTTTTGAAAATTCATCTTTTATCATTTATCATCCATCATTACCTAAACTGTCATTTGCATTCTGATACTATGATGCAAAGCCCAGATTTTTTCCATACCATAAGTGATTATTTTACCCGTATTTTTTTTTGAATAAGCTAAAGTAAACAGACATGAGCCTCATGTCTGTTTACTTTAGCTTATACCCAAAATCATTGTCCTGCAGCCGTCAGTTTAGTCACATTCATTTTGTAATTACGACCAATGGGTATCTCTTTGTCCTTGATTTTCACTGTATTAGCTCCCAAAGCAGCTATTTTATCTACTGCAACAATGAACGATTTATGTACCCGCAGAAACTTATCTTCGGGCAATTTTTCTTCCAAATAACTGATACGCTGGTAGGTAATGAGCGATTCTTTATCAGTCTTGATACGCACATAATCTTTTAAACTTTCGATGTAGAGAATATCTTTCAAAAAAACTTTTTTCATCTCCCGATTGACTTTGAAATACTTATACGCTTGATCATAACTGTCACCTACTGAGGGGGGTACTTCAATCGGCATAGATTTACGCACATGAAATTTATCAACAGCTTTCATAAAGCGTTCTTGGGTAATGGGTTTTAACAAAAAATCTAAAACATCGAACTCGTAACCATCGAGTGCATACTCGCGGTAGGCGGTCGTAATGACCACATAAGGCTTAGTGGGCAAGTTCCTTAGCAATTCCCAACCCGTCATACGAGGCATTTGGATGTCTAAAAAAAGAAGGTCAATGGGTTCGCGCTGCAAAATAGAGAAGGCTTCGATGGCATTGCCACATGTACCGACCAACTCTAATGCAGGCGTTTTAGCGATGTGCGTGGAAACCAGCTCGGCTGCCAAAGGTTCATCGTCAACAACAAGACATTTAATTTTCATAGCAAAAGTTGTTTTGAATAAAATAAGCGTTTGATTTTTTATAAATATATGGATGCAAAGCCGTTTTTTAATATCATCAAAACCCAAAATATTAAGAATAGAACTTAGGCGTTTTGTGGGATAACCTTTCTTTTACTTTTATTTAACATATTGATTTTCAATAAAATGCAAAAAAATCAGTATTATTTCAACAATTTCTGCTTTGGAAAATTAAGTGACCTTGTGTTAAAGACACCCCCCTCAGTATTTTTGCTAAAAAAGTCATTTTCGAATGCTTTTAGCGACAGTAAGTTTTAAGAAGATTTTAAATCTTTCTCAGACTGCCCTCAAATTTAGAATTTCAAAAATACAAACAAATTCTTGAAGGCGAAAAGTGTTTGAGGTGTTAATTCCGTTTTTTCTTTTAGTTTAGGTGTCACTTGTATATTGGGTTTCTCGCGATCAGTCATAATATCAATATCGAAATTGATTTTTAAAGTGACCAAATAAGAACAGTCATCATTCATTGTCTTCAACTCGTGCCGATTAGGATATAATATTTCAAGGCGGCGTTTCAAGTTTTCTAAACCCAAACCATTGCCAAATCCATTTGACACATTTTTTTCTTTAATAATACTATTCTCAATCTTAAAAATTAGCGTATTCTTTTTTAGTGAAATATCAATATGAATCCAAGAATCCTCCACTGCATTACTCACGCCGTGTTTAAATGCATTTTCAACCAGAGGCAAAAACAATAAAGGTGTCACTGTAACGCCTTTAACATTGTTAAAAACATTCAATTGCACATCCAGTCGCTCACCATAACGTATTTTTTCAAGGTTGATATAATTTTTAACATAATCTATTTCTTTTTCAATCTCAATGTATTGCCGCTTTGTATCGTACAACATATAGCTCAACAAAGCCGACAGTCGGTAAATCATATCGCTGGTTTGTGGCGATTTTTTCAGCGACAACATATATATATTATTCAAGGTATTAAAAATAAAATGAGGTTGTACTTGCGATTTCAGCAACGACAATTCAGCCGCCACTTTTTCTTTCATCAACGCTTCATTGATATGGCGTTGTTCTGCCCATTTTTTTATAAAATAAATCATCGTTCCAAGACCAACGAACAAATGCACATTTACTGAATCTATGGTTATTTTGGGCAAAAAATACAAATTGGTCGCTTTAGGCGGATAAAGCACCTTATAAACCGTATAAAAATTGACGATACGCCGCAAAAGACCAAATACAACAAGGCTCGCCCCGAGGCTAAAAGCAAACAAAGCATACTTTTTTTTCAATAAAAAATGCTCAACAGTAACAAAAATGTTGAAATATGTGGCAACCATAATGATAGGCACATTGAGAATGGCTGCATTGAAAGCCACTTGATAACAATCATGTATACTGCTACTGGGCAGCCATTCATAAATGAAAAGGCAAGCCCAAAAAATGAGATGCCAGCCTATGGTTTTTAGATTAATATTGAACATCTTGCAATTTTAATGATAAATCGTGGAAAATACTAAAAGGCAAATTTCAGCAAAGTTATATCTTCGTCAATCCGTTGCCTCTTAGCTTTTGCTAAAATCTTATTTATACGTGATAAACAACTTTTTTTGTCTTTTTTATGATATAGCACTATGAATGAAATTCAAATATCCATTGCAACAACAGAAAGTAATTTTACAGCTGTGCGGTTGCTTTTCAGCGAATATCTTACCTTTTTGTTCGATTTACCCAATATGAACCTCTATTTTGACCCGCTTCAATCGCCTTTCGCAGAACTCGATGAACTGCAATCGGGCAAATATGCGCCGCCCGAAGGTACAATTTTGTTGGCAACTTCCGACAATGAACCGATTGGAGTGGTTGCTCTCCGAAAATTCGACGATGAGGACTGCGAAATGAAACGTCTGTATGTCCGACCCATACTGAGGGGTGCTTCCGTTGGACGAAAATTGGCAGAAGCGATTATTGAAAAAGGACGACAACTGGGCTATAAACGGATGTTGCTCGATACTCATACCACCATGAAAAAAGCACACCAACTTTATGAATCGCTTGGTTTTCATTATATTCCACGGTATAATGACAACGCTGTACCCGATGCTTTATTCATGGCGTTACAATTGTAAACCTTCCTTCTCTTCTCATTTTCGGAAAAGAAATCCATACCTTTGTGCAAAAAATAAAAATGCTGCCCAAAGTCATTTTCCAAGATTTAGGTCGAATCTCTTACCATACGGCATGGGACTATCAGTTTCAAATTTTGAAACAGGTCATTGATAAAAAATTGATTATCAAAAACTTAGAAACAGACCCCTCAGTATCTTTTACCGAAAATTTAATGTCAAAACAAAATAGCTACTTGCTGTTTTGTGAACACAATGCCGTTTACACCTTGGGTAAAAGCGGTTCAGTTGACCATTTATTGTTGAATGAAACGCAGTTAACAGAACAAAACATTGAATTTTTTAAAATAAATCGAGGCGGTGACATTACGTATCATGGTGAAGGTCAAATCACTGGCTATCCGATTTTTGATATGGAATGTTTTTTTACGGATGTGCATCGGTATGTGCGCGCACTTGAAGAAGTGATTATTCGGACTATTGCCGAATACGGTTTGATAGGTTATCGCATTAAAGAATATACGGGCGTTTGGGTTGAAGGAGATACCCCCTCAGTAATAGGTGATAAAAAACGAAAAATTTGTGCTATTGGCGTTCATTTAAGCCGTTGGGTAACAATGCATGGTTTTGCTTTTAATGTCAATACCGATTTGAATTATTACAACAATATCATCCCTTGCGGTATTGACGATGCAGACAAAACCGTTACATCTTTAGCCCATGAACTTGGCAAAGAAATTGACGTTAATGAAGTAAAATATAGACTCAAACGGCATTTTATAGATGTTTTTGGGTTTGAATTTGTTTAAAATAAATATTATTATGAAAAAAGATATTCCTGAATTAAAAGTTGAAGATATGGCAATGGTCGTTGTGCCACCGCCTTACGGTGAAGATGACTTGTGGGAGTGTTTTCTTATCAATTTCAAGGAGGAAGCGATTCGCAATGTCATGGTCGTCTCTCGGGGTTATGGCGAAGACGAAATGGGCGAAAAGCGACAAACGACCACCCTACGTCATTTTTTTGAAGAAGTCGGTCCGATGCAGTTGATACAAGTCGAACCCATTCCAAAGGACCTATTTTGGTTGTCACATGAGTATTGGGTCAGTTTTTCTTACGATGGTCAACTTTACGACAAAAAATATGTGTTTGTTGTTGGAGCGATTGACAGAGCGCATTTTACGATGATACCGTTTTTGGATAGGCGAGGCGTGATGATACGTTGACCCCCTCAGTATTTTTGATAAAACTCAATTATGATGCAAGGGAAAAAAATTAGTGAGTCCACTACCATTATGACTGAAATGGTCATGCCCAACGATACCAACCCTATGGGCAACTTGATGGGCGGCAATTTGATGAAATGGATGGATATTGTGGCGGCGATATGTGCTGGGAAGCATTGCCAATCGCAAGTAGTCACCGTTTCAGTTGACCATGTGTCTTTTCAAAAACCCATATTGAAAGGCGATATAGTGACCTTAGAAGCCGTCGTTACCAGGGCTTTTAATACCTCTGTCGAAATTTTTGTTGAAGTATTTGCCTCTGATATGAAAGGCGGCAATCCGCGTCGGTGCAATCATGCTTACCTAACTTTTGTTGCGCTCGATGATGAAAACAATAAGCCTAAAGAAGTGCCGCCTGTCCTTGCATTGTCTAAAGAGGAAACGGAACAATATGAAGCGGCAGCACGGCGACGTGAATTGCGCTTGATTTTAAGTGGCAAACTGAAAGCCAAAGATGCGACTGAATTGAGGACGCTTTTGCAGATAAATGAATAGTTTTTAATAAGTGGAATCAGAATTCCATCCATCAAAGGGTGGGAATTGCCGCATACGGACTTCATGTTCAAGGCGACGGTGTTCCGCTTCCTGTTCAAGTAAAATTTCTTGTTTTGTTTTAACAAAAACATCGGGGTGAAAAAAAGCCGTTTTGGATGTGTCATATACTGAGGGGGTCTCAAATTCGTCGTCTTCGACTTCTTCTTTATAAAAATAGGCTGCAATAATGCCAATAATGCCGCCAATGAGGTGACTTTCCCAACTGATATTACGTTGCAAAATCTCTGTTGTCGGTAACACACCTGTGAACATGCCGCTGTATAAAGTGACGATAATGAGTGCCAAAATAATGCTGCGTAAGCTACGCCTAAAAACACCTGTCCAAAATATAAAAGACACCAAACCATACACCACATAGCTCAAACCAATGTGAAAAACACCCGTGCGAGCAAACAGCCAAACACACAAACCTGAAATAAGGTATATAACAACAAAAGCACGTAAGGCAACCCGTGGAAAAAAATAGATAATCATCGTCGCACATACAAGAAAAGGCACTGAATTGGAAGCCAAATGCTCCCAATTACTATGCAATAAAGGTGCAAAAAAAATGCCTCGCAGACCAAAAGCCTCGCGTGGATAAATGCCCCACCAGCCTAAATCGAGATTGAAAACTGTCTGAAAAACATGAATTAACCAAATTATTGCCGTGAAATACAAAGGAAATCGCAAGCTATTCCAGAAAGATATGTGTGTGGGTTGTTGGTGATATGATACCTGTTCGATATAATTACGCTCCATTGGATTTGTTCTTTTACCCGTAAAAATAAAAAACGTCGTTGATTGTTTAAGGTCAACGACGTTTTTGTAAACGTTTATTTCTAAAAAATAGTTGTCGAAATAGATGGTACAGAGCCGATTATTTTGAAAGCGATTGGCATTTTTGCGTGGCTTCAGTTGCTTTTGGATTATTTGCCCCTGCGTAGGCATCAGCCAATAAACAATACAATTTGCCATTATTCGGTTCTTTTATCAGCACTTTTTCAAGGCGACCAATAGCTCTGTCAAACTGTCCTGTTTTGATTGCCAGTCTTGCTAATTGTGCATTAACGGCTACATTTTCAGGGTTTTGTGTATCCAATTCACGTAACAATAAAATCCCTTTCATTGGATTGTCTTGCGGTGGATTTTCAGTGTAACACAATGCCAAATTGATGCGATACTCTAATTTTGTCGGATTTAAAGATGCGGCATTTTGAAAGGCTTTGACGGCTTGATTGGCGCAAAAATCACGTAACGATTTATCTTCTGCTTTTTGTAAAGCCAAATAATAATTTGCGCCTGCTATAGACCATGCTTCGTCTGTTTTTTCTAACTCTGCGATTTGTTCAGCATAGTAAGCAGCTATCTCGTCGTGTCCAGCATTGTGCCAAGCAGCTGATAATTGCTTCAATACTGAGGGGTCTTTAGCGGATTCGCTTTTTTGTGTAAGTCCTTGTATTTCAGTTATTTGTGTGGCATTTAAGCTTTTATTTGCTTCTTTGATAACGGATGCCATGTCAATACTTGTACCTGCGAGCGTACGAGCCGTTTCGAAAGATTTTTGCTCCTTCGATTGGACATCACAGCCGAAATAAAGAATGAAAAATAAGGCAACCGCAGAGGCGACAAGGGTAATTTGCTGTCTGTTCATTTTTGAGTATTTGAAACTTATGAATTTCAAGATGTCAAAACGCCAAAATTCCGTAAGCCAGTTTTGTTCACGGAATTTTGGCGTTTTGACACCTTGAAATTAAAAGTTTTATTCTTCGTCCTTATCGTCGGGCAAAGAAGTGACACTACTTTTCACATGTTCTGTGAAAATTTTAGCAGGTTTGAAAGCAGGGATAAAATGTTCAGGAATCTGAACGGTTTTATTGCGCTTAATATTCCGACCCGTTTTAGCCGCCCGTTTTTTAATGACGAACGAGCCAAAGCCGCGAATATAGACGTTTTCGCCGTTGCCCATCGTTTCGCGGACTTCGTTGAAAAAAGTTTCCAAAGAGACTAATACATCTACTTTGGCAAGACCTGTTTTTTCTGAAATGGCTGCTACTATATCAGCTTTTCTCATTATGAATTGATTTAGAATGAGTTATGAATGATTTTCTTGTTATTCTTTCGTTTTGTCAAAAGTGGGGCAAATCTCTATTTTTTATTCTGTATTAAGAAGCCCTTTTTGAAAGTTTTAAAAAAAAAATGTAATTTATAGAAACTTACGTCTCTGAAAATCAACACTTTATACGAGTGGGCAATCAAAATGTTTGCCAAATTTTTATTTTTTTTAAATTCGACTACACAATCTATTTCCGCATGTCTTTTAAAACACAATAATTGCTTCTTATTGCTTCCCAAAAAATCGTTCAGAATTGCTATTCCCTAAAAGACGAAACGAAAATACAAGTATAGAATTGATTTTCAATAGTTTACATAAAAAAACTTTAAATTTTTTTTTTTCTACTTTAGTCTCATGGTGGTTTTACTATCTTTGCCGTTCTTTCTAAAACAAAACAAGGTGTTTTTTTATAATGCCTCAACTTTTTTTCTTTTCGATTCATAAATTCCCAACAATATGCTCCTTTCAATGACAGGTTATGGACGTTCGATACGCTCTTTCGGTGATAAAACGGTAACGATAGAAATTCGTGCTTTGAACTCTAAAATGACGGACATGCGTTTTAAAATGCCGTCAAATTACAAAGAAAAAGAAATTGACCTGCGCCGCATTCTCACCGAAAAAGCCGAGCGTGGTAAAATAGATATGAGTATTAATGTCCGTTCTATGACAGGTGAAGATGACTTTGTCTTAAATCACGAGTTGTTTCGACGTTATTACAAAGAATTGTCACAACTCAAAACTGAATTAGGTATTGACCACGGCGATGTGTTGCAAGCTATTTTGCGGTTGCCCAATGTATTGGGTTCCGATGAGGACTCGGTTCAAGAAGAGCAATGGCAAGCCACACTTGAAGCTATCCATGAAGCATTGGTGGATTTCACTAATTTTCGTCTTACTGAGGGGGGCGCTATGGAAGAGGATTTGAGGTTGCGCGTTGAGAATATTGCACGCCTATTGACGGAAGTTGAACCTTACGAAACGGAGCGTGTGGTAAAATTACGCCAGCGTATGAAACAAAATCTTGAAGAATTTATGGGCAAAGAGAATGTGGATAAAAACCGTTTTGAACAAGAAGTCCTTTTTTATCTTGAAAAAATTGATGTAACAGAAGAAAAAGTACGGCTGGGTCAACATTGCCGCTATTTTTTGGAAACATTGAACGATATCAAAAGCTCGTCGAAAGGCAAAACCTTGAATTTTATCACACAAGAAATCGGACGTGAAATCAATACACTCGGCTCAAAGGCATATTCATCGCATATTCAACATCTCGTTGTTAAGATGAAAGATGAGTTAGAAAAAATGAAAGAATTGATAGCGAATCTTGTTTAGTTACTGATTATGCGTTATTGGTTATTGGAAAATTCGTTATTTGTTAATCCTAATAACGAATTTCCCAATAACCAATAACGCATAACCAATAACAAGTTACCATTATGGAAAAATTAATCATCGTCACAGCGCCATCTGGTGCGGGTAAAACAACCATTGTTCATCACCTTTTAAGGAAGTTTCCAGAATTGGCATTTTCCGTTTCGGCGACCAACCGAGCGCGCCGAGCGCATGAAATAGATGGTGTCGATTACTATTTTTTGTCAACCGATGATTTCAAACAACGTGTTACTGAGGGGGCCTTTTTGGAATATGAAGAAGTATATGACGATCAATATTATGGCACTTTGAAAAGTGAAGTTGCACGTTTGTGGGATTTGGGGAAGTGCATTATTTTTGATGTGGACGTGAAGGGCGCGACAAATATAAAAAAGGTGTATCCCGACGAATCCTTGGCTATCTTTATCAAACCCCCATCCAAAGAGATTTTACTTGAACGTTTGAAAAATCGCAAAACGGAAACAACAGAAAGCCTTAAAAAACGCATCGCACGGGCAACTGAAGAACTCACCTACGAAAATCGC
Source organism: Saprospiraceae bacterium (assembly GCA_031411275.1). GTDB lineage: Bacteria > Bacteroidota > Bacteroidia > Chitinophagales > Saprospiraceae > JAAFJT01. The sequence continues at coordinate 14,726 of JANOAU010000195.1, read as the reverse complement.
TTCGATAAAGTAGTCGTTAATGATACCCTTGAACATGCTTTTTTTGAATCTGAAAGCGTTGTGCGTGATTTTATTTCAAAAAAAAATATGCTCGTTGAGTAAAAGTGTTCAAAAACTAATCCCGCCTAATAGGCAAAACTGCTCTGCATTAATCTTATGTGATTTAAGAAGAATACCGATATGTCCTTGAATTGTTGATCGCCCGATCGTCGGTGAATATAAGCGCACACCTATACGGTTGAACCAAAGACTCTGAATAGCTGGATAATGGTGTAAATAAAAACCTGATTGCAGCACCATTGCCACTTGCCCAAATAGAAACTCATCGCCGACAAAAACACCCCAACGCCTCCCTGCTTTCAAGGCTTCTTCCTTGGTTGTATATTCTCCAGTCGCCAAACCAAATTCTGCAACCACCCTGTTTTGTTCATATTGAATACCTAAACACAATAAATTAACTTGATTGAGCGGACGAACGAGGGAAAATGCCAGTGTATAAATAGGATATTTCGGGCCTCTTGCCACAGTCGAAGCACTCATACCTAAGCCTGAAAAAACATTACCACCCCATTTTTTTAGGGATTTTGAAGCACTGTCCCAATGGATATACCCCTCAGTATTAAACGGTTGAGGTGTCCATTTTGCACCCAAATTGAATGCTGGAATATTGATACCATAGTTGGGCAGGCGAGCAGAACCATTTGAAAAATGAGTAAAACTTAAGCCCATTTGTGCCGACCAATGGGTCGAAAGCCTTTTTTCAATCCGTACTTTAAAATCAGTGACGTTATTAATGGCTGAACCAACAGCGTTATTAAGAGGATTGGTAAATTGGTCATAATGCCGTGTCAAATAAGCTAAACCCCAGCCCCATTGTATGTAAGAATCAAATAATTTATTTTTTTTGAAAACACGCACATCAAGGCTTGGATAAACGGCAAAAGCATCACCAAATATGTTTTTATCGCCTAAATCGTAGTGCAAAAAACTGATGCCAAAGGACGGATAGTTATGCCATTCATGCCATACTTTTTGCCCATACGTTTGCCAATTCAGATGAATTTCGCTGCCGATACTGAGGGGGGGCGGTTGAAACAAAAGTTTAGGTGTATGCTTGGCAATGCGTCCAAAATGGAGGCTGGGTTCTATTGAAAAACCTTTGTAAAATTGAGCATTTATATTGATTATCAATAAGTTAGAAGTAATAAATACGAGAAGTAACTTATGAAAAAAACTTGCCGAAAGTTTTAAACTTTCGGCAAGTTGTAGGCATAGATTTTTAATATTTTTCCTCATATCAAAAATTGACCATTGCGATAAATGACTTCTCCATCGGCTATCACTTCGCCGCCTTGCCGCATATCTGTTATCATATCCCAATGCACGGATGACTGATTTTTACCGCCTGTTTGCAAGTAAGATTGACCGATTGCCATGTGGATGGAACCGCCAATTTTTTCATCAAAAAGGATGTTTTTTGTCATTTTGCTGATGCTATAATTCGTCCCAATAGCCGCTTCGCCAAAACGCCTTGTGCCTTCGATTTGAAAAATTTTATCCAAATATGCCTGGCCCCGTTGGGCTTCCCACCGCTCGATATAGCCGTCTTTGACCCACAGCGTTACCCCTTCCACTTCATGCCCACCATAGAGGCACGGATAGCTGAAATGCACAACGCCATTGACGGCATTTTCAACAGGTGATGTATAAACTTCACCGCTTGGCATATTAGTTTGCCCATCGGAATTCATCCAAATACGTCCCTCTGTAGAGAACGTAATATCCGTTTTTTCGGCAACATAACGTACTGATTGACAATTATTTAGGTGGTCAACAATGCGTTGTTGCGATTGCCGCACTTCGACCCACGCTGCTTGAGGATTAGGTTCAAACAATTTACACGCATTGAATACAAAATGCTCATATTCCTCCAAACTCATACCCGCTTCTTGTGCCGATGCGGGCGTCGGATATTGGCAAAGATTGCGTTTTAAAGCCCTATTTGCCGTTCTTTCAAAATAGATTTTAGTAATATCTTTCGTCGCTTCACCTCTTATTTTAGATTTTTCAACATCAATATTGGCATCCTCACGGAGGTTAAAAGGGGCGCGAATGTGCAAATAGGCTTCAAATTCGGACATTGCCAAACGCTGAAACGGGGAAGTGGTGTTGAGTTGCGCCTCATTGGCTTCGTTCAAAAAAATGCGGTTGCGTTCTTGAAAAATAAAATCGGTTTCTACGAGACGGGCACCCGCACGCAAGGCTTCACGATACACTTCGCGGACAAGTGGCTCGGCAAGTGTTGTTGTTTGGATAAACAATCGGTCGCCCTCTTTGATGTCGAGGCAGTAATTGACCAGGAGTTTTGCGTATTTTTTAAGCATAAAATATTGATTTTCAATTGATAATTAAATCTTTCTGCATTTTTTGCCGTATTTGGCTTGCTGTCTTTTTCATCGTTGCCGCGTGTCCTTCATCGTAAAGATGTTTTATCGAGGCTTCGCCATTCCAAACAGTGGGCTGTTCTGTCAAGGAATGAAAAGGTTTTAAATCGAAATAAAATTTAATGTCCCTGATTTTTTTTACAACATCGCCAACGATATAAAAGTCACGCGTGCGTTTAATAGCACAATGAATCGTCAATAAATATTCAGGTTTAAAACTTGTTTTCAATTTATCAAAATCCGCTAAATCACTGGATTCATTTTGCCGAATATTGATACGTTCAGAGATTACTTTACAACTATTGAACTCTACATTTAGGTAGTTTTTCAAAGAAATAATCATTTCTCTGGTTGCAATACTATCATAAGACACAATTAAAAGCCGCTTTTGGCTCAAATTGACTTTTGAAATAGGATTAGATTGAATGATTATTTTTGTGTTGGGTACTGTCAGTGAAGGAATAGATTGACATGAACCTAATAATAAAATACATGCCCCAAGGACACTTATACTGAGGGGGGCCAAAAATACCTTTTTCATATAAAGTTTCTTTTTCAGAAAATACACTGTTTTTATTAATTATGGGGTAAAGTTTGCATCATAATCTCTTGCTGACGCACAGCAACGAGTGAATCAACAAGGTATTTTCGAAGCATATCCGAACTGTCTTTGCATTGTTTATCGAGTTCAACCGTTAGTTTTTTAATAGCATTGCCAGATAAAGTATCAATCGCTACACGGTCATCTCCATTGAGTTTGACCGCCTCAGTTTGGCAAGCGGCAAAAAGCAAAAGGCAAAGTGCAAGTGGTAATGTCCAAGTGGCAAAAGGCAACTTGGATAGAGTGATTAACTGGTTTTTTAAAATTATATTTTTCATATTTTGTTGATAATTAGACATGATTACTGGATTTTACAGATTCTCAAGATTTATAAAATTAGAATTTTGTCAATATTCATTAATCAATGACACAAAGAATTAGTACGTTTATGAAACACAAAGATAGAAACCGTTGAGATAACCCATAAAAAAAAACCACATAGTACAATACCATGCGGTTCTCGAAATAAGAGTATAAAAATTTTATTGAATCTTCATTCAAGAAAGAACAAGTATTATTTTTTCGATGAGGGCGTAGTGGTGGCGTGTGTGATATGCCGTAAAATGTAAAAATTCACAAGCTGTCAACAAACCCAATAAAGGATGAGGGATTTGATAACTGTCTAAATCTGCTTCGCTCACAAGGGCAGCACGTTCCAACAATTTCATTGTTACGGAATTATAAACATCGAGCATTTCTGCTTTTGACCCCTCAGTATCAATGTGCCTATAACTCAAAAGCATCGGCGGTGGCGTTTGTAAAGCATTGATATACATCGTTTTAATATCTTCATAACTTTGGGAAGTTCGCTTGCTTTTTGCCCATTGATGCATCAATTCAGGGTTACCAAAAAGGCTTACTAAGGGCTTTGAGGATTTAATCAGATGCTGGATGTTTTGTCCAATAGACCATTTTTCAGGATTCGGTTGTTGAAAAAAATGTTCTTCCGAAACATTTTCGACATGCTGCATTAAGGCTTCTACCTCACTTTGGAGATGATTTAAAATAGCTTGTTTTTCCATATTGATTTATTTTATCGAATATTCATTAAAAAAGGAACAAAAAAAATTATTGCAAATACATTTTAGCCCGATTGAAGGCTTTGATTGTATAACTATTGTCTTTGTAAAGTAATGACAGCATAATGCCGCCTTGCAAGTCTTGAACGACTTGTTCGGCTAAATTTTGGGCATATTTTTCTGTAAACTTGGCTTGAAAAATCTTTTTTAAAGCCTTGATGTATTCTTCAAAGAAATCACGTAATACGCCGACAAACTTGGGTTCCAGATAAGCCGTTTCTAAAACGGTGTTGCCCATCAAACAGCCCCCCTCAGTAAAAACGAAGGATTTACCCATTTTTTTAAGCATTTTGTCCAATTTATCAATAGGTTCAAGGCTTTCATCATCTGCTACGATGCCTATATTGAGTCGAAACCGTTCTAAGACTCCTTCCAAAATAGCAGTCATCAAATCCTCTTTGTCCTTGAAATAATAATAAAAATGGGAGGGCTGAATATCGCAAGCCTCTGCTAAATCTTTCATACTCGTATACGCATATCCCCGTTGACGTATCACATGGGTGGCTTTCAATAGGACTTCTTCTTTCGATGTTTTGACAGTAGGCATGAATCTGAATTTGTGACAAAATTATAGAATGATTGTTCAATAAAAAAATATTTTTCAACTTTTATTTTACAAAAAAGTGTAGCATACTAAGACTTATCCCCTCAGTATTCTGATGTTTTTTCTTTATTTTATACAAAAATCTCCTTTGAAGTTCTATTTTTGAGCCGTAAAATATCATCCAAATTAATCATTAATCAATTTTTACTAATTATGACTTATCCTACAGACTTAAAATACACAAAAGAACATGAATGGGTGCGCCTTGAAGGGGACACTGCTACCATCGGCATCAGCGACCATGCACAAAGCGAATTGGGCGACATCGTTTATGTTGAAGTTGAAACCGTTGGTGAAACGATAGAAGCCAATGACGTTTTCGGCACGGTTGAAGCCGTTAAAACGACTTCTGAACTGTATATGCCTGTTACAGGCGAAATTTTAGAGTTCAACGAGAAACTCAGTGACGAACCTGAACTTGTCAACACCGACCCTTACGGCGATGGTTGGATTGTGAAAGTAAAAGTCAATAATTTGGCTGATGTGGATGCCCTTTTGAGTGCCGCCGCTTATCAAAGTGAATTACCAGCCCATTAAACATGAAAAATAGATTGTTTTCTTACGCCCCCGCACTTGCGTGGGGCATTTTTATTTTTGTCCTGTCTGTATTGCCAGGCAAGGATTTACCGTCTATTCCCGATTGGGGCGATTTGTTATCGGTAGATAAAATCGTTCATATAATTTTTTATGGTGGTCTGACTGGGTTGATTTTATATGGAAAACGAAAAAATATGGGGGGTATCTCATGGCTGTTTGCCCTTGGAACGACTATTTTTTGCAGTGCTTATGGTTGGTTTTTGGAATGGTTTCAAGGTGCATATTGTCAAGAGAGGATGTATGATGTTATGGATGGCATTGCGAATACAGTTGGTGCGGCCTTGGGTTTAGGAATTGTTCTTTATTTTCAGCGAAAGAAGGCTATTGGTCATAATGTGCTATAGTGTGCTGTTCATCGAAAAAGCAACTTTTACGAAAAAAAGGCGTTATTTTTAAGTTAGATTTGGCTTAAACTCCGTCTCTAATTATGAAATCAGTAAAATCAAAAAAAAATCAGTTTCAATAAGTGATACAATGAAAAAGTTATTCCTGTCTTTACTCTTAGTTGTGCCTTTGCTACTGAAAGGGCAACCGAATCCACAATTGGCAGAGCAATATTTTCAGAGAGGTGAATTAGAAAAAGCCGTTGTTCTGTACGAAAAACTGTATGTCCAAAATGCAGGTGATTACTACTTCGAGCGGTATTTGTCTTGTCTCATGGATTTGAACCGTTTCGACGAAGCGGAGAAAATTATTACAAAACAAATTAAGAAAGAGCCTTCAAAATCAACGCTTTACGTTCAGTTGGGTAAACTCTATGAACGCCAAAACAAAGAGGTAGAATCCACCGAGCAGTATAAAAAAGCCATTGACAAGCTCCCATCAGATCGTTACATGGTTGACAATTTGGCCGCTACTTTTAGTTCGATGGCACGCTACGATTTGGCTTTGACCGCATACGAACAAGGTGCAAAGGTTATGCGGAATAAAAATATGTTTGCCTACAACCTCGCTGAATTGTATCGCCGCAAGGATGATGTGCCGATGATGATTGAGTCGTACCTCAATGCCATCAAAGAAAATCCTGGTTACCTCCCCTCAGTACAATCCATGTTGATGCGCAATGCAACGGGCGCGGAAGAACAAACGGAGTTGCAAAGTCAACTGTATGCGCGAATTCAAGATGAGCCAAAAGTATTGGTATATCCAGAATTGTTGTCGTGGGTGTTTTTGCAAAAAAAAGATTATAAAAATGCTTTTCGGCAACTCAAAGCGGTTGACCGCCTGAATGGCGAAGACGGCAATCGGGTTTTTGGACTTGCCAGTATTGCCGCCGAAGACCATGATTACGATGCGGCTATCGAAGGTTTCACGTATATCGTCAGCGAAAAAGGACGACAATCGCCTTTGTTTATTATTTCGAAGCAAAACTTGTTGTCGTGCAAACGTAAAAAATTGACGGAAGGCTACACGTTTACCAATGCTGAACTGGTACAAATTGAAAAAGAATATGAATCCTTTTTAGATGAAGTGGGGCGGAATGCTCGGACAGCTCCTATTATTTCTGAATTGGCGGAATTAGAAGCTTTTTACTTGCAAAACTTAGATAAAGCGGTTGCCCTTTTGGAAGAAATCATTGATTTTCCGATGGTGGACAAAGAAGTACAATCAAGGGCAAAATTGAGTCTCGGCGATTTTTATTTGATTCGAGGAGAGCGTTGGGAAGCGACTTTGTTGTATTCGCAGGTGGATAAACTCTATAAAGACGATGTATTAGGACATGAAGCACGGTTCAAAAATGCAAAATTGAGTTATTATTTCGGCGATTTTGATTGGGCGAAAGCGCAATTTGATGTCTTGAAAGCCTCTACATCTAAATTGATTTCAAACGATGCGATTGATATGAGCGTTTTTATCATGGACAATACAGGACTTGACTCGACAACAACCGCTATGAAAATGTATTCAGAAGCCGAATTATTGGTTTTTCAGAACAAGTATAAAGACGCTTTTGAGAAATTGGATTCGATAATGATGCTTTTCCCGCAACATTCTCTGGATGATGATGTGCTTTATCTAAAAGCGCAGATTTACAAAAAACAGCGCGATTATATAAAAGCCGTGGTCATGTTTGAAAAGATTTTAGAAAAATATAAAGAAGAAATACGTGCCGACAATGCCCTATTTGAAATGGCAGATATCTACGAAACGCGACTGAATGATAAAGAAAAAGCTAAATTGCTGTATGAACGGCTGTTTACAGAATTTTCAGATTCCACTTTGGCTGTCGAAGCCCGAAAAAAGTTTAGAATACTGAGGGGTGATAAAGTGGGAAAAGAGCAATAAGCAAAGAGCAAGATACAAAAAGCAAAAGGCATAGAAACTGTTATAAGTTCTATGCCTTTTATATTTTAAGTATTTAGTGTATTGTATGTGGTTTTTTGAATGCTTTGGAAATCATTGACAATCAATAGCTTCTGAATTTCCAAACACCCGAATACTAAATACCATACACTTAAAAAAATGTAAACAGGGCATTTGATTTTACAAATGATTGAAAATCAATTTATTGTATGTACCATAATCACAACCAAATGGAAATTTTCTTTATTGAGTCACTCATTTCCACCCTTTAAAAAAGCGACTTTTCCCGTTTCAACATCATAAATCGCCCCAACTATGAACACTTCGCCACGCTCCTGCATACCCCTGAGTATCGGGCTGATAGCGGGGATTTTGCGGAGTGATAACATCAAATGTTCGCGCAAAACGAGGTTGAGCAAGTCCTCACGTTTCCAACGTTTCCAATTTGCATCGCGTTTAATATTGTCAATAGCGGGTTTGAGTTGATAATTGATAGCGGTTTGATTCCCTGTTAAGTCATTATCAACAGCTAATTCGATGAATAAATCATGTGTTTGCACAAGTACAACAATCACTTTTGAGCCAATCCGAACACAAGCATTTTCCATGCCTGCCACCATTTCAGCCGTCACGACACTCGCAGGGGAACGCAGGCAAAACACATCACCGAGACCTTGATTGAACAGGAGTTCTGGAGGGGTGCGAGAATCCGTTCCTGACAAAATAACAGCAGGCGGATATTGCCCGTTTTTGCTTAAATAATACCGTTGTTCCCGAATGTTGAAACGCTTCATTTGGTTGTCATTGAAGCGTTTATTGCCTTCTTCAAGGCGTGTGAGGGCTTCGGCGGGTGTCATTTTTTTCAAATCATTTTTGGTGACAACACCTGCTTTGAAAGAGCAACTTTGGCATAAAATAATGCTCAAAACAGCGATAATACTGAGGGGGTGTATTTTCATAGTTTTTATTTATTTAAAATATAAATCAATCTAAATCAGCATCTTCTTTAAGTTCTTCAAGTGGATGCCATAAGTATTGTTCAAAATTTTGAATCTTATCATCTATGACTCCAATACCTTCTGTTTGCAACAATTCAGCCATACGACTCGGTGGATTGAAGTGGGCGCGCCCAGACAATTCGCCTAAACGATTGACCACTCGATGTGCTGGAATGTCATTGGGGTCATGCCCGCAATGATTCAAGGCCCAGCCAACCATGCGTGGTGAACCCAAGCGCAAGTAATCTGCTACGGCACCATAAGTCGTCACCCGCCCATTTGGGATAAGGCGGACAAGGGCATAAACGTCCTCCCAGTAGTGATTTTTTTTAAGTGCCATTTTATTTTTTTAACGCCATCATCAAACCGTCACGTATTGGTAAAAGCAAACATTCGACACGCGTATCGGCTAATACTTTTTTATTGAAACTGTCTAAGATTTGGGTATCTACATCTTTTTTTTCTTCGAGTATTTTACCACTCCACAAGACATTGTCTGCGATAATCAAACCGCCTGAACGGGTTTTGTCTATCACCAAATCCCAATATGTTGGATAGTCTCTTTTGCCTGCGTCAATAAAAACGAGGTCAAAAACTTCGTCCAATTTAGGGATAATTTCTAAGGCATCACCCATTAAAAGGTTAATTTTTTCTTGAAAACCTGATTTTTTGATGTATTTTTCGATAATGTATTTCAATTCATCGTTGCCTTCAATAGCATATAAAATGCCACCGTCTGCGACCCCCTCAGTAAAACACAAGGCTGAATAACCCGTGAAAGTACCAATTTCAAGTACACGGCGGGGCTGCATCAGTTTGGCAATAAGGCTTAAAAAACGCCCTTGAAGATGCCCCGACAGCATGCGCGGTGCAAGTGTTTTCAGGTGTGTTTCGCGCACCAATTCTTGCAACCAGATGCTTTCGGGGGTGGTATGCGCTTCGGCATATTGTTCGATTTTAGGAGACAAAAAATCCATACAAATAAGTGAATGATGAAAAAGAATAAATAAAAAAAAGAATAAAAAAAGTGAATATCTAAACAAAAACATGAATCGCTTTCCAATTTACCATTTTCTTTATTACTTTTGCAGCCATTTTTAAAACAATATCGAGTTTTGTGGTTTTAAGTAAAAAAAACGGGCATTTTTCTCGTTTTTCAAACCAAAACGACTGACTTTATTTTATAAACTTTTAAATATTAGAGCCAATGCCTTGCGGTAAAAAAAGAAAGCGTCATAAAATTGCGACGCACAAACGTAAAAAAAGACTTCGGAAAAACCGCCACAAGAAGAAGAAGTAAAAACTGATTTCTAAACCCTGATAGCAAATGTGCGATTTTTTTAGTTATCGTTTTCGCTAAGTTTGGGTTGTTTTTGCTAAAAAAGTCAGCGTTGACATTGTGGCTTAGTAAGAAATAGCGAAGGAATGTCGGAAATCTAATAGATTTTCGGCGTTCCTTTCTGCGTTTTATTATAATCGTATTTATTTCAAAATATTTTTTTTAAAAGCCACATTTTGAATGTAAAGGTTAAAATGAGATAAAACAGAAGACTTATATTTTACTGTTTCATTTTTAATTTTTCATTTTTTACTGAGGGGGTATATTTAAGTAAGCGTGTTTTCATTTTTTTCATTTTTTTTTCGATTTGCAAAAACCCGAACCAGATAAAGATATAGGAAAACACGTCCGAAAAAATAAAAAGCAAACTGAATTTGACCATTCACCTATCACGTATATTTACCCTGAATTTTTCGCCGTTTTTGTCAAATTTATCTGCCCAGCCTGACCTCAACTCCCGTTTTGGATTCCTTTTCATGAACTTTTCCAAACGGCTTTCAGAACGCATTGACATGAATTAAGCACAAGACAACACGCCTATCCACAACGATTTTTACTGAAACCTACCTTGCTGTCAATCTAAAAGCGTTGACAATGGAAAAAGAACTTGTTATCCATTCGACGCAATCAGAGGTTGAAATCGCTCTTCTCGAAGATGGAAAATTAGTCGAACTGCATCACGAAGAAACAAGCAACGATTTTGCCGTCGGTGATATATTTATCGGCAAAATCCGCAAGTTGATGCCTGGGCTGAACGCTGCTTTTGTTGACATCGGTCATAAAAAAGACGCGTTTCTGCATTATACGGATATGGGTCCGAAACTTAAAAACGTCTTGAAATTCACGGATAGTGTTATCAGTGGAGGTATCAATACGGCCAGTCTCGACCATTTCAAAATAGAGCCAGACATCAACAAAAACGGAAAAGTTGACCAAGTTTTGCCCAAAAGACAACACATTTTGGTGCAAATCTTAAAAGAACCCATTGGTACTAAAGGACCCAGATTGAGTTGTGAAATCACAATTCCTGGCCGTTTTTTAGTACTGACACCGTTTACAGACATTATTGCAGTATCGAAAAAGATTTCCAGCGCAGACGAGCGAAAAAGGCTTCAAACGATTGCTGAAAGCATCAAACCCAAAAACTTTGGCGTCATCGTGAGAACGGCTGCCGAAGGTAAAAAAACAGCGGAATTGCACGAAGAAATGATGCAAATGACCGCTAAATGGGAGAAAATTTTCTTTCAACTCAAACAAGCCAAGCCGCCAACAAAACTGTTGAGCGAGCTGGACAAGACATCGAGCATCTTAAGAGATATGCTCACCAATCAGTTTTCGCGTGTTATAGTCGATGATAAAGAGACTTCTGAAAGTATCAAAAACTATCTCGCAGGTTTTGCACCTGACCAAGTAAAAATTGTTCAGTTTCATAAACCGAGTGGTAAACATATTTTTGATCATTTTCCTGTCAATCGTCAAGTGAAAGCCTCTTTTGGCAAAACAGCAACGATGGCAAGTGGCGCCTATCTTGTTATCGAACATACGGAGGCGATGCACGTCGTTGACGTAAACAGTGGTCATAAAGTTGGCTCGGGTGCAACAGACGATGCGATTTTAGCGGTCAATATGGAAGCGGCAGAGGAAATCGCACGTCAAATGCGGTTGCGCGACTTGGGTGGCATCATTATCATTGATTTCATTGATATGAAAGAGCCTGAACACAAAAAAACTTTGCAAAAAGCCATGAAAGATTTTATGGTGAAAGATCGCGCGCAGCATACGATTCTACCCCTCAGTAAATTCGGTTTGATGCAGGTAACACGCCAACGTGTCCGGCCTGAACTGAAAATTAACACGGCAGAAGTCTGCTCGACGTGCAACGGTACGGGGAAAGTTCAGCCCACTGTTTTACTAACAGATACACTCGAATTTGACCTTGATGCTGTATTGCAAGCGCGTCCAAAAGGGCGTATTACGATTCACGCACACCCATTTGTAGAGGCGTATTTGACGAAAGGTTTTTGGCCTAAACGTCAAATAAACTGGTATTTCAAGTACAATAAATGGATTCGTATTCAATCTGAACCTGAATACCCGTTGACGACTTACAAGTTTTTTGATGAAAACGAAGATGAAATTCGTTTGAATCAATAACTTCGTTAAGATATGAGTATGAAAAATGCGACCCCTCAGTAAATCGAGGCGGTCGCATTTTTCATTTTTTAAGGATAAAAACCTGCTAATAGCATTTCAAATCTTGCATCAATACGATTGGGTTCGTTAAGGTCTAAAAGTTTAATTGTCGCTTCACCTATGAGAGTCAGAGGTACAATTGCACCTCGATTAACTTCAAAATGGTCAAACCAGTTTTGTGTTCTTGGATTAAATAATGGAATAAGTTCACCCTCTAAATGTAAAATTGTACTGATATTAGGTCCCTTTTTCCAATTACAATAGGCACAAGCATACGCCAAATTTATAAGCGTATTTGTGCCGCCATGTTGTACTCCAATAATATGCTCAATATGATATTGAAAACCAACCAAATAAGCCAGTACACGACAATATTCGCAACGATTTCCTGCTCGTTCTATCACCAACTGGCGTGTATTTTTTGAAATATAAGGCACATTAAGTTGTCTCATTAAGTTTTTGAAGTGCTTTTGCTTTGGCAAGTTGAACGATGTGTTCGACGACCATATAGCGTTCCATTTCAGCATTTTCGGCTGTACTCAATCCTATTTCTTTATTTTTAGCAATCAAAAAATTGACACGTTCTTGTGCCTTCGGAGAAACTTTATATGCCAAAACTTTCCTTGGTGATAGGCTCGCCAAAAAGTACGCTAACTCGTCGTAAATAGAAAGATATTCTGCTACCATTTTATTTTTTTAAACAAAAATAAGGTGAATTTTAAGAAAAAATAAAAAAAACAACTCGTTTCTACCTTTTCTCCTTGAAAAACTGCTTAATCAAATGACTACATTCGTCTTGCATCATACCCATAGCGACCCTTGTTTTGGGATGTAATAACTCTTTTCCAAACCGCATAAAGCCCCGTTTGTCATCGCTTGCTGCATATACAAGGCTGCTCAATTGCGCCCAAGCCAAAGCACCTGCACACATCGGACACGGTTCAAGCGTCACATATAAAGTACATTCATCCAAATATTTGCTGCCAAGATAAGCCGTTGCAGCTGTCATAGCAATAATTTCGGCATGAGCTGTTACGTCATTGAGCCGTTCGGTTTGGTTAAAACCGCGAGCGATGATACGCCCTTCGCAGACGATAACGGCTCCCACAGGGACTTCTCCTGCATCAAAGGCTTTGCGGGCTTCGATGAAGGCTTGCTGCATAAAATAGGTGTCATTTGTTTTTGATAACATAATTATAATAGTGAATATTTTAATGATGAATGGTGAATAAGTGAATATTACCCCTCAGAAAATTCACCATTAAAATATTCACCATTCACCATTAAATAATTATCTAAAAACAGCAGGTTTTGTCTTTGTCTTAATGCGACAAAGGTACATATTGGCGGTGATATACAGCGTTGAGCCGTCGTCTCCCCAACCACAATTGGCAGTCGGTTGCCCTGTTTCGATGCGACCTAAGAGTTTCCCATTGGGTGAAATAACCAATACACCGCTTGGTCCAGTGGTAAATAAATTGCCTTTGTCATCAATTTTTAAGCCATCGGGTAAGCCTTTCATGCCTTGTTTTGACATCGGTGTGGCATCAAAAAAGATTTTTCCTTTACCTAAAATCCCATTTTTCAAAACAGGATACGCCATAATATAAGCCCGATCAGGGTCTGATTGAGCTACATACAAAATACTCTCATCGGGCGAAAAGGCTAAACCATTTGGACGAGTTAAGTCATTAATTAACAAGGTAGTAGCACCGTTTTTAGCGATTCGATAAACACCAAAAATGCCCGTTTCCCGTGTTGGGTCTTTTTCTTGTTTTGCCAAACCATAAGGCGGGTCGGTGAAATAGACATCACCATTCGACTTTTGAACAACATCATTCGGGCTGTTGAACCGTTTGCCTTGATGACTATCTGCCAATGTTTTTTTGCCGCCCCCCTCAGTAGGCATAATGCTTACACGCCTGTCGCCATGTTCACAAGCAATGATTTGGCCATCGAGGCTGATTGTCAAGCCATTGCTGCCAGGTTCTTTGCTGTACGTGCCGCGCCCTGTATAGCCCGAGGGTTTCAGGAAAGATGTAATACCTTCGCCTTCTTTCCATTTGAAAATGGTGTTGGTTTTGACATCTGAAAAAATGAGATACCCGCCGTTCTTTATCCAAGCAGGTCCTTCTGACCATTGAAAACCGTCCGCAAGGACTTCAATTTGGGCATTTTTATCTAGCAAATCGTCTAAACTTGGGTCGAGACGAACGACTTGCCCGATCGTTTTAGGTTGTGCAAAAGCCATTGGTGTCATTAGTAAAAAGAGAAGTAAGAGAATGTTTTTCATTTTTAAGAAATTTTTTTAAAGACTAATTATCAAATAAGTAGGCAAAAGGCAATAAGCAAGATGCAAAGGCTTTCTACTTTATTTAAAATCAATGACTTACAGGAAATAATATTCCCGATTATTTAAAGCGAACTGTATAGTCCTAAAAATGGTTGACCATTTTTTTGAAAAAATTATTCACTATTAGCTGTCTTACCAGCCATTTTTTTTCGCCAAGTGACGACTTTTAGTTTTTGTTGTTCGTGCATTTGATTGGGCGTTAATAAGTGACAAC
>JANOAU010000194.1:0-6063 GCA_031411275.1 Saprospiraceae bacterium | reverse complement strand
ATCTGTCGTGGGGCAAAATATGGTGTTTATATTCAAGGTTTACCCGAAATGAAAGTGCAAAACGTGGTCATCGAAAACGCTGTTTTACAAGCTCAAAATGCGGTTTTCTGCTCGGCAGGCGATGGCATTCAAATTAAAAATGTACAATTTGTAATGGAAGGAAAACCTGAATTTAAGGTGGTGAATAGTCAAAAAGTAGTGATAAATGGGGTCAAATATTGACCCCTCAGTATTTTTCTTGAAAGATACCCAATCGAATCATTTCGCGTCTTTCAATGATGGATTCAGGATGATTTAGGTCAAATATTTTGTTTGTAGCTTCGCCAATAACCGTTTTAGCAATAAGTAAGCCAGAAGTGTCAGCATGAAAATGATCTTCCCAAATATCTGTTCTTGGGTTAAAAAATCGAATGGGTTCTCTGATATTATCTAAAAATGTAGCAATATCAGAGCCTTTATTGATATTACAAATTGGGCAAGCGAGAGCGAGGTTTTTAGCAAGCGTTTTGCCACCGTGTTTAAGACTTACAATATGGTCAATATGAAATGTGAAAAAAGAACGTTTTTCTGAAAGACAACAATATTCGCACCGATATTCAGCACGTTTTGATACCAATTGTCGAAGGTTATCAGAAATGTAGCGACTCATACGACAGATTGATGTTCGTGAGCACGAATTTTGGCAAGTCTAATAAGCCGTTCTAATACAATAAAATGGTCTAATTCATCTTTTTCTTTTTTATCAAGTTGCTCATCTTTTGATTTGCCAATCAAAAAAGTCAATCGTTTTTGCATTTCATCGGGGGCTTTCAGAGCCATGACTTTTGTTGGGTCAATACGAGCAATCAAATCTGCAATTTGGTCATATATACTATATATTGTCATTAGCGTCTTTTTTTGACAAAAATAAGCCTTTTTTTGAAAAAAAGACGACCCCTCAGTATAAAAGTGATTTTTACAGGAAAATAAACTTTCGGAAACGTTTTCGTTATTCTTAAAAAAAACACGCCTTCTACTTATTAGCTTTGTTCGCATTTTTATAATGCTTAAAATTGTTGGAACAAAATAAAATTTTAAAAATGAAATTATTACAAAAAATACTTCTGTCTGCCGTACTTGTCTTAAATATGGCTTTTAACCTTTTGGCGCAAGAACTGCCTATGTCGGAGCGCATGTTGGCAACGATTATACGCGAAAACCCAGACTCGATTCATTATGTCAAAGAATCGAAAGGCAAACAGGCGCGATGGAATTACGAGATGGGTGTGCTACTCAATGCCTGTGAAAATGTGTGGTTGCGGACAGGTAAAGGGGCTTATTTCAGCTATATTCAAAAAAATATAGATTTTTATGTCAATGACGACGGCTCGATTCGCACTTATTCGAGTAAGGAACACAATATTGACCTTGTAACACCGGGTCGTCAATGTTTGACGCTGTATAGTGTTTTAGGTAAAGAAAAATATAAAAAAGCAGCCGATACACTGAGGGCGCAACTCAAAACACAACCGCGCACGAAAGAAGGGGGTTTTTGGCATAAACACATTTATCCGAACCAAATGTGGCTCGATGGCTTGTATATGGCAGAGCCGTTTTATGCGGAATATTCTAAATTGTTCAAAGAAAATAATTGGAATGACATTGCCAATCAGTTTGTTTGGATGGAAAAACATGGGCGCGATGCTAAAACAGGCTTGTTGTACCACGGTTGGGATGAATCGAAATCGCAAAAATGGGCGAACAAAACGACGGGTCAATCGCCACATTTTTGGGATCGTGCAATGGGTTGGTATGCCGTCGCATTGGTGGACGTGCTGGATTATTTCCCAAAAAACAACCCACGTCGAGCTGAATTGGTGGCTATCTTGGGACGTGTGGCAGAAGCCATAGTAAAGGTTCAAGACAAAGATGGTTGCTGGTGGCAAGTTATGAATAGGGTAGGAGACAAGGGCAATTATGCAGAAGCGTCTGGTACGGCTATGTTGTCGTTTGCCTTAGCAAAAGGCGTGCGTTTGGGCGTTTTACCAGTAAAATATCGGGCAGCCGCTGAAAAAGGCTACGCAGGTATTTTGAAAAACTTCATCACTAACAATACAGATGGCTCTGTAAACCTTGAAAAAACGGTGTCTGTCAGTGGTTTAGGTGGTAATCCTTACCGCGATGGCAGCTACGAATATTATATCGGTGAACCCATTCGGCAAAACGATTTGAAAGGTGTTGGACCGTTCATCAACCTGTGTTTGGAGATGGAACGGGCGAAAGATGCACCTATCGGAGCAGGTAAAACGGTGGCTTTGGACTACTATTTCAACAACGAATACCGCAAGGGTTTTGATGGCAAAATGGAGCGTTTTCACTATACATTGGACGATAGGATGCACCCAGGATTTCATGTTTTAGGCAGTATTTTTGAGCAGTTTGGTGCAAAAATGAAGCCAATCGAAACAGCACCTTCGGCTCTAAACCTTAAAGGCGCATCGGTTTATATCATCGTTGACCCTGATACGAAAAAAGAAACAGCGACCCCTCATTTTATGAACACGGCAAGCGTCGAGGTTATTAAAGATTGGGTTAAGGCGGGAGGTACATTGATTTTATTGGCAAACGATACGTCGAACTGTGAGATTCCAAATTTCAATAAATTGGCAACGGCTTTTGGCATAACGTTCACGGATAAGTGTATCAATTTTGTTAAAAACGACAACTACCCTGACGGTACATTTACGCTCGACGGCAAGCATCCGATTTTTGGCGATGCCAAAAAGATATATGTGAAAGAGTTGTCTGTTCTAAACCTAAAAAAGCCAGCCGAATCTGTTTATACCTCACCCAATGGCGATGTCATTTTTGCTGTGGCGAAATATGGCAAGGGACGTGTTTTCGCTCTTGGCGATCCTTGGATTTACAACGAATACCTCGACGGGCGCAAGTTGCCAGCAGATTTTGACAATTTCAAAGCGGCGCGGGGTTTAGTGAAATGGTCGTTGGCGAATTAAAAGAAGCATATACTGAGGGGGTGATTCAAAATCATCCCTCAATAATATTGAGTGCATTTAAAATTTTTTATTTTAAAAAATGAAATGCAAAATATTGATTTATAATTGTTTACGATTTTTTTTGTTTTTGTTTACTTTTTGTTTTTTATTTAAATAAAACAAAAAATGGTAAAAAAGAATATTTTAACCGAAGAATGGAAAATTCGAGGTGTAAAACATGGGCAAGAGTACCGCATTTTGACGGCTGAAATTGCAAAAGCTACTTTTGGTATTATGCCCTCTGAACATTCAAAAATCAAAGGTTTGGAATGTCAAAACCTACGTGACCACATGACACCTTTGGAATTGATTTTCACGGCTTTAAGTGAGGAGGTAACACGGCAAATTGTGATTCGAGATGAATCAAAAGGTTTTAATGAAAACCACGAATCGGCTGTAAAAGGCGGCACTTTTGCAGGTAATTCAAGGCGAAATCTTGAAAAAAGTGAAAATATTAAAGTGGTTTCATCAGATAATTTTTTGATTCTGGGGAAAGAAAAAAACCAAGTAAAAGAGTTACCTAAAAGTGATGCTGCTGTAACGGAATGACACATATCATGATTAGAATTTTGAATATAACAAAGATAAAATATTGATAATGAACTATTTATTGGTTTTACTCATAAGCCTTTTTTCTTTTCAAAAAGAAAAAACAACCATAACTGTTGCTGCTGACGGAAGCGGGGATTTCACAACCATTCAAGCAGCGATAGAAAGTGTCAAAGACTCGGCGGCAGCTTATTCGACGATTATTTTCATCAAAAAAGGGGTTTATAGAGAAAAGGTTTTTGTTGCAAAAAGTGGCTTGACACTGAGGGGTGCTGTCGCGCCAAAATTGGGTGGAAAGTGGACAGATACTGAGGGGGTAAAAATCATTTATGCGTTGGCGCGCGAGATGTTTCGTTGCGAACATCCTGCTGATGATTGGGGTGCAGCGACGATGAATGTCCGTGCCAATGATATTACGCTTGAAAACCTGATGATTGTCAACGATTTTGGCTTTACTGCCAAAGGTGACTCGACGTTTATGTGCAACGGTGTGGCAAAAATAACGCGTCGCGATGGACACCAATTTGCGCTGCGCTGTATGCCTGCGTGTCAACGTATGACGGTCAAAAACTGCAATTTTCACTCTTGGGGCGGTGATACAGTGAGTCCGTGGGACGTAGATAATGGCACTTTTTGGTTTCAAAACTGTACGATGGAAGGGGCTGTTGATTTCTACTGCCCACGTGGTTGGGCGTATGCTGAAAACTGTTATTTCATTTGTCACAATCTGAATGCAGCGATTTGGCACGATGGCACAGGCACAGAGTCTGCTAAAACGGTCTTGAAAAATTGCCAATTTGTGGGCGATGCAGGCTATAAACTCGGGCGTTTTCACCGTGACGCACAATTTTATCTCATCAATTGCCAATTTTCGAAAGATATGGCAGATGCAGAGATTTATCAAGTGCGAAAAGATACGACGCTGGTTTGGGGTAAGCGGGTGAACTACTATAATTGTCATCGAGAAGGTGGCGATTTTGCTTGGCATAAAGACAATTTGGATAAAAGCATAGCTGAAAAAATTGATAAAGACTGGACTTTACAGCCTTATTGGCATATGCCAACCAAATTTATCAGACCTGAATATCCGCTGCCCACTATTGTGGATGCTAAAACAACGCCTACTCAACCGACTAAAATGGTTTCGACAGATAAATCACAAAGAGCAGACGATATAGCTGTTGCGGAAAAAATGCTCATTGCACAGCGTAATGTGGGAGGCTGGGCAAAGACAATTGATGGTAAAACCCAACCCCCTCAGTATGATAAAGAATGGACTGATGTTTTCGCAGCAAGCGTCAAAGATGACATAGGACGCAATGATGCGACGATTGATAACAACGCAACAAACCGCGAAATCCGTCATTTGTCGAAAGTTTATAACGATACGAAAAACGAAAAATACAAAGAAGCTGCCGAGCGTGGCATCGCTTATTTGCTTAAAATGCAATACAAAAACGGCGGTTTCCCACAGTTTTACCCCGATACATCGGGTTACAGAAAGCATATTACTTATAATGATGATGCGATAGCGCGAACACTGCAAACAATGAAATGGATTTCAGAAGGCAAAGCACCCTTTGAAAAAGTTGGCGAAAAGTATCGTAAAGAAGCCAAAAATGCTGTTGAATTAGGCGTGGATATTATCTTGAAAACACAAATTGTGAGTCGAGGTAGATTGACAATTTGGTGCGCACAACACGATTACAAAACCTTAAAGCCTACCAAAGCACGGGCTTATGAACTGCCTTCTTTTAGTGGTAATGAGAGTGTTGCGATTGTTGCATTTTTAATGAGTCTTGACAATCCAACCCCCTCAGTAAAAAAGGCTATTACGAGCGCAGTTGCGTTTTTAGATTCCATAAAAATCACAGGTATTAGTGTCGAACACATCAAAGATACGACGCAACCGTCGGGTAAAGATGTCGTCGTTCGACCTGACCCGAATGCTGCACCCGTTTGGGCGCGTTTTTACGACCTCGATACGCATAAACCGTATTTTTGCGGACGTGATGGCATCAAAAAAGCGACTTTGGCAGAAGTTGAAAATGAACGGCGAACAGGTTATGGCTTCTACGGTGTCTGGCCCACCAATTTGTTGCATAAAGAATATCCAAAATGGTTAGCAAAGTGGAAATAAAGGGCATATTTGACGCCTCATGGGATTGATTGTTTTTGATTTTTATATTTTTATACCGCTACTGTTAACCTATTTCAGGATGATACAGTTTTTTAACTCTTTGATTGTCATAGATTTAATTGGCATTGACAACCTATTCCAGTATGATACATTGAAACCAATAATCCCTTTTATGTTTGTTATGAAAAATTTTTAACATGTATTGTCCTGGTTTTAGTTGACCCGTAAAAGTGGAAAAGATGGTAAACGGTTCAAAACGAATATTTTATGGCGAAAGCCTGAAACGGCAAGTCGTACGAGATTATGAAACAGGACGCTATACGTACAGTAGTCTATCTG